>CAVVRQ010000011.1:0-5184 GCA_963750665.1 uncultured beta proteobacterium
CTGAAAAGAGCAAGGGCACCAAGCTCGTTTCGCTCTCGGGCCATGTGGTCAACAGCGGCATCGTGGAAGTGCCGATGGGCACGCCGCTGCGCACGCTTGTGCATGACATCGGCGGCGGCGTGCGCGACGGCAAGACGCTCAAGGCCATCCACTTCGGCGGCGCCATGGGCGGCTCGATCCCGGCCGACCTGATCGATGCCCCGCTGGACTTCGACGGCATGTCCAAGCTCGGCGCGCCGATTGGCGCCGGCGGTTTGTTGCTGATGGACGAAGACACCGACATGGTCGAAGTGGCGCGCTACCTGATGCACTTTCTGACCAAGGAGTCCTGCGGCAAATGCGTGCCGTGCCGCGAAGGCATGGCGCAGATGCTGCAGATCCTGACCCGCATCACCGAGGGCCAGGGCAAAGTCGGCGACATCGAGCGCCTGCAGGACCTGATCGAGGTAACCGGTGTGGCCAGCCTGTGCGCGCTGGGCAAAACCTCGGGCGACCCACTGAAAAGCATGTTCCGCTATTTCAAGCCCGAGTACGAAGCGCGCATAGCCGTCGGGAGCGACGCCAAATGAGTGAGATCAATCTGACCATCGATGGCCGGCAAGTGACCATGGAGGCCGGCGCCACCGTGCTGGATGCTGCGCGCAAGCTGGGCATCGACATCCCCACCCTGTGCCATCACGAAAAACTGGAAGCCTTTGGTGGCTGCCGCCTGTGCATGGTGGAGGTGGAGTCGCGCGGCTGGACCAGCTACGTCGTGTCCTGCCTGTATCCGGTGGCGCAAGACATCGTCGTGCGCACCCGCTCGGAGAAGGTGGACAAGATCCGCAAGGTGCTGGTCGAGGAACTGATGGCCCACGCGCCAGACGCCCCCGAACTGGTGAAGCTGGCCGAGGAGTACGGTGCCGACCGCAACCGCTTTGAGCGGGAGGCGTCGTTCTGCGTGCTGTGCGGACTGTGCGTGCGCTACTGCGACGAGGTGAAGAAAAAGAACGCGGTCAGCTTCTTCGACAACGGCTCCGTGCGCCAGATCAGCTTCGTGCCGGAAGTCGCCAAAAACGAATGCTGGGACTGCCAGGAATGCTTTGCGCTGTGTCCGACGTCTTATGCGCAAGCCGCCTACCTGCTGACCGAAGCGCTGGTGTTTCCGGGGCAACGCAAGACCGCAACCCGCGCCGCCAAGGCAGCCGCCAAACCCAGGGTGGTTATTCCGATCATGGCGGTGCCATGACGGGCCAGAACAGTCACTGATTCTGCTGGCGATCCACCACTTGTGATCCGCGACTTTTCATGGATGGCTCCTAATTCTTGGATTGCTGTATGAGCGAGAGCACTGATCTGGCACGACTCATGGCTACATAATGCATAGCCAGATTCTGGCTGCCTTTCATCGGAGGTGGCAGATCAGTGACGATGATGGCTTCATTTTCGAGTCCCTTGAAATTCGCGATCTCAGCAAAACTGGTTTTTGTATTGGGGAAGTTTCTCAGCGAATATTCGTCAAGCGTCACGATCTCACGCTTGATTTTTTCTGGCAGCAAGGCAACGCAGGAATCTCCAGCAGGATAAGGTGACAAAATCGTCACACCGCCTGGTGAAATGCCTCCATGGTCAATGAGTTCAACGAGTTCAATCGCAAGAAGCATTGCGGACTCCTCCTTTGATGCACTGCTATTCTCCCGAATTTTTGGTCCAGCTCCTGCGCCCCGTGTTCCCATGTCCGCGCCGAGCGACACCTGTACTTTATCCAGGATGATGCGCGTATTCCGGCAGTTGGTACGCAAAGGCACTTGCATGGGTTGTATGGATGCCAGGTAATCCATAGCTTCCTGATCGAGCGCTCCGAACAAGCCAGATTGATTATTGATGTCATGGAATATGCACCAGCGACCATCGATCAAACCTCCTGTTAATACAGAATCCAGACAATCCAGGCTAGCCATATCAAATATGTCCTGGCCTTCATCAACGATCACAGCATCGAAGCTATCTAACCCTTGGTGTCGGCAGGCGTTCCGAACTGCACTCACCAGCGAAACCGTTAGTTTTGGAATGGAGAACCTTGAATCCAGATAGCTCTTCAGCCATGGAGAACGGCATACCAGTGCAACATTCATGTTTTCAGCTGTCCAGCGGCGGGCTAATTCCAGCGCCAGAAAGGTCTTGCCGGTTCCTGCTCCCCCCGAGCAAAGCTAAAGCCGCGTGAGATATTTGCGCCTTATCCAGCGCGATATTTTCATAAACTTTTCTTTTCCTGCCATGCAAAGAAATTGCTTGTCAGGAAACACTGGGGGTCGATTGATGGTTTGATCGCTGACCATCGCATCAATCTGCGGCTGGTTCCTCGCGTTTGCCTTGTGGGTGCTTGTGGACCTTGAGGGCTTGCTCAGTCAACAGCGCGTTGACATCCTCCATTGCTGCTTTCCAACCTTCGGCAAATGCCTCGCGGACATCGGTACAGACTAGTTGCCACACTGCGCCGCCGCGTCGAGCGACCAAGTCATCCCAAGCCTGCTCTACAGTTCGCATGGAATTACCTCAGATACGACCGCGCAATGAAAGCCAGCGCCAGCGCGAAGCGCGTCAGCATCGTGCGAGCCGTGGGCAAGTCGGTCACCTCAGTGGTGATCTTGGTCTGAATCTCCGCCGCCGTGTGCGTCAGCAAGTACACCAGCGTCGGGTCGGCCTTTGTTGCGGTCAGTATGGCGGCGTCCTGCGCTGCTTGCGCTGCTGCTGCTGCCTTGGCTGCAATGGTGGCGGCGTCCAGCGCCACGACGGCCCATTGCTGTGTCCACACCCCGGCAATCTGGATCGGCGCAATCTCCACCGCCGCCTGAGTTGCCGCGTTATAGATTGGCGCAGAGTCAGCGAGCCGCACATAGCCAGGCACCACGTCAGGCATGGGCGTCGGGTAGCTAACTTGCGGATTCGCCACCCGAATCGACCACTCGTCGTGCGGGTACGTGTGGTCTGAAAGTTGGATGAACATTGCCATGATTGACCTTTAAAAGTTGCTGCCCATGAAGCCGCTAGCGAATGGATACGACGACGAGAAAATAAAAGCGCCAGTGTTCCCGCCGTCATTCATACCCCAGGTCGTGTTGACCCATATGATCGATCCGCTGGAATAAATGTCCTGAACATTACTTCTCAGACAGTCTGTCGGCAACGATTGATTCGCGACATTCAGCGTCGCAGAACTCGCTGCTGTGGTGCTTTTCAGACTGCCTTGAGTATTGCCGCTGAGACTGCCAAAGGCGTTCACGGTGCCGGATTTGAGAGATAGACGGCCATTCAGAGTCACCAGCCCTGAAACGTTGATGGCGTCCACACAAGTGGTCGCCCCAGAAATGGTGAGCGCAGCAATCGTTTTGCCAGCGAATGTGAGCGATGGCCCCGTGCTACTGCCACCCACGGACAGCGTCACGCCTGTGTAGGTGCCGCCCGTGCTGAGTTCTACCGCAGTGCTAGAGGACGGCGTGGTGATGTCGCCGCCGGTCAACGTACCGGTGAACCCGGTGCAATGGAGGTTCTTGCACACCATGCCCGCGCTGATCGTCACCGTTATCACGCCGCTCGCGGCATCAAAATAGACTTCGTCGGAACCTGTTGGAACAGCTTGTCCACCAGCCCCACCACTTGTTAGCGACCACTTGTTGCCCGCTGTGGCGTTCCAAGTTGCCGTGCCACCAACCCAATAACGTAGCGCCATGTCTTACACCTGATTGGTTCCGGTGGCCCAGTCGTATGTGCCGTCCCACCAGATGTTGATGATTGAGTTTTTGTTGGCGACAGCGGCCCATGTGTAGCCGAGCCACTTCACCGCTGCCGGCCAGGTGATGGTCTGCGCGGTGCTGGTGCCGTCGCTCGCTACCAGCAGTTGCAGGTGGCACGGGCCAGCGGGGGCGTTGAATGTGTATGTGATTGGCCCGGTAGGCTCTGCCTGCACGGCGTTTTGGTTGTTTGCCCAGTCCACCGTCACAGCTCCCGTGGTGGTCGCCAAGGCTTGCGGCGTTGCAAAGCCCACAGTTTTGAGCAGCGTGAGCGACTTGTTGGCCAGAGTTTCAGTCCCGGTCAGGGTAACGCTGCCCGCCGCGCCCTTGATGCCACTGACGCTGAGGTTCCAATCCGCTGCGGTGCTTCCGCTGGCATCGCTGACGGTCAGAGTCAGCGTGGTGCCGCTGTAGCTCGCCACTTGCCCGTACATCCAGTTGCTGGCGTTTGCGGCACTCACCGCTAGCACATACATGCCGGTGGTGTAGAGTTTGCCGGACTGCGTTGTGAACGCTTTGGAGCCGGTGGCGGGCGCCAGGCTTGTGGTGCTGGTGGAGGTGACGGCGGATGCGATGGCAGCTTGGGCTGTGATGACAGACGCGGCGGCGGCGGCGGCGGCAGCGTTGACCTCGCCCGCCACAGTGTTGATTTCACCCACAGTGGTGTTCTTGAGTCGCGCCAATGCTAAACAGCGCGTTGAATGTGCTGGCGTTTCCTCTGCTAGGCAGGGCTGGTAGTGCAGATACGGTGGTCATGTGAGTCCTTTGACTTCCAAAGAATAGAGGCTTTTTTTGGGGCCTTAAGATTTCCAGGTTGAAGCTGCCTGGCCAGCCGTAAATCACCATGGCTTCGTCGTACTCGGCCACGTCGGGCGCTCCCAGATAGATGGCCGGGGTGGCCCGCAGGCTAGAGAGTTTGCGATGCACGTTGTTGACCTGCGTCGGGTTGACCAGCGACGCCTTGAAGGTCGCCCGCTTGGCATAGGCCCGCTGCGTGATGGTGGTGGTGCCATAGGCGTCAATCGTCTTGACGCTGTAGTCGTCGATGCCGTGGCTCCGAACTGAGTGTCACCGAGTTCGGTGTACAGGCCAACCGCCAGCACGCCCATGCCTACCGTGCCGCTGCCGGTGAGCGTCACCGTGATCACGCCATCGGCGTAAGGCGGCAGGTCAGTCAAGACCACCGTATTGCGCCGGGACAACGG
Organism: uncultured beta proteobacterium; assembly: GCA_963750665.1. Taxonomy (GTDB): domain Bacteria; phylum Pseudomonadota; class Gammaproteobacteria; order Burkholderiales; family Burkholderiaceae_C; genus Rhodoferax. The sequence goes on from CAVVRQ010000011.1 coordinate 4,976, forward strand.
TCAAAAGTAGTTGTAGTAATCAGCCGGCGCGCTTTGCTCAGTGTAGGGCGTCGCCGTAGACGGTGGCGCCGCCCGCGGTGGCACTTGTCATGCTGACTAAAACAGATGTGCCAACAGCATCCAGTATGGCCAGGCTGTTTGCCACGCCCTGGAGCAATTACCGTAGTTGATGGACTTGCCGAGGTGGTGATTGAGGTGCCAATCGCCTT
>CAVVRQ010000012.1:0-5521 GCA_963750665.1 uncultured beta proteobacterium
CGCACCCTTTGAGCAGCTTCAGCTTGAAGTCAGCCGATGAAAATTCAGCTGCTCTCCGATCTGCACCTCGAAGTTCACCCGAATTGGGCCGCCACACCCGCGCCCGACGCCGACCTGCTGGTGCTTGCGGGCGACATCGGCTCCTATCAGTCTGGCTCGCTGCTCGCCGATGAGGATTTCGGTCTGACCCGCTTTTCCGGGCAAGGGGGCTGGCCGGTGCCAGCGCTATTTGTTCCGGGCAACCACGAGTACGACACGCTGGACTTTGACGCGACCCATGCGCGATTGCGTCAAACCTGCTCTCGCCTTGGCATCGTCTGGCTGGAACGCGAAGTATTCACTTGCGCTGACCGACACGGCCAGCCTTTTCGCTTTGTCGGCACCACCCTGTGGAGCGACTTTGATGCGCTCGGCCCGTCGCGCACCGCGGCCAACGCCCCGACCGCCAATTTGCTGGCGCAACAGCTCAAGGCGCGCGAAAAAGCCTTTCGTGCTGCCAATTTTTATCTTCGAAAGGCGGGCATCACGCGCTTCGGTCTACCCTTTTTGGCCGAGGCAGTACGGGAGCACGCGCTGACTTGTCAGGAGTGGCTCACGCGCGCTCTGCGCCAGCCCTTTGACGGCACGACGGTTGCCGTGACACACTTCGCGCCCAGCCTCACAAGTGCCGACCCGCGCTATGGACACACGCCGGGCACAGCGGGCTTTTGCAACGCATTGCAGCACCTGCTGCCCCGGGCCCAGCTCTGGCTACATGGCCACTTGCATGCACCGAGTGACTACGTCGAAGCCGGGTGCCGGGTAGTGGCCAACCCGCTGGGTTATGCCAGGAAGAACGAGCAGGGGGCGTTTGATCCGCAGTTGTGCGTGAATTTGTCAGAGCCCCTGAAGTTTTGACTACACTGAGGTCTTGACACAGGAGTTCAACGTGAAGATTCTTCTCGCCGTCGATGGCAGCGCCTACACCAGGAAGATGCTGGCGTACCTGGCCACTCATGAAGAGCTGTTCGCCACGCGAAATGCCTACACAGTGCTGACGGTTCAACCCGCGTTACCGCCGCGGGCACGAGCGAGTCTGGGCAAGGAAATCGTCGACAACTACTACGCCGAAGAAGTCGAAAAGGTGCTCGCGCCGGTTTCCAAGCATCTGCAGCGCCACGGAATCGAAGCCAAACGCATTTGGAAGATCGGTCAGGCCGGTGAATGCATCGCCAAGTTGGCTGAAGCCGGCAGGTTCGACCTGCTGGTCATGGGCTCGCATGGCCACGGCACACTGGTCAATCTGGTGATGGGTTCGGTTGCCACCAAAGTGCTGTCCAACTGCAAGGTGCCGGTGCTGCTGATCCGTTAACGCGAAGCCATGCCGGAGATCACCGGCAAGCCAGCCTTTTGCCAGGCAATCATGCCACCCTCCATGTTCGTGGTCGCCGTGAAACCAGCGCGCACCAACAACTGTTGCGCAGTCGCCGAGCGCTTGCCGGAGCGGCATATCAGCGCCACCGGCTGGTCCTTGTAGCGGCTGATCTCAGCGAGTCGCTGTTCGAGTTGCCCTAACGGGATCAACACGCTGCCCGGCGCGTGGCCCTGTGCATATTCGTCGGGCTCGCGCACGTCAAGCAACAAGGCTCCACTAACTTGCATGGCAGAAACCCCTTTGACATCAATAACGGCTGGCGTATTGCCGCCAGCCAGGGCGGCGCCGACCTGCACCAGCAAGGCACCGACGGCCAGAAACCCCACCAATTTCGATTTCACAGAACACCTCCGGCCGACAGCAAAGGTCGCAAGCATAAACCCGGGTCAGTTGCCAGCAGATAACCCTGAGGAAACTCAGGTCAATGATACTTTGGCCGCGGACGTCAATGCGCCGGTGAGCGCGTCGAGCACCACCGAGTCCAGATTCCAGCAATGCCAGAACAGCGCCACGGGAAGCGCATGCCCGGGCGCCACGTCAACCATGCGCCCGTCCTGCAGGTAGTCGCGAACCTGCATCTCCGGCACCACACTGACCCCCCAGCCCGCCATCACGGCACGCACCTGCCCCTCCGAACTCGGCACATACAACTGACTGAGGCTGACCTTCTTGAGACGAAAGGCGCGCCCAATGAATTCGGACTGCAAGTCGTCCTTGCGATTGAAGGCGACAAACGGCACGCTGCGGAAATTGTGCGGCGTCAAGCCTTGCGGCAAATGCTCGCTGGCATACTGGGCCTGCGCCACGGCGAGATAGCGCATGGCACCCAGCGGCACCATCTTGCAACTGCGCAAGGCCTGCCCGAGCGTGGTCACACAGCCCAGCACCTGGCCTTCGCGCAGCCACTCAATGGTGAAATCCTGGTCATCGGTGATGATCTCCAGACCCAGGCCCTGCGTTGCCAGTCTCGTCAATGCAGGCAGCGCCCAGGTGGCGATGCTGTCGGCGTTGATGGCGATTGAAATGCGCTCCTCGTCAGCGCCGTGCCCCGAGGCGCCCGGTGCCAGGTCTTTCAAATCACGCTCCAGGTCGGCACGCAGCAGGCGCATCTGCATGGCGTGCTTGAGCAGCAGGCGCCCAGCCGATGTGGGACGCAACGGGCGGCTGCGCACAATCAAAACGGTGCCGACCTGAACTTCGAGAGAGCGCAGCCGCTGCGATACCGCCGATTGGGTAATGGACAGGCGCACCGCCGCGCGCTCAAACCCGCCTTCTTCGACGATTGCCGCCAGACATTCCAGCGCGTTGGGGTCAAAGGTACTCATAGAAGCAAATCTGATGAAATCTCATAAACATACTGGTTTTCTTCTATTATTTCATGGTCCCGCGCAGACCACGGCGAAGGAAGGCACCATACCGTGACGCCCTCGCAATCCTGATGGCTGGAGCATCTTTCCAATTCAGGCATATGCCTGAGCGAATCGCGGCAACAGGGATATATCTGGCTTTGGACTTGGAGCGTCGGTTGAACAAGTCGAGCAGTTTTGCCTGGCCACGTTCATGGCGTTGATCGCGTCCAAGTCGCTCAGGGCTTTTGCTAGTAATTGAGCTCGGCGATGGTGGCCGCCCCTGCGTAGAGAATCCTTCGCGCCTGTCCGGCTTGCCTGCTTCTCCAAGTGCGGGGAACCACACACTTGTTGTCGGGTCGATTCAGACGGAAATAGCCAAAGCGCTGTGCCACCGAAACCATGTGGACGCAGCTCACTTCATCCGCGTCGGGAACACGAATGCGCACGTAGACCGTGTCGGACAGGAAGGCCGAGAGTTCGAAGATTGCCGGCGGCCCTGTCTGTTCCATGTTGACCACCGTGTGGCAGATGATCGACCCAAGGCCGCGGTTCAGGCGCATACCTCGTTGGATGAGGCTGCTAGCTATCGAATCGGTGCACAATGAAGGTCATCGGCGCTTGGGCGCGCCACCCGTCCCTTCCCTTACACAGTAGACACCGAAGAATGTTCATCGCCGCGAAAATCTCCCAATTGCTTGGCGCGATGGCACTGTTGGTGAGCGCGTCCAACTGGGTCTGGGCGCAAGTGCCGTCATCCTGCAGCGTCGGCGAGACGTCCCGCACGTTCCTTTTCACCGGTGCCGAGCAAACCACGGTGGTGCCGTCCGACGTGACATCGGCACGGGTCTTTATCAGCGGCGCGCAGGGCGGCAGCGGGCTCACGGGTGCTGCCGCTGGCGGCGCGGGTGGCCTGGGCGGTCGCGTATCTGGCACGTTGGCGCTGACGCCGGGGCAAACACTGTCCATTTTTGTCGGTGGCCAGGCGACCACGGTCGTCAACGGCGGCGGCATCGGCGGCAATCTTTCCGGCGGCATTGGTGGCGGCGCGTCTGACATCCGGGTTGGAGGCAATGCCATAGGCAACCGCGTTGCGATTGCCGGCGGCGGCGGCGGTGGCGGGTCGAACGGGATGCGAAGCGGCCACCGTGGCTGGCGGCAATGGTGGTGCGGGCGGCGGCGGTGCGGGGCTTGCTGGAACCGATGCGCCTACCTCGGGTGGCGTGGCCGGCGGTGGCGCGGGCGGCACGGTGGGCGCTGGCGGTGCCGCTGGCATCGGTTGCGCTGGCTTTTTGGGCGCTCCGGGCCAACCCAACGGCAACGGCGGCGACGGTCAAAACTGCTGCTGCTTTGGCTCTCCCGCAACACCCGGCGGCGGCGGCGGCGGAGGAACTTCGTCGGTCGGCAGCCTGGCGGCGGCAACGCTTACCGATGGCGTGCAGATCGGTAACGGTTTCGTGGAGATCTGCTTGGCCACACCAAGATTTGCTGTCCCTATCCCGGCGTTTTCGATATGGGCGACCCTGCTGACGGCCGCGCTGCTGCTCGTGATCGGCGTTGGGCGCGCGCGTCCCTCGCGTCCCTCGTGAGGGCGATGACCGCGCAGGACGTGGCACGGCCCCTGCTCGCCCTCGCGCTCGGGCTGCTGGCGCTGGGTGGTGCGCCGTCGGCAAGCGCCGATGAAGCTACAGCCCGAACCCTGGCACAACGCGCGTTCGATGGCAAGCCAATTGACGCCTTTCGTCGGCTCCCCGATCTCCCGTTCTACGAGATCTGGATCAATCGGACCCTGGTCTATACGGATCTGGACGCCAAGGTTCTGATTCTTGGCAATTTGCTCGACGGAAAGACGCTGGCCAACCTGCGCCAGCAGAGAATTTCCGAGCTGATGGCGATCCCTCTGAAGGATTTGCCAATCGAGCAGGCGATCAAAACGGTGCAGGGGCGCGGCAGTACCAAGTTGGTCGTCTTCGCCGACCCCAATTGCGGCTATTGCAAGAACTTCGAGCTTGAACTAAAAAAACTCAAGCACGTGACGATTTACACCGTCATGTACCCGGTGCTTGGGCCAGATTCACGCGACAAGGCGCGCGCGATTCTGTGCGCGCCCAAGCCGCAAAAGGCCTGGCGCGCCTGGATGGATCACCGTCAACTGCCACCGGCACCCGCACCCAACTGCCAGCCAGCGCTTGATAACGTGCTGGCGTTTGGCAAGGAGCACGATATTGGCGTGACGCCCACCACCTTTCTGGCCAACGGCCGACGCTTGGCCGGAATCATGCCCGCGGCGACCCTGATCAAGGAAATTGCCGAGCTCAAGTCAGCAAGCCCGCCAGCAGCGAAAAGCTCACAAACGCCGCCGCCGTCAACACCAGGATGATGCGCGCGATGCGGCCATTGTCAGCACCAAAGCGCTCGGCAAGCAGGGAAACATTGCTGGCGCTGGGCAGTGCGGCGGCCAGCACCAGCACCAGCAGCACGGTGGGCTGCAACGGCAGGCCGAAGCGAGCAACGCTCGCCCCCACCAACAGCACCAGCAGTGGGTGCAACAATAACTTGATGGCGGCCACCGGCAGATAGTCGCCGTACGCAATGGGTGCGTGGTTCTTCGCCAGCGCGATCATCTGCGAACGTGCCAGTACCGCACCAATCGTAAACAATGCCACTGGCGAGGCTGCATCGGCCAGTAGCCCGACGACCTGTAACAACGGTTTGGGCAATTCCAGGCTGATCGCCGAGGCGCCCGCTCCCAACAAGATGG
>CAVVRQ010000013.1:0-5195 GCA_963750665.1 uncultured beta proteobacterium
GACCCAGCCAGCCTGACCGCCCTGCGAGTTTCGGAAGAAGGGCTTAGCGGCGGCATCCCCGACAGCAACCCCTCTGGGCTGGATACAACCAACTCTCCCAGCATGGCAGGCACCACGAACATCCCGAACAGCCTGGATGCCCGGTTGTCAGCGCCAGTAGGCAGTTATTTTTCGGGTGGCGTGGCGATCACATGGACCCTTTCGGCGGACAAGCACACCTTGACGGGGTCCGCCGGGGCCACGCCGGTCATCCAAGTCCAGCTTGCGCAAGGGGGCAGTGGAACCTGGACAACGAGCACAACCTTGAGTGCGCACATGGATCACCCAGTGCACGATGATCCTGCCACTGTGCCGGTTGAAAAGAGTTTTGAAGATGTGCTGGCGCTGGGTGTGGGTGTGTCGATGTACGCCACGCCATCGGCCACCACCGTGGTGGGATCTGGTACGCTGTCTGTTTCGATCGAGGACGATTCCCCCACGCTGGGTTTGTTTACCAGTGGGACGATTTCCAACGCCATTGGCACGATCGACGGGACTTTCAGTTTTGCACCCGGTGCCGATGGCCTGGGTGGATTCCAAATTACCGGGCCGGCTGTTGCAGGGATCGCTTACCTGCCGCTGCAAAGTGTTCTGGACGGCACCGGCCACGTTATTGGGACGACCCTGACCGCTGTATCAGCGACCGATGCAACTCAGGTGTATTCCCTCACACTCCATCTGGATGGGAGCTACCATTTTTCGCTGCTTCATCCGGACGCCGCTGCGGACGTAACTTACTCGCTGCTGAACCTTAGCCCAGGCGGCCCGGCTTCCTGGTTGCAGACGGCAGATGGGCTGATCGAATTTACCGGAAATGGCAGTGGTGTCAACTCTTCCAGCCAAGGCTTTGGGATCGACAACCAATTTGTCGGTGTCGGTGAAAGCTTCACCATGGAGTTCCACAGCGTGGGCGCAGCGGGTGACCAGTTGGCAAGTACCGACCCGCGGTTTGTCGACAAGGTGACTTTGGTGAACGACAGCATCAATGGTTCGCTGACGATCCACTGGATTGCGACGAATACGGTGACTGGTGTATTCCAGGAGATGTCGAACGTTTCCGTGACCGGCACCACGACGGTGATTGACCCAACGATCAGCTTCAACCAGTTGCAGATCATTGGTGACGGTGGTTCCGGTCAGGGCGTCAGGTTTACCTCAACGACGGTTTCCCAGACGATATTGCCAGCCGACAAATTATTGAACTTCAGCGTGACGGCGACCGACAGTGATGGAGACATGACGGCGTCGCAGAACCTCGCCATCAACGTGGTGAGTCCCCCGACGGTATGGATCAACTCCGGCTTGCCGAACCCGGCGACCGAAGGCACGGATGCCAGCATCAGCTTCACCGTGGTGCTGAGCCATGCGACCGACCACACTGTGACAGTCAATTACAGCACACAAAATGGCACGGCGCTGGCCGGTTCCGACTACACGGCTACCAGCGGTACCTTGACTTTTGCTGCGGGCGAATTCAGCAAGACCATCACGGTCGCTGTACTCAACGACAGCGTGCCCGAGAACACTGAAGCCTTCACGGTGGTGCTAAGCGCACCGACGGGCGGCATCACGCTGGCCAACAGCAGCAGCATCGGCACGATTGTGGACGACGATCGCATGCTCGTTGTGGGCAGCAACCTCAACGATCAAGGTTTAGGTGACAACATTGTGGGCACGGCGGATGACCACCGAATCAAGAACCCGTTAACGGATGGTGATGGAAGCATTGTTGGCGGCCACGGCCACGATGTGTTGGTAGGAGATCCGGGGGGATATACGACGGGTAGCTACAACCTGACCTTCATGATTGACGTTTCGACCAGCATAAGCGATACCGAAATGAACCAGATGAAGGCCGCGATTAATAGCTTGCTGGGTAAATTCAGCACTGTTGCGTCGCTGCATGTGGAGATCGGCTACTTTTCTGACAACGCCACGATTTTGCCTACCACCTACACCACGGTGGCGTCTGCACAGTCTGCCATCAACGGCATCACTGGTAGCGGCAAGACAAACTACGAGGCGGCTCTTAAAGCGGTCAACACCATGGTCGGTGATGATTCTGCTGCCGATCACAGGATGGTCTACTTCCTGACGGATGGCGATCCCACGGCCGGTGGGTGGCAAACCACAACGGCGATCCTCAGCGGGATGGCCGGGTTGTCGAACCTCTCGGACGCGGCTCTAGCGACAAACCACATTGAAATCAATGCTGTCGGCATTGGCCTCGGTGATACCAGCGGGACTGATACCTCCGCGACCAGGCTGAACGCGATTGACAGTACTGCTGACGGGTATTTGCCCGCTGCCAGCTTCGCCACTTTGGATCTGGGTTTGCTGCTTTCCCCGGTGGCTGTCGGTGGTGACAACATATCAGGTGGCGACGGCAACGATGTCATATTTGGTGACGCGCCAAATACCGACGCGCTTGCCGGCAATTCAAGCAGCACTTATGGTGCCGCAGGTAGTCACAATGGTGCCGGATTTGATGTCTTGTACCACACAGATGCGGTTGCGCACACAGGAACTGCCGCCGCGACGGATGTGCAGGTTTCCGCCTGGATCGGCGATTCGACTGGCAATTATGCCCATGCCAACTTGCTTAACATTGTCGGCGATACACGTGGCGGAAGCGACACTCTTGATGGCGGTGCTGGCAATGACGTCATCTTCGGCCAAGGCGGAAATGACACGATCATCGGCGGCGTCGGCAACGACGCCATGTCTGGTGGGACTGGCATTGACACCTTCAAGTGGAATCTGGCCGATCAGGGAACCACCGCCGTGCCGGCCTCGGATGTCATAAAGGACTTCACGTTGGGCAGTGGCGGCGATGTGCTGGACCTGAAGGATTTGTTGCAGGGTGAGCATGATGGCTCCAGCGTCGATCCAAGCAACCTGGCGCAGTATCTGCACTTCGGTGAAGTGAGCGGCAAAGCGGTACTGGAAATCGACCATGACGCAGGTGCTTTTGCTGCGACGCAGAACGTCACGTTTGACAATTTGAGTTTGACTGGTTTGAAGGCAGGCTTGGGATTAGGCGTCAGCGCAACAGATGCAGACATCATCGCTCAGATGATTGCGAAAGGCAATTTGAAGACTGACGTCTGACTTGATGCTGGCCGGCAACGGCCAGCATCGTGGCGCCACAGTGTTTGGCTGGCCCTGTGGGTGTCAGGTTTGGTCTGGCGTGAGACAGGCGGACGTTAGCGTCGGGCTTATATCAAACGCATGCGTGCGGCGGCGCATCGAACCTACTTGACCCCGGGGCCGGTCATGCCGTCAAAACCGAGCTGGGCCAGCAACGGCAGATCGGCTTCGGACTCGACCCCGAGCGCGATGACTTGAATGCCGAAATTGCGCGCCACGCGGCACAGGCCCTTGAGAAATTCCTGGTTGCCCGGGCTGCTGGCAATGCCGCGCACATAGCTAGGGTGAACCTTGATGTAGTCCAGGCCGAGGTCGGCCAGTTTTTCCCCTTCGGCAAAGTACTGCCCGAAGTACTCGATGCCGACACGGCAGCCCAGTGGCTTGACCGCTTGCACCAGATCGCGAAACGCCTCGAACTGCTTGAACACGCCGTACTCCGGCACCTCCAGCAGCAGCCGCTTGCAGACGCCGGGGCTGGCGCGCAGCAGCAGGGTCAGCTGGCGCCGGAAGTTGTAGTCGACAATGGTGTCTGCCGACAGGTTGATGGCGATGTCGCCAGGCGTGCTGCGCAGGTATTCGATCGCCAGTTTCACGACTTGCAGGTCGATCGGGGCCGTCAGGTTCAGGCGTGCCGCCATCGGCATGAAGTCGCCCGCACTGAGCAGCGTTGCGCCAGCGTCGAGCTGCAGCCGGATCAGGCCCTCCTGGTGGATGGCGGCATGATCGTGACTGCTGACCACCCGGTAACAGGCCAGTTGCAGTTTGCCGCTGCTGACGGCTTCGGTCAGCAACTTGCGCCATTGTTCGGCCGGCAGCGCAGCGCGGCCGCTACTGCGTTCGCTGGCGTACCAACTGTTGACGCCCTGGGCGCCAGCGCGTGCCAGCGCTTCATCAACCTGACTCATCAGGTCCTCCAGGGTTTGTTCGCGGTGGTAAGAAGCGGCGCCGATCTGGAACAGCTCAGGCACTTCCGTCGCCCACTGCGCCAGCCAGTGCTGGCTGAGCAACTGGTGCAGTGCGGCGGCGGCTTGCGGCGCCGAGGCGATGGTCGGGTAGACCACCGCGAATTCACCACCCTTGAGGCGCCCGGCCTGCTGGCCGAGATCGTCGTGGCAACTGTCCCGGAGCAGGCTGCCGAGCTGCTTGAGCAGGGTATCGGCGCGCAGGTGGCCGAGCTGTTCGGTCAGACGGTTCAAATCGTGCAGACGCACCACCACCAGCGAGCCTTCGGCGCCGAAACTCTCACCGGTCAGCAACTCGCGCAATTGCGCCAGGAAATGCTCGCGCCCAGCCAGACCGGTGAGCGCATCCAGGTTGACCTTTTGCCGCAACGATTCAAGCCGCATGGATTCTTCGCTGAACATGGCCTTGAGTCGTTCGACCATGCCGTTCATGGCGCGCACCATGCTGCGCAGTTCCGGCGTGCGCGGTTCGGCGATGCTGAGAAAGCGGCGTTCCGCGATGGCTTGCGCCTGGCCCACCACATCGCTCAGCGGCCGCGTGATGATGCGCACCAGTAGCGTGCCGACACCGCCCGCAACCACGCTGCCCAGCACAAACCACAGCAGCAACTCCAGTGTGCCGTCCCATAGGCTCTGGTACGCGTATTGCTCATGGCTGGCCAGCGTCAGCGTGCCATACTGGTTCCAGCCATCCTGAATCAACGCCTGGCCCGGCATGGTGTGAATCGGGATCAGATCGACGAACCAGCGCGGCGCTCCTTCGAGCTTGCCGCTGAACTTACGCTCGATCAGGGTCGCTCCGGTGGGCGAGACGATGCGGATGAAGCGGTAATGGCCGACGTCAAACTGCGCCGCCACCTGCAGCTCGACCGTCACCGGGTCTTTTGGCAGTTGCGACAGTGACAGCGCCAGCGCGGTGGCGTTGTCGATGTTCTTGAGTTGCAACTGTTGCTCCAGGTAGTGGCGTGCCGACAGCACGCTGACGACCATGCTGCCGCCAAAGGCAATCGTCATGACCAAAGCGATGGCAATCCAGAGTTGTTT
>CAVVRQ010000014.1:0-5568 GCA_963750665.1 uncultured beta proteobacterium
CGTGCTCCTGGCAAAAACGTCAAAAAATTAGTCTGCTCACGCACTCAAGCTCGTTAGAAATCACACAAAACAGGTTTGTTGCAATTTTTTACAATCTTTTGCACCGTTGCACTATGCGGCAGCCCGTGTTGAATGTCACCGGCTGCCTCCCCCCAATATGTGGGAAATCAGGGTTTCCCTGAGTCGTCGGCTAGGCCCAGTCGCTTGGCTCCGCCGGCCGCGTGAACTCGTTGATACGGCCACCACGCGCGGTCAAGTCCCTATAAAATATAGAAATTCTTGAATTTAAGGATTTTCAATGGCAAACGCTGTCCTTTCAGACCTGCTGCCTACACCTAGCTTTCCTGGCGCGAAAATCATGTCCTTCACCCGCACCGCCCTGGCCGGTGAGATCCAGAAGGTCAGCAAAGCGGTGCAGGCCCAGGGCGAGGTGGTGATCACCTCACACAACAAGCCCGAAATGGTCTTGATGACGGTGGAGCGTTACGTCGAATTGCAAGAAGCCAGCCGACCGAGCCTCGACCGCTTGACGCAGGAATTCGACCAACTTGTCGTTCAGATGCAATCGGTCGAAGCACCTGCCGGGGCAGCCGCTGCCTTCGCGATGAGCGGCGCTGAAATCGGCCAGATTGCCTTGGCGGCTGCCCTCGCCAACCCTTGATGCCCGCCAGGATTTACGTTCTCGCCGGCGTCAACGGCGCGGGCAAAAGCAGCCTCGGCGGCGAGGCGATCAAGGCCAGCGGCGATTGTTTTTACAACCCCGATGTTCAGACGCGCCAGTTGCAGGCCGCCCACCCAGGCCTGAGCCTGGAGGCGGCGAACGCCCAAGCCTGGGAGCTGGGCCGCCTCGGACTGGAACAGGCGCTGGCCCAGGGCCACCAGTTCAAGTTCGAAACCACACTGGGCGCGCGCACGATCACCGCCATGCTCTTGGCCGGCGCGAAGTCGGGGGCCGAGGTACACCTCTGGTACGCAGGGCTGTCATCGCCTGAGCTGCATCTGCAACGGGTGCTGAGTCGGGTGGCGGCCGGCGGGCATGACATTCCCGAAGCCAAGATCCGCCAACGCTATATGTCCAGCGTCAGCAATCTCGTCACCTTGCTGCCCCATCTGGCCAGCCTCGCCGTGTTCGACAACAGCATCGACGGCGACCCCAAGGCCGGTGTCGCCCCAAGCCCCGTGCAGGTGCTGCGGATGGCGGGCGGCAAGATCACTGCCGTGCTGCCTCTTGGCGCGGTGCCCGCCTGGGCCAAGCCGATCGTGATGCAGGCGCTTAGATTGGCGGCGCTAAGCCAGCAATAAAACGCCCATCGCAAGCGCAGCCGGTAGTGCCTGCACGAACAAGATCTTCTTGCCGACGGTCGCCGCACCGAACACCCCGGCCACCACCACACAGCCGAGGAAGAACAGCTGGATCGGCGCGTCGCCAATCGCCAAACCCCAGAGCAAGCCAGCCGCCAGAAAGCCGTTGTAAAGCCCCTGGTTGGCGGCCAGCGCCTTGCTCGCTTCAGCGAACTCGGGCGTCAGCTTGAAGACCTTGCGGCCCAGCGGCTGGGTCCAGAAGAACATCTCCAGAACCAGAAAAAAGAGATGCAAAGCCGCCACCAGAGCGACCAACGCGTTTGCGACCATTGCCATCATCAGCCAGCTCCAATAACCGTTTAAATTGTGCACAATTAAATTGCGATCTATATTACACCCATGCCTCGCCGCACCAGACTTCCCGCCCAAGCCGACGATTGGTTGCACCTTGACCTGCAGCTGTGCTTTGCGCTGTACGCCAGTTCGCTGGCGATGACCAAGCTCTACAAGCCGCTGCTGGCCCCGCTGGGCCTGACCTATCCGCAGTATTTGGTGATGTTGGTGCTGTGGGAGAGCGACGGTATCAGCGTTTCGGCCCTTGGCCAGCGGCTTTCGCTCGACTCCGGCACATTGACGCCCTTGCTCAAACGACTGGAGTCCGCCGACCTGATCACCCGACGCCGGGCCCGCGACGACGAACGTCGCGTTGATCTGTTGCTGACCGACAGCGGCCTTGCACTCAAGCAGCGGGCACTGAATATCCCTCGGGCGCTTGCCTGTGCCAGCGCCTGTTCACCGGACGAGCTCGTTTCTCTGACCCAACGGTTGCACCGGTTGCGCGAGCAACTCGGCGCCGCTATTTCTTCTTCCTCACCACCCTGAAAGGCTGAACCACCATGGCACTCGACAAAGTTCTCTACACCGCGCACGCCACCTCCACCGGCGGCCGCGAAGGCACGACCGCCTCGTCGGACGGCGCATTCAAAGCCACGCTGTCCACGCCCAAGGAACTCGGCGGCGCCGGTGGCCCAGGTACCAATCCCGAGCAGTTGTTTGCAGCCGGCTATTCGGCCTGCTTCATCGGAGCCATGAAGGCGGTGGCCGGCAAGATGAATTTGACGGTGCCGGCCGACACCTCGATCAGCGCCGACGTCGGCATCGGTCCGATCCCGACCGGCTTCAGCATTCAGGTCGCCCTCAACATCACGGTACCGGGCATGGAACGCGCCTCTGCCGAAGCCTTGGTCGCCGCAGCCCATCAGGTATGCCCCTATTCGAATGCCACGCGAGGCAATATCGACGTCACGCTGAACCTGGTCTGAGCGCCACTTCACGCTTAAGAGGCTCCGAAAGGAGCCTTTTTTCTTCGGGGCTTGCCGTGCCGCGCGGCTGCAAGCACTAGGGCCGTTCGAGCAGATCAAGCAGCAGCGCGATCCGCGCCTTCACCGGGCTCAACGTGTCTGCACTGGGCAGGGCATTGGCTGAGCGGCTGACAGCCCCAGCGTCACAACGGGTGCTGCGCAAGACCAGAACACCGCCCGCTTGCGCGGTCCGCAGCGCGGCCTCCAGCCGGACAGACACGCTGCCGTTGCCGGTGCCCGCGACCACCAGCCCGTCCACCCCATGGGCCACCAGTGCCGTGACAACGGCCCCGTCCGCACCGACGTGATTGAACACAATCTGCACCCGGGGCCATTGGTCCACCGGCCTGTTGATTCGTGCCAGGCCCAGGGCCGCCGCCACAGGTGCCGGCTGCGCCAGCCAGCGCACCGTGCCCTCCTCCACCACGCCAAGCTTGGCCCCGTCGACCGATGCAAACGCATCAACGCGGTAACTGTGCACCTTGCGCACCTGCTCGGCCGTATGAACGCCTCCGGCAAACGCCACCAACACGCCCGTCGCCGCTGCGTCGCTGGCCACCACCACCGCGTCGAGCAGATTTTGTGGCCCGTCGGTCTGCAAGGCCGTGGCCGGACGCATGGCGGCAGTGATGACCACCGGCTTGGTGGGGGCCAACACCCGCTGCAAAAAGTAGGCCGTCTCTTCCAGCGTGTCGGTGCCATGGGTAATGACGATGCCACGCACCTCGGAGCGCGCCAGTTGGGCCGCCACGCGTTGCGCCAGGTGCTGCCAGTCGGCGAAATCCATGTCCTTGCTGTCGAGCTGCGCGACCTGCTCGCACTCCAGCCGGCGCAGCGCCAACGGCGGGATTGCCCCGACCAGTTCAGCTATGCCCAGTTGTGCAGCGGTGTACCCCACGTTGTCGGCCGCATCGATGGCCGTGCCGGCAATCGTGCCACCGGTGCCCAGAATCACGATCAGATCAGCATTGTTTTGCAATTTCTTCAAACCTGGATGAAAATACAGTGACTGGATAAACGCTCAGCTGCCAAACAAGGAAATGTATGGACGACATCAGTATCAAGCGAACGACCTTGACCGCCCGCCAGCAACAAATCCTCGACCTCGTGCGCGAAGCCATTGAGCAAACCGGCGCCCCCCCCACCCGCGCCGAAATCGCCAATATCCTTGGGTTCCGCTCGGCCAATGCGGCCGAAGAACATTTGCAGGCCTTGGCTCGCAAGGGGGTGATTGAGTTGGTCGGCGGCACTTCACGCGGTATACGACTCAAGTCTGACACATTGCTCGCCGTCAACGACGCGCGCGAGGCGCGTGAATCCTTCGTCAAACAATTCTCTCTGCCACTGGCGAGTTTGGCTCAACTCACCTTGCCTTTGGTGGGCCGTGTCGCCGCCGGTCAACCGATCCTGGCGCAGGAACACATTGACCAAACCTACACGCTCGAATCCAGCATGTTTTCGCGCCGCCCCGACTATCTGCTCAAGGTCAGCGGCATGAGCATGAAAGACATCGGCATCATGGACGGCGATCTGCTCGCCGTGCAGAAAGCCAGCGAAGCCAAGAATGGCCAGATTGTGGTGGCCCGCATCGGCGATGAAGTCACGGTCAAGCGCTTCCAACGCGTCGACACTGGCATTGAATTGCTGCCCGAAAATGCGGATTTCAAGCCAATTCAAATCAGCGAGGGCGATGAAAGCTTTGTGCTTGAAGGCCTGGCAGTCGGGCTGATCCGCAGCCAGATGTTTTCCTGAACTCGTCCGCAAACCGGGAGAAATTCGCCATGGGTAAAGCGACGCATTGCAACAGTTGCCAAACGCTGGAGCAAATTCCGAATATCGGCCCCGCGGCAGCGGAAGATTTGCGCCGGCTGGGCATCGAAAAGCCGCACGATTTGTGCGACCGAGACCCGTTCGAGATGTACCAGCAACTCTGCAACGTGACCGAAACCCGGCATGATCCCTGCGTGCTCGACACCTTCATGGCGGCGGTTGACTTCATGGGTGGCGCGCCCGCTGCACCCTGGTGGCGCTACACAGCGGAGCGCAAGGCACAGTTTGGACAAATCCCCAACTGCTTCAGCTGACCCTAAAGTAAAAAAGGCAGGTAAAAATCAGGTCAAAAAAAAGCCCCGATAACATCAGTTATCGGGGTTTTTTAATATTGGCGGAGTGGACGGGACTCGAACCCGCGACCCCCGGCGTGACAGGCCGGTATTCTAACCAACTGAACTACCACTCCAGATTTGCTAGTATAGCACTAACTTCATCTAACAATTTCATATCCGTCTTTCGACGATTATCGAGCCTCATCAAACTCGGCCGTCTCGCAATGAATTGCCAGACTGGCTTTCCATCTGCAAGACTTGCCAAGAAAACTTGGCGTCCCCTAGGGGATTCGAACCCCTGTAGTCACCGTGAAAGGGTGGTGTCCTAGGCCTCTAGACGAAGGGGACAAAACTACAACTGCATCAACAACAAACTATTGGTGGAGGTAAGCGGGATCGAACCGCTGACCTCTTGCATGCCATGCAAGCGCTCTCCCAGCTGAGCTATACCCCCAATATTCCCACTCAAAATTGCAAACGGCCAATTACTTGGCCGCTTTTTGACAATGTTCATCATTGCCGATGCACATCATCCAAAAACCTTGGCGGAGTGGACGGGACTCGAACCCGCGACCCCCGGCGTGACAGGCCGGTATTCTAACCAACTGAACTACCACTCCGCGTGGAATGATTTTCGCAACATCTCTCCAACTCAAGTTCAGTGAACAATCGTTTCAAGACATTGCCAAGCATCATCAAACTTATTTCGCCTTACAGCGAATTACCAAAATCTGGCAATTTTTCCGCTTTGCAGCGGATTGCCGACTTCAGCATTTTTTCCGCTTTGCAGCGGATTGCCA
>CAVVRQ010000015.1:0-128859 GCA_963750665.1 uncultured beta proteobacterium
TGCGTATCCTGCTACTCACCCATGCCTTCAACAACCTGACCCAGCGGCTCGGCGCTGAATTGCAGCAGCGCGGGCACACGGTCTCGGTCGAATTTGACATCAGCGATTCGGTGACGCAGGAAGCCGTTGCCCTGTTTGTGCCAGAGCTGATCATTGCGCCCTACCTGCGTCGTGCCATCCCCGAGTCGGTCTGGTCACACCGTGTTTGCCTGATTGTTCACCCTGGCGTGGTGGGTGACCGGGGACCCTCGGCGCTGGATTGGGCGATTGATGCGGGGCTGGCCGACTGGGGCGTCACCGTGTTGCAGGCTGAAGGACAGATGGATGCCGGGCCGGTCTGGGCCAATGCCAGTTTTTGTCTGCGCAAAGCCAGCAAGGCCAGTGTTTATCGGCATGAAGTCGCGCAGGCGGCCAGTCTGGTCGTGCTGCAAGCGGTGGAACGCTTCGCTGCGGGCGGCTTTGTGCCGCAGCGCCCGGCGGGCAGCCAGTGGCGAGCGCTCATGCAGCAGCCGCATCGCGCCATCAACTGGCAGCAGGACGACAGCGCCACGGTGCTGCGCAAGATCCGTGCGGCCGATGGTTTGCCCGGTGTGGCGGACAGCCTGTTTGGCCAGCCTTGCCATTTGTTTGACGCGTGGGATGAAACGAGCCTGCGCGGCACGCCAGGCGAGATCATTGCGCAGCGCGAAACCGCGCTGCTGCGCGCCACGCTTGATGGTGCTGTCTGGATTGGCCATATCAAGCGCGCGGGTGGCATCAAGCTGCCGGCCACGCTGGCCTTTGCTGACGAGCTGCAGGCCGTGCCGCAAGCCCTGATACCAGGATACTGGCGCGCGCCGGGCGCCACCTGGCAGGACATCTGTTATGAGGAGGCGGGTGCGGTCGGGTATCTTTATTTCGAGTTTTACAACGGTGCCATGTGCACGACCCAGTGCGAGCGCCTGCGTGCTGCCCTGGTGTGGGCCAAAGAGCGGCCCACTCGTGTGCTGGTGCTCATGGGCGGCAGCGACTTCTGGTCCAACGGCATTCACCTCAACCTGATCGAGGCGGCCAGTCTGGCGGGTGGCTCGGCCGCAGACGAATCCTGGCGCAACATCAACGCCATGAACGACCTGACACTCGAACTGATCAACACGCCGTGCCAGATCACGGTGGCCGCAGTGGCCGGCAATACCGGTGCCGGCGGCTGCTTTCTGGCGCGTGCGGCCGATCAAGTGTGGGTGCGCGAAGCGGTGATGCTGAACCCGCATTACAAGAACATGGGCAATCTGTATGGCTCCGAATACTGGACTTATTCACTGCCGCGCCGGGTTGGGCAGGATGCCGCAAAAGCCATCATGCACAACCGCCAACCCCTGACGGCGCGGCGCGCACGGCAGATCGGCTTGGCCGATGACTGTCTGCCGGGTGATCTGCCAAGCTTTCGCGCGCAAATTGCAAAATATGCATCAAAACTGGCTCTAGCCCCCGATCTACCTGAGCAGCTAGCTATGAAAAACAAAGTAAGAACAGATGATGAAGCGATCAAGCCGCTGGCCGCTTACCGCGCCGAGGAAATGGCGCACATGCACCGCAACTTCTACGGCTTTGATCCCAGCTACCATGTGGCGCGGCATCACTTTGTTTATAAGTCACCCGCCTCCTGGACGCCGCGCCATCTGGCGCTGCACCGCGAACTGGGCTGGCAGCGGCCATGAGCACGCGCACCCCGCTGGCCGTGTTGGTGGTGGACGACGAGCGGCGTTCGCTGGAGACGCTCAAACGCACGCTGGAGGACCACTTCACGGTCTTCACGGCCGCCTCAGCCGAAGAAGGCAATGCGGTGATGGAGCGCGAGCTGGTGCAGATTGTGCTGTCAGACCAGCGCATGCCGGGTAGCTCGGGTGTGGCGTTTTTGCGCGGCGTGCGCGAACAATGGCCCAACACCGTGCGGCTGATTCTGTCGGGCTACACCGAGGCCGAGGACATCATCACTGGCATCAACGAGGCCGGCATCTGGCAATACCTGCTCAAACCCTGGCACCCGGACCAGTTGCTGCTGACGCTGCAAAGCGCGGGCGAGCTGTGGCGCTTGCAACAGGAAAACCAGCGCCTTACGCTGGAGCTGCGCGCCAGCCCCGAGACGCTGGCGCTGCGCGTCAACAAGCTGCGCCTCAAAGCCAAAGCCCAGGCCGGTTTCGACCGCCTGATCCGCGCCGCTGACAGCCCGCTGAATGCCGTCTGCGCGCTGGCGCAGAAGATTGCGGCGCACGATTTGTCGGTGCTGATCACCGGGGAATCAGGCACCGGCAAAGAATTACTGGCGCGCGCCATGCACTATGCCAGCGCGCGCGCCGAGCAGGCCTTTGTGGTGGAGAACTGCGCTGCCATGCCCGATAACCTGCTTGAGAGCGAGCTCTTTGGCCACAAACGCGGAGCCTTTACCGGTGCCACCGATTCACACATTGGCCTGTTTCAGCAGGCCGACGGCGGCACGCTGTTTCTGGATGAAATCGGCGAGACTTCCCCGGCCTTTCAGGTCAAGCTGCTGCGCGCCTTGCAGGAAGGCGAAGTCCGCCCGGTTGGCAGCAGCCAGTCGGTCGCGGTTGACGTGCGCGTGATTGCCGCCACCAACCGTGACCTCGAAGCCGATGTGGCGAGTGGCCGCTTTCGCGAGGACCTGTACTACCGGGTGGCTGGCGTGACGCTGTATCTGAGCGCCTTGCGCGAACGCTCGCAAGACATCGAACCACTGATCTGTGACATGCTCAAAAAGTCGCCTTTGAGCGGGCGCAGATTTTCGCCCGAAGCGCTGGACTTGCTGACCCGCCACCGCTGGCCCGGCAACGTGCGCGAGTTGCAAAATGAGGTGCGCCGCGCGCTCGCGCTGGGCGAGGGGACGCTGCTGGGGGCTGAGCTGTTGTCAGCGCGCGTGCGCCAGCCGAACAACTTGAGCACTCCAGCGCCGCACGCAATTGAAGAAGAAGAAGCAGGCCTGCTCAAACACCATTTGGAGCGCCTGGAGGCGCAACTCATCCGTTCCGCCATGCTGCGCCACAAGGGCAATAAAACCCGGGTTGCTGACGAACTGGGTCTGACGCGCGTCGGCCTGCGCATGAAGCTGGCCCGGCTCGGGCTGGAGTAAGCGGGTCATTTGTCCCGATCATTGGGTCGCTCGCATTCGGGTGGCTCGCCGAAGCCTGCGGAGCGTACTTGCTGTTGCAGTGACAGCTCCACCTGGAACCAGAGGCAAAAATTGTTTTCATAGCGGTAGCTCCAGACCACGCCGCGCGCACGCCCGAGCAGTTGGACCTGGTTGGGCCGACCCAGCAGTTGGCGCAGGGCGTCCTGGCTCATGCCGACGTCAACCCGCGCGAAGTTCTGCTCGGTCAACACCTGCTCGGCCCGGCTGACTCTGTCGTGCGCGTCGAGATAGACGAACCAGGTGTGTTTGCCATAGGGCCCGCGCGGAAATTCCAGACGGCTGCCTTCATTCAGACGGCGTTCCAGCTCGGGTTGCCCCAGCCGTGCAAGCACCGCCTGCCGGCTCAGGCCGACCACGGCCTCGGGCGGCCCATAGGCGGCGCAAGCGCCCAGCAGCAGGCAAGGTAGCAGGTAGTTCCAAGGCAATAGGCGCTGTAGCATCACAGATTCTCCTGATCTTGATTCGCTTGGAAAGAAGGGCCAGTTCATTGTAAGTTGGTGCGATACTTCAACCGATATGGTCGAATCCTCCCGCAGTCAACAGCGTCGCCGCACCCTGGCCTTGGCCAGCGTGGTCGCGGCCTATGTGTTGTCCTTTTTTCAGCGCTTTGCACCGGCCGGGATTGCCACCGATCTGGCCGCTGCGTTCAACACCAGCGCCTCGTCGCTGGGGGCACTGGCTGCCACCTATTTCTATGTCTATACGCTGATGCAGGTGCCGACCGGCATCCTGGTCGACAGCTTCGGGGCGCGCCGCATTTTGTTGCTTGGCGGGGTGGTGGGCGGCACCGGCAGCCTGCTGTTCGGGCTGGCAAACGGACTGGAACTGGCGCTGCTCGGGCGCACCCTGATCGGGCTGGGCGTGTCGGTGACTTTTATCGCCATGCTCAAGATCATCGCCGTGTCCTTTGAAGAGCGACGTTTTGCCACGCTGGTTGGTCTTGCCATGCTGATTGGCAATCTGGGTTCGGTGCTGGCTGGCGCACCGCTATCCTGGTTGGCGCAAGTTATTAGTTGGCGCGGCATTTTCGTGGCGCTGGCGGCGGTTTCCGTGCTTTTGGGGGTGGCTTGCTGGGTGCTGGTGCGCGAGCGTCCGGTGCTGGCAGGAAAGCCCGAGCCGAAGCCAAAGTTTGACCGTGCCCTGGTTCTGGCCGGACTCGGCTCGGTCTTGAGGAATCGCGACACCTGGCCCACCGTGTGTGTCAATTTCGGCCTCTGTGGCAGCTTTTTCGCTTTCGCCGGTTTGTGGGCGACGCCGTTTTTGACGCAGGCGCGGGGCATGGCGCGCGCCGTTGCGGCCAATCACCTCAGTCTGTATTTTGTCGGCTTTGCGCTGGGTTGCGTGGCCATCGGTATGTTGTCCGATTGGCTTGGTAAACGCAAACCGGTGCTGATTGCCAGCAGCCATTTGTATCTTTTGATTTGGCTCGTTTTGTTGTGGGGTCCGGCGTTGCCGCTTTTGGCAAGCTATGCTTTGTTCACGCTGATGGGGCTGGTGACGGCTGCTTTCACGCTGACCTGGTCCTGCGTCAAGGAGGTCAACGCGCCGCTGCTCTCGGGCCTGTCCACCAGCGTCACCAACATGGCCGGTTTTCTTGCCGGAGCCCTGCTGCAGCCGCTGGTCGGTTGGGTCATGGACCGCAGTTGGCAGGGTGGCCTGACCGCCAGTGGTGCGCGCCTGTTTAGTCCGCAAGATTTCCATGGCGGTCTGCTGCTGCTCGCAGCGCTGGCAGCGTTTGGCGCTGTCGCCTCCTGGTGGATTCGAGAGACCGGTTGTCGCAATATCTGGAAGCCGCCGGTCTAAGGGCGAATCAGCCCGCTGCCATTCATTTGCGCGCCAGGTAGACACCCCACACTGCCAGCGCCATGCCGAGCAGCGCCAGGCCTGAAAAAACGTCGCCAAACAAAATCCAGGCAAACACCGCCGTGCTCGGTGGCACCAGGTAAAACAGGCTGGCCACGTTGACCGCGTCACTGTGGCGAATCAGCCAGTTCAACAGGCTGATGGCTCCCACCGAGAGCACCAGCACCAGCCAGCCCAGCGCAAAGTAAAACTCGCCCACCCATTCCACATGAAAACGATCCGTCAGCCAGACCACCACCCCGGTCAACAAGGCCGTCGGCAGGAATTGCAGCACCGAGCCGCTGCGCCAGTCAAAGGCCGGGCAGAAGCGCTTCTGGTACAGCGTGCCGGCGGTGATGCCCAGCAGTGCCAGGATGGCGGGCAGCAGCGCGGCGATGCCAAAGCCGCCGCCGACTTTGCCAGACAGCACCAGCGTGACACCCAGGAAACCCAGGGCCAGCCCGATCCATTGCCGCCGCACCACTTTTTCGCCCAACATCGAACCCACCGCGACAGCCGTCAGCAGCGGTTGCACGCCGACGACGAGGGCCGCCACCGCCGCCGGCAAGCCGTTTGAGATGGCAATGAAGACGCCACTCAGATAGACGCCATGCACCAGCAGTCCGGTCACGCCGACATGCCACCAAACACGACCGGCGGTGGGCCACGGTGCGCGCGAGATCAGCGCCACCAGCGTCATCAGAACGATCACTGCTACGTAGCGCAGCAGCAGGAAACTCAGCGGATCGGCGTGCGGCAGCCCCAGGCGTGCACCGATAAAGCCGGTGGACCAGAGCAGGACAAACAGCCAGGGCAGGGCGCGGTTGGCGCGGCTGGGGCTAACCGACACGGCTGATCAGTCGAAGGCGCAGGTGCCCGGCCCGCCGGGGTGTCCACAGCTGTCGCAGGGACTGGGCAGGGTTGGTGCCGCAGCGCCCGAGGCGCTTGCCGTGGCGAACACCGACAGCTGCTTTTCGAGCTCGGTTGATTGACAGTCAGGGCATTGCGCCACCGTGTCGGAGCGCACCAGCAATTCAAATTCTCGACCGCAGGCACTGCAGGCATATTCGTAAATCGGCATTTCTACTCCAAATGGAAGGCGCATTATCGGCGCACTTCAGTTGTCATATCGGACTTGAGTTGTCATCTGCGATTGGGTGCGATTAAAAGTGGTGTGTTCTGGCATCGAACCTTTCCGCACGGCAGGGCGACTGGGTCAGGCGCATGCGGTTTTGGAGCCAAAACACGCGCGGGGCCAGCTTACTTGTACGCAAGCTTCCTGCTCGCGCGCCTTTGGCCCCAAAGCCCGGTCACCCGACCCAATCACCCTGCCTCGACAGTGTGGGTAACCGTTAATTCTTTAAGAAAAAGACAGTTAGCCCTTTATCTGTATGCATAAGCAGCTATCAAATTTAATTGAAGCAGTATTTGAGAGATGGCTTGAGGGATCAGTCGCCGCGCCGTGCGTCAATGCCGCTTGTCAACGCACTGGACTGTCACCCCATGGCACCCCAGTTTGAATCGCACCCGTTGCCATCCCGTCCCCGGATCAGGTCTTCAGCGACAACCGGGACAAGGGCAAGCTCAGCGTAAACAGCGCGCCGCCCTGCGCGCTATTGGTGCCAGTGAGTTTGCCGCCATGCTGCTCGACGATGCCGTAGCTGATGGACAGGCCCAGCCCGGTGCCTTTGCCGACGCTCTTGGTGGTAAAGAAAGGGTCGAAGATGTGCGACAGGTGCTTGGCCGCAATACCGGGGCCGTTGTCGGCAAAGCTGAGCTGTGCCTGCCGTTCGTCCTGCATCAGCTCAATGTGCAGCCTGGGCTGGCTGGTGGCGTTGGCGCTGGCCGCGTCCGAGGCGTTCTGGATCAGGTTCATGATCACCTGCAGCAATTGACCGGCATTGCCGGTGACGAAACAATCGGTCGCGCGCGTCCACTCGATGGCAAAATTGGGTGCCGTGCCTTTCTTCATCCAGACAATCGCGCGCTCCACCACGGCATTGAGTTCGACCTCGGTCAGTGCCTCCGGTTCGGCACTGGAGAAGCGCTTGAGGCCATTGACGATATCCGCCGTGCGTTGCGCGCCTTCGAGTGTGCCCTCCATCAGTGAGGGCAGGTCTGCCAGCAGGTGGTCGATGCGCAATTCGCCGCGCAAGGCCTGCGCCTCAGGCGGCAGCTCAAGCCGGTGCAGCGCCTGCAGGTAGCGCTCCAGGCGAACGCCATAGCGCTTGAGCACATGCACATTGCCGAGCACAAAACTGATCGGGTTATTCAGCTCGTGCGCGACACCGGCCACCAGGCGCCCGAGCGCGGCCATCTTTTCGGAATGCAGCAATTGCTGCTGCGCTTGCTTGAGGGCATCGTGCGCCTGGCGCAACTGCTGGTAGGCGCGCTTGAGCTCGCCCAGGGGCCGCCCCACCAGCACCCGGCCGACCTGACGTCCGGCGCTGTTGCGCCGTGGGCTGCAATTGAAATCCACCGCCACCGCCTCTGCGCTGGCGCTGCGCAGGTTGAGCTCCACCACCGTGGCCTCGTGCGCCGAGGAATGGTAGTTGGCCAGTTGCCAGCGCTGCACACTTTGCGCGTTGGCCAGCAAGTCAAGCACCGCCGTGCCGCGCAGCGCGTCTTCGCTGCAACCAACCAACTGGCATAGCGCGGCGTTGGTTTCTTCAATCAGGCCATCCTGGTTGCAGGCGATCAGCACATCGCTCATGGCCGAGAGCAGGCTGAAGATGAATTGCTGCGACTGCTCAAGCTGCGCGTTTTTCTCTTCCAGTTCGATCTCGTCGCTGACGAGTTTGGAATAGACCTCGTCCATCTTGTGGATCACATCCAGCCAGGTCGCCTCATCGACGCCTTCCAGGTCGGTCAGCGGCAATTGTTGCAGCGGCGAGGGTTGTGGCAGCGGCATGGCTCAGTGCACCGTGCAGACCATGCACGGATCAAAAGATCGAACGATGTGTTGTACCGCCACGCTCTGGCCCTGGCCCGTGCTGGCGCTGTCGAGCGCGGCCCCGACCAGCGCGGCTTCCAGTGCGCCCGGTGTGCCGCTGGCATCGCGCGGTGAAAAGTTCCAGCTCGTGGGTGCCACGATCTGGTATTGGCTGATGCGCCCCTTGTCGATGCGCAGCCAGTGGCCCAGTGCGCCGCGTGCCGCCTCCGTGAGTCCGACGCCTTGTGCCTGTTCGGGCAGCGCCTGCTGCTGATGAAAGGGTTCCCCTGGCCGCAGGGCCAGCAGCCACTGCTCCATCAGCGGCACGATGCGTGCCAACTCCAGCACGCGTGCCAGCACCCGCGTATAGACGGTGCCACCGTGCACGCTTGCCAGCGCCCGCATCAGGGCCTGCCCGTCCACCAGTTGACGCGCCAGGGCGCCGGTTTCAATCACCTGCCCGGCCATGCGGGGTGCCTTGTTCCAGGTGTAGGCACCGGGCTTGTCGGGCTCGGGTCGGGTCAGACCCGAGAGCGGGTGTAAGGCTTTGCCGCCCTCGCCTTCGGCCATCCAGGCGTGTCGCATATCTTCGCTGATCTGGCTGGGGTCGAGCTGCTGGTGTTGCTGCAAATGCGCGTCCCAGACACCCGGTTGCATGGCATGACCGCCTTTGGCCCGCGCGTAGGCGCCATAGCTCAGGTAGCGCCCTGGCCCCATGCCCAGGTCGGCCAAGTCGGTGTCGTCTGCGATGTCGAGAAACAGCGCCAGGTCGCTGCCAGCGGCGTGCGAGCGCCAGCGCTGCAAGGTGTCCAGACTGGCCAGCGCGGTGAAGTCCTCCAGCGCCGAGCCAAACAGGGTTTGTTCCAGAAAGGCGCGCATCTCGCGCACCTTGGCCAGCAGCCGCAGGCATTCGCTCGCATCAATGGCATGCGACGTGCCACCCGGCAACAGCGCACCTGTGTGCGGCCATTTGCCACCCAGCGTGCCCATGATTTGCAGCCAGCGCGCGCGCGCCGCCAGCGCCGCAGAACTGTGCTGCGCGCTAGCCGGGGCGCTGCCAATGACCGCCGCAAATCGCCGCTGTGCTTCACTAAACCAGGGCCGCGCGGCATACACGGGGCGCGTGAAGTCGGGCATGAAGAAGACGTAAAAATGCGTCAGGTGGTCGGCCAGATTCTCGCAGGCCAGCAGCAGATTGATGGCATGCACGCCGTTGGCTGGCACCGGTACGCCCGACGCATCGGCCAGCGCACGCGCTGCCGCCACTGACTGCGAGACCGAGCAAATGCCGCAAATGCGAGGCGCGATGGTGAGCGCGTCCAGCGGATCGCGGCCGAGCAACATGGCCTCGAAGCCGCGGTACATCGGCGCATTGACGCGCGCCTCAAGCACCCGGCTGTCTGCCACCTCAAGCTGCACTTCAAGGTCCCCCTCGACCCGGTTGAATGGCCCCAGAATCAAGCGGCTCATGCTCAGCTCCGTGCTTTGTTCAAGCCCGTGCGCCGGGTCAGCGGCGGCAGCACGACATGGTCGTTCAGGGAGTTTTGTTTGACGCGCTTGGGTGTGGCACTTTTGGACAAGGAGGCGAGCGCCACAAACCAGGCTTTGGGCATGTCGGTGGGCAGGCCAATCGGGAAGCCCGCCAGCTTGGGCGTGATATGAAAGGCATGGCCCGGATTTTGAAAGCCCGGCTCGGTACAACTGATGCAGGCATGGCCGGCACGCGTGCAGGAACCATCGCCATTCCACAAGCGCGTGTTGCAGTCGGCGTGCGCCTGCGTGCCCTTGCAGCCCATGTTTTCCATCGTGCAGCCCAGGTCGGAGGGGTTTTGCGCGCTGGCCTTGTATTCGTAGTATTCGTTGCGCGTGCAGCCATGATGCACCAGCCGGTCGGCATAGAAACGTGGCCGCCCCAGCGCGTCAAGATCGGTCTGCCCGAGCCTGCCGGCAGCCAGCGCCATCAGGGTGTCGATGACCCAGCCCGGGTGCGTCGGACAACCGGCCAGGTTGATCACGGGCAGACCGCTCCTGGCACGAAACGCCGCCCCCAGCAGGCCCCCCAGGCGCTCGTCCTCAAACTGCAGGCCGCAGGCCTCCGTCGGGTTGCTGCCGGTGGCCGTCATGCCACCCCAGGCGGCGCAACTGCCCACCGCCAGTACGTGCTGCGCCACCGCTGCCAGTTGTTGCACCCATTGGATCATTGCTTGACCGGTACCGGCCAACATGTGAAAACGCCCGCTGCCATTCGGGCCACGCAACAGGGCACCTTCGATGCACAGCGCGTCGAGCCGCACCCGCCCGGTCAGGCAGTCCGCCAGCAAGTCGAGCAGTTCTTGTCCCCCGTCCAGCGACAGGGCCGGATGCCATAACAGCTTGATGTCGTTGCTGCGTAGCAGACCCGGCAAATCCGGCGTGTCAGCGCACAGCAGCGACATGCTGCAGCCGCCGCAGCCGCCAGACTGTAGCCACAGTACGTTGAGCGTCATGAGGAATTTCCAGCGAGTGTTTTCATTGGCAGCAGTCTAAACCCAAGTGACTTCTTCCATCCCAACTTGTTTGCTGGCAGGCCTTGCTATATTTATCGTTCTTTCCCTCACTCTATCCCCCCCGCCCCTTTCCCGCCCCGCCGGACGGGACAGGGGGGCCAACAGCCAATTTGGCCTCGTGCTTAAAGTCCTGCAGTGCAAAATCCACCACCTTTTGAAGCTTGACCGCGTGGTTGGTTTTCAACGTGCCTTTTCGCGGGTACTTCATAACTTCAAAAACAAGGCCAGATTGGCTGTTGGCTCCCCTCTCGCCCGGTGGGGCGAGAGGGGTTGGGGGAGAGTGGGGAAGAACAGAAAATAACTACGAAATCAAGAGCGTCTAACCCAAGTAAAACGGGAGCTATAGCCGGAAATGGCATATAAAGTCAAGCACTGCTTGTAGTTGACTTAAGGCCCAAGAGATTTGGCTCTGACAGACGACCGGTCAGGCGCGAACAGTCCTGAATAATAATCAGACCTGCGCGGCGCAGTTGGCCGCCATCATCCCGGCCGGTTGCCGGGGAAAAATCGAAAGATGCCATGCAATTTGCTGATCGCCTTCAAAACGTCGAAACCTCCGCCATCCGGGAACTCTTCAAGTTGCTGGGCAAACCCGGCATCATCAGTTTTGCCGGTGGCTTCCCTGACCCGGCGCTGTTTGATGCGCAAGGAATTGCGCAGGCGAGCCAGGCGGTGCTGGCCAACAACCCTGGCCCGGTGCTGCAATACGGGGCCACCGAAGGCTACCAGGCGCTGCGCGAAGGTATCAGCAACTTCATGGGCAACAAGGGTGCCCGGGTCGCGCCCGAAGGGCTGATCGTCACCACCGGCAGCCAGCAGGCGCTCGATCTGATTGGCAAAACCATGATCTCGCCGGGCGACAAGGTGATAGTGGAAGCGCCGACTTTTCTGGCTACCATCCAGTGCTTTCGGCTTTACGGTGCCGACATCATTGGCGCGCCGATTGATGCTGACGGCGTCGATGTGGAGCAGCTTGAAAAGCTGATAGTCGAACACAAACCCAGGCTGGTCTATCTCATTCCCACCTTTGGCAACCCGAGCGGTGCGACGCTGAGTCTGGCACGGCGAAAACGCATTCTGGAAATTGCCGCGCGCACGCAGACCCTGGTGGTGGAAGACGACCCTTATGGTGAGTTGTATTTTGACCTGCCGCCACCGCCGAGCTTACTGGCGCTGAGCGCGGGCGTGCCCGGCAGCCGCGATTGGCTGGCGCATTGCGGCTCCTTCAGCAAAATCCTGAGTCCGGGTCTGCGCGTCGGCTGGCTGATTGCACAGCCCGAACTGCTGGCCAAAGCGACCATGTGCAAGCAATTCAGCGATGCACACACCAGCAACCTGACGCAAGCCATCTGTGCCCATTACCTGACCCTTGATCGCCTCGATGGCGCGCTGGCCGTGGTGCGCAAAACCTACGCCGAGCGCGCGCGCGTCATGGCCGAGTCGCTGCGGCGTGAGTTGGGCGCGGCGATCACGTTCAACCAGCCGCAAGGCGGCATGTTTTTCTGGGCCAGACTCACGGGCTCTGGCGGCAAGGGTGCGTCAGCGCCAGAATTTGCCAAGCGCGCCATCGACAAGGGAGTCGCCTTTGTGCCCGGTGCGCCTTTCTTTGCACACGACCCGGACTTGTCCACCTTGCGCCTGAGCTTTGCCACCGTCGACGCGGCAAAGATCGAGGAAGGCATTGGGCGGCTGGGTCAGGCGCTGTGAGCGGACCGCTGCTTTGTTGGACCGGATTTAGCCAATGACACCCGACCCTGCCATTTCGCCGTCGAGGCCCGCGCAAACGGACTCGGAGCGCGACCTGATCAACCAGAACATCAATGCCGTTCTGGACTTCTACAACCGTGAAGAGCAAAAGATCAGCCACTGGCAACGGATGCTCGAACACATCAGCAGTTTTATCGGGCAGCCGGTTTTTCTTGCTTTCATACTTTTCTTTGTTGGGCTCTGGGTGATCGGCAACATTGTGTTGCGTCTATTGGGTCTGGCCGAATTTGACCCGGCACCGTATTTCTGGCTACAGGGGATTGTTGGTCTGGGCGCGTTGTTGACCGCAACCGTGGTTCTGACCAAGCAGAACCGGCTCGCCAAGCTTGAAGAACAGCGCACCCATCTGGACCTGAAAGTCACCCTGTTGACCGAACAGAAGGTGGCCAAGCTGATTGACCTGGTCGAAGAGTTGCGGCGCGATCTGCCGAACGTCAAAAACCGCCATGATCCGGCGGCCGCTGTGCTGCAGCAATCGATGAATCCCAGCTCGGTGCTGGCCGCTCTGGATGAGCGCAGCGAGCCGGCTGAACGCTTGAAGCCGGTCGAGGAATCCAAAGCAAACCAGGCCGGCAACGAGTCAAGCCGCGAGCAGCCATGAATCTACCGAGTGTCAAACCACCGCCAGACTCACGATGAATTCGGCAATGACGTACAGCAAGACAGAAAAAGGCCGGGTGGAACTGGCTGGACGCAGCGGCGCTCTGGATGTGGTGCAACGCCGTCTGCTGATCCTGATTGACGGCACCAAGACCGACAAAGAGCTGGCAGTCTTCGTGCGCGCCGGTGAACTCGATGAAGCACTGGACTACCTGCTGCAGGATGGGCTGATCGAGTCGAGCGCCGAGGTGTCCCCAATGCTGGCGCAAGCAGCGCCTGCTACTGCTGCGACCGCAGCGAATGAAGCGCACAGACCCGCAACCAGCCCGGAAGAATTCAATCAAGTTCGTCAACAAGCGCTGGACTTTGTGAGGGAGCGCCTGGGGTCTGCAGGCGAGCCGATTTGTGACGCCATGGGTCGCTGCCAGAACCTGGCAGAGTTGCGAAAGGTGCTTCGTGGCGTGGAAATTTTTGTCGGTCAAAGACTGGGTGCCAGGACCGGGCAAGCATTTGCCAGGCAATTTGACTCGATATTTCCCTCGGGTCAGGAGCGCTAAGCGCCTGGCAATCGCTATTGACTACTGGGCCAGCAGCGCGTTGACGCCTTGTAGATCGTCAGGCTTGAGGGTGCCATTGGCCTGGCGCAGTTTCAGGCCACCCAGCAACACGTTGTAGCGGGCCTGGGCCAACTTGGCCTTGGTGTCAAAAAGTTGGCTCTGGGCGTTGAGTACGTCGATGTTGATGCGCACGCCGACCTGGTAGCCCAGCTTGTTGGCGTCCAGCGCGCTTTGGCTCGATACCTCGGCGGCTTCGAGCGCCTTGACCTGGCTCATGCCCGAGAGCACGCCCAGGTACGCGGTGCGGGTGCCCTGGGCGACGCTGCGCCGCGTGCCTTCGAGGTCGTTGCGCGCCTTGTCTTCCAGGGCCAGCGTTTCCTTGATGCGGTTCTGGATGGCATAACCGGCAAACAGCGGCAGGTTAAATGCCAGACCCAGGTTGGCGGCACTGGTCCGGTAATCGCTAGTGACGCCGGCAGAGCCATTGTTCTGCGTGATGTTGTAGCCAGCGGTCAGATCAAGCGTGGGCTTGTTGCCAGCCTGGGCCTTTTGCGTTTCAAGCTGGGCGACTTCGAACGCGACGCGGGCTTGCTCGATGCCGGGGTGGCCGCTTTCGGTTTGTTGTACCCAGCTATGCACGTCGTCGGACAGCAGCGCCGGCAGGGTCAAGGGTTGCGCCAGCGTTTTTGGTTTTACATCATCTTTGCCAGCCAATTGATCCAGTGCGATTTGCTTCACGCGCAGATCGTTCTCGGCGGCAATTTCCTGTGCTGTCACCAGGTCAAAACGGGCCTGCGCCTCGCGCGTGTCGGTAATGGTCGAGGTGCCAACCTCGAAGTTGCGCTTGGCCGAGGCGAGTTGTTCCGCCACGGCTGACTTCTGCGCTTTGACAAAAGTCAGGTTGTCGATCGAGGCGAGCACATCAAAATAGGCCTGGCTGACACGCACGATCAGGTCCTGATCAGCCGCGAGCAATTGCGCCTGCGCCAGATCGACCAGTTTCATGCCCTGCGCGTAGGCGGCCCGATTGGCCGGCCGATACAGTGGCTGTGACGCGCTGACGGTGGCGCTCTGGTTGTTGTAGTTTGACTTGCTGGACTGTGGTGGCGGCACCAGCGTGTTGTCCAGATTGGTGACCGAGGCACCGAGTGCCAGGCCGACCGTTGGCAACAGCAGTGCTTTGGCCTGCGCCGCCTTGGCCAGTGTGGCGTCGTATTGAAATTTGGCCGATTGATAGGCAGCATCAAAACCGCGCGCCGACTGGTACAGCTCCAGCAAGCTCTGCGCCCGCAGCGGCAGCGCCAGGCTCGCGCCAAGCGCAACAATGAGGGGCAATAGACGGGACGTATTCATGGTGAGCCTTGATTTAGTGGTGCCACGACCTGCTGCTTCAATAGCGGGCAATGGAAGGGTCAAGCTCGGTGGACCAGGCATTGATGCCGCCGGCAATGTTGGCGACGTGAGCAAACCCGCTAGCTTGCAAAAAGCTGGCCACTTGCATGCTTCGTGCGCCGTGATGGCACAGGCAGGCAATCGGTCGCGCGGGATCGAGTTCGTTCAAACGCGGTGGAATGACACCCATCGGGATCGTCACCAACTCAAAGCCGTCGGCTTGGACGCTGGCAAGCTGCAGTTCCCGGGGCTCGCGCACATCCAGCACGACGGTCGCGCCATGCGGGCGCATGGTTTCGATCCAGATCGACAATTCAGAGGGACGAACTTGGGCAATCATGCGCTCAGAAATGAAAATGCGATGGCTCAGGGAAATTGAGCAGGCGCGGCGCGACCGTGTCCCACGGAGAACTGGTCTCGAATCGGGCGTCACTGGTTCGCGCAACGCGTGTGACACACATCACCGGGTCCTCGCCCACAATGGCAATCAGCCGACCACCCACTTTTAGCTGCGCCAACAGGGAAGGCGGCAATTCTGCCACCGAGCCGCTGAGCAGGATGACATCAAACGGGCCGTCGGCGGCGGCACCAGCGGCGCCATCGCACTGGCGGACTTCGACGTTGTGCACACCGGCCTTTTGCAAGTTGCTGCGCGCCATTTGGGCCAATTCCGGATTGATTTCCAGGGAAATGACGCGTTGCGCACGGTGCCCCAGCAGCGCCGCCATATAACCCGATCCGGCCCCGATTTCGAGCACTTTTTCATGCTTTTGCACGGCGGCATCCTGCAGCATCCGGGCCTCGACGCGCGGAGCCAGCATGTACTGGCCGTGGCCCAGCGGGATTTCCATATCGGTGAAGGCCAGTGCCTGCTGCGCCAACGGCACAAAGTTTTCGCGTTTGACCAGCGACAGTAAATGCAGCACCTCGTCGTCCAGCACGTTCCACGGCCGGATCTGCTGTTCGATCATGTTGAAGCGGGCTTCTTCCAAATTCATTCGATCACTCCTGGGGGTAGGTTAACGGTTTCTGTGGAATTTTACCCGGCGTCGCTGCTATCCGGGTCCTGGCGCGCACCCCAACGCTGGCGCATCCATTGCGCCAGATCATCCATGTAGCAATACACCACCGGCACCACGACCAGCGTCAGTAGCGACGAGGTGATGACGCCGCCGATGACCGCCTGGCCCATTGGGGCGCGCTGCTCGGAGCCCTCAGTCAGCGCCAGCGCCAGCGGCAACATGCCAAAAATCATCGCCAGGGTGGTCATCAGGATCGGGCGCAACCGCACCTTTGCCGCCAAAAGCAGGGCGTCGTGGCGATTCAGCGCGGGCAGGTGACCGCCGTCTTCGTCGATACCGGCACTGCGCGCGCGAATCGCAAAGTCAACCAACAAAATGGCATTCTTGGTGACCAGCCCCATCAACATCACGATGCCGATGACCGAGAAGATCGACAGCGTTGAATGGAACATCAAGAGCGCCAGCACGACACCAATCAAGGTCAGCGGCAAGGCCGTCATGAGCGCCAGTGGCTGGAAAAAGCTTTTGAACTGGCTGGCCAGAATCATGTAGATGAAGATGATCGCCAGTACCAGCGCCGAGATCGCGTAATCAAACGACTCCGCCATATTTTTGGTTGAGCCGCCAAATTGATAGCGGTAACCGGGTGGGAAGCTGACGCTCTCCAGTGCCCTTTTGATGTCGGCCGAGACTTCGCCCGCCGAGCGCTGATAGACGTTCAAGTTGACGGCCACTTCGCGTGTCAGGTCGCGCCGGTTGATCTGATTCGAGCCGGTCGCCTCGCGCACGCTAGCCACCTGGTTCAGGCGCACGATGCGCGGGCTGCCATCGGCATTGGCACCGAGCGTGAACGGCAGGCGTTGCAGGTCGTCCGGGCTGTTGCGCGCAGCCGGTGCCAGGCGCACATTGACATCGTAAGTTTGATCGTCCGGGGCGCGCCAGTTGCCCACCGTCTGGCCGGCTACCAGGGTGCGCAGGGCACTCGCAATCTGGCCGATGCCCAGACCGAGGTCAGAGGCCGCGTCGCGCCGCACCACCACATCGAGCGTGGGCTTGTTGGGCTTGATACTCGAATCCAGATCCACCAGCCCGGGAATCGGCCGGACCTTGTCCAGCACCAATTGGCTGATACGCTCCAGCTCGGCCTGGTCAGGGCCCTGCAAGGAAAACTCCACCTGTTTGTTGCCACCGACCGGGTCCATCAGGCCGACGTGCGTGACTGTGATGCCCGCCACCTGCTTGAGGCGTTGGCGCAGCGCGTCCGAGAAGTCATTGACGTTGCGGCTGCGATCCTTGCGATCGACCAGACGGATATAAATGCTGGCGTAACTTTTGCCCACCGCAGCGCCGGTGTTGAGGGTCGACAGCGTGTAACGCACTTCAGGGAAAGACCGCACCAGGGCGTCCACCTGCTTCGTCCTGGCCTCGGTCACTTCCAGCGACGAGCCCATCGGCGTGTAGAAATTGAGCGTGGTCTCGGAAAAGTCGGCAGCGGGAACAAACTCGGTGCCCAGCAGCGGCACCATGAAGATACTCGTGACAAAGACCGCCAGCGCCAGCGCCAGGGTTTTGAGTTTGTGAATCAGCGCCCAGCCCAGAATGCGCTGGTAATTGCCGATCAATACTTCGGTTGCATGGTCAAACCAGCCGGTGACGCGACCGATGGTCCTGTCGTAGAACGTGACCCGCAGACGCGGCCTGCCGTCCGGATTGAGGCCGTGATGGTGGTGCACATCGATGCTGGGGTCGTGCCAGAGGGAGGACAGCATCGGGTCTAGCGTGAAGCTGACAAACATCGAGATCAGCACAGCGGCGACGATGGTGACGCCAAACTCGTGGAAAAACTTGCCAATGATGCCGCCCATAAAACCAATCGGCAAAAACACCGCCACGATCGACATCGTGGTGGCCAGCACGGCCATGCCGATTTCCTGCGTGCCGTCCATCGCCGCCGCATACGCCCCCTTGCCCATCTGCACATGGCGCACGATGTTTTCGCGCACCACAATGGCATCGTCAATCAGCAGGCCGACGCACAGGCTCAGCGCCATCAGCGTGACCATGTTGATGGTGAAGCCAAACAGGTTCATGAACAAAAAAGTGCCAATCAGGGCAATCGGCAGCGTCAAGCCGGTGATGATGGTGGAGCGCCAGGAATTGAGGAACAAAAACACGATCAGGATGGTCAGCAGCGCACCTTCCAGCAGCGTTTCCCGCACATTGGAGACCGACACCCGGATCTGGCGTGAGCCGTCGGTGACGGGCTCCAGCCGCAGGCCGGGCGGCAGTTGTGACTGCATCTCGGCCAGCGTTTGGGTCAGGCCGTCGATCACTGCAATGGTGTTCTCGTCCTGCGCTTTTTGCACACTCAGCAGCAGCGTGCGCTGGCCGTTGTAAAGCGCCAGCGAGTCGGTTTCCTGCGCTCCATCGACCACCTGGGCAATCTGCTCGACACGCACCGGTGCGCCATTTTTGCGCGCCACGATGATCTTGCCGAAGTCCTCCGGGCGTTGCATGCGTGCCTCGATCTGGACGATGCGCTCCTGCTCCAGCGAGCGAATCGCCCCCATCGGCAAATCCTGATTCTCGTATTTGATGGCCGCTACCACTTGCTCGCCGGAGATGCCAAAGGCTTCCATGGCTTGTGGCTGCAGGTAAATATTGATTTCACGCTTGGTGCCGCCGACGACCGTGACCGAGCCAACGCCGCGCACGTTCTCCAGGCGCTTGCGCAAGACCTGATCGGCCCAGTTGGTCAACTCGACATCGGTCAACGGCTTGGGACCGGCCACCGGAAGGACTGCCAATGACCAGATGGGGCGGCTGCCCGGGTCAAAGCGCAAGACGCGCGGCTCTTTCACCTCGGTGCGCAGAGTCGGGCGCAACAGAGCAACCTTCTCTCGCACATCATCCGCCGCCTTGCGCCCAACAATGTGCAACTGAAATTCGATGATGACCACCGATTGACCGTCATAACTGCGCGAGGTCAGTGCGTTGATGCCGGCAATCGAATTGACGCCCTCTTCAATTTTCTTGGTGACTTCGCTCTCGACAATTTCAGGCGACGCGCCTGGGTATTCGGTGGTGACCACGACCACGGGGAAGTCAACGTTGGGGAATTGATCGATTTGCAGGCGTTGGTACGAGAACAGACCCAGCACCACGATGGCCAGCATGACCATGGTGGCGAAGACCGGGTTCTTCAGACTGATGCGCGTGAACCACATGGCTTACTTGCCCGCCGGCAAAATCTTGACGCTACTGCCTTCGCGCAGTGCCCCGACCGAGCCCGCAATCACCGCCGTGCCTGCGTTGAGCCCATTGACCGCCACCAGGCTTTGCCCGCCAATCTCACCGCGTGCGCCCGTTTCGACTGTCTGGTGGGCCACTTTGTTGTTGCTCAGCACCTGCACATAGGGCTGTGGTTTGTCGGTGCGCACGGCACTCAGGGGCAGTGCCAGCGTTTGCAGGCGGCCGGTGCCCAGTGTGCCCTGGGCAAACAAGCCCTGGCGCAGGCCCGGCGTGCCAGCCACGGCCAGATAAACCAGCACGGCGCGGCTGCCGGCGACTGCGCTCGGGTTGATGCGCACGACCTGCGCGCTGACGGGCTTGGCGCTGCCTTCGATCTGCAGCATGGCAGTTTGTCCGATCCGCACCGCCAGCGATTCGCTCGCGCTCAGACTGGCTTCGAGTTCAAGCCGGTCCAGATCGACAATTTCCACAATCCGGGCTTCGACCGCGACGCGCTCGCCGTTTTGCGCCAGACGCTGTGAAATCAGGCCGTTGATGGGCGCGCGCAACACCGTGTCCTCAATGGATTTGGTGGCCACGTCCGTGCCTGCCTGCGCCGCGCGGAAATTGGCCTGCGCCGCAGCCAGGCCGGCCAACGAGGTGTCCAGGGCTGTTTTGGAAATAAAGCCTTGCTCGACCAGTGAGCGGTTGTTGTCGAAGCTGCGCTGGGCAATGTCGACTTGCGCTTGCGCTGCTGCGGCGACTTGTTGTGCCTGACGTACGCGCGCCTGGTATTCGCTGGCCTCAACGCGGGCGATGACTTGCCCAGCCTTGACGCTCTCGCCTTCGCGCACGTTAAGTCCCTGCATTTCACCCGGCACGCGCGCCTTGACAAACGCGCTGTTGACCGCTTTGAGCGCGCCCGAAATGGCCAGCCCCTGTGCCAATTCAAGGCGTTGCACCGTGACCAGATCGGCGCTGCCGAGCTCAATCACGGTTTGCGCGCGTTGCGCTGCCATGCTGGCGACGGCCTCTTGTTGCGCCTGGCGCTGCGACAAGGCGCGCCAGACGCTAAAAATCAGCAAACCGATCAGCAGGGCGGCGAACACCCATTTCATCCAGGCTTTCATGGCGGTGAGCTCTCCAGTAGCAAGGCGCGGCTGGTCTGGCGCGTGCTCAGACCGTTCAAAATGGTGTCCAGTTGCAGCGCCAGGTAGTCCTCGGGCACCAGTTGGGCATCCGCGTCACAGCAGGCGGCCAGCGAGTGCGTCCATAAGGCCAGAAAGACCATCGGGGCCAGCACAACATAGACGGCGTATTTCATGTCCATGGCGCGGAATTCGCCCTGATCGACGCCACGCTGCAGCACGCGAGCAATCAACTGCTTGCCAGGCTGGATGACTTCGGTGGCATAAAAAGCGGCGAGTTCCGGAAAGTTGTTTGCCTCGCTCACCATCAGCTTGGTGATGCCCGAGACCTTGGTCGAGCCGATGCGTTGCCACCAGGCAGTCACGCAATAGCGCAGCAGGTCGGCGCTGCTGCCCTGAAAACTCTGCAATTCGGCATGCCACTGGGCAAAGCGGCCCGAGATGTTTTCGCGCACCACGGCCTTCAACAATTCTTCCTTGCTGGCGTAATAAAGAAACAGCGTGCCCTTGGAAACACCGGCCAGCTTGGCCACTTCCTCAACGCGGGTGGCGGCAAAGCCCTTTTCCACGAACAGCGTCAGCGCGGCGTCGAGCAACTCGCCCGGACGCGCATCCTTGCGGCGTTCGTGTTTGGCGTGTTCGGGCAGGTGGGATGAACAGTTTGACAGGGAGTGGGGCATGAAGTTACTGACTAATTGGTTATTAGTGTAACTTGGGCTAAATTGCCTGTCAATCAGGCACCGAGCATCACCAAGGCAAATGCACCCAACACCCAACCAGTCATCGGGCCACTTGGGGCGGGTTAATCAACGGGGTTACAGTGGCAAAGCCACGGTCGGGCTGACCTCGCCGCTGACACCGGAATACTGTCCAACTCCGGTTTTCAAGTTCAAAGTCTCCCTTGCCGTTGCTGCGGGTGTTGAGGTCGCCGGCTGACGTCCATGCAAAAAATCGTAAAGTTCCTCGATGCCCTGAGCCTTGTCCTTTGATTGCGCGATGGACAAGCCCAGCACGAGGGTGACCGGGCTGGCCTGGATTTTCACTTCCACCCGAGGCGGACGCCCCAGCCGTTGCTGAATCAGTTCTGCCGCACGTTCAGCGCTAACACCTGGCAGCAGCAGCGCGAATTCAAATGAATCGGTGCGCGCAGCGATGCCCTCACCGGGCACTGCACCAATCGCCCGGACGACTTGGCCAAATAGATCATTGGCAACCTTGCGCCCAAGCAATTTTGGAGTGTCGCGCAGGTCGGACGCATCAAGCAACACCATGCTGAACGGGCGACCCTGCTTGCGGCATTGTTCCAGCAGTACCCCGCCATGAACGAAAAATCCGGACTCGTTGTAGAGCAAGGTCCGGTTGTCGCGCAGGGACGACTCGGCTCGCTGGTCCGGCTGCCGCATGGCACCACCCAGCACAATGAACAGGGGTGGAAACAGCGCGAGAAATCCGCCGTGTTCCAACACCTGGCGCCAGGGCAAGGACGGCTGCGTCAGCCAGCAGGACAGACCGAACTCGACCATGGCCAGCAGCGACAGCAAAGCGGCAGCGGGCGTTGCCAGCAAGAGCCCGTAAAAGATGGATATCACGACCGGCCAGAAAAAATAGGGACCGACAGCGCCGCCCGAACCGGCGTGCAGATGCACCACCAGGGCACCCAGCAATAGCAATGCAGCGCGCGCCAGCATGACCGACTGATAGCGCGCGGGAAACCTGCGAGCCCACTCACCGATGCTGGCTGCAAACAGCGCCAGCAACCAGCCCGAAGCCTCGCCGGCATTGAGCACGATGTTGGCCCACAGGGTATAGGCTGCCAGCCCCCAGGCCAATAGTGGCTCCAGACGGCGCATTTGAAACGTCACCGCAGCCTTGATCAACCCCGAGGGCTCACCTGAATGCCGGGCAACCAGATCGCTGGCCCGTTGTCGGCGATCGGCCGGGATCCGGGCTGGCACTGGCGTAGAGTTGTTGGTAGTTGCCACGTCGCAAGTTTAGCCGCGCGAATCGCAAATTTCCGTGACTTCGGCGTCAAAAGGACCGGTCAAAATCACATCAGGAACTGCAATTGCCAAGAACTTTGATCGCCGTCAATTCTTTACGAGCCGCCTGCAAAACAGAGTTCTTCATTTTGCCCATCACATGCATTTCGCACGCCTTGCAGTCAAAACGCAACGTGAGCTTTTCTTTGCCATTGACAAGTTGCAGCGGCTCGGCTTTGACCGTGCCTTGCACGCCGGTTATGCCTTTGGCCTGCTTCGGGCACAGGCTAAGTGAATAGCGCACACAGTGCTTGGTGATCATCAGGCTGACTTCGCCCAGTTCTTCCATCGCCTCGTAAGCCGGGGCGATCAGCTTGACGCCATGTCTGGTGTAAAAGGCGCGCGCCTGTTGGTTGAAGACGTTGGCCAGGTAGCCGAGCCCGTCCTGCGGGAAGGGCACCGGCGGGTCGATGGGGGTGGCGCGGGGCAGCCGGGTAAAGGCCGCCGCGCGCGTCGCTTGCAGCGCTTGCACGGCTTCGCGACGCAAGGCGTTGAGCAGCGAGCTCGGCACCACAATGGCATCAAAATCGGGTGCAGCCCAGGCACAGTTTGCGTCTATAGCTATAAACTCCGTAGCGCCCAGGCGGCGCAACTGGCTCTCGATTAGCGCCAGGGCCGCTTCGCCATCGTGCGCCAGTTGTCGATTTTGAGCGCTCAGGGCGTGCTGCACGGTGGCGCTGTGGCCGTCTTCGTCAGTGAGCGTCAATTGCACGGCGTCTGGCGTCAACTGGAGCTGTGCCCACAGGCCAATGCGCCGTTCACTCGACTTTTTGTCCAGCCCACGCAGCCAGTGCAGATCGCGATTGCGGTTGATTTCAACATCCCGGCGCAGGTCTTTCAGACTCGGGAGCTCATCCTTGGGGAAGACGCGCCAGCGGCCTTTGCTGGCGCTGATGAGTTCAGCGCGGTTGATGGCCAGGCCGATCAATTCCTTTTGCAGGTCGTAATAGCAAAGTCCGTCACCGTTGTGCAGCACGGTTTGCCGATCCGACACGATCAGCTCAAGCCAGTTGGGGCCAAGCTGCGCCACATGTCCGATCGGCTGACCCGGATTTTTGGGTGAGTCAAAGGCGCCGATCATGTCCTGGCGGCCCTGCACAAAGTAGTCGGTAAAGTCGCGGTTGAAGTTCTGCCTGGGATCAGGCGAAAAGCTGAACGTGGTCTGGCCACTGCTGGACCGGGCCAGTGGATTGGCTGACTCCTGGCATACTTCAATCAGCGCATCGAGCAGCTTGCGGTAGTGGGCGGTGATGTTTTTCACATAAGCCATGTCCTTGTAGCGTCCCTCGATCTTGAAGCTGCGAATGCCCGCAGTCACCAGCGCGGCCAGGTTGGCGCTCTGGTTGTTGTCTTTCAGGCTCAGCACATGTTTGTCGTGCGCCACGAAGCGGCCTTGCGCGTCCACCACCTGATACGGCAGGCGGCAGGCCTGACTGCATTCGCCGCGGTTGGCACTGCGCCCGGTGTGGGCGGCGCTGATGTAGCACTGGCCGCTATAGGCCACGCATAGCGCGCCGTGGATAAAAAACTCGAGCGTGCTGCGCGCCGGGTCGGTGGCGGCGCGAATGTTTTGAATCTGCGCCAGCGTCAGTTCGCGTGCCAGCACCAGTTGGCTCAAGCCCACGTCCTGCAGAAAGCGCGCTTTCTCTGGTGTGCGAATGTCGCACTGGGTGCTGGCGTGCAGTTGGAGCGGTGGCAAGTCGATTTCGAGCAGGCCCATGTCCTGAATGATCAACGCATCGACGCCAGCCTCAAACAGTTGCCAGGCCAGTTTGCGAGCCGGTTCCAGCTCGTCATCGCGCAGGATGGTGTTAAGCGTGACAAAGATGCGGCTGTTGAAGCGGTGCGCATAGTGCGTCAGACGGGCAATCTCGGCCACGCTGTTGTCAGCACTGGAGCGCGCGCCAAATGACGGCCCGCCGATATACACGGCGTCAGCGCCGTGCTTGACGGCCTCGATGCCGATGTCGGCATCGCGCGCCGGTGCAAGCAGTTCAAGTTGGTGGGCTGGCGCTGACATGGGACGAATTATCCCTGGCTTGCTTACACTAAGCAGCATGACTGTCCGACGATTCGACGCTGTGGATGCCTTGCGTGGGCTGGCCATGCTGTGGATGACGGCGTTTCATTTCAGTTTTGATTTGACGCAGTTTGGCTATATCCAGCAGAATTTCTACCAGGATCCGTTTTGGACCTGGCAGCGCACACTGATCGTCAGCCTGTTCCTGTTTTGTGCCGGGATCGGGCAGGCGATTGCGGTGTCGCAGGGGCAAAGCTGGCCGCGCTTCTGGCGGCGCTGGGCGCAGGTAGTGGGCTGCGCGCTGCTGGTCAGCGCCGGCTCCTGGTGGATGTATCCCAAAAGCTTCATTTACTTTGGCGTGCTGCATGGCATGGCGCTGATGCTGATTATTGCGCGCTGCACGGTGCCCTGGGGCCGCTCGCTGTGGCTCGTCGGTGGCGTCACAATTGCTATTCCATTTATAGCTTCTTACGCAATGCAGACGGTGGCTTCAAGCGGATTCATTGATCTGATGAATGCGCCAGCACTAAACTGGCTGGGTTTCATCACGCGCAAACCCGTCACCGAAGACTATGTGCCACTGCTGCCCTGGCTGGGTGTCATGTGGTGGGGCGTGGCCGCTGGCAACTGGCTCACCCGGCGCGGCGCTGCCGGCTTGTCGTGGCCGCTGCCGGCAGCACTAAAACCGCTGGCGCGGTTGGGTCGCTGGAGCCTGAGCTACTACATGCTGCACCAGCCGGTGCTGATCGGTGCCCTGATGGCGCTGGCCTGGCTTAGCAAATAGAAAAGCGGCCGCAGCCGCTTTTCTTTCAGCACGACTGATCAGAGGCCTATTCGATCTTGGCCTTGGCGCGCATCTCTTCCTGGTACTTGGCCATTTTTTGTTGCTGCAACTGCTTTTCGATTTGCGGTTTTACGTCCTGGAACTTGGGCAGTTGTGCGTCGCGCACATCGTCCAGGCGAATGATGTGGTAGCCAAACTGGGTCTTGACCGGGGTCTCGGTCGTCTTGCCTTTGGCCAGTTTGGTCAGGGCCTCAGAGAATTCCGGCACATAGTTGCCCGCGTTGGCCCAGTCCAGATCACCACCCTTGGCACCTGAGCCTGGGTCTTTGGATGATTTTTTGGCAATTTCTTCAAACTTGCCGCCTTTTTTCAACTGCGCGATGATGGCCTTGGCTTCACTCTCCTTTTCCACCAGGATGTGGTACGCGTGGTATTCCTTGCCACTGTTGGCTGCGGCAAACTTGTCGTATTCCGCCTTGAGATCGGCCTCGGCCACCGGATTGGCCTTTTGATAGTTGGTAAACAGTTCGCGGATCAAAAGCGTCTGGCGCGCCAGTTCCATTTGCGTCTTGAACTCATCGGTGGCGTCCAGGCCTTGTTTCTGGGCTTCCTGAATGAAAATTTCGCGGGCAATGACTTCGTCCTTGATCTGCTTTTCGATTTCCGGAGTCATCGGGCGGCCGGAACGCGAGACTTGTTGTACCAGCGTATCCACGCGCGACTTGGGTACAGCTTTGCCATTG
Organism: uncultured beta proteobacterium; assembly: GCA_963750665.1. Taxonomy (GTDB): domain Bacteria; phylum Pseudomonadota; class Gammaproteobacteria; order Burkholderiales; family Burkholderiaceae_C; genus Rhodoferax. The sequence continues at coordinate 25,808 of CAVVRQ010000015.1, forward strand.
ACGATGGCGACGTTTTGCGCCAAGGCAGCAGGGGCCATTGCGGCCAGCATCGCAGCCGCTGCGATGGCCGACAAAAATTTCATTTTCATGCGGGTTTCCTAATTAATGAGGATTAAAAAAAGATTCAAACCGGCTTCAAACCGGGGGCAGTTGAGCCTCGATGGCGAGCGCGTGCAGGCCTCTTGCCATGAAATCATGGAGCGCATCATACACAAGCCGGTGGCGCTTCACGGCCGACAAGCCGGTAAATAAATGTGAAGTGATTCGAACTCTGAAGTGGCTGCCAAAGCCCGTGCCATTGGCGCCGACGTGGCCCTGGTGCTGGCAGCTTTCATCGATCACCTCCAGCGTCACTGGCTGCAGGGTGTCGCGCAGGCGCTGCTCGAGCTGCGCGGCGCTGGGTGGGCTGGTCGCGGGAGTAGGTGTCATGGGCTTGCTGCGCTTGGGTTAATTCAGGCGGCCGGTTCGTCAGTCTTGAGGTAGCGTGCAATGTAAAAACCCTGGCCGATGATGAAGACCAGCGGAAAGGCATAGCCCCAGAGCTTGAAATTGACCCAGGCTTCGGTGCTGTAGTAGGCTGCTACGTAGGCGTTGATGAGCGACATGAAGCCGCAGTAGGCGATCCAGACCCGATTCAGTCGCATCCATACCGCGTCCGGCAACTCCAGTTGGCTGCCGAGCAGCAGCTTGAGGAAGTTCTTTTTCCAGACCCACACGGCCAGTGCCAGCCCGATGGCCATGGCCGCATACAGGACCGTGGGCTTCCACTTGATGAAACGCTCGTCGTGTAGCAGCAGCGTCAAGCCGCCAAACACCAGCACTAACGCCAGCGTGATCCGGTGCATCATCGTCAGCTTGCGGTCGAGCGCGTAGATCAGTCCCATTTGCACCAGGGTGGCGACCATCAACACGCCGGTGCCGATATAGATGTCAAAAACCTTGTACGCGCCAAAGAACAGCAGGATGGGAAAGAAGTCGATCAGTATCTTCATTTGGGGGTGAAGTTTAACGAGGCCGAGTTCATGCAGTAACGCAAGCCGGTTGGTGCTGGACCATCATCGAACACATGGCCCAGGTGCGCGCCACAGTCGGCGCAGTGCACCTCGGTCCGGCGCATGAACAGTTTATCGTCGCTCTGGGTCGCCACGGCCGCCGCATCAATCGGCTGAAGGTAGCTCGGCCAGCCGCAGCCGGCGTCAAACTTGGCGTTTGATTCAAACAGCGGCCTGTCGCAGCAAATACAGCGATAAACACCGCTTGCCTGGTGGTCGGCCCATTTGCCGCTGTAGGGAGGTTCCGTGGCCGCATGGCGCGTGACTTCAAACGCCACGGGCTCCGCGCCTTTTTGTTTCAGCTCGGCCTGCCACTGCGCGTCGGTTTTCTCAATTTTGTAGGTCATGGTAGGTTTCTTTGCCTTTCAATATTCAGGATATTTTGTCATCCCGGACTTGATCCGGGATCCAGTGCCTCGCGCAGACTGGATTGCGGGTCAAGCCCGCAATGACAAGCAATTTCTAAGAGCTGCAACTGATCTGAATGCGGCTGGCCCAATCTGGTGGGAAAGCGGCATACGCATCAAAACCCGGGTGCTCATCAAATGGGGACGCCAGCAGCGCGAGCAAGGTGGCTACGCCAGAAAAATCTTTCTGCCGGGCCTGCTCGATGGCTTGTTCGCACAAATAGTTCCGCAGCACATACTTTGGATTAGTCTTGAGCATTAAATTAATCACTAGCCCCCGTGGAATCTTCGCAATGCGCTCTGAATAACGTAGCAGCCAGGCCTCCGCCGCCGGTCGGTCCAGAAACAGGTCGCGCGCTGATTGCAAGTCGGCGTCGGCCTGGCACTGGCTCAGACGACGCCAGAAAATGGGGTAGTCCACGCGGTCTTGCGCCAGCAATCTGAGAATGTCCGCTAGCAGCGCCAGATCGGCGCTGCTACGCGGTGGCGACGCAAGGTTTGGGTCCGCTGCCGTCATGCCGGTCTCAGGCTGGTCCAGGACATCCACCAGGCCGAGCTTGGCGCACATCAGTTTCTGCAGCCGCCCCGCAAACTCGGCCTGATAACACGCCAGTGCTGCCAGAGCCAGCTCGGTATCACCGATCAGGGGCAACAAGGCCTGTGCCAGGCAAAACAGGTTCCAGTGGGCGATGCTGGGTTGTCGGTCAAATGCGTAGCGACCCTGATCGTCGGAGTGGTTGCAGATGTGGTGCGGATCGAACGCGTCGAGAAACTGAAACGGGCCGTAATCAAGGGTCAAGCCGAGAATACTCATGTTGTCGGTGTTCATCACGCCATGGCAAAAGCCTGCTGCCTGCCAGCGCGCCATCAAATCCGCCGTGCGCAGGCTGACCGCCTGTAATAAATTGGCGTAGGCGTTGCCACCCAATGGGCGGGCGTCGCGGCAGTCCGGGTAAAAGCGCTCAATTACATAGTCTGCCAGCGCTTTGAGCTGCGGGATTTGGTTGCGCGCCGAGAAATGCTCGAAGTGTCCAAAGCGGATAAAGCTTGGCGCCAAGCGCGTCACGACGGCAGCCGTCTCCAGGCTTTCCCGGCGCACCGGCTGGTCGGAACCCGTTACGCACAGGGCACGCGAGCTCGGGATGCCAAGGCCGTGCATGGCCTCGCTGCACAAAAACTCGCGGATGCTGCTGCGCAAGACGGCGCGCCCATCGCCCATGCGCGAGTAAGGCGTGAGGCCGGAGCCTTTGAGCTGCACTTCGAGGCCAGTGGTTTCGCCCAGCAGGATGGCGCGCCCGTCGCCTAGTTGTCCAGCCCACTGGCCAAACTGGTGGCCGCTATACACGCTGGCCAGCGGCTGCGTGCCCGCAAAGCCCCGGTTGCCACTTAGCGCCTGCAATAGCTTGTCAGACTGGCTGAAGGCGGGCGGGAGCCTGAGCAGATCAGCCGCTGCCTGGGAGTGGCCGACCCAATACGGATTGGGCAAGGGCTGCGGTGCCAAGCGGGTGTAGAACGCTTCGCCCAGACGTGCAAAGCTGTTGTCCCAGCACAGGCTCAAATCAAGCAGTGGCTCCTCTTCAATCATCATGTCCATGGCTGCATTTTCGCCGTTCGCGACATTCCTGTCGCCGACGAGGTTATCAGGCCGCCGGGGCCCATCTAGGTTGAAGTACCATGAGGGGTCAATCACACTCATACAGGAGATATTTCATGCTAGGACTGATGCAAAGCCAACCATTGTTGATTTCATCCTTGATTGAATTTGCCGAGCGTCACCATGGTGATGGCGAGATTGTGTCGCGCCGGGTCGAAGGCGATATTCACCGTTACACCTACAAGGATGTGGGCAGCCGCTCGCGCCAGGTCGCCAACGCGCTGGACGGTCTGAAACTCGCTTTCAGCGACCGGGTGGCCACCTTGGCCTGGAATGGTTACCGCCATCTGGAACTGTATTTCGGCGTGAGCGGGTCGGGGCGCGTGCTGCACACGCTCAATCCACGCCTGCACCCGGATCAAATCGTCTGGATTGCCACGCATGCTGAAGACAAGGTGCTGTGCTTTGACATGAGTTTTCTGCCGATTGTGAAAGCCATTCATGCCCGTTGCCCCACCATCAAGCATTACGTTGCTTTGTGTGATGCGGACAAACTGCCCGCCGACAGCGGCATTCCCGGTCTGCTCAGTTATGAGGCCTGGATTGGCGCGCAATCGAGTGACTACCAATGGCCTTCCTTTGATGAAAATTCGGCCTCCAGCATGTGCTACACCAGCGGCACCACGGGCAACCCGAAGGCGGCCCTGTTCAGTCATCGCTCGACCTTGCTGCACGCGTTTGCCGGTGCCCTGCCCGATGCCCTGAGCATGAGCGCGCGCGACACCGTGCTGCCCGTGGTGCCGATGTTCCATGTCAACGCCTGGGGCATCCCGTACTCTGCCGCCATGACCGGTGCCAAGCTGGTGTTTCCGGGGCCGGCCATGGACGGCAAATCAATTTTTGAATTGATCGAAAGTGAGAAGGTCAATTTTGCGGCCGGGGTGCCCACGATCTGGCAAATGATGCTCAGCCACATGCAGGCGGGTGGCTTGCGTTTCTCGACGCTCAAGCGCACGGTCATTGGCGGCTCGGCCTGCCCACCGGCGATGATCACCGCTTTCAACGATGACTACGGGGTCGAAGTGCTGCACGCCTGGGGCATGACCGAGATGTCGCCGCTGGGAACGGTTTGTACGCTGAAGAACAAGCATCTGGTCTTGGCGCCGGCAGACAAGATGAAGGTCCGGCTGAAACAGGGTCGCGGCATATTTGGTGTTGACATGAAGATTGTGGATGGCGACAACCGGGAACTGCCCTGGGACGGCAAAACCTATGGTGACTTGCTGGTCAAGGGTCCATGGATCCTCAGCGACTACTACAAGGGGGAGGGCGGCTCTCCGCTGGTGGATGGCTGGTTTCCGACCGGCGACGTGGCCACCATCGACGCCGATGGCTTCATGCAGATCACCGACCGCAGCAAGGACGTGATCAAATCGGGTGGCGAGTGGATCAGCTCGATTGACGTGGAAAATATCGCCATGGCGCACCCCGCAGTTGCGATGGCTGCGTGCATCGGCATGAAGCATCCCAAGTGGGACGAGCGACCGATCATTGCCGTTGTGAAGAAGGCGGGCTCGGAGGTTTCACGGGATGAACTGCTCCAGTTTTACGACGGGCGACTGGCCAAGTGGCAGATCCCCGATGATGTGGTGTTTGTCGATGCGATTCCACTTGGGGCGACCGGCAAAATGCAAAAAACCAAGTTGCGCGAGTTGCTCAAGGATTACAAACTGCCCGATGCATGAAATCGGACGCTGGGGAGCGAGTCAGGTGGAGTCGCGCAGGTGATTGGGCCTAGGGGAAATCCCTCAAACCTTAGGGCACAATTGCTTGTACGCTCTCAACGTTATCAAAACTCTGGAGATGTCATGAAGAAATTTGCGATGAAAAGCCTGGCCTTTGGCCTGATGCTGGCTGGCTCAACGATGGCGTTTGCCCAAAAAGGCGAGACCGTCAAGATGGTGCGGATTGATGCATTGAGCGGGTTACTCGGTCCGGTTGGGCGTCACCCAGCAAAAGACTTACCAGTATCTGGCCGATCAAGTTCAGCGGTGCCGGCAACCCGCTGGCGTTAAGTTCGAGATGTCAAACATTGACAACAAGCTGAGTCCGGCGGAGAGTTTGAACGTGCTGAAGTCGGCGATTGACCATGGTATTCGCTACATCGTCCAGGGTAACGGCTCGTCGGTGTCGATGGCGTTGTCGACGCCATTAACAAGCACAATGAACGCAACCCGGCAAGGAGGTGCTCTTACCTGAACGACTCGGGCGGTCGATCCGGATCTGACCAACAGCAAATGCAGTTACTGGCACTTCCGCTTCGATGCCGATACGTCCATGAAGATCGAGGCCATGTCGAGCTTCATCGCCGAGCAAAAGGACGTCAAGAATGTCTATCTGCTCAACCAGAACTACTCCCACGGTCACCAGGTGGCCAAGTATGCCAAGGAATCGCTGGCACGCAAGCGACCCGGACATCAAGTTCGTTGGCGAAGACCTTCATCCACTGGCGCAGACGCGCGACTTTGCGCCTTATATTGCCAAGATCAAGGCCGCCGGAGCCGACACCGTCATTACTGGCAATTGGGGTTCCGATCTGGGGCTGTTCATGAAGGCCGCCAATGAAGGCGGTTACAACGGCAAGATATTCACCTACTATGGCGGCAACCGGTACGCCAACTGCCTTGGGTAAAATGGCGAGGGTCGTGTTTATCAGATTGGCGTGGGGCATCACAACATGGGTGGCCAGATGGAAAAATGGGCGAAGGAGAATTCAAGCCGAAGTACAAGGATGACCTGACTAGTGTTCAGTTTGCTCGTATCTTCAAGGTGTTAGTGAACCGCCATGGCCAAGGCAAAATCGACCGATCCGGTCAAGGTGGCGGCGGCGCTGGAAGGCATCAAGGTCAAGAGCTTCAACGGTGAAGTGGAAGTCCGCAAGGCCGATCATCAATTGCAGCAACCGCTCTATATGACAGTGTGGCAAAAGGCCGGTACGAAGTATCCCTACAACGCGGAAAACACCGGCATGACACTGAGCCGCTCAAGGAATACCCGAACTATGTCTCCAGTACGCCGACGAGTTGCCAGATGAAACGACCGTCCTGATTAGACTGGTTGACGCTGGAGCCCGAACGGGTACACCGTATCGGGCTCTTGTTATTTTCACGCAGGCAGGAAGGCTGTCTGAATGGAGTTTTTCATCATCTCGATGCTCAACGGGCTGAGTTACGGCTTGTTGCTGTTCATGCTGAGCTCAGGGCTGACGCTGATTTTCAGCATGATGGGGGTGCTCAATTTTGCGCATGCCAGTTTTTACATGATCGGGGCCTATGTCGGCTATTCCATCTGCGCGCGTGCTGGGTTTCTGGCCGGCACTGTTGATTGCCCCGATCGTGGTGGGCATTTTGGGCGCACTGTTCGAGCGGCTTTTTCTGCGCAAGGTTTACAAGTTCGGTCATGTACCCGAACTGCTTATTACCTTCGGGCTTTCGTACGTGATTGTCGAACTGGTGCAATTGATCTGGGGTCGCCTCGCACTGGATTTCAGTCCTCCTGAATTGCTACAGGGACCGGTCTTTACCTTGGTGAGTCACTCGATCAATGGCTTGAGCCTGTTGTGGGGTGCGGCGCCGGCCCAAATGTGCAGTGCGGCCGAGACGCGCCGTGCGCTTGGTCTGTTCGCCGTTTCCGGCCACACGCGGCTTCATGATGCTGGTGGCCGTGATCATGCTGGTCGCGGTCTGGCTGCTGCTCACGCGCACCCGCATCGGCCTCGTGATCCAGGCAGCGCTGACGCATCCGCAGGCGGTCGAGGCGCTCGGGCATAACGTGCCGGTCATCTTCATGCTGGTGTTCGGGGCTGGCTGCCGGTTTGGCAGGTCTGGCCGGGGTGATTGGGGGCAGCACTTACCTGACGGAACCGGCGATGGCGGCCACGCTGGGTTCGGTCATCTTTGTGGTGGTCGTGGTGGGCGGCATGGGTTCACTCGCGGGCGCTTTTCTGGCCTCGGTACTGATTGGTGTGATTCAGACTTTTGCCGTCGCTTTTGATTACTCGTTGGGCACACTGGCGGCGCAATTGGGCTGGCAATTAGGGCTCGGTGCGCGCTCGGTAATTCCTTTGTCAAATTGACCCTGTCGCAGGTGGCTCCGATCCTGCCCTACCTGTTTCTGGTACTGATTCTGATTTTCCGGCCCAAGGGTTTGCTTGGCACGCGGGAGGACTAAAACGTGGCGCAATACTACGAATTCAAGCCGCTCAATGTGGGCCGGTGGCTCATCTGGACGCTATTTGCCTTGGTGTTGGCCGTGGTGCCTTTGCTCTTTACCAGTAGTCTGGCGATCACTATTCTGTCCCAGATGGGCATCGCCATTGTGGCCTGCCTGTCCTTCAATATGTTGTTGGGGCAGGGCGGTATGCTCAGCTTCGGGCACGCGGTCTATACCGGGTTGGGCTCTTTTCTGGCGATCCACGCGCTCAACAGCATTTCCGCTGGTTCCTTGCCGCTGCCGGTCGCTGCGGTGCCGTTGGCGGGCGGCGTCGCGGGCCTTGGTTTTGCTGTCTTGTTCGGCTACGTGACCACACGCAAGGCGGGCACCACTTTCGCGATGATTACCCTGGGAATCGGCGAACTGATTTTTGCCATGTCGCTGATGATCCCGGAGTTCTTTGGTGGCGAGGGCGGCGTCTCGGGCAACCGCGTCATCGGTAAGGGGTTTATGGGCATCACCTACGGCCCGCCGATTCAGGTCTATTACCTGATTGCGGTTTACACGTTTCTGTCAGTCGCAGCCATGTTTGCATTTACACGGACCCCGCTGGGACGCATGCTCAACGCCGTGCGTGACAACCCGGAGCGGGTTGAATTCGTCGGCTACAACACGCAGCGAATCCGTTACACCGCGTTCATGATTGCGGGGTTTTTTGCCGGCATTTCGGGTGGCCTGGGTGCCCTCAACTTTGAAATTGTGACGGCGGAAGTAGTCGGGGCGGCCAGGTCGGGCGCTTACCTGTTGTTTACCTTTCTCGGTGGCGCCACCTTCTACTTTGGTCCCATCATCGGTGGCGTGTTGATGGTACTGGCGGCGGTGCTGTTCAGCGAGTTCACCAAAGCCTGGCTGCTTTATCTGGGGTTGATCTTTTTGTTTATGGTGATGTATGCGCCCGGCGGCATTGCCTCCCTGATCATGATGAACCTGCGCCTGGCCTTGTTTGGCCATTTGCGCAAGCTGTGGGTGAGTTACCTGGCGCTCGCGGTGACCGCTCTGGTGGCTTTGCTGGGCGGCTCGGCCATGATCGAGATGGTGTATCACCTGCAACTCAATTCCTCGCTCGGGACCGAGCTGAAGTTCATGGGCGCCAGCCTGGATGCCAAAGGCCTCAACAGTTGGTTTGGTTGTGGCTTTGTGGCGTTCACGGGGATTGGCTTGTTTGAGCTTTGCCGACGTCAGTTTGCCCTTGAGTGGGGTGAGATTCAGGAAGACATCGAGAAAGAAATCAAGCGTCGGGAGGCACTATGAAAACGCAGTCTCCCGCGCCTTCGACTTACGCCCTGGAACTCAAAGACTTGCGCAAGCGTTTCGGCAAGACCGAGATCATTCGCGGCATCAATCTGGCTATTCCGGCCGGCGAGCGGGTCGGCATCATCGGCCCGAACGGTGCCGGCAAGTCCACGCTGTTCAACCTGATCAGTGGCCGCTTTGAGCCCAGCAGTGGTCAGGTCTTGCTCAATGGGCAATCAATCAACGGCAAGAAGCCGTATGAGATTAACCGCATGGGTTTGAGCCGCAGCTTCCAGATCACCAATATCTTTCCCAAGCTCAGCGTGTTCGAGAATTTGCGCTGCGGCGTGCTCTGGAGTCTGGGCTACAAATACACGTTTCTCAAGTTTCTGGCAGATCTTGACGATGCCAATGATCGGGCCGACGAGTTAATGGAAATGGTCAAGCTCGACAAGAAGCGCGATGTGCTGGCAATGAATCTGACTTATGCAGAACAGCGCGCACTGGAGATTGGCATCACCATCGGCGGTGGCGCCGGTGTGATTCTGCTCGATGAACCGACCGCCGGCATGAGCAAGTCCGAAACCAGCCGCTTCATCAAGCTGATCAAGGATGTCACCGTGGGCAAGACCTTGTTGACGGTGGAGCACGACATGGGTGTGGTGTTTGGGCTGGCCGACAAGATTGCTGTGGTGGTGTATGGCGAGTTGCTGGCTTATGACACGCCCGAGACGGTGCGCGCTAATGAGCGCGTGCAGGAAGCTTATCTGGGCTCGGCCGTGGCCGACTCGCAGGCCGGGGGCCATTGACATGCTGAAAATTGACAAGTTGCATGCCTTTTACGGTAAAAGCCATGTTTTACACGGGGTTGCTTTCAACGTGCACGCGGGCGAGATCGTCGCCTTGCTTGGACGCAATGGCTCGGGGCGGTCCACAACGGCGAAAGCCATCATGGGTATGGTCGATTGCCAGGGCTCGGTGGTCTGGAAAGCGCAGGAAATTATTGGCAAGAAGACTTTTGAAGTGGCCCATCTGGGGATTGGCTATGTGCCAGAGAGTCGCGACATTTTTCCCAATCTGACGGTCGAAGAAAACCTGCTGCTTGGACAAAAGAAATCACGCCAGGCGGCGCGCTGGACATTCGCGGACATGTACCAGATGTTCCCGCGCCTGAAGGAGCGCCAGAATATGCAGGCTGGCGTCTTGTCGGGCGGCGAGCAGCAGATGCTCACGCTGTGCCGCACGCTGATGGGAGACCCGGATCTGATCATCATCGACGAGCCGACAGAGGGTCTGGCGCCCAAGATAGTCGAGCTGGTCGCGCAGTACCTCAAGGAGCTCAAGAAACGTGGCATCTCGGTACTGCTGATCGAGCAGAAGCTGACGATTGCCATGGATATTTCAGACCGCTGCCTGGTGATGGGCCACGGCAGTATTGTGTTCAGCGGTACCCCCACCGAGTTGCGGGCAGACAGTTACATCCGCAAGGAGTGGCTGGAGGTGTGAGCCGGTGCTTGTCCCACCTGCGACAAATCCGCATTGACCTGCCAGAGCAGGCTCTTACAATGAAAAGCGAACGTTCGTTCTATTCCATTTTTTGAAACATTGTGGGACCCTGCGCAATTGCTTTAGCAGTGCGTTCGGTCCTCAACACTTGTTAGGACAAGCATGACTGCCGAATACAAAGTGCACGGCGATATCGCCGTCATTACGCTCAACAACCCGCCCGTCAATGGTCTGGGCTATGCCACCCGGGTCGGCATTACCGAAAGTTTGGCGAAAGCCGATGCCGATGCTGGCGTCAAGGCCATCGTCATCACAGGTGCGGGCAAGGCCTTTTCGGGTGGTGCCGACATCAAGGAATTTGGCAGCCCCAAGGCCTTGCAGGAGCCCAATCTGCTGAGTGTGATTCTGATGATCGAGAACTCGGCCAAGCCGGTCATTGCGGCCGTGCACACGGTTTGCATGGGCGGCGGGCTGGAACTGGCGCTGGGTTGCCATTACCGTATCGCGGCACCCGGTTGCAGTGTCGCCTTGCCTGAAGTCAAGCTTGGATTGCTGCCCGGTGCTGGCGGAACACAGCGGCTGCCACGCGCGCTCGGCGTGGAGCCCGCGCTGAACATGATCGTCAGCGGTGAGCCGGTCAAGAGCGAGATGCTGGCCATGTTGCCGGGGCAACAGTTATTCAACAAAATGGCATCCTCGCCTGATGCTTTGCTGGACGAAGCGCTGGCCTTTGCCCGCTCGGTGGCCGCCGCGCGACCGCTGCCGCTGGTGCGCAATCTGCCCTGCAAGCATCCGCAGGGTGACGCCTACTTCCAGTTTACGCGCAACATGGTGGCGGGGATGTCAAAGAATTTTCCGGCACCGCTGAAATGCATCGACGCGGTGCAAGCCGCCACCCAAGGCAAATTTGAAGCCGGCATCCTGGTCGAGCGCAGTCTCTTCATCAATCTGATGTGGACACCTGAGAGCCGCGCCCTGCGGCACATCTTCATGGCCCAGCGAGCCGCATCAAAAATACCGGATGTGCCCGCCGATACTGCGCAACGAGCTATTAAATCAGTAGCAATGATCGGCGCTGGCACGATGGGCGGCGGCATCTCGATGAACTTTCTCAACGCCGGTATTCCGGTCAAAATGCTGGAAATGAAGCAGGAGGCGCTGGACCGTGGTGTGGCCACCATTCGCAAGAACTACGAAGCGCAGGTCAAGAAAGGCAAGCTCAAGCAGGACAAGTATGAGCAACGCATGAGCCTGCTTTCCACCACGCTGAGTTATGACGACCTGAAAGACGCCGACATGGTGATCGAGGCCGTGTTCGAGGAAATCGGCGTCAAGGAAGCAGTATTCAAGGAACTCGACCGGGTCATGAAGCCGGGGGCGATTCTGGCCAGCAACACTTCCACGCTGGATGTCAACAAGATCGCTTCTTTCACCAAGCGGCCGCAAGACGTGGTCGGCCTGCACTTCTTCAGCCCGGCCAATGTGATGAAGCTGCTCGAAGTGGTGCGCGGCGAAAAAACCGCCAAAGATATTCTCGCCACCGTCATGGCGTTGGCTAAAAAAATCAAGAAAACGGCGGTGGTGTCAGGCGTTTGCGACGGTTTTATCGGTAACCGCATGATCGAGCAGTATGGACGCCAGGGTGGGTTTTTGCTTGATGAAGGTTGCACTCCGGCGCAAGTGGACAAGGCGATTGAAAAATTTGGTTTTGCCATGGGCCCGTTTCGGATGGGCGACCTGGCCGGTAACGACATCGGTTGGGCCATCCGCAAAAGGCGCTACCTTGAAAAGCCTGACATGAAGTACAGCAAGACCGCCGATCTGCTGTGCGAAAAGGGCCGCTATGGCCAGAAGACCGGAGCGGGCTGGTATGACTACGTGGCAGGCAAGCGCGACGCGATTGCGAACGCTGAAGTGGTGAAGATGATTGAAGACCATCGTGCGTCGCTGGGCATCAAGCCGCGCAAGATTGCGGACGAAGAAATTGTGCAACGCCTGGTCTATTCACTGGTCAATGAGGCAGCGCATATCCTGGAAGACGGCATTGCCTCCAAGGCCAGCGACATTGACATGGTGTATCTGATGGGCTACGGTTTCCCGCTGTGGCGCGGTGGTCCGATGAACTATGCCGATGAGGTCGGACTGTTCAACGTGGTGCAAGCCATGCACCGCTTTGCCAAAAACCCGCTTGATGATGGCAAGTTCTGGCAACCCGCTCCGCTGCTGGGCCGGCTGGCTGCTGAAGGCAAGACCTTCAACGCATGAGTCGCAAAGTCTCTGGCCGTTTCTTGGCTGTCATGGCGGACCCCGGATCGGAGTCCGGGGCAGGCCCGATCCGCAATCCAGTGCCCAGACAGACTGGATGCCGGATGTTGAAACCCCGGACCAGATCCGGGGCCGGCATGACAAGCTTGCAGATATCATTTTTTGCCTTTCAGGCTTTATAAATTCAGGAGTTAATCATGACATCATCTGTAATCGTTTCCACCGCCCGCACGCCACTCGCCAAGAGCTGGAAGGGCTCTTTTAACATGACGCATGGTGCGACTCTTGGTGGCCACGCGGTAGAACACGCGATGAAGCGCGCAGGTCTTGATCCGGCGGAAGTTGACGACGTCATCATGGGTTGTGCCACACCCGAAGGTGCCACCGGTGCCAATATTGCGCGCCAGATCGCGCTGCGCGCCGGTTGCCCGGTGACGGTGCCGGGCATGACGGTCAATCGATTTTGCTCGTCGGGCCTGCAAACCATCGCCCTTGCTTCGCAACGCATCATTGCGGGCGAGGGCGAAATCTTCGTGGCTGGCGGCGTGGAGGCCATTTCCTGCGTGCAGCAGGAAATGAACAAACACATGCTGGCCGACTCCTGGCTGCTGGAAAAGAAGCCCGAGATTTATCTCACCATGCTCGACACCGCAGAAATCGTGGCCAAGCGCTACAACATCAGCCGCGAAGCGATGGACGAGTACGGTGCTGCCAGCCAGCAAAAGGCCACGGCGGCGTTAGCTGCGGGTTTGTTCAATGACGAGATTGCACCCATCACCGTCACCATGGGCGTGGTCGACAAGGTGATGGGGCTGATTACCAAACAAGTGACGGTCAGTCAGGACGAAGGCATTCGCGCCGGCACCACTTACGACGGCATCAAGAATTTGCGCTCAGCCCTGCCGGGCGGCATGATCACGGCGGGCAACGCCAGCCAGTTCTCGGACGGCGGCGGCGCCGTGGTGGTGATGCATGAAAAAGTGGCCGAGAAGAAGGGGCTTAGACCGCTGGGTCGTTTTCTGGGCTTTGCCGTGGCCGGTTGTGAGCCCGATGAAATGGGCATCGGCCCGGCGATTGCGATCCCCAAAGTGCTGGCGCGTCTGGGTCTGAAGATCGAGGACATCGACCTGTGGGAACTCAACGAAGCCTTTGCGGTGCAGGTGATCTATTGCCGCGACTGCGTCGGCATTCCAAATGATCGCCTGAACGTCAACGGCGGCGCCATTGCCGTCGGCCATCCTTATGGCGTCAGCGGTCAGCGCCTGACCGGGCATGCTTTGATTGAAGGCAAGCGCCGTGGGGCAAAAAAGGTTTGCGTCACGATGTGTATCGGTGGTGGCATGGGCGCGGCTGGTATTTTTGAGGTGCTTTGACCTCAGCGTCGCTTTGCCACACTATTGTCTGTGGCATCGAACTGGGCTGTGGGGATTGAGGCGCTTCTATTCGTTTTCATTTTGGCCCCACTCTATCCCCCCGCCCCTTTCCCGCCCCGCCGGGCAGAAAAGGGGAGCCAACAGCCAATTTGGCCGCGTGTTTGAACGAAAGAAGTACACGCGCGACAGGCGCGTTGAGGAGTCGGGGTATGTGCAAGTGAAGAAGCACTGGAAGATTTCTGTCATGCCGGACTCGATCCGGCATCCAGTGTTTGCGAGCACTGGATTGCGGATCAAGTCCGCAATGACAGCGCTATTGCGGTGCTTCTTCACTTGTGCGTCTTCCCAAGCCCCAACGTGCTCCGCGAACTTGCACTTCGTCACTTTGAACACGCGGCCAAATTGGCTGTTAGCTCCCTCTTCCGCCCGGCGGGGCGGGAGAGGGCGGGGGGTGTGAGTGGGGCCAAAAATGAAAACGAATACATTTTTTTCAACCGCTACAACCCAGTTCGATGCCACAACCGACGGTGGGCCCCAGTTAGGATGCGGTAAAAATGCAAACCCATTAACTCCTACAAAACCATGAAGCTCAGAACCGCACTTGATTTCCTGCTCTACGACTGGCTCAACGTCGAGTCGCTAAATCAGAGGCCTCGTTTTGCCGACCACAGCCGGGAAACCTTCGACGCTGTGCTCGACACCTGCGAGCGCATCGCGCGTGAGAAATATGCGCCGTTCAATCGCCTGGTGGACACCCAGGAGCCGCGCTTTGATGGCGAAAAAGTTGTTCTGCCGCAGGCCACGCACGATGCGCACAAGGCCTACGCTGAATCGGGGATGTTGAGCGCGGCACAGGATTTTGAGATGGGCGGCATGCAATTGCCCTACACCATCGAGGCGGCGGCGAATTCGTTTTTTGCCTGTGCCTCGGTCAGCATTGGCTCGGACATGTTGACCACCGGCAATGCCAATCTGCTGATGGCGCATGGCACGGCGCTGCAAAAAGAGGTGTTTGCCAAAAACGAATTCTCGGGTCGATTTTCGGGCACCATGTGCCTCAGTGAGCCCCAAGCTGGCTCCAGTCTGGGTGACGTGGCCACGCGCGCCACGCCTGATGGCGGGAGTTTTGAGGCGGACCCGCTCGGCCCACGCTACCGCCTCACGGGCAACAAGATGTGGATCTCGGCCGGTGAGCATGAGTTGACCGAGAACATCATCCATCTGGTGCTGGCCAAGATCCCTGACGAGGGCGGCAAGCTGCCAGCGGGCGTGAAAGGCATTTCGCTTTTCATCGTGCCAAAGAAATTGGTCGATCCGGCGGGGGCCTTGACCGGCGAGCGCAACGACCTCGCCTTGGCCGGGCTGAACCATAAATGTGGCTGGCGCGGCACCGTCAACACCTTGCTCAATTTTGGCGAGGGCAAGTACCCGGTGCAGGGGGCAGCCGGTGCCATCGGCTATCGGGTGGGCCAGCCGGGCGAGGGCCTGCGCTGCATGTTTCACATGATGAACGAGGCGCGCATCGGCGTCGGCCTGGCCGCCACCATGCTGGGCTATGCCGGGTACCAAGCGTCGCTCGAATATGCCCGCAATCGGCCGCAGGGTCGCGCCTTGGGAGCCGGCGGCAAGGACGCCACGCAGCCCCAGGTGCGCATCATTGAACACGCTGATGTCAAGCGCATGCTGCTGGCACAGAAAGCCTATTGTGAAGGTGGGCTGGCGCTGGAACTGTATTGCGCCCGGCTGGTCGATGAGCAGCACACCGGCACGAGCGAGGCCGCAGATGAAGCGCGCCTGCTGCTCGAAGTGCTGACCCCGATTGCCAAAAGCTGGCCCAGTGAATGGTGTCTGGAAGCCAACTCGCTGGCGATCCAGATTCACGGTGGCTATGGCTACACGCGCGACTTCCCGGTCGAGCAATATTGGCGCGACAACCGGCTCAACATGATTCACGAAGGCGCGCATGGCATTCAGGCGATCGACCTGCTGGGGCGCAAGGTGCTGATGGAAAACGGTCGGGCGCTGGCGCTGCTGGCCTTGCGCATGCAGGCGACTGTTGCGCAGGCGGCCCATATGCCTGACTTGGCGCTGCATGCGCAAGCGCTGGCCGAAGCGTTGCGACAGGTAGTGGCAGCAACGCAGGCGGCCTGGCAGAGCGGCCAGCCGGCGCAGGCGCTGGCTAATGCGGTGCCCTATATGCAGGCCTTCGGGCACACCGTGCTGGCCTGGATCTGGCTCGATGTGGCGCTTGCCACGCGGCGCCTGGATGCTACACTATCAATAGCTGCTAGCGCAGGCCGCATAAGTGCTACAGCCTATTTTTATCATTATGAATTGCCGAAGATCGGGGCCTGGCTGCAGGTCGTGGCAAACTGCAACCCGACTTGTGCTGAGATGGCGGAGGATTCTTTTTGACGCAAATCTGCGCAATGCGGATGGCTTGATGGCAGCCCCGTTGTCAATGGCTCGTGAGCGGCGCACAATCACACTTCGACGCCAGCCAGGTTAGTGGCGCCCACCAAGGAGCGTGTCATGGCAGCGATCCAACATCGTGTTCGAAATCTGTTCGGTCGTGTTTTCCCAGTCGGCACCGGTCTGGGCTTGGTGCTGGCCGCCAGCCTGACGGGCTGTGGTGGAGGCAGCAGTAGCCCGAGCATCGAGTCGCCCCCGTCACCGTGGGGCCTGCGAGCTGCGTCTGAAGCCGGGTTGAGCGCGTATTTTCGCGAGGCGCTCGGCCCGTCGAGCAGCGGCTACCTCGGCAGCATCTGGGCGACCGACATCACGACGGCCACGGCCGGCGCACCGGCTGCGCCCGGTGCCGTGACGAGCATCTCTTCCGGCACCAACCTGCAGGAGGCCGGGGTGGACGAAGCCGACCTGATCAAGAGCGATGGCACTTACATCTTCAGCCTGGAGCAATCGAGTCCCAGTGGCTTCGCCCGTGAGGTGTTGCGTCGTCAGGCGCTTAACGCCAGTGCTGCTGATTCGGCGCTGCTTCCCGTGGACAGTCTGAAGCTTCCTTTCTCAACGGATGTTGGCGGCACCGGCATGTACCTGGACAGTGAACGCCAGCAGTTGGCCGCCCTGGCAGAGGGGCTTACTGCTTGGGGCATTTACGACACCTGGTTTGCGCCCCAGGCCTGGGGAGCCGGGGTGACCGAGATGGCATTGATCGATACGGCCAACGCGACAGCGATGCAGGTACGCCGCACGCTGCGCATGACCGCAAAGTTGATCAGCTCACGCCGAATTGGATCAAGCCTCTACCTCGTGTTGCGCAGCTATCCCCAAGTGCCCGGGCTGGACCCCTCGTGGCCTGCGGCGAAGACCGCCGCAAACCAGGCGCTGATCGATTCGCTTGAGGTATCGACGTTGCTGCCAACTTTGTCGATCGATGGTGGTGCGGCACAGCCGCTCGCGCAACCGTCTGCGTGTTTCACGCAGGAGAAGAATGCGGTGCAGAGTGCCGACATCATCACCCTCGTCGCTATCGACCTCGCCTCCGTCACCCATCGTCATGCAGCAGTTTGCTTCACCGGTGGCACCGAGGCGTTCTACATGTCGGAGCAGAGCCTGTACCTGGCGACTACCCGCAGCAGCTATGGCTACGTCGGCGCGTTCCCGATCTACGCTGGCCAGAGCAGCACCGACATCCACAAGTTTTCGCTCAATGGGCTGGACATGGCCTACCGTGGATCGGGCAACGTCACCGGGCATTTGGGTTTCGATCAAAACCGGAAATCGTTTCGCATGGGTGAATACAACGGTGCGTTGCGTGTCATCACGCAAACAGCGCCAAGCTGGGGTGGCTGGATGATGCCGGTGTTGGCACCCGGTGCAGCAGCCTCCGATGAGTCCCCGGGCCGCCTGAGTATCTTGCAGGAAAAGACCGGCGCCTTGACGGTAGTGGGCGCGCTGCCCAATGCGACCCGCCCGGCGCCATTGGGCAAGGCCGGTGAGCAGCTCTATGCGTCACGATTCATCGGCAGCCGAGGCTACCTCGTCACTTACCGGCTGACCGACCCGCTATACATCCTTGACCTGTCCAGCCCGACAGACCCGAGAGTGGCGGGTGAGCTCCAGGTGAACGGTTACTCCGATTATCTGTTCCCCTTGACCGAAAACCTGCTGCTGGGAGTGGGCAAGGACGCCATTGCGGATGGGTCGTCGGGCGATGGTCGCTTTGCCTGGTATCAGGGTGTGAAGCTTTCGCTGATCGACGTCAGCGACCCCGTCCATCCGCGCGAGGCGGCACGCAGTGTTATTGGTCGCCGTGGCACCGACGCCACCGTGCTGCGTGACCACCATGGCATCGCGCTACAGACATCGGGCAACCGCGTGCGCGTGAGCCTGCCGATCAGCCTGCATGAAACGCCGTCGCCGTGGTCCAGCGGGGCTGTCAACGACTATTTCCAGTTCACGCGCACCGAATTGCAGAAATTTGAGATTAACCTGGCAGCGCAGAGTTTTAACGCGCGTGCGGCGCTGGCCTCCAGTCTGCCGGGCGAACGTGACATTAGCAAGGACCGATCACTGTTGTGGAACGATCAGGTGCATTATTTTCAAGACGGAACCTGGCGCTCTGCAGCATGGTGACTGCATCGACCCTAACCGCGACCGACAAACGGCATGTTGGTGGCCATCACGGTATGGAACAGCACGTTCGCCGACAGCGGCAAATTGGCCATATACAACACCGACTGAGCGACGATGCTCACATCCAGCAAAGGCTCGCTGGCGAGGTCGCCATTGGCCTGCAGGATGCCGCTGGCCATGCGCTGTGTCATTTCGGTGGCAGCATTTCCGATGTCGATCTGGCCGACTGCAATGTCGTAACGGCGGCCATCCAGCGAAGCGGCCTTGGTCAGACCGGTGACCGCGTGCTTGGTCGCGGTGTAGGCGATCGAATGGGGGCGAGGCGCGCTGGCAGAAATGGAGCCGTTGTTGATGATGCGCCCACCGCGCGGTGTTTGCGCCTTCATCACCCGGAATGCCTGTTGCAGGCACAGGAATGAGCCAGTCAGGTTAATGTCCACCACGCTTTTCCACTGTGCCAGTGTCAGGTCTTCGAGTGGCACGGCGGGAGCGCCAACGCCGGCATTGTTGAACAGCACATCGACCCGGCCAAAAGTCTGCAGGCTTGCCTCAAACAAGGCTCGTACCGAGTCTGCATCGGAGACATCGGTTGGCACTGCCAGAGCGTGTTCGGGCACGCCGCTGAGCGCCACGACCTCGGCCAGCGGCGCGCGGCGGCGTCCGGCCAGTACCACGCGATAGCCATCCTGAAGCAAGGCCAGTGCGGCCGCTTTGCCGATACCGCTGCCAGCGCCGGTCACGATGGCAATTCTTGAAGTTGAGGTCATGATCAATCGGTCTCCTGAAAGAATGCAATCACTTGATCAAGACCGGCGGCGTGTTTGGCGGCCTTTATCCTTGCTTTTGGCTGGACCCTTTTCGGCCCGGCTTGGCTGGGCGTGGTCGGTGACCTTCTTGCCTTGTGCCGAACGCTGCGCAGTCTTGGCTGATCGACGCACGCCGGGGCTCGCCTCGGATGCCTCACCGAGAGCGGCTCGACCGGCACCCTCAGGCAGCACGCCTTTGTCTTTCAGGGCACGCGCCACCAGGCTCTCGCCTTCGTGTATGAGCCGGAAATCGATACGCCGACCATCCAGATCGACCCGGCTGACCTGCACTTGAACGCGGGTGCCGATGGCGTAGCGCAGACCGGTACGCTCGCCTCTGAGCTCCTGATGAACTTCGTCAAACCGGAAATACTCGCCGCCGAGTTCCGTCACGTGCACCAGACCTTCGACATACATCGCATCGAGAGTGACAAAGATGCCAAAGCTGGTGACAGAACTAACGACCCCGCCGTATTCCTCGCCCAAGTGTTCACGCATGAACTTGCACTTGAGCCAAGCTTCCACATCGCGGCTGGCCTCATCAGCGCGGCGTTCGTTGGCGCTGCAGTGCAGGCCGGCGGCCTGCCACGCCTGCATTTCCGCGCTCAATTTCTTGGGTTTCAAACCTGGCGCCGCGACGCGAGCGGCGGCCATGCCCTTTTCGAGCCGCCTTGCGAGTTTGGCATGGGCTTCCCCAGGCGTCGGCAAAACCGGCAACTGATACCGGATCTTGGTCAGGATCGCCTTGATGACGCGATGGACCAGCAAGTCGGGGTAGCGCCGGATCGGGCTGGTGAAATGCGTGTAGGCCTCAAACGCCAAGCCAAAATGCCCTTCATTGACTGGTGTATAAATTGCCTGTTGCATGGAGCGCAGCAACATCGAGTGAATCTGCACGGAATCGGGTCGGTCTTTGGTGGCATTGGCAATCGCCTGAAACTCGCCCGGTGAGGGGTCGTCGCTGAGAGACAAACCGACGCCGGTCGCTTTGAGGTAGTTGCGCAGAAGCTCTTTTTTTTCGGGTTTGGGGCCTTCATGTACCCGAAACAAACCGGTATGCTTGTTTTGCGCAATAAAGTCTGCGCTGCAAACATTGGCCGCCAACATCGCCTCTTCAATCAATTTGTGGGCATCGTTGCGACTGCGAGGGATAATTTTCTCAATGCGACCACTTTCGTCGCACACGATTTGTGTTTCCACCGTCTCAAAATCGACGGCACCACGGCGCGCGCGCGACTTCAGCAGCGCGCGATAGACGTCGTGCAGATTGACCAGATCGGGAATTCGTTCCTTGCGCTTGAGCGCTTCGGGCCCGCGCGTGTTGGCCAGGATGGCCGCCACCTCGGTGTAGGTAAAACGCGCGTGGCTCCACATCACGGCCGGATAAAACTGGTAGGCGGCAACTTCGCCTTCTTCACTGACCAGCATGTCGCACACCATGCACAGGCGTTCGACTTCCGGGTTGAGTGAACACAGGCCATTGGACAGTTTTTCAGGCAACATGGGGATGACGCGTCGCGGAAAATAAACGCTGGTCGCGCGCTCGTAGGCGTCGATATCCAGGGCTGAACCGTTTTCCAGGTAATGGCTGACGTCGGCAATGGCGACCAGCAAGCGCCAACCCGTTGCGGCAGATTTCCCCTTGCCAATTTTGGCGGGTTCGCAATAGACGGCGTCGTCAAAATCGCGGGCGTCTTCGCCGTCAATGGTTACCAGCGGCACATCAGTCAAATCAACGCGGCGCTTCTTGTCTGGCGCGCGCACACTGTCAGGCAAACTGCGTGCCTGGGCAATGCAGGCGTCCGAGAACTCATGCGGCACGCTGTATTTGCGCACCGCAATTTCGATTTCCATGCCGGGGTCATCGACCTCGCCCAGAATTTCCTTGACGCGCCCAACCGGCTGACCGTAAAGCGCGGGGGGCTCGGTCAATTCAACCACCACGACCTGGCCCGATTTGGCCAGGCCGGTTGCGGCTTTGGGAATCAGAATGTCCTGTCCATAGCACTTGTCTTCGGGCACGGCAATCCAGATGCCGCTTTCCTGCAACAGACGACCGATGATGGGATGGTTGGAACGCTCGATGATTTCTAGCACGCGGCCTTCGGGGCGACCTTTTCGATCACTGCGCACTACGCGCAATTTGACGCGATCCTTGTGCAGCACCGCGCGCATTTCGTTGGGCGGCAGGTAAATGTCGGGCTCGCCGTCGTCGCGCAACACAAAGCCGTGTCCATCTCGATGCCCCTGAACTGTGCCTTCAACTTCATCCGCGAAGCCGCTGGTTTGACTAATATTTTTGATACAATGCTCCTCTTTCCTGAAATGCCCGGATGGCGGAATTGGTAGACGCGCACGGTTCAGGTCCGTGTGCCGAAAGGTGTGGAGGTTCGAGTCCTCTTCCGGGCACCAATATAAATGAATTCCAGCTTGCTTTGAACAAGATTGCTGGTTGATGTTTAACAAAAAGCCGCTGCATTTTGAGTGGCTTTTTTGTTGTCCTGAACGGGTCCAAGCGTTCCGGCTAAAACGGTTGCGCCACCAGATCGTGACCCTGCACGGCCACAATGCGCGCCTTGGTGAACTCACCGACGCGCAGCGTCTTGCTGACCTTCTCGGGCCGCAACAGCGTCACCACGCCGTCAATTTCCGGCGCATCAGCATAGGTGCGGCCGATGCCGCCTTTTTTACCCAGGCCCGGTGCCACGTCCACCAGTACCTGCATGGTGGCGCCCAGCCGTCGCTGCAACCGGGCGACCGATACCGCCTCGGCCACCGCCATAAATCGGGCACGCCGTTCCTCACGCAATTCAATCGGTAACAAGCCAGGAAGGTCATTGGCAACAGCGCCTTGCACCGGGCTGTAGGCGAAACAGCCGGCTCGGTCTATTTGCGCCTCCTGCATGAAGTCGAGCAAGTGAGAAAACTCGGCTTCGGTCTCACCGGGAAAACCGGCAATGAAGGTGCTGCGCACGACCAACTCGGGACACCTCTCGCGCCAGCGCTGAATACGTTCCAGATTTTTTTCGCCACTGGCTGGGCGTTTCATGCGTTTGAGGACAGCCGGATGGCTGTGCTGAAACGGCACATCCAGGTAAGGCAGCACCTGGCCGCTGGCCATGAACGGCAACACGGCATCCACGCTGGGGTAGGGATAGACGTAATGCAGACGCACCCAGGCGCCATAAGGCTCGGCCAATTCGCCCAGCGTTTGCACCAATTCCTGCATTCGCGTTTTGATCGGCCGGCCGTCCCAAAAACCGACGCGGTATTGGACGTCAACACCATAGGCCGAGGTGTCCTGGCTGATAACCAGCAGTTCTTTGACACCGCCTTCAAACAGGGCTCGCGCCTCATTGAGCAGCTCGCCAATCGGGCGCGAGACCAAATCGCCGCGCATCGACGGAATAATGCAAAAGGTGCAGCGATGGTTGCAGCCTTCACTGATCTTGATGTAGGCGTAATGACGCGGTGTGAGTTTGATGCCCGCCACGCCAAATGAGTTGGGCAGCAAGTCAAGAAACGGATCATGCGGTCGGGCCAAATTGGCATGCACCGCGTCCATCACAGCTTGTGTCGCCTGCGGGCCGGTGACGGCGAGTACGCTGGGGTGCATCTGGCGCACCAAATTGCCGCCGTCTGTGCCCGCTTTGACGCCCAGGCAACCGGTGACAATGACCTTGCCATTTTCGGCCAGCGCCTCGGCGATGGTGTCGAGGCTTTCCTTGACCGCGTCGTCAATGAAACCGCAGGTGTTGACGATGACCAGGTCGGCATCCTGAAACGTCCTGGAAGTTTGATAACCCTCGGCGCTGAGTCGCGTCAAAATGCGCTCGGAATCGGTCAGCGCCTTGGGACAACCCAGGCTGACGAAACCAACTCTGGGTGGCTGTTGGTTCGGTGTAGCTGGTTTGCTCATGGATATCTAATTGGGTGTTGATGCCGGTCAGCGTTTGATGCCAAACGCGCCCAGCATCTGGCCGGTCTGCTTTTGCATTTGCTCACGCATCTGCTCAAACATATTCTTGGACTGGTCGAGACTACCGCCCAGCACACCTTGCAGCACCGGTGACTGCAAAGTCATGAACTGGGACCACATTTCGGGCGACCAGCCCTTGGATTGCTCCGCAAATTTTGCCTGGACGTCAAGCAACTGCTGGATGTTTTTCTCAAGATAACCACCCATAAAACTTTGCATCGCGTGGCCGTAAAAACGGATCACGCTCGCCAGCACGGGTGCAGTGAACATGGGCGAGTCATTGGCTTCTTCTTCAAGGATGATTTGAAGCAGAATGCTGCGCGTCAAATCGGCCCCGGTCTTGACATCCCGCACCACGAAAGGCTCGCTGTCCATGACCAGGCGCTTGACCTGGCTCAGCGTGATGTAGCTTGAGGTGTCGGTATCGTAAAGCCGCCGATTGGGGTATTTCTTGATGACGCGTTGTCGGGTTGATGTCTCAGGGGATTCTGTTTTTTTGGGCATGTGGGTCTCGCAGACTCGAAGCAAAACTGACTGAAATATAAGGCAGATTTACCAGTCATCACTGGCGGTCATTGGCAAGAATTTCCCCTTGCATCTGAAGCTGGTTCCTTTCAGAGGAGAAATTGGTAGGCGCGATTGGACTCGAACCAACGACCCCCACCATGTCAAGGTGGTGCTCTAACCAGCTGAGCTACGCGCCTGAGGATTGTCCGAGAGGGCAGAGTTTAACAGCAATCGCCTGGCGTCGGTTTTGACATCGAATCGTTTGCGGCTTGCGCCGGATGCGCCATAATTGACGTTTACGTTAACGTCAATTGTTGATTGGAGATCAAATGGAAATCGCAGGCAAAGTTTTTATCGTCACCGGTGGTGCGTCAGGTTTGGGGGAAGGCACCGCCCGCATGCTCTCGGCCAAGGGCGGCAAGGTCGTCATCGCTGACATGCAAGCCGAGAAGGGTGAGGCAATTGCAAAGGACATCGGCGGCAGCTTCGTCAAGTGCGATGTCAGCAACGAGGCGGATGGTCAAGCGGTCGTGGCCAAGGCGCTGACCCTGGGCAAGCTGATGGGATTGGTCAACTGTGCCGGCATTGCGCCGGCCGAGAAAACCGTCGGTAAAAGCGGCCCGCATAGTCTGGCTGTGTTCACCAAATGCATTACCGTCAATCTGATTGGCAGCTTCAACATGATTCGTCTGGCCGCCAACGCCATGAGCAAAAATGAGCCCGAAGCAACCGGCGAGCGCGGCGTCATGATCTCCACAGCCTCCGTGGCCGCCTACGACGGTCAAATCGGCCAGGCTGCTTATAGTGCTTCAAAGGGCGGGATTGTCGGTATGACCTTGCCCATCGCGCGCGACCTGGCGCGCAACGGCATTCGCAACATGACCATTGCACCGGGCATTTTTGGCACGCCCATGATGTTTGGCATGCCCCAGGAAGTGCAGGACTCGCTGGCCGCCAGCGTGCCGTTTCCGTCGCGCCTGGGCACTCCGCTGGATTATGCCAAACTGGCGCTGCATATTTTCGAGAACGACATGCTAAATGGCGAGGTCATTCGGCTTGACGGGGCCATTCGTCTGGCACCGCGCTAAGCCGATTCAAGCCGGGCTGCAACTGCGGCTTGGCGCCTGGGTTCCTACAATTGCGGCATGTCGATTCCCCAGGCCTTCATCCAGGAGCTGTTGTCACGCGCTGACCTGGTGGAGATTGTCGGGCGTTACGTGCAACTCAAAAAGGGCGGTGCCAATTTCACGGGCCTGTGCCCGTTTCACAGCGAAAAGTCACCCTCCTTTTCGGTTAGCCCCACAAAACAGTTCTACCACTGCTTTGGCTGTGGCAAAAACGGCAATGCCATCAGTTTCCTGATGGAGCATGCGGGAATGACGTTCGTGGAAGCGGTGACAGACCTGGCGCAGCAATTTGGCATGCAGGTACCCGAAGCTGACGCCAGTCCGCAGGACCGCGCGCGTGCTGTCGAGCAACGTGACAAACGCAGCAGCCTGAGCGAGATGCTGGAAAAGGCGGTTGAAGCCTATAAAAAGCATTTGAAGGACTCGCCCCGTGCGGTTGACTACTTGAAAGGTCGTGGCCTGTCGGGGGACATTGCCAGGCAGTTTGGCCTTGGTTATGCGCCGCCGGGCTGGCGTAGTCTGGCCAGTGTCTTCCCGAAGTATGACGATCCCTTGCTGGTGGAATGCGGACTGGTGATCTTGAGCGAGGACAGCGGCGAGAATGAAAAGCGCTACGACCGTTTTCGTGATCGGATCATGTTTCCGATCCGAAACGTCAAAGGGGAGTGCATCGGATTTGGCGGGCGGGTGTTGGGAGACGATAAGCCCAAGTATTTGAATTCTCCGGAAACCCCGGTTTTTAGCAAAGGTCGCGAACTGTATGGCTTGTTTGAGGCCCGGGCCGGTTTGCGCGGGCAGGGCTATGCACTGGTGACCGAAGGCTACATGGACGTGGTGGCGCTGGCGCAGCTCGGTTTTCCGAACGCAGTGGCCACCCTGGGCACCGCTTGCACGCCCGAGCATGTGCAGAAATTGTTTCGTTTTACCGATGCGGTGGTGTTCAGTTTCGACGGTGATAACGCTGGCAGGCGTGCGGCGCGCAAGGCGCTTGACTGCGTTTTGCCTTTTGCCACCGATGTGCGTAATGTCAAGTTCTTGTTCTTGCCACCTGAGCACGACCCGGACAGTTACATCCGCCAATTTGGCAAAGACGCTTTTGCCCGCTGTGTGAGCGAGGCGCTGCCCTTGAGCCGATTCTTGATCGATGCCGTGCGCGAAGGCTGCGACCTGCGCTCCGCCGAAGGTCGTGCCCATATGGCCAGCAATGCAAGACCGCTTTGGATGTTGCTGCCCGATGGCGCCCTGAAGCGCCAGTTGCTGGCTGAATTCGCCGATTTGGTGCAGCTATCCGGCCGCGAGCTGACCGACCTTTGGCAACCCAAGTCACCCAATAACAGCGCAAGCAGAACAAATTACTACAAAAAAGATAGCTATTTGTTGAATGATAACGGGAGTTACAGCCCTGATTTTCGTAAAAATGAAGAACGCTCATCACGATTAAGTGGACGAACCTTGCCTGCCAGTCGGGCCGATCATGCGGCGCGCCTGTTACTGGGCGACATGCCTGCGCTTGCGCGTTTGCCAGCGGAAGAACAGGAGCTTTTGTGTCAACTTGCGCCACCACACGGCCCCTTGTTCAGGTGGATGGAGAACCAACTGCACGAGCTCGGGCCGCAACCTTGGGCTGCCTTGCGCGAAGGCCTGCGCGGCCGACCGGAAGAGGGTCTGGCGGTTCGTTTGATGGCTGGGTTTGAACTTGGGACGCGCGGTGAAGCAAATGAATCGGAGGAATCGATGGACGAGTTGCGCAATTTGCTCCGGCGCATCCTGATAGACCAACTCAAAGTCCAGGAAACCGAGGCGATCCGGGCAGCCCAGGCCGACCCAGCCGCTCTTCACCGCTATCGGGAGCTGCAGGCCCGGCGCCTCAAACTTGAAGCGGACTCATCGCAAATTGGGTGATCCGTTGACGGCGGCTGCCCTCAAGTTTCAAAAATTCGAGGTATAATCCGAGCCTGTTTTTCGGCAAGAGCGACAGCAGCACCTCCGGGCCCAGCCAATCGATGACCCTGTTCACCACCGGCTACCTTACCGCAAGGACTGCATACCAAATGTTCGCCCTCACATCTTGCCCTTGGAGCTTTTTCTCCTGTCACGCCATCGGCGCTCGTTACTCAGGCGCTGGGTCATCCTGTCTGCTGTCTTGAAAATCCGAGGTTCAAATGCCCATTCAAAAGTCCAAGAAACCTGCCCAGTCCGTTGCCAGACCTCTCGCCAAAGCTGCAGCCAAACCGACGGGCAAACTCACCAGCCAGAACTTGAAGCACAAGCCTGCTACAAAGGGCATTAAGACCCAGCTAAAGGCTGCTGCCAAAACTCCCATGCCTGAATTGAAGAAGCGGGCTGATCGCAGCAAGCTTGCGGAGATTGCGGGCAAGAAGACGCCGGGGCGACCACCGAAGAGCACGGCACCTGTGCCCAAACCACTGCCGGTCGGCGGTGCCAAGCGTGGCCGCAAGGCGAAAAATCCGCCATCCCCTATTGCTAATACCGATCTTGATATGTCAGCCATTGAGGCGGACTTGATCGGTGAGCCGCTTGCGGCCGGCGAGAAGGTGAAGCCGCTGCGCATGAAGATCAGCAAAGCGAAAGAGCGTGCGCTGATGAAGGAGTTTGGCCTGGATGAAACGATTCTGTCTGAAGAGGATCTGGTCAAACGTCGCTTGCGCCTGAAGGCATTGATCAAACTGGGCAAGACCCGCGGCTACCTGACGCATGGCGAGATTTCTGACCACCTGCCGGACAAACTGGTGGATGCCGAAACGCTCGAGGTCGTGATCTCGATGCTCAACGACATGGGCGTCGCCGTTTACGAGCAAACGCCAGACGCCGAGACCTTGCTGCTCAACAACAATGGACCGACGGCGGCCACCGAAGAAGAAGCCGAAGAGGAGGCCGAAGCAGCTCTGTCCACGGTGGACAGCGAGTTTGGCCGCACCACCGACCCGGTGCGCATGTACATGCGCGAAATGGGCACGGTCGAGTTGCTCACTCGCGAGGGCGAAATCGAAATCGCCAAACGCATCGAAGGCGGTTTGATGGCCATGATGGAAGCCATTTCCGCATCGCCTGCCACGATCGCCGAAATCCTGCGTTTGGGCGAAGAAATCCGCGAAGGAAAGATAGTCATCACGACCGTGGTGGACGGATTTTCCAATCCCAATGAAGCCGACGACTATGTTGCGGAGGAAGATTTTGACGAGTTCGACGCGGCCGACGATGACGACGGCAAAGGGGGCTCCAAAGCCTTGACCAAAAAACTCGAAGAACTTAAGCGCGACGCGCTGGAGCGCTTCGACAAATTGAGAGAATTGTTTGAGAAGATTCACAGCATTTACGACAAAGAGGGCTATGGCACGGCCAGCTACATCAAGACGCAAAGGCTGTTGAGCGACGAGCTCATGTCGATTCGTTTTACTGCCAAGACGATCGAAAGGCTGTGCGATCTGGTACGCTCCCAAGTGGACGATATCCGGAAAAAAGAGCGCGAACTGCGTCGCATCCTGGTAGACAAGTGTGGCTACCCGCAAGAGCACTTCATCACCGAATTCAGTGGTCGCGACAAGCACGGCAACAAGGTTGCAAGCCAGTTGTTGAACCTGAAGTGGATTGAGAAACAGTCGTCAGCGGGCAAGCCCTGGAGCGCCATCATGGTGCGCAATGTTCCGCCCGTGCAAGACCTGCAGCAAAGACTGGCTGATCTGCAGGCTCGCGTCGTCGTGCCATTAGACCAGCTCAAAGGAATCAACAAACGCATGAACGAGGGTGAATCGTCATCGCGCGCAGCCAAGAAGGAAATGATTGAGGCCAACCTGCGGCTGGTGATTTCGATTGCCAAGAAATACACCAACCGTGGCCTGCAGTTCCTGGACCTGATTCAGGAAGGCAATATCGGCCTGATGAAGGCGGTGGACAAGTTTGAATACCGTCGCGGCTACAAATTTTCTACCTATGCCACGTGGTGGATTCGCCAAGCCATTACGCGCAGTATTGCCGACCAGGCACGCACCATCCGCATCCCGGTGCACATGATCGAGACCATCAACAAGATGAACCGCATCAGCCGGCAGCATTTACAGGAGTTTGGCTATGAACCGGATGCCTCGGTGTTGGCCGAGCGGATGGAAATCCCCGAGGACAAGATTCGCAAGATCATGAAGATCGCCAAGGAGCCGATCTCGATGGAAACCCCGATTGGCGACGACGACGACAGCCACTTGGGCGACTTCATCGAAGACAGCGCCAATACCGCACCGATGGAAGCCGCCATGCAAGCGGGCTTGCGCGACGTCGTCAAAGACATTCTGGATAGCCTGACACCGCGCGAAGCGAAGGTGCTGCGCATGCGTTTTGGCATCGAGATGACCAGCGACCACACGCTGGAAGAAGTGGGCAAGCAGTTTGACGTGACGCGCGAGCGCATTCGCCAGATTGAAGCCAAGGCACTGCGCAAGCTCAAACACCCCTCACGCTCGGACAAGCTGCGCAGCTTCACTGACAACATGTAAAGCCCAAAAAATGCCCCGCCAGCTTTCGCTACGGGGCACTTTTGCCGGAACACAGCTCTGGCGGAAACGAAGGGATTCGAACCCTTGATAGGGCTCAACACCCTATACTCCCTTAGCAGGGGAGCACCTTCGGCCACTCGGTCACGTTTCCTGAAACAGGCGCGATTATCTCATGAGTCGCGCCTTTTTTTTCACTCGGGCGCTTGTTCCAGCTTGAACTCCTTGTGCAACGAGCGCACGGCCAGCTCCATGTATTTTTCGTCGATCACCACCGAGGTCTTGATCTCACTGGTAGAGATCATCTGGATGTTGATGCCTTCCTCGCTCAGCACCCGGAACATCTTGCTGGCCACGCCCACATGGCTGCGCATGCCGATGCCGACGATTGAGACTTTGCAAATCTTGGTGTCGCCCACCACCTCTTGTGCGCCCAGGCCAGGCAATACTTTTTCTTTCAGCAAATCCACCGTCTTGACGAATTCGCCACGGTTGACGGTGAAGCTGAAGTCGGTCTTGCCGTCCTTGCTGATATTCTGGATGATGACATCGACTTCAATGTTGGCAGCCGCCACCGCGCCCAGAATCTGGTAGGCAATGCCCGGCTTGTCGGGCACACCCAGCACTGAAATTTTGGCTTCATCGCGGCTGAACGCAATGCCCGAAACAATAGCTTGCTCCATGTGTTCGTCTTCCTCAAAAGTGATCAGGGTGCCGGAGGTGGCTTCCTCGTTGATGTCAATGTCCCAGGGCGTGAAACTGCTCAACACGCGCAGCTTGACTCGGTATTTTCCGGCAAATTCGACGGAACGGATTTGCAGCACCTTGGAGCCCATGCTGGCCATCTCCAGCATCTCCTCGAAGCTGACCGTGCGCAGGCGGCGCGCTTCGGGCACCACGCGTGGGTCGGTGGTGTAGACGCCATCCACGTCCGTATAAATCAGGCATTCATCGGCTTTCATCGCTGCGGCTACCGCCACCGCCGATGTGTCCGAGCCGCCGCGTCCCAGCGTGGTGATATTGCCGAGCTCGTCAAGCCCCTGAAAACCGGTGACGATGACGACCCGACCGGCGTTCAGATCGGTGCGCACGCGCGCATCGTCAATCGACTCAATGCGCGCCTTGGTATAGGCACTGTCGGTGCGAATTGGCACCTGCCAACCTGCGTAGCTGACCGAATCCAGGCCTTCGGACTGCAGCGCGATGGCCAGCAGGGCGCTGGAGGCCTGCTCGCCGGTGGCGGCCAGCATGTCGAGCTCGCGGTTGTAGGCGTCGCTGGTCTTGGCCGGTGCGAGCTCCTTGGCCAGTGCCAGCAAACGGTTGGTTTCGCCGCTCATGGCGCTTGGCACCACCACCATCTGGTGGCCAGCTCGGGCCCATTTGGCAACCCGCTTGGCGACGTTGCGGATGCGTTCGGTCGAGCCCATCGAGGTGCCGCCGTATTTGTGAACAATCAATGCCATCGGTAAAGTCTGTTAATTCAAAGCCGTCGGATTGTACCAATGCAGTTCGGCGCCGCGCCGTTCGGCAAGGCCGGTGCCCACCTTCATGCGAATCCGATGACCGCGCGTGCTGCAGGCGGCAATCTGATCGAGCAATTCTTCCAGTTGTGCTGCGTTTGGAATCACCCCAAAAGTGTCGTTAAGCCAGTGACGCAGCAAATTGGCCTGGCGCGCCCGGCTCAGTCGCCGCAGCGCCTCGATCACCGGCGGCGTCCCCACCTGCAGCAAATCCTGCCCGGCTACCTCGATCAACAGCGCCTGGGCCTGCGCCGCGTGCGCGGCACTACGCGCAAAGGTGTCGCGAAATTGCGGGAAGGTCTCTTGCAGCGCGGGCAACAGGCGGGCGCGGATCCGGTTGCGCGTGAATTGCGGGTCACAATTGGTCGGGTCTTCAATCCAGCCAACGCCGCGCTGCGTTAACCAGGCCCGCAGCTCTGCGCCCGGCACCGTCAGCAGCGGGCGCTGGTAGCTGATGCCGGCGCGCAGCCAGACGGCCGGCATGGCACTCAATCCCGGCAGACCACTGCCCCGGCTCAGGGACAACAGCAGGGTTTCAATCTGGTCATCGGCATGTTGCGCAAGTGCGATTGTTTTAATAGCTGTATGTGCACATTTATCAAGTGCTACAGCCTCAAATGCCTTATAGCGGGCAAGTCGCGCGGCGGCCTCTGGGCTGTCGCCTGGCGCAGCGCGGGCATTGATTCGTCGGACGGTCAACGGCACGCCAAGCTCGGTGCAAACGGCCAGGCAATGGCGCTCGAAGTCGTCGCCGCGCGCCTGCAGGCCATGATGAATGTGGATCGCTCGAACCTGACCCGGCCATTTGTCGGTGCAGGCGAGCAGCAAGGCAGTGGAGTCAGCACCGCCACTAAAAGCTACGGCCAGCGGGAGGGACGGCACAAAGGCCGCCATGGCCTGGGTGAGCGTAATCGTCACAGCCTGCTGCCCATGCGCCGCCGGCTGCCGGCCTACCTGGCCGCAGCCTTGGTGTCGGTAAAGCGGCCATAGCTTTGCAGACGTTCGTAGCGCCGCTCCAGCAGGTCTTTGACCTTGAGGTCGCCGACCTGGCGCAGGGCCTCGTTGAGGGCGCGCTTGAGAAAGGCCGCCATCTGCTTGTAGTCGCGATGCGCACCGCCCACCGGCTCGTTGACGATCTTGTCGATCACGCCCAGGGCCTTGAGGCGGTGCGAGGTAATGCCCATCGCATCGGCCGCCTCTTGCGCCTTGTCGGAGGACTTCCAGAGAATCGAGGCACAGCCTTCCGGGCTGATGACCGCGTAAATCGAATATTGCAGCATCAGGACCTGGTCGCCAATCGAAATCGCCAGCGCACCGCCCGAGCCGCCCTCGCCGATGATGGTGGTGATGATCGGCACTTCGAGCTGCGCCATCTCGAAAATGTTGCGCCCGATCGCCTCGGATTGGCCCCGCTCTTCTGCGTCGATGCCAGGAAAAGCGCCGGGCGTATCGACAAAAGTGAACAGTGGCAGCTTGAATTTTTCAGCGGTCTTCATCAGACGCAGTGCCTTGCGATAGCCCTCGGGCTTGCTCATGCCGAAGTTGCGCAAGCCACGCTCCTTGGTGTCGCGCCCTTTTTGCTGGCCGACGACCATGCAGGGTGTGCCGTTGAAACGCGCCAATCCACCGACCACACTCAAGTCGTCGGCAAAGTGGCGGTCGCCGTGCAACTCGACAAAGTGAGTAAATATTTCATTGACGTAGTCCAGGGTGTAGGGCCGCTCCGAGTGACGCGCAATCTTGGTGATCTGCCAGGGCGTGAGGTCACTGTAGATGTCCTTGGTGAGCTGCTGGCTTTTTTTGGCCAGCTGGTCAATTTCGGCTGAAATGTCCACCGCCGACTCGGTTTGGACATAGCGCAACTCTTCAATCTTGTTTTCCAGTTCGGCAATCGGGTGCTCGAAGTCGAGGAAGGTCTTCTTGGCCATCGGGTTCCTTTAATCGGTTGGGGACAGAGCAACGATCTTCGCTTCGCTCAGCACAAAATCTTGGTCTGTCCCACAAGTTTTCAGTATTTCACCGGCAGCGGATCCAGCGAGCGCCAAATATACCAAGTTGCCACGCTGCAAAAAGGAGTCCAAGCGGCGGCCACTTCACGTGCGTCACTGCGGCTAACAGCGTCACCCGAGAAATAGCGCTTGCTGATGCCATTGATCAGTCCCACATCATCGAGTGGCAATATATTTGGCCGCATCAGGTGAAAGATCAGGAACATTTCCGCCGTCCAACGCCCAATGCCCCGGATTGCGGTCAATTCAGCCACGATGGCCTCGTCGTCCATCGCTGCCCATTCCTGAATGTGTACCGCACCAGCGTCAAAGTGCAGCGCCAAGTCCACCAAGTATTCAATTTTGCGCGCGCTCAGTCCCGCCGCGCGCATGTCGTCAACTCTGAGTTTGAGCACGCTGGCGGCCGTGATCTTCTTGGGCAAGAGTGCAAAGCGATCCCACACAGTTTGTGCTGCCTTGACGGAAATTTGTTGTCCGACCACACTTCGCGCCAGCGTCACAAAAGCATCACCCCGACTTTCCAGACGTGCCTCGCCGAATTGCGGAATCAGGCGCTTCATGACCCGGTCTTTCTTCATGAGATATTTGCAGGCCTCTTCCCAGTAGGTCGGCGTCTGAGCCACAATTACTACATTTTCAATAGCAGCCATCGCAGTGCCTTTGAGCCTTCGAGCCGAAATTGACCAGGATAATCACCGACCAGTCTCCCACGTCGTGCCGCTGGCTGAATCCTTCAGGACAATGCCTTGGGCCAGCAACTGCTGGCGAATGCGATCAGCTTCGGCGAAATTCTTGTTCGCCTTGGCTGTGCTGCGCTGAATAATCAACGCCTCAATTTCAGCCTTCCCGATACCGGCAGGTCCGGTCGCAACAGCACTTGCGCTCGCAGCCGCAAGCCGAGCGTTTGCCAGCGCCACGCGCCACTGCAAAAACGCCTTCGGGTCGCCCTGCAACACCCCCAAACACCGGCCCAAGGCTTTCAGCAAAGCTGCAAGCCGGACAGAACCCGTGCGGTTGACCTCCGAGGCCAGATCAAACAACACCGCAGTGGCCTCGGGCGTGCCAAAGTCGTCGTCCATGGCGGCCTTAAATCGCGCCGCGAATGGCTCCGACCAGTCGATCGCCGTGACGCTGGGCGGAGCCGCCAGGTCCAGCGCGGTGTACAGACGTTTGAGGCCACTGCGCGCATCGTCGAGATGCACATCACTGTAATTCAGGGCCGTGCGGTAATGGGTGCGCAGCAGGAAAAAACGCACGGTTTCCGGGTGGTACTTGGCCAGCACCTCGCGGATGGTGAAAAAATTGCCCAGGCTCTTGGACATCTTCTCGTTGTCCACGCGCACAAAACCGTTGTGCATCCAGATGCTCGCTGGTGCCTTGCCGGTCGCGCCCTGACTCTGCGCAATCTCGTTTTCGTGGTGCGGAAATTGCAAGTCGGCGCCGCCGCCGTGGATGTCAAAGCGTTCGCCCAGGGTCTCGCAACTCATGGCCGAGCACTCAATATGCCAGCCCGGCCGGCCCGGGCCGTAGTCATAGCCGAGCGCCGCACTGTCCCATTTGGCATCCTCGGGCTCGGCAGGCTTGGCCGATTTCCAGAGCACAAAATCAAGCGGATCGTCTTTGCCGTCGAGTACCGCGACACGCTCACCGGCGCGCAGCTCGTCGAGCGACTTGCCCGACAGCTTGCCATAACCGGGGAACTTGCGCACGGCATAGTTGACGTCTCCATTGGAGGATTTGTAAGCGAGGCCTTTGACTTCGAGTTGGTGGATCAGGCTCAGCATCTGCGGCACATAGTCGGTGGCGCGCGGCTCCAGCGTCGGCGGCTCGATGCCGAGGCGGGCAATGTCCTGGTGCATGGCCTCAATCATCTCGTCGGTCAGCGCCCGGATGCTGATGCCCCGCTCAACGGCGCGCTTGATGATCTTGTCGTCGATATCGGTGATGTTGCGCACGTAGGTGACGCGGTAGCCACTGCTTCTGAGCCAGCGCTGCACCACGTCAAACGCCATCATCATGCGGGCGTGCCCAATGTGGCAAAGGTCATAAATCGTCATGCCACAAACGTACATGCGCACATGGCCGGCTTCCATGGGTGACAGAGGCTCCATTGCACGCGACAGCGTGTTGTAAATGCGCAAACTCATGGGAAATTTCAGCAGGTTGTCCAGATATTCGGCCGGCTTGGCGCTGGCGCAGTGTTCTTCGATAGGCAGGCCATTATGAGGGCACTTAAACGCACCCCTTAAGCTACAATTGACCCCAGTATATAGCCCGGTCAGCCTGTCTGGTCGGGCATTCAACCGAAGGAATCAACCAGCGCCATGAAGTACCACCGATTATCCCTTTTCAGCGCACTTGGCGCGCTCGCGCTCGCGCTTGTCTGTGCCACTTCTGCAGTTTACGCCGATGAGTACGGTGATGTCAGCCAAATGCTGCGCGCAGGCAAGCTCGCTGAGGCAATGATCAAAGCCGAAGGTTATCTGGTGGCCAAACCCAATGACCCGCAAATGCGCTTTCTGAAAGGGGTGATTCAACGCAGTCAGGGTAAACCGGCTGATGCCATTGTCACTTTTACCAAACTCACCGAAGACTACCCCGAACTGCCAGAACCCTACAACAATCTGGCCGTGCTTTATGCCGGGCAGAGCCAGTTTGACAAGGCTCGTGCGGCGCTCGAGATGGCCATTCGGACCAACCCGAGCTATGCCACAGCGCACGAGAATCTGGGTGACGTCTATGCCCGTCTTGCCAGTCAGGCCTACAACAAGGCGCTGCAACTGGACGCTGCCAACGCCGCAGTGCCGCCCAAACTGGCTCTGATACGGGAATTGTTCGGCCCCAATAACAAAGGGCAACGTCCGGCTACGGCGGCGCAGCTGGCTGCATCGGCCGCTGTGGTCGCCAAGGCGTCCGTGGTGGCAGCGGCAACGCCAGCGTCCGGCGCGTCGGGACCAAAAACGGTCGGCCCATTGACGGCAGCGAGCAGGGCCGGCGTTGCACCCGTCAAGTCCGGCGCCACCGATGCATCGGCTAAAGACGCAGCGGGGGCAGAAGCCGCAGTCCATGCTTGGGCCAAAGCCTGGTCTGCCAAGGACATGGCGGCTTACCTCAGCGCTTACGGTCACGAATTTGCCCCTTCCACACAACAAACGCGTCGGGCATGGGAAGAAGATCGACGCAAGCGCATCCTTGGCAAGTCCAGTATTTCCGTCACGCTGGAGAACTTGACGGTTTTCGTCACTGGAGACAAGGCGGTGGCAAAATTTCGGCAAAATTATCGGGCCGACTCATTGTCGGTGTCGAGCCGCAAGACGCTGGAACTGGTCCGCGCTGGCGAGCGCTGGGTCATCACTAAAGAATCGACCGGCAGTTGATGGCCGTTTGCGGTATGCAGCGCGCGTCGCTGGGCGGATCTATTCCTGCCGTCATCTGATGTCTCTATGAAGCACAGTTTCTTTGTTTTTTTCATGGTAGTGGCCGTTGTCATGACGTCAACGGCAAATGCAGCCACGCGCAAAAAAGCCAAGGCGGCAATAGCCTCGCACGCTGTTGCCAAAAACAAGCTCAAAAAGATCGCTGTTAAATCGGACAACAAGCGCTTGCTTGGCCGCTCGCACCTGATCGCCAAAAACAAGCTGAAGAAGTCAGTTTCGCCGAGTTTTGCCGAATCAGGTCTGGCGGAGGCGCGACTGGTAGAGGTTTATCAACTCGCGGCGCAAGCTCGTCTGTCGGAGGCGCTGATCAAGGCTGAAAGTCTGGTTCATGATTACCCCCATTTCCAATTGGCGCAATTGACCTATGGCGACTTGCTGAGCGCGCGCTCAGGCCCGCTTCGAACCATCGGGGACGTGCCGGCGTCTTTGCGCCAGGCGGGCGCACCGGCCTTGGCGGAGTTGCTGGGTGAATCACAGATGCGTCTGAAGGCCTTGCGCGAGCGTCCAGCCAGCGGTGCCGTGCCATCACAATTCCTGGCCCTGTCAGCCCTTAACAAGCACGCCATTGCGGTTGATGTCTCGCTGTCTCGCCTGTACCTGTTTGAAAACCGACCGGTTGGTTTGACACTGGTCGGTGACTACTATGTTTCGGTCGGGAAGTCAGGTTCCGAAAAAGCGGCTGAGGGCGACTTGCGCACGCCGCTTGGGGTTTACTTTATTACCAGCAATCTCGACCCCCGCCAGCTTAAGGACTTTTACGGCGCCGGTGCTTTGCCCATTAATTATCCTAACGAACTCGACAGCAAGCGCGGCAAGACCGGCAAGGGTATCTGGCTGCATGGCACGCCGCCCGGCCAGTTTTCGCGAGCACCTCAGGCGACCGACGGCTGCGTCGTGTTGGCCAATCCGGACCTCAATCACATAATTCGCACCGTCGAAGTTCGCACCACGCCGGTGGTGATCTCGCAGCGCCTGAACTGGGTCATGCCCAACAGTGCCCGCTCGGAAAGCAAGCCCTTTGAGGCTGCCTTGATGGCTTGGCAAAATGCCAAATCGAGCGGTAACGTGGACCGCGTGCTGAGCTTTTACAGTCAGGACTTCAACAGCAACGGCAAGACTTTGAGCGAGTGGACGCCTGCATTGCGCAGTGAGCTGGACCAAATTCGGGGACGCGGGATCGAACTGAAGAACCTGTCCCTGCTGCGCTGGACTGATTCGGCGGATACCATGGTCGTCACTTTTGGCGAAGTGGCCGACGGCGTGCGCGCCGGTCGCACGAAACGCCAGTATTGGGTGCGGCAAGGCAGTCAATGGAAGATATTTTATGAAGGAGTCATTGGATGAAATTTAGGTTTTTTCGGCTTGTAGCCCTCGTATCAACTGCGGCAGCAGCTATTTCTTTGGTAGCAAATAGCGCCTTGGCGGAAGTGGCTCCGCGTGTCAAGTTCGTCACCACGGCGGGCGACTTTACGGTGGAGGTTTACCCCGACAAGGCTCCTAAGACCGTCGAGAACTTTTTGCAATATGTCAATGCCAAGCACTATGACGGGACTATTTTTCACCGTGTCATCCCGAACTTTATGGTGCAAGGTGGCGGCTTTGACATTAACTACACCCAAAAGATCACGCGCCCGCCCGTGCCACACGAGGGTCGGGAGGCGCTAGCCAAAGGCGGTCCGAAAAACGTCGCCGGCACACTGGCGATGGCGCGCACCAATGACCCGCAGTCGGCCACGGCGCAGTTCTTCATTAACGTGAAAGACAATGCGTTTCTGGACCCCACAGCGCAGAACTTCGGCTACACGGTTTTTGGCAAAGTGCTCAGTGGCATGGAGGTGATTGAAAAAATCAAGCTCACTCCCACTGGGGCAGCCGGCCCGTTCCCCTCTGATGTCCCGAAAACCCCCATTGTTATCACCAGCGCCACGCAGCTTAAGTAAATGATGAACAAACCACAAGTTGAACTCCACATTGCCGACTACGGCGTCATAACGCTTGAGCTGGACCACGAGAAAGCCCCCAAGACCGTTGCCAATTTTTTGAACTACGTCAACAAGGGGCACTACAACAACACGATCTTTCATCGCGTCATTCCCGGTTTCATGGTGCAGGGCGGCGGCATGGCACCCGGCCTGCAAGAAAAGAAGGGAGATCGACCGATC
This sequence comes from uncultured beta proteobacterium, assembly GCA_963750665.1. Classification (GTDB taxonomy): domain Bacteria; phylum Pseudomonadota; class Gammaproteobacteria; order Burkholderiales; family Burkholderiaceae_C; genus Rhodoferax. The sequence goes on from CAVVRQ010000015.1 coordinate 64,158, forward strand.
GACAATGAGGCCAACAATGGTCTGAAAAACCTGAACTACACGGTCGCCATGGCTCGCACCAGCGATCCACATTCCGCCACGGCTCAGTTTTTTATCAATGTGGCAGACAATGGGTTTCTTAATCACACCGCCGTTTCGCCGCAAGGTTGGGGCTACGCTGTGTTTGGCAAAGTAGTCGCGGGCAGCGACGTGGTTGATCGAATCAAGGCAGTCAAAACCGGTCGCCAGGGGTACCACGATGACGTGCCGCTGCAAGACGTGGTGATTGACAAGGCCGTGGCACTTTGACATGAGCGCGTCCGGTGTCGGCATTTCGGCCTACGGCGAAGTGTCGTCCCGGCCGGTGCTACAGGCACCAAAGCATTGGCAGCGGCTTGATTTCATCTCCGATCTGCATTTGCAACTCGACGCAGTAAGCACCTTCAATGCCTGGCAAGACTACCTGCAGACAACCCGCGCCGACGCGGTGTTTATTCTGGGTGACTTGTTTGACGTATGGGTCGGCGACGATCTGCTGAATGGTAATGTAGGGGCTGACAGCGCGTCTGCTTTCGCGGCCGCTTGCGTGCAGACGCTCAGCGCCGCCGCGCAACGCCTCAGTGTTTTCCTGATGCACGGCAACCGCGACTTCCTGCTTGGCACGGCGTTCGCCCAAGCCTGCAAGCTCACGCTGCTGAATGACCCCACCGTGCTGGTTTTTGCCGATGTGCGTTGCTTGCTTTCGCACGGTGACGCGCTGTGCTTGGCCGATACCGACTACATGCGGTTTCGCATGCAGGTCCGCAGTCCGGCCTGGCAACAAGATTTTTTGCACCTGCCATTGGTCCAGCGCCAGGAACGGGCGCTTGCGCTGCGGGCTCAAAGCGAAGCGCGCAAGCGCAGTGGCGCGGCCTGCATCGATGTTGACAACGCAGCCGCGCAGGACTGGTTGCGGGCGGCCCAGGCCCAAAGCCTGATTCACGGTCATACCCATCGGCCTGGGCAACATGCCATGGCGAACGGAATGCGCCGCCTGGTCCTGAGCGATTGGGACCTTGACGCGACTCCGGCGCGGGCCCAGGTCTTGCGATTGAATGCGACGCTGGAAAATCGGGTTGGCGGCGATTTAGTACAGCGCCTGACGCTGGCGCAAGCGGCAGCTCAACGACAGACCTGACGCCATGGCCAGCGCCCCTTGGGATGCCCTTAGCGGCCAGTACCTGTTGCGCCCTGGGGACAATCCGGGGGTGGTTGGCCAGCGTCCGATTCTGGCAAATGGGCAACTGACGCGGCTGCTGCGCGGCCAGCGGCGCGAACAGGTCGGGCGCACCTTGAGCAGCCTGTTTACGCTGTGCGCGCACGCCCATCTCCGCACCGCCGAACTGGCATGGGCTGCGGCGCTGGGGGAGTCGTCCGGTGTGACATCCAGTGAGCCGCCGCTGCTGCTGTGGCTCGAGACCGCGCGGGATCACCTGCGCAGTATTGCGCTTGATTGGCCGCAACGGCTGCCAGATGGGCCGCTGGGTGCCCCAGCGCTGGCGTGGTTGCACGATTGCCCATTGCCGCTGGCCAGCGCGCATGGGGTTGCGGATGCCGCGGCCGCGCGCGAAGCATTGTTCAAACTGCGAGTTTGGCTGGAGCACTGCGTTGTGGAACAAGCCCTGAGCGACTGGTTGCCTGCGCAGCGTCATCCCGACGCCTTGGCTCGCTGGTGCGAAGCGAAAGCGGCGCGGCTGACACCGGCACGCTGTCTTGCGCGTTGCTATCCGCTCGCGCATGCCTTGCGACCCGCAGCGCGTTGCCTGGATGTGCTGGATGCAGACGGCTCGCGCCAGAGCGAGCAGTTGCGCGAATTGGCACAAGCCATTGCTGAACAATCCGAATTTGCGCAGCGACCCACCTGGCTGAGCCAGTGTGCTGAGAGTGGGCCCTGGTCACGCCTGCGGCATCGATCCGCGCAAGGCAGCTTGGTGCACAGCGCCTGGACACGCTTGAGCGCGCGCTGGACAGAGTTGCTGGAGATTGCCGCAGCGCCAGCAGACCGGCTCAGCTTGACGAGAGTGCCCCTGCTGGCCAGTGGTGCCCTTCGCCTGGGTCGCTGTACAGCGCTGGCGTGGTGCGAAATGGCCCGCGGCCTGCTGCTGCACTGGGTGCAGTTAGACGCCAATGGCGCGGTGCAAGATTACCGTGTGCTGGCGCCCACCGAGTGGAATTTTCATCCAGACGGGAATTTGTCCAGAGCCGTGGCGACTTTGCCGCGCGCAGACACGCTGTCGGCCCAGGTATTGGCGGCAGCGTTTGACCCGTGCGTCGTGTTCACGGTCAAAGCTGACCCGCAGTAGACGGCGCGCCTGCCGTGGCGGCTGGATTCAATCGATTCGGTCTCGGTGTTTTCCTTAGTAGACCGGCGGGAATAAGTGGCTATAGTTGACGACTGCAAACTGGTTCATCAATTCACAGGAGTAAAACAATGAGTCAAAAAGTAGCTTACGTGACCGGCGGCATGGGAGGCATTGGCACGGCCATCTGTCAACGTCTGCACAAAGAAGGTTTCAAGGTGATCGCGGGTTGTGGCCCGACGCGCGATCATGCCAAGTGGCTGGCCGAGCAAAAAGCAGTGGGCTACATGTTTTACGCCTCGGTTGGCAACGTTGGTGACTGGGACTCCACCGTTGCGGCATTCACCAAGGCCAAAGCTGAGCATGGCAGCATTGATCTGCTGGTCAACAACGCCGGCATCACGCGCGACCGCATGTTCATCAAGATGAGTCGCGAAGACTGGGACGCGGTGATTGAAACGAATCTCAATTCGATGTTCAACGTCACCAAACAGGTGGTGGCTGACATGGTCGAAAAGGGGTGGGGGCGCATCGTTAACATTTCGTCGGTGAACGGAGCCAAAGGACAAGCTGGGCAGACCAATTATTCGGCTGCCAAGGCTGGCATGCATGGGTTTACGATGGCACTGGCCCAGGAATTGGCAACCAAGGGGGTCACCGTCAACACCGTTAGCCCGGGTTACATTGGCACTGACATGGTCAAGGCCATACGCCAGGATGTACTCGACAAGATTGTTGCCACAGTGCCGGTCAAGCGTCTGGGTGAACCGAGCGAAATTGCGTCCATCATCGCCTGGATCGCCTCGCCCGAGGGCGGCTACTCAACCGGTGCAGATTTCTCCGTCAACGGAGGCTTGCACATGGGCTAGCTTACGTGGGGCCTTGGTGGCAGAGCCTCATTTCGACCCAAAGGGCTTGCCGCCGAGCTTGAAACCGGCTTTGATCCCTTTTTTCTTGAACCAGCCCTGGTTCATTTCCAGTACGAAGCGCACGGGTTGCGTCGAACAATGAGCTTCGGTGGTTTGCGGCTGCATGTCGGCCAGATTAACCACGCGGCCATCGTCTGACACAAATGCTGCCGTCAGCGGCAACAGGGTGTTCTTCATCCAGAAGCATTGTTGTGCGGCTTGATCAAAGACAAACAACATCCCCTCTGAGGGCGGCAATTCTTTTCGGAACATCAAACCGGTTGCGCGTTCCTCGGAGGTCGCCGCAACCTGCGCATCGATCAAATAAATACCGGCTGTAAGCCTTATTCGCGGCAAATCGACTTGTTCCGCATTTTGCGCGTAACCCAGACTGCAAAGGCAGGCTGCCAAGCCCCAAAAACCGATGGCGGGGTATTTCATAGTTTATTTTGACGCAACAATTGTAATCAGCGAAGAAGAATGAGCAAAAAAATGCCCGCCGAAGCGGGTCATTTTTTGCGACGTCAAGAATCGCTTCTTGCCATCAATTAGTTAGCGGCGGAAGCTTTCTTTGCGGATTTGGCGGCCTTCTTTTCTGCAGCAGCGGCCTTCTTGGCAGCGGCTTTTTCAGCGGCAGCAGCCTTGGCAGCGGCCTTCTTTTCGGCAGCGGCAGCCTTTTTGGCAGCAGCGGCAGCCTTCTTGTCAACCTTGGCTGTGGTAGCAGCAGAAGCAGCGGCGGCGGGAGCAGCAGTCGCAGCAGGAGCAGCCGCAGCGGCGGGAGCGGGCGTAGCGGCGAAAGCGCCAGCGGTGAAGAGACCAGCAACCAAAACGGCGAGAAGTTTGTTCATTTTCAGTTTCCTTGAGATAACGTTATTTCAAAAATTTCCCTCCGGACTTTGGAGGGTAGGTCCGTAACGGGCGCGCTTTGGCAGGGGTTGACAGAAAACCAAAATTTTTTCGGACTAAAATTCACCGATCCCATCAAATCCGCCCTGAAACCAGCTTTTCCCGGCGATTTTGGTATCGGAAACCCCTCAATCTGAATCAATCACCGGAGAACTTCCAGCATGTACCAACACATCAAAGTGCCCTCAGAAGGCAAAAAAATTACCGTCAACGCAGATCAGTCTCTGAACGTACCCGATCAGCCGATCATCCCTTTTATCGTGGGCGACGGCACCGGATTTGACATAACCCCGGTGATGATCAAAGTCGTGGATGCGGCGGTAGCCAAAGCCTATGCTGGCAAGAGGAAGATCCACTGGATGGAGGTCTATGCCGGTGAAAAGGCGACCACGGTTTACGGCCCGGATGTCTGGTTTCCCACTGAAACGCTGGATGCGCTGCGTGAGTATGTGGTATCGATCAAGGGCCCACTGACGACACCAATCGGCGGCGGTATCCGCTCGCTCAACGTCTTTATGCGCCAAGAGCTTGACTTGTACGTTTGCCTGCGCCCAATCCAGTACTTTGCCGGTGTGCCCAGTCCGGTCAAAGAACCCGAGAAGACCAATATGGTGATTTTCCGCGAAAACACCGAAGACATCTACTGCGGCGTCGAATTTGAAGCCGGGTCGCCCAAGGTCAAGAAACTGATCAAATTCCTGCAGGACGAGCTGGGGGTGACCAAGATTCGTTTCCCAAATACCTCTGGCATTGGCATCAAGCCGGTCTCCAGTGAAGGAACCGAGCGCTTGGTGCGCAAGGCCATCCAGTACGCCATTGCCAATGACAAGCCCAGTGTCACGCTGGTACACAAAGGCAATATCATGAAATTCACCGAAGGGGCGTTCCGTGACTGGGGCTATGCGCTGGCGCAAAAGGAGTTTGGCGCCGAGTTGCTTGACGGCGGTCCCTGGTGCAAATTCAAAAGCCCAAAGTCGGGCAAGGACATCATTGTCAAAGACTGCATTGCAGATGCTTTCCTGCAACAAATCCTGCTGCGCCCGGCGGAGTACAGCGTCATTGCAACCATGAACCTCAACGGCGACTACATTTCTGATGCGCTGGCCGCGCAAGTGGGTGGCATCGGCATTGCCGCCGGTGCCAATCTGTCTGATTCGGTCGCCTGTTTTGAGGCCACCCACGGCACCGCGCCAAAATATGCTGGCAAAGACTACGTCAATCCGGGCTCTGAAATCCTGTCCGCTGAAATGATGCTGCGCCACATGGGTTGGGTGGAAGCGGCAGACGCCATCATCACGTCGATGGAGCGCTCGATCAAGAGCAAGAAGGTCACCTATGACTTCGCCCGTTTGATGGACGGCGCGACCCAGGTCAGTTGTTCTGGATTTGGGCAAGTGATGATTGACCACATGTAATCGTTTGCAAAGGCCGCCACGGGTGGTCAATGGAAACCCCAATGCGCAAATTGCATTGGGGTTTTTCTTTTTCTGCTATTTGCCCGCCAGCCGCGCTGCGGTGGGCCGCACCGCCTGTGGCATGCCGGGTGACCGGCAAGGTATCATGGCAAGTCGTGTGAGGTCGAAGCAATCGATCTGCGGTTCATCCCATTCAACTCATCCAAGTAGCGACAGCGTTTCCAGTGCGTCTTAATTCGATCAAATTATCGGGCTTCAAGTCATTCGTTGAGCCGACAACTTTCATGCTGCCCGGGCAGCTGGTGGGGGTGGTGGGTCCCAACGGCTGCGGCAAGTCCAACATCATGGATGCGGTGCGCTGGGTGCTGGGGGAAAGCAAGGCATCCGAACTGCGCGGCGAGTCGATGCAGGATGTCATCTTCAATGGCACCAACAGCCGCAAGTCGGCCAGCCGGGCGAGTGTCGAGCTGTCCTTTGACAATGCCGATCACCGCGCCGGGGGTCAGTGGAGCCAGTTTCAAGAGATCGCTGTCAAGCGCGTCCTGACGCGCGACGGCACCAGCAGCTACTACATCAACAACCAGCCGGTGCGTCGGCGCGATGTGCAGGACGTGTTTCTGGGCACCGGGCTGGGGCCACGGGCCTACGCCATCATTGGTCAGGGCACCATCAGCCGCATCATAGAAAGCAGGCCGGAAGAGCTGCGCCTGTTTCTGGAGGAGGCGGCCGGCGTTTCCAAATACAAGGAACGTCGTCGCGAGACTGAAAACCGTTTGAGCGACACGCGTGAGAACCTGACGCGCGTCGAAGACATCTTGCGCGAGCTCAGCACCAATCTCGAAAAACTCGAGAGTCAGGCGAAAGTCGCCCAGCAATACCAGAACTTGCAGCATGAGGCCAGCCTAAAACAGCACCAGCTCTGGTTCATCAGGCGTGCCGAATCCGAGGCCGAACAGTCCCGGGTGCAGGTTGACGCCCAGGCTGCGCTCAATACCCTGGAGGGACGGGTTGCAGATTTGCGGCGCATAGAGACCGAGTTGGAAGTTGTGCGGCAGGCGCATTACGCTGCAGGAGACCAGGTCAATCAGGCGCAGGGGCTGTTCTATGAGGCCAGTACCGAAGTCGGTCGGCTGGAAGCCGAGATCCGCTTTGTGGTGGAGAGTCGTCAGCGGGTGGAGCAACGCCTGGTGAGCCTGCACGAGCAGGCGAGCCAATGGGTCACGCGCGGCGATGACGCGCGCCAGGAAAGCCAGACTTTGCAGGAACTTGCGTTGCAGGGCAAAGAAGAATCAGCCTTGTTGAGCGCCCAGGAGGACCACCAGGCACAGCAATTGCCCGCCTTCGAAGAGGCGCTGCGCGGGGCGCAGACGCTAGCCAATGCACAGCGCACCAGTGTCGGCCAGGTGCAGCAGCAGATTCAGGTGCTGGCGGCGGAGCAGCGCAGCATTGAAGAGCAGTCGCGTCAGCTCAGTGGCCGACGCGAGCGTCTGCGCGCGGATCGTGACGCGCTGGTGCTGCCCGACGTAACTTGCTTGCTGGATTTGCAGCATCAATTGGCGCAGAGCCAGCAGAGCGCCAAGGCCGCAGTGGTACGGCTCGAGGCGTGTCAGGATGCCGTGCCCCAACTTGACGAGGCGCGGCGCAGTCGGCAACAGGTGGTAAACACGGAATCGACGCGACAAGCCGACTTGTCGGCGCGGCTGGAAGCGCTCAAGGAGTTGCAGGAAAAACTCAAGACCGACGGCAAGCTGCAGCCCTGGTTGGACAAGCATGGGTTGAGTTCTTTGTCCGGGTTGTGGAGTCGCATTCACATTGAGCCGGGTTGGGAAAGTGCGCTGGAAGGCGCATTGCGGGAGCGCCTGGGCGCGCTGGAAGTGTCGCACTTGGATTTAGTGCGGGCCTTTGCTGACGATGCGCCACCCGCCAAGCTGGTTTTCTATAGTCCGCCGATGGCCTCAATGCCCGCCACGCCAAGCGCCTTGCCGCGCTTGGCCGAGTTGCTGCAATATCGTGACGCTGGCCAGAAGGCCGTGCTGGGCGATTGGTTGCAGGCTTGCTTCACAGCGTCCAGTCTTGAACAGGCGCTGGCCCAGCGCGACAAGCTGCGCCCGGGCGAACAGATTTTTGTGCGTTCCGGCCATGCCGTGGACCTGTACGGTGTCAGCTTTTTTGCGCCGGATTCCGAGCAGGCGGGCTTGTTGGCGCGGGCACAAGAAATTGAAAACCTGGCCAAGCAATCGCGCGCGCAAGCCTTGATCTGCGACGAATCCTGTACGACGTTGGTGCGGGCCGAGGCGGCCTACGCGCAGGCGTCGCAGCAACTCGATGCGGTGCGTCGCGAGGCTAGCGCGAGCCAAAGCCGCGTGCATGAATTACAGGTGGAAGTGCTGCGGCTGTCGCAGTTGGCCGAGCAGTCAAGCTTGCGTAGCACACAAATTGGAGACGATTTGGCCGAAGTAGATCTGCAACTCGCAGCGCTGCAAGAGCGGCGTCTCGGCGCTGAGGCACGTTTTGAAGAGCTTGACATGCAACTGGCGGACACGCAGGAGCGGCAGGCGCAAGTCGACGAGCAGGTGATGGTGGCCGAGCGCAACTTGACGCAAGCCAGACAGCAACAGCGCAGCCTGGAGCGCGAGCTGCAAGAGGCGCAATTTGCCATGCGCAGTCTCGATGGACGCCACGCTGAGCTCACCCGTGTGATTGAAGCTGCAGCACAACAGAGCGAGTTGGTGAGCGCGGAAATGCAGCGAGCGCAGGATGAACTGGCACGCCTGAATGACGCGGCAGCACGGGGTGGTCTGCAGGATGCTCTTGCCGTGAAACTCGCGCGCGAGCAAGCGCTGGGTGCCAAGCGCAGTGAATACGATGATTTGACTGCAAAATTGCGCGCCAGCGACGAGCGCCGCCTGCAGCTTGAGCGCGAGCTCGATCCGCTGCGCCAACGCATTACTGAATTTCAGCTCAAGGAGCAGGCCGCCCGCCTTGCCTTTGAGCAATACAGCCAGTTGCTGCTTGACGCCAAGGCCGATTTGCACGCGCTGGCAGCTTCTATCGAGCAGGTCAAGCCGCGCCCGACCGCGATGCAAGCCGAAATCGACCGGCTCAATGGTGACATTGCGGCCTTGGGTGCGGTCAACCTGGCGGCGCTCGATGAACTGACGACGGCACGCGAACGCAAGCAATTTCTGGACGCCCAATCCGCCGATCTGGTTGAAGCCATGACCACATTGGAAGATGCCATCAAAAAGATCGATGCTGAAACCCGGGAGTTGCTCTCTGGCACCTTTCACACCGTCAATCAGCATTTTGGCAAAATGTTTCCGGAACTCTTTGGTGGTGGCAACGCCCGCTTGGAGATCACGGGGGAAGAAATCCTGGACTCGGGCGTGCAGGTCATTGCACAGCCACCCGGCAAGAAGAACCAGACCATTCATTTGCTCTCGGGGGGCGAAAAAGCGCTGACAGCCATTGCCTTGGTGTTTGCCATTTTTCAACTTAACCCGGCACCATTTTGTCTGCTCGATGAGGTTGATGCACCGCTCGACGATGCCAATACCGAGCGTTACGCCCGGCTGGTCTCCAGCATGAGTCGCGAGACCCAGTTCCTGTTTATCAGCCACAACAAGATTGCCATGGAGATGGCCCAGCAACTCATTGGTGTGACGATGCAGGAGCAGGGCGTGTCGCGCATTGTGGCAGTGGACATGGAGGCCGCTTTGTCGATGGCCGAGACGGGTTGAACCTGGACTGAACAACATGAGTCATTTACAGATCGGGTTGGCGCTGGCTGGGGCTGTGGTCCTGTTGCTGTTGGCGGGGCAAGTGGCATGGCGCTTTCGCAAGAGCCAGCCGCGCCAGGCGTTGGAGCTGACTACGCCCGATGCCCCAGACACCGAGCCGCTGCTCGACGTGGCGGCCTTTGATGCGGCTGGTTTTCCGACCGCCGTGCCCGAGAAGCGCCCGGCGCTGGACGCTTTAATTGATGTGCTGACACCGATCGCGCTGGAAGCGCCAGTGTCGGGCGAAGCGGCTCTGGCCGCGCTGCCAGCGACCCGTCGCGCGGGCAGCAAGCCGTATTCAATCGAAGGCTTCAATGAGTTCCAGCTGCGCTGGGAAGTGCCCCTGGCCGGACAGCGCTACGGGGCATTTCAGGCCGGTGTGCAGTTGGCCAACCGATCTGGCGCACTCAATGAAATCGAGTTTTCTGAATTTGTCGTGAAAACCCAGACATTCTGCGATGCAATCAATGGCACGCCGGATTTTCCCGACATGCTGCAAGAGGTTGCCCGGGCCCGCGAGATTGACCAGTTTGCCAGCGAGCACGATGCGCAATTGGGTATCGTGGTGCGCGCCCAAAGCGCTGCCTGGAGCCCGGGTTATGTGCAGCAAAATGCGGCGGGCCTGGGTTTTGTGGCGGGCGCGATGCCGGGGCGCATGGTGTTGCCGGCCAGCGTGGCGGGCATGCCAGCGATATTGGGCTTGAGTGTTGACGCGCAGGCGGCTTTGGCCGATGACCCGTCGCAGTCCGCCATTCATCAGCTTGCCCTGAGTCTGGACGTCGCCCAGGTGGATCGCCGTGAACACGCGTTTGAGCGACTTCGCGAGGTGGCCCAGGCGCTGGCGCAGCGCATGGACGGTGTGGTGACCGATGACAAGGGTCTGGCCCTGACGCCGTTGGCCATGGACCTGATCGGTGTCGAGATTGAGCGCCTGTACGACACGCTGGAGGCGCGCGATCTGACCGCGGGCTCGGCGCTGGCGCGGCGTCTATTTTCCTAAATTTGGCGCCTGGCGCGATGGTCATCCCAGACTCATTTGCCGCGCAGTCGCAGTTGCCGAGTCGCGCGCACATTGAGCAACTCAGGCGCGCCCTGCATGTTCACGCGCATCGCTATTACGTTCTTGACGATCCGGTCATTCCAGATGCGGAGTACGACCGCTTGCTGCAGGAATTGCAGGCCATCGAAGCGCGCTACCCGGAACTGGTCACGCCGGACTCGCCGACGCAGCGCGTCGGTGGCAAGGCGCTGGCGCAGTTTGCATCGGTGCGGCATGCCGTTCCGATGCTGAGCATTCGCACCGAAACCGACACCGGGGCCAGCGGAGCCGAAAACTTCGATGCCCGCGTGCGGCGCGAACTGGGGCTGACCGATTCTGAGCGAGCAATGGTTTATGTCACTGAACCAAAATTTGATGGCCTGGCCATCAATTTGCGCTATGAGCAGGGGGTCCTGCTGCAGGCCGCAACACGCGGTGATGGTGAGGTGGGCGAGGATGTGACACAAAACATCCGCACCATCGGCCAGATTCCGCTCAGACTGCCGGCTGACGTGCCGCCGGTGCTGGAAGTTCGGGGCGAGGTGTATATGCGCCGCGATGACTTCGAGCGATTGAATCAACAGCAGCGCGAGCGCGGTCAAAAGACTTTTGTCAATCCGCGCAATGCAGCGGCCGGCGCCGTGCGCCAACTCGATCCGGCGATTGCCGCAAAGCGTCCCTTGAGCTTCTTTGCCTATGGTTTGGGCGAGGTGACGCCTGCAGACGCCGGCGGCCCGGTGTGGGACACCCACCTGGAACTGCTGCAAGCCCTGAAGAGCTGGGGTTTTCCGGTCTCAGCGCTTGTCAAGTCTGCGCAGGGAGCTACAGAATTGATAGCATATTATGACTCCATCGGTGCCCAACGTGACGCGCTGGGGTTTGATATTGATGGTGTCGTCTATAAGGTCAACAGTCTGGCGTTGCAGCGCCGACTGGGCTTTGTCACGCGCGAGCCGCGCTGGGCGGTGGCGCATAAATTTCCGGCGCAAGAGATGCTGACCAGGGTGCTGGCCATCGATGTGCAGGTCGGTCGCACCGGCAAGCTCACTCCCGTGGCCAAGCTGGCACCGGTGTTTGTTGGTGGCGTCACCGTGACGCACGCCACCCTGCACAATGAAGACGAAGCGCGCCGCAAAGACGTGCGCGTGGGCGACACGGTGGTTGTGCGCCGCGCGGGTGACGTGATTCCCGAGGTGGTCAGTGTGCTGGCATCGAGTGCGTCGGACGCGGGCCCGCGCGGTTCGCTATTTACCATGCCGCGCCAGTGCCCGGTGTGTGGCAGTACGGCATTGCGCGAAGACGGCGAGGTCGATTACCGTTGCACCGGCGGGCTGTATTGCAGTGCCCAGCGCAAGCAGGCGATCCTGCATTTTGCCCAGCGGCGGGCGGTTGAAGTCGAAGGACTGGGTGAAAAACTGGTCGATCAACTGGTTGATGCCCAGGTCATCCGGGTCTTGCCGGACCTCTATCGGCTGCCGCTCGCCGCACTCGTCAATCTGGACAGAATGGCCGAGAAGTCAGCACAAAACCTGCTTGATGCGCTACAAAAATCAAAGCAAACCACGCTGCCCCGTTTTCTCTATGGCTTGGGCATCCGGCACGTGGGCGAAGCCACGGCGAAGGAATTGGCGCGTCACTTTGGCAGTCTCGACGCGATTATGGGCGCCAGCCTGGAGCAGTTGCTCCAGGTTGCCGATATCGGGCCCATTGTGGCCAGCAGTGTGCGCACTTTTTTTGAGCAGGCACATAACTGCGAGGTGGTGGCGCAATTGCGCGCTTGCGGCGTGACCTGGCAGGAGGGCGCAGCGCATGCCCCGCTGCCGCTGCCATTGGCAGGCAAAACGTTTGTCATTACCGGTACGCTCGCCAGTCTGAGTCGTGACCAGGTCAAAGACCTGATTGAAGCCGCTGGCGGCAAAGTGGCAGGCTCGGTGAGCAAGAAGACCGCCTTTGTCGTGGCTGGTGCAGAAGCGGGAACGAAGCTCGACAAGGCTAGAGAACTGGGCATCGCGGTGTTGGATGAAGCGGGTTTGCAGGAGTTGCTCGATGGCGGTTCGTGATATTCTGAAAATGGGCGATGCGCGTTTGCTGCGCGTAGCGCAAGCGGTGACGCAATTTGATACGGACACCCTGCATTTGCTGGTCACTGATCTGCTCGACACCATGCGCGCTGCCGACGGGGCGGGCCTGGCAGCGCCGCAGATCGGGGTTGATCTGGAACTCGTCATTTTTGGCAGCGGTGAGCGCAACCCGCGCTATCCGCAGGCGGCGCCAATACCTCGCACGGTGTTGATCAACCCGGTGATCACGCCCCTGGCTGTGTCGGACTCTGATGCCACGCTGCTGCAAGTGCTGGACTGGGAAGGGTGTTTGTCTTTACCGGGTTTGCGCGCTCAGGTGCCGCGCTATGCGCGCATTCACTATGCTGGTTTTGATCAGTACGGCGACCCAATCGAGCGCACGGTGGACGGTTTTCATGCGCGTGTGGTGCAACACGAATGTGATCATCTGATCGGCAAGTTGTACCCGATGCGCATGAACGACTTCCGCCAGTTTGGATTTACCGACGTGTTGTTTCCAGCAATTGCCGCCGCAGAAGGCGATTGACGCCAGCACGAAAAAGCCCGCACGCGGCGGGCTGATTTTCGGCCAGAGTATCGGCCTAAAAAACTCAATTACTTGAGCTTCATTTCCTTGTATTCGACATGCTTGCGAGCCTTTGGATCAAATTTCTTGATCAGCATTTTTTCAGGCATGGTTTTTTTGTTCTTGCTGGTGGTGTAGAAGTGACCGGTACCCGCAGAAGATTCAAGCTTGATTTTTTCGCGTCCGCCTTTGGTTGCCATGATGTTTCTTTCTAGTTGAGGACAGAGCTAAAGATCTGTCCCGCAAAGTTTCAGTTTAGTTGAGGACAGAGCTAAAGGTCTGTCCCCAAGTTATTTCAATTGCTACGCTTGACCGCGGGCGCGCAGGTCTGCGAGCACCGAGTCAATCCCGTTTTTGTCGATCAAACGCAGTCCGGCGTTGGAAATGCGCAGGCGCACCCAGCGGCTTTCAGTTTCGACCCAGAAACGGCGGTATTGCAAATTTGGCAGAAACCGGCGCTTGGTCCGGTTGTTGGCGTGGGAAACCTTGTTTCCCACCATGGGCGCCTTGCCCGTGACTTCACATACGCGTGCCATGTGGACACTCCGATATTTTTAAACGGTCTTTGCTGACGCAAAAACCTCACCTCGCCAAGAGTAGGGTGGCGGTAACCCGTTGCTGCACCGGCGCCAATGCGGTTCCGATTCAGCGAAACAGCAGATTATAGCTGGGCAGGCGTGCCCCGCGCGGTAATAAAAATCTGAGTGGTCTGTTTCAGCGCACAGTGGCGCGCTCCCACGTGTCTATCAATTGCGCCTGGCCAAAGCCTATTTCTGCTCCAGAAAGCGCTGTGCGTCCAGCGCCGCCATGCAGCCCGTGCCCGCGCTGGTGATGGCCTGGCGATAAATGTGATCCTGCACGTCACCGGCGGCAAAAATGCCGGCTACGCTGGTTTGCGTGGCAAAGCCATTTTGCCCGCCCTGGGTGATGAGGTAACCGCCCGCCATATCGAGCTGGCCTTTGAAAATTTCGGTGTTGGGCGAGTGTCCAATCGCGATAAAACAGCCTTGCAAGCTCAAATCTTCCAGTGACCCCGACTTGACGTGCTTCAGGCGCACGCCGGTCACACCGCTGGCGTCGCCCAATACTTCATCGAGCGCGAAAAATGTTTTCAGCACAATCTTGCCGCTCGCAACTCTTTCCATCAACTTGTCGATCATGATCGGCTCAGCCCTGAATTGGTCGCGGCGATGGATCAAATAGACTTTGCTGGCAATGTTGGAGAGGTACAGTGCTTCCTCCACAGCGGTGTTGCCGCCGCCGACGACGCAGCAAACCTGATCGCGGTAAAAAAAGCCATCACAGGTGGCGCAGCCTGAAACGCCACGCCCCATGAACGCGGTCTCGGAAGGCAGGCCCAGGTATTTGGCCGACGCGCCGGTGGCCAGGATGAGGGCGTCGCACGTGTATTCGCCGCTGTCTCCTGTCAAGGTGAACGGGCGCTCGGAAAAATTCACCCGATTGATCTGGTCAAAAACGATTTCGGTCTTGAAACGCTCGGCATGCGCCAGAAAGCGCTGCATCAGGTCGGGCCCTTGTACGCCGTCCACATCGGCGGGCCAGTTGTCCACTTCGGTGGTCGTCATCAACTGGCCGCCCTGCGCGATGCCGGTGATGAGCACCGGTTTGAGATTGGCGCGAGCAGCATAGATGGCCGCCGTATAGCCCGCAGGGCCGGAGCCCAAAATCAAAACTTGCGCATGTTTTGTTGTTGACATTTGTAAAACCTTTAAGTTAGGAAGGACGGTGCCGTGTACAGTGCGGGATAGTATGACTTATTCTCTCAATACTCTCAATTCCGCCAGTTCTTCGATCGCCATGGCCCGACCCGGGTGGCGGCGTTTTGCCGACGAACTGACGCTGCTCTTCGGACTGGTGTTGTTGTTCTTCTGGCTGGTTTCCCTGCTGAGCTACTCCCCGCTGGACGCCGCATGGTCCACGTCGGGCCAGGCTGGCCCGCGACTCAACCGGGCCGGGCGCCTGGGTGCCTGGGTGGCAGATGGCAGTTATTTCCTGTTGGGCTTTTCGGTTTGGTGGTGCCTGGCGGCGGCGTTTCGTGTCTGGCTCTCCAACCTGGCGCGCTGGCTGCGGGGTCATCAGTTGCTTGCGTCGTCAAGCGAGAGCGCTGCTCCGGCGTTGTCAGCGCTGCATCGATTTGCCGTGAGTCACACTGGGTTTTGGCTGGGGCTGGCCTTGTTGCTCAGCGGCAGTGCCAGCCTGGAGTGGTCACGCTTTTACAGCCTGGAAGCCCAACTGCCGGGGCCTAGCGGCGGCATTTTGGGCTATTTGCTTGGACCTCTGAGTGTCAAAGGGCTCGGGTTCACCGGATCTGCGTTGCTTGCCATTGGGCTGGGCGTGCTCGGCACGGCCATGGTGTTCCGCTTTTCCTGGGCACATGTGGCTGAGCGATTGGGTGCCTGGCTTTATTCGCAGATTGAATCGAGGCGCGAACAGCGCGAGCTTGAGCAGGACCTGGCCTTGGGTCAGCGCGCCGCGCGGGAGCGCGAGGAGGGCGTGCTGGAGGAGCGCCTCGACAGTGCCGAGCACCATCCGCGCTCAATTCAGATTGAGCCGGTTTTGACCGATGTGCCCAAGAGCGCGCGGATGGCCAAAGAGCGACAAAAGCCCTTGTTTGCCGATCTGCCGGACAACAAATTGCCACAGGTTGATCTGCTCGACGGTGCTCTGTTTCGGCAGGAAACAGTGGCGCCCGAGACGCTGGAGATGACCAGCCGCATGATCGAAAAGAAGCTCAAGGATTTCGGCGTCGATGTGACCGTGGTGCTGGCGCAACCCGGCCCCGTCATCACACGCTACGAGATCGAGCCCGCCACCGGCGTCAAGGGTTCACAAGTCGTCGGTTTGGCCAAAGACCTGGCGCGCAGTTTGAGTTTGGTGTCGATCCGTGTGGTCGAGACCATCCCGGGCAAAAATTACATGGCCCTGGAGTTGCCAAATGCCAGGCGCCAGACCATCAAGCTCTCCGAAATACTCGGCTCCAACGTGTACCACGAGGCCAAGTCCTTGCTGACCATGGGTCTGGGCAAAGACATCATTGGCAATCCGGTCGTGGCTGACCTGGCCAAAATGCCGCACGTGCTGGTGGCGGGCACCACGGGCTCCGGCAAATCGGTGGGCATCAACGCCATGATTTTGAGCTTGCTCTACAAGGCCGAGGCGCGCGACGTGCGGCTCCTGATGATCGACCCGAAAATGCTGGAAATGTCGGCCTACGAGGGCATTCCACACCTGCTGTGCCCGGTGGTGACGGACATGAAGCAGGCTGCCAATGGCCTGACCTGGTGCGTCGCCGAAATGGAGCGCCGCTACAAAGTGATGAGCAAAATGGGCGTGCGCAACCTGGCTGGCTTTAACACCAAGATGGAGGAAGCCAGGGCACGCGGTGTGCTGATTGGCAATCCGTTCAGTTTGACGCCCGAAGCGCCCGAGCCCCTGGAGCGCCTGCCGCACATTGTGGTAGTCATAGACGAACTGGCCGACCTCATGATGGTGGTCGGCAAGAAGATTGAAGAACTGATTGCGCGTCTGGCGCAAAAGGCACGCGCCGCCGGTATCCATTTGATTCTGGCCACCCAGCGCCCCAGCGTGGATGTCATCACCGGCCTGATCAAGGCCAACATTCCAACCCGCATTGCGTTTCAGGTCAGCAGCAAGATCGATAGCCGCACGATCCTCGACCAGATGGGCGCCGAGGCGCTGCTGGGCATGGGCGACATGCTTTACATGCCCAGCGGCACCGGCTTTCCGACACGCGTGCACGGCGCTTTTGTCAGCGACGAAGAAGTGCACCGCGTGGTGAGCTACCTCAAATCGCAGGGGGCGCCCAACTACATTGAAGGGCTGCTGGAGGGCGGCACCGATGACAGCCTGGAAGACCTGATGGGGGAGGGCGCTGGTGCGGAAAAGGACCCGATGTATGACCAGGCGGTCGAGGTCGTTTTGAAGAACCGCAAGGCCAGCATTTCGCTGGTGCAGCGTCACCTCAAAATTGGCTACAACCGCGCCGCGCGTCTGGTTGAGGACATGGAAAAGGCCGGCCTGGTGAGCAGCATGAGCAACAGCGGTCAGCGTGAGATTTTGGTGCCAGCGCGGGCTGAGTGAAGGGTCATCGATGCCCGATCGCCCTGCCGGCCCCATTGCTCGAAACATAAACTGCCAGAAAGTCAGGAATGTCACTTCGTCACTATTTTGCTTCTGTTTGTATAGCTGCTTGCGCAGTTTCAGCGGGGGCTACAGGCCTAAATAGCCTTGAACATTTCATCAAGACCGTGCGCACGGGTCGGGCCGACTTTAGCCAGGTGGTGACGGCACCCGCCAAGGCAGGGCAGGCACCCCGCGTCAAAACGTCCAGTGGCACGTTTGAATTTTTACGCCCCAACCGTTTCAAGTTTCTCTACAAGAAGCCGTTTGAGCAAAGCATCGTCGCCGACGGCCAGACATTGTGGCTGTATGACGTCGATCTGAATCAGGTCACGGCCCGCAAGCAGTCCCAGGTGCTGGACGCCACACCGGCCGCGCTGATTGCGTCCGCCCCCGATCTGCAGGCTTTGCAGGCCGAGTTCACCCTGACGGCGGCACCGGAGCGCGATGGGCTGGAATGGGTGCTGGCCGCGCCCAGGTCGAAGGACAACCCCTTGCAAAGCATAGCGGTCGGACTGCGCGCCGGGGAACTGGTGGTGCTGGAAATTCTGGACAGCTTTGGCCAGAAGTCGATCCTGCGTTTCAGTGCTTTTGTCGCCAACGCCGCGCTCGATGCGTCGAACTTTCAGTTCAAGCCACCGGTGGGTGCGGATGTGATTCGGCCATGACATGTTGAATCGGGCCCCTACCCGCCCTGCGGCGAGCGCTCAGGTGCCGCTGGCTGAGCGGCTGCGACCGAAAACCCTGGGCGAAGTGGTTGGCCAGCAGCACCTGCTGGGCGCGGGTATGGCCTTGCGCATGGCGTTTGAATCCGGTCAGCCGCACAGTTGCATCTTGTGGGGGCCACCGGGCACCGGCAAGACCACGATCGCGCGGCTGATGGCCGATGCGTTTGACGCGCAGTTCATCAGCATCAGCGCGGTGCTGGGCGGCGTGAAGGACATTCGCGAGGCGGTGGAGCAGGCGCAGACCGCGCGTGACGGTCTGGAGCAACGCCGCACGATTGTGTTCGTCGATGAGGTGCACCGCTTCAACAAGAGCCAGCAGGACGCCTTTTTGCCGCATGTCGAAAGCGGCCTCTTTACCTTTATTGGCGCTACCACGGAGAACCCATCGTTCGAGCTTAACTCGGCCTTGCTGTCGCGCGCCACGGTTTATGTGCTGCAGCCCTTGTCTGCTGTTGATTTGCAACAAATAGTGGCTGTAGCACTTGCTGCACATGCGCTACCAGCTATTGAACCGATAGCATCCGAGCGACTGGTTGCGTATGCTGATGGCGATGCCCGGCGCTTGCTCAATACGCTCGAAACCTTGTCGGTGGCAGCCAGCCAGGAGCAGCGGGTTGAAATCACCGATGCCTGGCTGCAGAAAGTGCTGGGCGAGCGTCTGCGCCGTTTTGACAAAGGTGGCGAGCAGTTTTACGACAGCATCTCGGCCTTGCACAAGTCTGTGCGCGGCAGCAACCCGGATGCCGCCCTGTACTGGCTGGTGCGCATGCTCGACGGCGGCGTTGATCCGCGCTACCTGGCGCGGCGCATGCTGCGCATGGCCAGCGAAGACATTGGCCTGGCCGACCCGCGCGCGCTGCATCTGGCGCTGGATGCGGCCGATGTTTATGAGCGATTGGGCAGCCCGGAGGGCGAGCTGGCATTGGCCGAATGCGTGGTCTATCTGGCAGTGGCCCCAAAATCGAATGCGATTTACAAGGCTTTCAACCAGGCGCGAGCCTTCGTCAAGCAAGACGGTACCCGTCCGGTGCCAATGCACTTGCGCAATGCGCCCACCAAGCTCATGCAAGAGTTGGACTACGGCAAGGGCTACCGCTATGCGCATGACGAGGAGGACGGCTTTGCCGCCGGTGAGCGCTATTTGCCTGATGGCATGGCCACACCGGACTTCTATCGCCCCGTGGCGCGCGGGCTTGAGATTCGCATCGCCGAGAAGCTGCGGCAATTGCGAGCGCTCGACCAAGAACGCGGCCCGACGTAGGCCGGTGCGAGCCTTGCATTGCGCGGCCATGATTTGACCTCGAATCGTCGGGATACCCGTTGTTACCGACAAATTTCTTTCGCCCGCTATACTTGCGCCACTTATTTTTGTTGGGGTCATGCGCTCCATGCTGCAGCGTACCCCGCCACCCCAGTCTCAAAGGAACCACCAAGTGCAAACAAAAGTTGCTCAAACACTAGCGTCGTGCGCGTGCGCACTGAGCCTCGGCATGACCCTGTTGCCGAGCCTGAGCCAGGCCCAGCCGGCCAGCGCCCCGGCCGTGGCGGTCGTCCCAGCCGCCCCGGCCGCTCTACCCATCATCACCGAAGTTAAAACGTCTGATGCCAGCGCCAAAAAAGCCGTTGAGTCCACCGACAACCCCTACGGCCTCGAATCCCTCTGGAAAACCTCCGACGCCGTGGCCAAGACCGTGCTGCTGCTGCTCTTGATCATGAGTGTGGGCAGTTGGTACATCCTGATCGTCAAGGTGCTCGAGCAAGCCAAGATGAAGCGCCAGACCAAGGCTGCCATCAAAGACTTCTGGAGCGCACCCAACGTGCAGCAAGGCGCAGCCGCGCTGGACGCCAACAGCCCGTACCGCTTTATGGCCGATGCCGCCAACAGTGCGGTCAAGAAACACGACGGCCTGATGGGCCACGTTGACCTCAACGACTGGATCTCAATGGGCATCTCGCGCTCCGTCGAGCGCATCCAGAGCAACACCCAGGGCGGCCTGGCCTTTTTGGCCACCGTCGGCTCTATCTCCCCCTTTGTCGGCCTCTTTGGCACCGTCTGGGGCATCTACCATGCGCTTACGGCGATTGGCATCTCGGGCCAGGCCTCCATCGACAAAGTCGCTGGCCCGGTCGGTGAAGCCCTGCTCATGACCGCCATCGGCCTGGCCGTGGCCGTACCCGCCGTGCTCGCCTACAACTGGCTGGTGCGACGCAACAAAGCCGTCATGGACGACGTGCGCGCCTTCAGCCAGGACCTGCACGCGGTGGTCTTGGGATCGGTCAAAAGGCCCTGAAACCTTGCGGGACAGACCGTAGTTACACGCAGTGAACAAGCTCTGTCCTCAACCGATTAGGAAAACACCATGTCCATGAACGTCGGCTCCAGCGAGGACGACGGCGAAGACGCCGTCATGTCGGCCATCAACACCACGCCCCTGGTGGACGTAATGCTGGTGCTGCTGATCATCTTCCTGATCACCATTCCCGTGGTCACCACCTCGATCAAGCTCTCCTTGCCCAAGGAGCGCGTCGAGATACGCGAAACCAAGCCCGAGAACATCATCATCTCGGTCGATCAGAACAGCAACATCTACTGGTACGAGGCGCGCATCAACAGCGTGGACAGCCTGGTGGAGAAACTCAAGAAAGTCTCGCACCTCAAACCGCAACCCGAAGTGCAGGTGCGCGGCGACGCGAATGCGCGCTACGAAGGCGTCGGCAAAGTCTTGCTGGCCTGCCAGAGGGCGGGCATCGTCAAAGTCGCCTTCATCACCGAGCCGCCGCCCCTGGGCGGTTAAGCACCAACCAGAGACACCCCCCATGGCAATGCACGTAGGAAACAGCAGCAGTTCGGGTGAACCCGAAGTCATGATGGAGATCAACACCACGCCGCTGATTGACGTGATGCTGGTCTTGCTGGTCATGCTCATCATCACGATCCCGATCCAGTTGCACTCGGTCAACCTGGAAATGCCGGTGGGCGCGCCGCCGAGCAACAACATCAAGCCCGAGAAGGTGCAGATCGACATCGACGGTCAAAGCGTGGTCTATTGGCAGGGCCTGCCCGTGAGCGCGCAGGAGCTTGATGAAAAAATGCACGCCATCGCGCCGCAAAACCCGCAGCCCGAAGTCCATATCCGGCCCAACAAGAGCTCGCAGTACGCCGTCTTTGCCAACGTGCTCTCCAGCAGCAAGCGCCTGGGTCTCAACAAAATCGCCGTCATCGGCGCGGAGCAGTTTGTGCAATGAATACGCTGGGCATGAATTACCGCTTTGAGCCGCACGACCCCTCCAAGCGCGTCCAGGGCATCATCATCGTCGTCGTCTTGCACGCCTTTCTGGGCTATGCGCTGGTCTCGGGTCTGGCCAGAAAAGGCCTGAACTTCATCAAAAAGCCACTTGAAGCGGTGGTGATCCAGGAAGTCATCATCCCGCCACCGCCGCCGCCGCCGCCACCCAAGAAGATCGAGCCGCCCAAGCAAATAACCAAGGTCGAAGCACCCCCGCCGCCCTATGTGCCGCCACCCGACGTAGCCCCGCAAGTGACTTCCAACGCACCGGTGATTCAATCCACTCAGGTGCTGCCCACCGCACCGGTGGTGATCGCACCGCCGCCGCCGCCGGCTCCGGTAGCCATCGGCCCGAAACGCACCAGCATTGGCCTGGCCTGTCCGACCCAGGTGCCCCCGGAGATGCCGCGCAAGGCGCTGCAGGACGGCACCGAGGGCGTCGTCAAGGCGCAGATCCACGTCAAGGGCGGCACCATTCAAAGTGTTGAAATTCTGTCGGGTCCGCGTGTCTTCCATGCCGCCGTGCGCGCTGCCATGATGCAATACAAATGCGTCACCGATGGCTCGGATGTGATTGCCACGCAGGAATTTAATTTCAAGCTGGAGTGACCAGGTAGCGGTAGCATCGACCGGCGGCACACATGCCGTGCTTCGATAGATTAAAACGGAGACTGACAATGAGACTACAGATGTTCCTCGGCATGCTTGTCCCTGCCGTGTTGATGACCCAGATGGGCTTGATGTCAGGCGCTCACGCGCAGCAGGCTCAGCAAGCAAAGGCAAAATACACTGCGCCGACCGTCGAAGAGATGTGGCGGTACCCCAAGCTCAGCGGGTTGACCCTGTCGCGCAGTGGCCGTTACCTGGCGGGCACCTCATCGCTGAATGGCCGGATGAATCTGATGGTCATTGATCTGGAAACACGCAAAGGCACATCGCTCACCAACTTCTCTGAAGTCGATGCGATCAACGTTCGATGGCTCGGTGACGAGCGCCTGCTTTTTTCCCTTGGCAAGTACGATGCTCCCAGCATGGTGCGCGAGTTTGAAGGCGGAGGACTGTATGTGGTCAACCGCGACGGTAGCGGCTACCGTCGCCTGGCCCGATCCGTGCAAGAGGCCGAAGCCGAGAATGTGACTTTTCGGGCGTTGTCGGTGCACAAAATTATTCCCGGCAATGTTGACGAAATCATCGCTGAGGGCAATCAGACGGTGCGCGATGGCATTGACCTATATCGACTCAACGTTACAACCGGGAAATCGACGCAAATTACGCTCGGACGTCCGGCGCTGCAAACGCATTCCTGGTTGCTTGACAGCAAGCTGATACCGCGCGTTGTCACGGGCACGATCAAGGACACGCTGACCGAGGTGGTGTACTACCGCAAAGACGACAAGAGCGCCTGGAACGAAATCGCCCGCTTTGATGCGACCAAAGGACCGACTCTGGTTCCGCTGGCGTTCGAGGCAGATGACGCGACGCTGCAGGTCGCTTATAACGGGGGACGCGATACCATGGCTGTATTTCGTTACAACCCTGAGACCAAGACGGTGGGGG
Organism: uncultured beta proteobacterium; assembly: GCA_963750665.1. Classification (GTDB taxonomy): domain Bacteria; phylum Pseudomonadota; class Gammaproteobacteria; order Burkholderiales; family Burkholderiaceae_C; genus Rhodoferax. The sequence goes on from CAVVRQ010000015.1 coordinate 86,902, forward strand.
AGCGCATTGCCCAGCACCCACGCTTTGACATGGGCGCGAATGCCGCCGGCGAGCCGGTTTCTGGTGTCATAGTCGATCCAGAGACGGATGCGGTGATTGGCTATCGTGTTGACGCCGATAAGCCGGAGACAGTCTGGATCGATCCCAAATACGCGCGAACCCAGACCTTGCTTGATCAATCACTCCCCGGACGAATCAATTTGTTTAGACCGACCCCGGATGGAAAGAAGGTGTTTGTGAGGTCCTATTCTGATACGAGTCCGGCCCGCTGGTATTTTCTTGATGAGGCCAAGCTCAAGCTGGAAGAAATTGCTTCAGCCCGTCCTGACCTGGAAGGAAAATTGATCGAGCAAAAGCCGTTTATTTTCAAGTCGCGCGACGGGCTTGAATTCTCGGGCTACTACTTCCTGCCGCCAGATTACAAACCTGGCAGCAAGCTTCCAACAATCGTTCATGTGCATGGCGGCCCGATGGCTAGAGCCGATAGCTGGGGAGGGGGTTTTGGCTACCTCGAAGGGCAATTATTCGCCTCCAGAGGCTATGCGGTGATCGTCCCAAATTTCCGCATCACCCCGGGACTGGGAGGCAAGAATTACTACTCGGGGTTTGGCAGTTTCGGTCGGCAAATGGTTGAAGACCACGAGGATGCTGTCAACTGGGCAGTGCAGCAAGGCTTTGCGGATCCCGCCAAAGTTTGCATTTCGGGCGCCAGCTACGGTGGCTACGCAGCACTCATGGGGCCGGCCAAGAATCCTACGTTTTACAAATGCGCGATTGCCGGGTTGGCGCCGACTGACATGAAGTATCAACTCACGACCATGGATGGTGACACTGCGCTAAGCGCCAGCGGGCAAGACTATTGGAAGAAGGTCGTCGGGTCGGATGACCTCGATGCGCCCATCGTGCGACAGATATCACCTGTTTTTCTTGCCGATCGAATCAAGATTCCGGTATTTATTTACGCCGGGCGTGCCGATGTGCGCGTGCCATTTGACCAGATCGATCGCATGGCAAAAGCATTGACCGCTGCTGGCAATCCGCCCAAGGCGTTTGTCGCCAAGTCTGGCGAAGGACATGGATTTAGCAAGGTCGAGAATCGGGTCGATTTGTATAAGCAGATGCTGGATTTTCTAGACAAATACCTGGCACATTAATTGCCGGTAAACGTAGCCGTAGTAAAGCGCTGGCAAGATTATTGCTGAGTGACAGGAAACGTTGCAAAGGCACAACGATGTGCCTACTTTTTGCGTTCAATCTTCTGTAAGTTTTCCCCCGACCAAAGTCCCTGGCAAGACGTCAGTCGAGCTGCGATGACATCGATGAAAAGTTATGTAAATCAATAGCTTAGCCTGAGGTTTCGAAATTCGGGTCGATGCGGCAGGGAGCGAATTGTTTAATCAAGCAGCGCTCTGACCTGGCGAAATTGCTTATTCCCTAAAAGGTGGATTTTTTGCATGATGTGCACTTGGCGCGGGAACTCGTTCGCTGGTCATCGGGGACGTTGCCGTAAAAATTTTAACTTTACCTAACTTTAAAAGGGTTTCTTCATGTTTAAACGTTCAAAGCTGAGCCTGGCATTGTCAGTGGCCTTTTCGGCCGGCGTCGCCGTGCATGCGCTTCCGGCCGGAGCCCAAACGCAATCCTTGGAACGTGTCGAAGTGACAGGTTCAAATATCAAACGGGTCGACACTGAAACCGCGTCCCCAATCCTCGTCGTGTCACGCGCAGAGATTGAAAGCTCCGGTAAAGTGACCCTGGCGGAAATTATCCAGGCGCTGCCCATCAACAACAATGGCTCCGTACCGACTTCATTTGGAAACGGTTTTGCGGCTGGTGCCTCGGGCGCATCTTTACGCGGCCTGTCTGTGAATTCAACCCTGGTTTTGGTCAATGGACGGCGTTTGGCGCCGTATGGTCTGGCCGATGACGGGCAGCGCAACTTCTCCGACCTGAGCTCCATCCCCCTTGATTTGGTTGATCGGGTGGAAGTTCTCAAGGATGGTGCCTCCGCCGTTTATGGCTCCGATGCCATTGCCGGCGTGATCAACATTGTGCTGCGCAAGGATTTCAAAGGCGTGAATGTCAGTGCCAGTGCAGGTACCTCGCGTTACCGGGATGCCAACAGCGGGCGCGCTTCCATCACGGCTGGTTTCGGCGACTTGTCGGCCGATAACTACAACGTATTTTTTAACCTGGAAGCGTCCAAGCAAAACAGGCTCACGATGAACGACCGCAGTGGCAAGCGCGAGTTTATTGGGGTTGCCGACAGTTCGCCGTGGGGCTTTGACCTGTACAACTCCGGTTTGTCGATGGTGCGCGGCTATCAGGCCAATGCCAGCGGCACTTTAGTTTCTGGCAGCCCAACCGGTTGGGCACGTGCCGTGACCGGGCCAGAGAGCCTGTCGGGGGTTGCGGGTTCCCGGTACAACCAGTTGAGTTCCACCTGCGTGCCGCCCCTGGGCGGTGAGACTTTGGCACCAGTACCCTACCCAACCACGGCCTATGGCGGCTGCTTGTGGAACGTGTATGACTACGTTGACATCATGCCCAAGGAAAGCAAGATCAATTTCTTTGGTCGTGGTACTGTCAACATCAACGCAAATACGCAGGCCTATGCGGAATTTGGATTATTCAGCTCCAAGGTATCGACGTTCTACACGCCCACATCGGTGTCCGGTGTCTGGCCAAATGCCGCCAGCAATTCGGTCATGAACAATACCTATATCACCATGGGACCCAATCATCCGGACAACCCGAATCCTGGCCACTACTCCCGCATTCGCTATGTGGCTGCCGATCTGGGCGGTCGCAACAGCGACTATGACACGACCGTGACGCGCGTGTTGGCAGGCATCAAGGGTACGGCATCGGCGTGGGATTATGACGCCGGCTTTCTGTACACCGAAAGCAAGACCGACATGGTGAAAAACGGCTACGTCCGCAACAGTGTGCTGCGGGACTACCTGAACGCCACCAATCTCAGCGGCATGAACCCAACCAATAGCTACTACCGCATGGGGGTGAATGCCGGACTGAATTCGGCGGAAGTGGATGCGGCGCTGGCCCCAACGCTCAAGAACACTTCCAAGACATCGGTAACGGCTTTGGATGCCAAGGCCAGCCGGGAACTCATGACGCTCGCTGGCGGCCCCATGAGCCTGGCGGTCGGCGCGGAACTGCGTAGCGAAAAGCTTGACAGCCCTGCCACCACCTTCACCACCGAGGGCGACATCATTGGCCTGGGGTATGCAGCGTTCCAGCAGTCACGCAATGTGTCCGCCGTGTATGCGGAAATCAATGCCCCCGTCACCAAGACGCTGGAGTTAAACGCGGCGGTTCGCAATGACAACTACTCCGATTGGGGCAACGCGTTTACGCCCAAGATTGGTGCCAAGTGGCAGGTTGCGCAGCCGTTCATGGTTCGCGGTACCTTTGCCAAGGGCTTCCGGGCACCGGGTGCGGCCGAGGGTGGCAACAGCTCTTCGGCGGGCTATACCTCCTATGTGGATCCAGTGCGCTGCCCGGGCGGCGACCCCTTGCCAGGCGCGATTGCTGGCGCTGACTGTGGCGCTGGCATGGCAGTGGCGTTCAGCACCGGCAATACGGCAATCAAGCCAGAGAAGTCAGATTCATTCAACCTGGGTTTTGTGTTTGAGCCGACAAAGCAATTGAATATGTCGGTCGATTTTTGGCAGATCACGCGCAAGGACGAAATCATTGGTGCCGACGTGCAGGCCATCCTGAACAATCCGGCAGGTTATCCGACAGCCCAGATCATTCGCGACGGTTCTACAGCGTTACCGGGGATTGCCGATTCAGGTACCTTGCTGGCTATCTTGGCACCCTATCAAAATGGTCCTAACACCAAGACCAATGGTGTCGATATTGACGTGAATTACAAAGGCACCCGGATGGATAATGGGGTTCGCATGTCAGCGGGCATGAACCTGTCCTTAGTGCGCGCCTATACCCGTACCATGCCGGACGGGACCGTTTACAACTATGCCGGCACCTATGGCCCGACTTCCCTTTCGAGCTCAGCCGGCATGCCGAAAATGCGGGCGGTGTTCTCCCTGACCGGGGAAAAAGGTCCTTGGTCGGTGACTGGTCGCCTGAATTACACCGATTCGGTACGCGTTATAGAAAGCCTGGAGGATCCGACTTGTCTGGCTGTTGATGCCAGCGGCAACGACGTATGCTCGGTCGGCTCGATCACCACGGTCGATCTGTTTGCGAAATACAACTTGAACAAAGACCTGGAGATCAGCGGCTCGATCCTGAACTTGTTTGATCGTCTGGGTTCCTTTGATCCGCAGTCAATGTACGGGCAAACCCGTTACAACCCGACCTATAACCCATACGGCGCGATTGGTCGTTACTTCAATATTGGACTCAAGTACAAGTTCAAATGATTTGATCAGTCCCGTTAGTGAAAGGCCCCTTGCAGGGGCCTTTTTTTTGGTGCGCCGGGCAAGGCAAATCCAGACATGCTCTCAGACCTGGCCGATGTGCCTGCCGCAACGCGGCGTTGCATAAAATGTGTAAGGCAGGTACGCAAAGTTTACTGGCAAGTGTACAAAGCCAAGGGCAGAGGCCCACTGACGTTTAACCAGGAGCCGACAATTGAAAAAAAATAGTACGTGCAGCTCGGCCGACAACCTGTTTTGGCAAACGCTGTCCATCGGAAAGCTTGCGCGCGCCTCACTCAAACAGCAAAGGCCAGGCTGTGTGTGGCTCACTGGCTTGTCTGGTTCAGGCAAGTCCACCATCGCTGATTTGCTTGAAACGCGACTCTATGCGCAGGGCCGCCACAGCTACACACTCGACGGCGACAACGTGCGCCATGGCCTGAATCGTGACCTGGGCTTTACCGACGCCGATCGGGTGGAAAATATTCGGCGAGTGGCCGAAGTTGCGCGACTCATGGTCGATGCCGGCTTGATTGTCATCGTCTCGTTCATCAGCCCGTTTCGCGCGGAGCGGACCTTGGCACGGTCGCTGTTTGAAGCGGGCGAGTTCACCGAGGTTTTCATCGACGCGCCGATTGAAGAATGCATACGGCGCGATCCAAAAGGGCTCTACGCCAGGGCACTCAGTGGGCAATTGAAAAATTTTACTGGTATCAGCAGCGCCTTTGAAGTTCCCGAAAGGCCCGACATTCACCTGCACACCGCAGACGAATCACCGGTTGCAAGCGTGGAGCGACTGCTTGCGGCGCTGGCGTGAGTAGGGTCAAGACTCGGGCTGGTCGCCTGAAGCCCATCAACGATTGGCTATTGCTGCGGCTGGCCTCACCACCAGCAAGCCCAGCGCCAAGACGCAAAACACGGTTCCGGCGAGGAAGGTGAACGATGCGCCCAACTGATCCCACAGCAGGCCTGCCAGCCCACTGGCGAGCAGCATGGCAAGGCCACTGAGCAGGTTGAAGAAACCATACGCAGTGCCGCGCAAATCGGCGGGGGCCGTGTCGGCCACCATGGTGGCCAGCAAGCCCTGCGTCATGGCCATGTGCAGGCCCCACAGGGCGATGCCAGTCCAGACCCAAACGCCCTGATTGCTGTATGCCAACAAGGCATCGGCGGCAATCAGCAGCACCAGTCCCCACGTCAGCAGAGTGGCGTGACTCACTTTGTCGGCCAGTTTGCCAAAGGGATAGGCGCAGGCGGCATAGATCAGGTTCATGGCGATCATCACGAGCGGTGTCCAGGCCAGGCCGAGGCCACCCTGTTGCACGCGCAGCACCAAAAATGCCTCGCTGAAGCGCGCCAGGGTGAAGACAGCGCCAATCGCCACCACCCACCAGTAGGCCGGACTGAGGCGCTTGAGGTTGGCGCGGCTGATGGGGTTGCTGCGCACCGCGCCGGGTGCGCGTTCGGGCTCTTGCACGCCAAAAATGAGTAATGCCACACACAGGAAGGCCGGTACCGTGGCGACCCAGAACACGGCGCGGAAATCATTGGCCCAGAGCAACATGAACCCAATGGCCAGTAGTGGCCCCAGAAAAGCGCCGACCGTGTCAAGCGACTGACGCAAACCAAAAGCGGCACCACGCACCGCCGGTGGGGTGATATCGGCCACCAGCGCATCACGCGGTGCGCCGCGGATGCCTTTGCCAACCCGGTCAATCAGACGGGCTGCCATGACCAGGCCCGCGCTGCTGGCCAGCGCAAACAGCGGCTTGGACAAGGCCCCAAGGCCGTAGCCCATCACCGCCAAGGGTTTGCGCTTGCCCCAGTAGTCGCTCAGCACGCCAGAAAACACCTTGATGATGAGTGCCGTGGACTCCGCTGCGCCTTCAATCAGCCCCACCACAAAGACGCTGGTCCCGAGCGTTGTGACCATGAAAACCGGCAGCAAGCTGTGGATCAGCTCGCTGGAGGTATCCATCAGCAGGCTGACAAAGCCCAAGGCCCAGATGCCGGGGGGAATTTTGCGCAAAGTGGTGAAGCGCATGGCTAGTTGAAAAGCTTTGTAAAAAACAGCCTCTAGCCCAGGTAGAGCCTGCGCAAGCCGCTATAAAAGTTGATTAGTTCACGAGCACCGATGCGGCCTCGCCGCGCGCCGCAATGGCACCAATCTCATACACCGTCTCACCGGCAGCACGCAGAGTGGCCGCGCAGGCTGCCGCGTTGGCTGCATCGATCACCGCCACCATGCCGATGCCGTTGTTGAACGTGCGGTTCATCTCGAAATCGTCGATGCCAGCCGTCGCCTGCAGCCAGGCAAAGAGCTCCGTCCTGGGCCAACTGCCTTTGACCAGATGAGCGGCTGTACCCTCGGGCAGCACACGCGGAATGTTTTCCAGCAAACCACCGCCGGTAATGTGGGCCAGTGCCTTGATCGGGTGCAAAGCCAGGGCGGCCAGCACATTTTTAACGTACAGACGAGTTGGCTCCAGGATGGCCTGGCGAAAGGGTTTGCCATCCAATGTAGCGGGGGCCGTTTCCCCGGCGCGCTCGATACACTTGCGCACCAGGCTAAAGCCATTGGAATGTGCACCACTGGAGGCCAGACCCAGCACCACATCGCCTGGTTTGACATCCGCTCCCGTGAGAATTTTCGATTTTTCCACCGCACCCACGCAAAAGCCCGCCAGGTCGTATTCACCGGGCGGGTACATGCCCGGCATCTCAGCCGTTTCGCCGCCAATCAGCGCGCAACCGGACAGCTCGCAACCCCGGGCAATGCCAGCCACGACGCTGGTGGCGGTTTCCACATCGAGTTTGCCGCAAGCGAAATAGTCCAGAAAGAACAGCGGCTCGCCGCCTTGCACCAGCACGTCGTTGACACTCATGGCGACCAGGTCGATGCCAACGGTGTCGTGCATGCCCCACTGGAACGCGAGCTTGAGCTTGGTGCCCACGCCGTCGGTGCCGCTGACCAGTACCGGCTCCTTGTAACCTTTGGGTACCTCGAACAGCGCGCCAAAGCCGCCGATGCCCGCCAACACGCCTTCGCGCATGGTTTTCTTGGCCAGGGGTTTGATGCGCTCCACCAGCGCGTCGCCAGCAACGATATCGACGCCTGCATCTTTGTAGGAGAGTGGCGCAGCAGTGGGAGTTTGAGTCATGGAAGTTTGGCTGCAAAAGTCAGGTGAAATGGCGAGGGGACCAAGCCCGATAGAATTTGCACAGATTCTAGTTCGGCCTCAGGTCACGCCATGCAACTCACTTCGACTCAAAAAAGAAGCACTCTCTGGGCCCTGATTGCGCTGGGCGCGGCCTGTGTCTTCTGGTTGCTGGCCCCGGTGCTGACGCCTTTTGTCGTCGCAGCGGTTCTGGCCTATGCCTTGACGCCCCTGGTGGATCGGCTCGACAAACTCGGGCGCAAGCGTCTGCCCAGGTTGCTCGCCGTGGTCGTGGTTGAACTGTTGTTCCTTATCGTGTTGCTCGGGGTGATATTGCTGATCGTGCCGATTTTGGTCAAGGAGTTGCCGCAGATGCGGGACCAGGTTCCGGTGCTGCTTGATGGCCTGAACGCCTCATTGAAGCCGTTTCTGGGCCAGTTTGGGGTCAGCTTGTCAATCGATGTCGCCAGCATCAAAGGCTTTGTGCTCAAGTACCTGAGCGTCAATGGGGAAGGTGCTTTTGCCTCGGTTATGACCTCGCTCAAGCTGGGCGGCAGTGTTGCCTTTGCGCTCTTCGGCAATGCCGTGCTGATCCCGGTGGTTCTGTTTTATTTGCTGATGGACTGGCACCAGTTCATGGCCCGTCTGCTGGAGTTTGTGCCACCGCATCTGCGCGCGGCCATTGACAGTTTCACCAACGAAGCCGACGCTGTGCTGGGTCAATATTTACGCGGCCAGTTGCTGGTGATGGGCGTGCTGTCGGTCTATTACAGCGTCGGGCTGGCCTTGTTTGGTCTGGACCTCGCCTTGCCCATCGGAATCTTTACCGGCCTGGCCGTCTTTGTGCCTTATGTGGGTTTTGGTCTGGGTTTGATTCTGGCTACCCTGGCGGGTTTACTGGAATTTGCGGCCAGCGTCGGCCCTGGCAAAGCGCTTTTGATGGTGGCGCTGGTTTTTGGTCTGGGGCAAGTGCTTGAAGGATTCTTCTTGACCCCCCGGCTGGTCGGCGAGCGCATTGGCCTGCACCCGCTGGCTGTCATTTTTGCTTTGCTGGCGTTTGGACAGTTGCTGGGTTTTGTTGGCGTGCTGATCGCTTTGCCAGCCAGCGCGGTGTTGTTGGTGGCGCTGCGTCGGACGCGCACGCGTTACCTGTCGAGCAAGCTCTACCAGGGTTGAGGCGGCGCAAGATGCAGCAGCTCGTGCTTGACATCGGATTGGCCACCGGGCCCACGCTGGATAATTTTTTCGCCGGTCCGAACGACGCCCTGCTGAGGCATCTGGCGCTTTGGGTCGGCGACAAATCAGGCACGGCGACGCGCTCGCCGGTACCCACTTACCTCTGGGGTCGCAGTGGCAGCGGCAAAACGCACTTGCTCAAGGCGGTCCAGTTGGCATTGCTACAGCAGGGAGCTGCGGTCGGCTGGCTTGACGCCAGTGTGCAGGAGCCACCAGTTTTCAATCCACACTGGGCGGCGTTGCTGCTCGACGATGTCCAGGCCTACAACAGCTTGCAGCAACATGCGGCGTTCAACTGGTTCATCAATGCACAAAGCCAACAGAGTTGGCTGCTGGCTGGCGGCCAATGCCCTCCCATCGATTTGCCGTTGCGGGACGATTTGCGCACGCGTCTCGGTTGGGGTCATGTGTTTCAATTGCAAGTGCTCAGTGAGCCCGAGCGGCGCGCCGTGTTGCGTCAGGCCGCGGACGCGCGCGGTGTCTTTTTGAGTGACGAGGTGATGGATTTCATGTTGACGCGCTTCAGCCGCGACCTGGGCAGTTTGATGGAATTGCTGGAACTGATTGACGGCTATGCGCTGCAGACCAAACGGGTCATCACCGTCCCCCTGATCAAGGCCATGATGGAAAACACGTGACCGACAATCGGCCCATGAAGTTGACCCTGTTCGACCTTGACCATACCTTGATTCCGATCGACTCGGATTACGAGTGGGGCGTCTTTAGCACCAGCCTGGGATGGAATGACGCGCGTGACTTTGGCCGCCGCAACGAGGAATTTTTTTCCCAATACCAGGCCGGCACGCTCGATATCCACGACTATGTGCGTTTCGCAACGGCTGCCATCCGGTGCCAAGGCGCTATAAATTCAGAAGCTGCACACGCACTTTTCATGAGCGCTGTGGTGCTGCCAGCCATTAAGCCGCAAGCACTGGCGCTGGTTCGTGAACACCAGTCAGCGGGTGACGCGGTGCTCATCGTCACGGCCACCAATGAATTCATCACGCGACCGATTGCGCAGGCGTTTGGTGTCGATCAACTGATTGCGGTCGAACTCGAGCGCGACCTGGTTGCAGGCGGCACGGGCTGGATCACCGGCGAAATTCGGGGCGTGCCGTCTTTTCGCGAGGGCAAGATCACGCGCGTCGAACAATGGCTGGCGCGCCGTCGTCTCACCTGGCTTGATGTCGAGAGCACATTTTATACCGATTCCATCAATGATTTGAGTCTGCTGGAGCGCGTGACGCATCCGGTTGCCACCAACCCCGACGCGCGGCTGCGCTCGATTGCGCTTGAGCGGGGCTGGGGCATACTTGAACTGTTTTAGCGTCTAGAATTGCAGGCACTATCAATGATAAAAAAATTCATCAATCGACTGCTGGGCAAAACCCTGTCCGGCAAAAGCAAAAATCCGTTCGGCAAGCGTGAAGAAATCGGTGCCGAGGTTCACGGCATCAATCCCAAACTGGTCGATGAGCGCGCCATCAGCGTGGTGCGCACCTTGAAGAACGGCGGTTTTGAAGCCTATATCGTTGGCGGTGCGGTGCGCGACCTGATGGTCGGCCTGGCACCCAAGGATTTTGACGTGGCCACCAACGCCACCCCAGAACAAGTCAAGGGGCTGTTCCGGCGCGCCTTCATCATCGGGCGGCGTTTTCGCATCGTGCACGTCGTCTTTGGCCGAGGTCGCGAGCACGAGGTGATAGAAGTCTCGACCTTTCGCGCCTATCTGGACAACGTGGCCGCCGAACAAGTCGCGGGTAATGAGAAAACCAGCAAGAGCGAATTGGCCGGCATGAAACACGCCGTCGATTCGACCGGTCGGGTACTGCGCGACAACGTCTGGGGTCCGCAGGAAGAAGACGCCGTGCGGCGCGACTTCACGATCAATGCCATGTACTATGACCCCGAGGCGCAGATCGTGGTCGATTACCACCAGGGCATCAAGGACAGCAAGAACCGCGTCATCCGCATGATCGGCGACGCCACGGCGCGTTACCGCGAAGACCCGGTGCGCATCATCCGCGCCGTGCGTTTTGCCGCCAAACTCAGTAGTCTGGGCTTCAAGCTTGAAGCCAAAACCGCCGCGCCCCTGATCAAGTCGCAAGAACTTTTGGCCGAAGTACCGCAAAGCCGTTTGTTCGACGAAATGCTCAAGCTGCTGCAGACCGGCCACGCGCTGGCTTCGATCGAGCAGCTCAAGCTGCTGGGCATGGCGCGCGGCCTTTATCCGCTGCTCGACGTGGTGGTGGAGCGCGCTGATCAATCCTTTGTCAAGGCCGCCTTGCAGGACACCGACCGGCGTGTCGGCGAGGGCAAGTCGGTGGTGGCCAGTTTCCTGCTGGCCAGCGTGCTGTGGGCTGATGTACGCGAGGGCTGGTCGCAGCGTATTCAGCAAGGCCAGCATTCGCATCCGGCGCTACAGGACGCGATTGAAGACGTGTTTAACGCCCGCATCGGCGATGTCTCGGGTCGCGGCAAGCTGGCCGGCGACATGCGCGAAATCTGGATGATGCAGCCGCGCTTTGAGAAACGCGTCGGCAGTGCGCCCTTTGGTCTGGTCGAGCAGCCGCGTTTTCGCGCCGCCTTTGATTTCATGCGCTTGCGTGCGGATGCCGGTGAGGTCGAAGAGCTGCTGTCGGACTGGTGGCAGGAATTCAGCCTGGCCGACGACAACCTGCGCCGCGACATGGTCGATGAGGTGCGCGCCGAGCAACAACAGCGGCCCCGCGCGACGCGGCCGCCGCGCCTGCCCAAGGCGCCGGTGGCGAACGCGGGCAGCGTTGCGGTGGAAGTCGCCGGGCCAACACGGGCCGTCGCAGCGGCGGGTTTTTCTGCTGAGGGCGAGGGTGGTGCTTTTGATGCACCCAAAAAGCGACGTCGCCGCCGCCGAAGCAGCGGCCCCGGCGCGCCGGGTGCACTGCCACCGGATGCCAGCCTCTGACGCGTCGGTGCGCGAGCCGGTCACGGCTTACCTTGGCTTGGGTGCCAATCTGGGTGATGCGCGGGCCACCCTGGTACAAGCCATCGCCGCAGTGGCTGCCCTGTCGGGCGTCAGGCTGGTGCGTCAATCGTCCCTGTACCGCACGGCACCACTGGCCTGCAGCGGGCCCGACTATGTCAACGCGGTGCTAGAGCTATTGACCACCTTGAGCGCGCCGGATTTGCTAACCGAGCTACAAAAACTGGAGCAATTGGCGCTGCGTGAACGCCCCTACCGAAACGCACCGCGCACCCTGGACATTGATGTGCTGATGTATGGCGCGGCACGCATCGACAGCGCCACGCTGATCGTCCCGCATCCGCGTCTCACCGAACGGGCGTTTGTGCTGGTGCCCTTGGCGGAAATTGCGCCGCAGCGGGTCAGCACGGCGCAGTTGCAGGCGGTGCAAGACCAGGCCATCAAGCGGCTTTGAGCTCAACTTGAGCCGGTGCCAAGAGCGGCCTATTGCACCTCGGCAATCAGTTCAATCTCGACGCAGGCACCGAGCGGGATCTGCGCCACACCAAAAGCGCTGCGGGCATGGGCACCCTTGTCGCCAAAGACTTGGCCCAATAATTCACTGGCACCATTGGTCACCAGGTGTTGCTCGGTGAAATCAGCCGTCGAGTTGACCAAGGACATCAATTTGACGATACGCTTGACGCGGTTGAGGTCGCCGACTGCGGCTTGCAGGGTGCCCATCAGGTCGATGGCCACGGCGCGCGCCGCCGCTTTGCCCGCTTCGGTGCTGATGTCTTTGCCGAACTGTCCGACCCAGACCTTGCCATCTTTCTTGGCGATGTGGCCGCTCAAAAAGACCAGTTTGCCAGTCTGCACGAAGGGCAGGTAGGCGGCAGCCGGAGCGGCTACCGGCGGCAGCGTGATGTTGAGCTGGCTGAGTTTGGCGTAAATGCTCATTTACTTTCCTTTTTGAGTTTATGAATGAAATTGACCTCTAGTGCACGTTGAATCTGCGCAAGCAGCTATCGAAATTGTAGTGATGGTTAAGTCCGTTTGGGCCACTGTGAATGAGGTAGAGTATGCCAGCGTCGCTGCTGCCATTCAGGCGGTGTGAGGCCAGACTGGAGACGATGGATGAACGCAATGCTTGAGCCCGCAGCGGGTCTACGCTATCTGGCTGAAACCCATGAAGTCAGCAACTTGTCAAACGACTTGTGCGACTACAACCTGTTTACGCAGGACGCTGCCCTGATGGTCGCGGTGCGACGTGAGGGGGCTCAATCGGCTGACTCGGAACTGGCTGCTTTTGGCCAGCTGTGCGGCGCTGCGGATTACCTCGAAGCGGGTCAGCTTGCCAACAAGTACATCCCCGAGCTCGAAACCCATGACCGCTTTGGCAAGCGCATCGATCTGATCAAGTTTCATCCGGCCTACCACCAGCTCATGAAGACCTCGATCGAACACGGCCTGCACGCTTCGCCCTGGAGCCAGCCCGGACCGGGTGCCCATGTGGCGCGCGCGGCCAAAAGCTATCTGCACAGCCAGGTCGAGGCCGGCCACGGCTGCCCGATCACCATGAGCTTTGCTTCGGTCGCCACGCTGCGCCAGCAACCCGAACTGGCAGAGGTCTGGCTGCCGAAAATCATGGCCCGTGTCTATGACCCGCGCAATGTTCCGATGGAGCATAAGCAGGGCGTCACGATTGGCATGGCAATGACCGAAAAGCAGGGCGGCTCGGATGTGCGCAGCAACAGCACGCGTGCCTATCCCCTGGGCGCACAGGGACCGGGGCAGGCCTATGAACTCGTGGGCCACAAGTATTTTGTGTCGGCACCGATGTGCGACGCCTTTCTGGTGCTGGCACAGACACCGGCCGGCTTGTCCTGCTTTTTGCTGCCGCGCTGGCGACCCGATGGCAGCAAGAACCCAATGCAGATCCTGCGCCTCAAGAAGAAGATGGGCAACGCCTCCAACGCTTCCTGTGAGACCGAGTTGCGCGGTGCGCTGGCCTGGATGGTGGGCGAAGAGGGACGTGGCGTGCGCACCATCATCGAGATGGTCAGCCTGACGCGCTTTGACTGCATGATCGGCTCCAGCGCGGGCATGCGCATGGCGGTGTCCCAGGCCTTGCACCACTGCACGGTGCGCTCGGCCTTCGGCAAGGTGCTGAACGAGCAACCGCTGATGCAAAACGTGCTGGCCGATCTGGCGCTGGAAAGTGAAGCGGCCATGACGCTGACGCTGCGCATGGCGCGCGCCATGGACCAGCGTGCCGACGAGCAGGAAGACCTGCTGGTGCGTTTGGTCACGGCGGTCGGCAAATACTGGATCTGCAAGCGCACACCGAACCATGCCTACGAAGCCATGGAATGCATCGGCGGCAGCGGCGTGATGGAAGACAGCATGCTGCCGCGCCTGTACCGCGAAGCGCCGGTCAATTCCATCTGGGAGGGCAGCGGCAATGTGCAATGTCTGGACGTGCTGCGCGCCCTGTCGAAAACACCGAGGGTGGTGGAGGCCTTTTTTGCCGAGCTCAGTCTTGGGCGCGGCGCACATCAGGGGCTCGATCAGTATATTGCCCGGCTTAGCAAAGACTTGATGGACTTGCGCGACTTCGAATACCGCGCGCGCGACGTGGTGGACTGCATGGCCGTAGCCTTGCAGGCCTCGCTGCTGGTGCGCCACGCACCGGCCATCGTCAGCGACGCTTTTTGCCAGTCACGCCTTGAACAGTGTGGGCAGCACAATTACGGCAGCTTGCCACGCGGCGTTGACTGCGCGGCCATCATCGCGCGCGCGACACCCATGCGTGGCTGAATAATTGTCGACAAGCGTTCCTCAGAATCGTTTGCGCTAGAAATTCGCCAGCTTTGCCTCAGGCTTCTTGATACTGCGGCGGGTCGGCGCGGAAATACTGTTTGGCCAACACGGCACCGAACAGGCCAAAGCCGATCACATCGGCCATGCCGCTCGGGTACACCAGCGCGAATCCGGCCACGATCAGCATCCACCGTTCCACCGCAGTGGTGCGCTTAAGCGCCCAGCCCTGGAAACCACCGGCGAGTGCAGTCACACCCATGGCGGCGGTGAGCGTCACCTCTGCAATCGACCACCAATTAGCCGTGGCCAGCGCCTTGGTAGAGCCCATCAACAACAGCCCCTGCCCACTGGGGTCCAGTACGAACATGAAGGGCACCAGGAAGGCCGGCACGGTGTATTTCCAGCATTGCAAGGTAGTTTTGTAGGGGTCGCCTCCGGTGATGGCCGCCGCAGCAAAGGGCGACAGTGCGGTGGGGGGAGACACCTCGGAGAGCACCGCGTAATAGAAGATGAACATGTGGGCCGCGAAGTCGGGCACACCCAGCTTGATCAGCGCCGGGGCAGCAATCACCGCGCAGATGATGTAGGAAGCCGTAACCGGCACGGCCAGACCCACAATCCACACCACCAGTGAGGTAAACACCGCAGTCAGCATCAGGTTGCCACCGGCGTAGTCGATCACGATGGTGCTGAACTTCAGGCCCAGTCCGGTTAGCGTGACAACCCCCACGATAATGCCAGCACCGGCGCAGGTGGCCGCCACGCTAAGCACGCCAAGCGAGCCGCCTTCCATGGCTTTCACAAAGGGCGACTGGAACAGGTTTTTGGTGAGTGGCCCCTTGCCAGTGAACAGGTCATAAGAGATCAAGGCAGTGTCACGCCGCAAAAAGCTGGTGAAAAACGACACCACTGTGGCCCAGAACACCGACAGCACCGGGGAAAAGCCCCACATCATGAAGAACACGATGGAGACCAGGGACAGAAAGTGGTACCAGTATTTTTTCGTCAGGTTCCAGACTGTGTCCACCTTGTCGAATTGGGTGTTGCCCATGCCGTATTTGCGGGCATCAATTTCCACCATCAGAAACAGGGCCAGGTAAAAGAGAAGGGTCGGAATGACCGCCATCAAGAGCACGTCGAGATAGGAGATTTTCAGAAACTCCGCAATAAGGAATGCCGCGGCACCAAGCACCGGTGGTGAAATAATCGCACCCAGACCGCCGGCCGCCAGCAGGCCACCAGCGGTATTCTTGTCGTAACCCACCTTGGCCAGCATCGGGTAGGCCACCGCCCCCAGCGTGACGGTGGTTGCAACCCCCGAGCCGGATGGACCGCCGAGCAGAAACGAGGCCAGCACTACTGTGCGGCCCGCGCCAGTGGGCCTGCCACCCATCGCCGAAAACGAGAAATCAATGTAGAACTTGCCTGCGCCCGAGTACTGCAGGAACGCGCCGAAAATCGTGAACAGAATGATCAGAGACGCCGAGACGTCCACCGCCACACCGTAAATGCCTTCCAGCGTCATGTACATCACACCCACCAGGCGTCCCACTTCGTAGCCCTTGTGCGTCCATGGCGCGGGCAGGTAGGGACCCAACAGGGCATAGAGGATAAAGGCCGAGGTGATGACCGGCATGATCCAGCCGTTGGTGCGCCGCATGGCTTCGAGCACCAGTCCGATCAGCGCGATGCCAAAGGCAATGTCCCAGGGATTAGGGGCGGTGTTGCGGTCAGTGAAGTCGTCACCGCCCTGAATCAGATACACCGCCACGGCAATGGACAGGGCCGCGGCCAGCCAGTCCCACCACATGATGTGATGGCGAAAGCGCTGGTGAACCGGAAACACCAGGAAGCACAGAAACAGCACAAAGGCGACGTGAACCGGGCGCAGAATTTGTGTGGGCACAATGCCGTAGGCGGTGTAGAGGTGAAACGCCGACATCGCAAAGGCAACCGCAGTCACAAAAACGCCCAGCCAGCCTATGAATTTGTTGGCCGCGCCTTCTTCGGCCTCGATGAATTCCTCGGCCTTGTGGAGTGCTTCTTCGCTGACGATGACCTCCGGTGTGCCCGGTGAGAGGGGTTGACTCATGCTGGGGAAGCTTGTGTGTCAGGCTTTTTTCGGATCAGATAAAAAAACCCCTCCCAACGGCGATTTGGGAGGGGTTTGCTATTTTTGGCTTCAGTTGAGCTTGATGCCTTTTTCTGCAAAATATTTCGCAGCGCCGGGGTGAAATGGAATCGGTGTGGCGCTTGATTTCTGGTTTTCAAGCTTGAAGTTGCTGGCTTCTTTGTGGACGGCAATCAGGTCATCACGTTTGTCGAAAATGGTCTTGACAATGTTGTATGCGGTCTTGTCGTCCATGCCGGCGTTGACGACCAGGATGTTCATCACCGTGGCTTGCTTGTTGTCGGCATCCATGCCCCGATAAACACTCTTGCTGATCACGTCCTCGACATACAGGTTGCCGTATTTTTTGTTCATGGCAGCAACTTGCTCGGCGTTGTCCACCATTTTTAGCTTGGTGCCGGGTGTGTTGGCAAGATCAGTGATGCCTGCGGTGGGTAGGCCGCCGACCCAGAAGAAGGCATCAATCTTGCCGTCCTTGATGGCATTGACCGACTCGGCTACGCTCAAGCGCTCGCGCTTGAGGTCTTTGTCCTTGTCCAGACCAGCCGCTTCGATCAGGCGAAAAGCCATTACCTCGGTAGCACTCCCGGGGGAACCTGTGGAAACATGCTTGCCCTTGAGGTCGGACATTTTTGAGATACCGCGGCCATCAACACTGACCACGTGCATGTGGTTGGGGTAGAGCACCATCAGGGTCCGCACTGCAACCTTGTTGCCCTTGAACTTGCCCTCACCCTGGTAAGCCTCCTGACTGGCATCGGTCATGCTAAAGCCAACGTAGGAATTGGCACCAGCCACCAGCTTGAGGTTGTCCACCGAGCCGCCTGTGACCTCTGCCGTGGCCTGCATGCCAGGGACATGTTTGGACAGCACCGCCGCAATGCCACCGCCCATGGGGTAATAGACCCCGCCGGTGCCGCCCGTGGCAATGGAAATATTCTGGGCGCTTGCGCCGAATGACAGCACAAGGCTGGCGAGGCATAAGCCGAGTGCGGATTTGATGGCTTTCATGGTAGCTCCTGAAAAGTACCGATGCCCTCATGCCGGGCTAAAGGTCTTTTGCATTCTGCCACGCGCAAACGAGGGCGCCCCTAAGGACTTTCCCCTACCAACTCCATCGCCGCACCGGCGCTGGTCGATAAAATCCGCTGGAAGAAGATTAGCGGGTTTCGGGCGAACGGCTGGTGATTGAAGAAGCCCGCATCCGGGGTAGCGGGGCTGGCATGGAGTTGCCGATTGACGCCAAGTTAAAGAGCGGTTTATGGCACTACAAGCCGCATCTGCCGTCACTTAGAATGCGAAATTTGACCAACCCCACTTTCACTGACGACTTTGAACTATGAGGCAAGGGTGGCTGCTAGGCGCTCAGCGCTGTATTGACGGACTTGCCGATGATTGCGCTGGTTGAAGTTCGGCCTTGCAACGCCGCAAAATGAAGCGCCGTGGCGATTGAGTCTGCCAGACAAACCATTAATCAATATCATGACCAACATGACTCGTCAGCAATTCAGATTTTTCCATCACTTGCGTGTGCGCTGGGCCGAGGTGGACATGCAGAAAATTGTCTTCAATGCGCACTATCTGATGTACTTCGACACGGCCATCGCCGACTACTGGCGTGCGCTGGCGCTGCCGTACGATACAACCATGCAGGCGCTCCAAGGTGATCTCTACGTGAAGAAAGCCACGGTCGAATTTCACGCCTCGGCTCGGATTGATGACCAACTCGATGTGGCACTTGAATGCAGCCGGATCGGCAACTCGTCGATGGTGTTCACCGGCGCCATTTTTTGCGGCGAAGAACACCTCATCAGCGGCGAACTGATCTACGTTTTTGCCGATCCGCTGACGCAGAGCTCCAGGCCGGTGCCAGCACGGTTTCGTGACATTTTGCTGGCTTATGAAGCGGGCGAGACAATGACACGGATTGAGCTCGGCAACTGGCAGTCACTCGCTGCTGGCGCGCGGCAGGTGCGCAACGAGGTTTTCATTGATGAGCAGCATATTCCCATCGACATGGAGATCGACCAGGCTGACGAAACTGCCGTTCATGCGCTGGCGTGCAACCGGATGGGCGTGCCGGTGGCCACTGGGCGTTTGCTGCAACGCTCGCCCGGCGTCGGCCAAATTGGTCGAATGGCGGTGACGCGGGTGTTGCGCGGCGCAAACCTGGGACGCGACGTGCTGCTGGTGCTGCTGCAGGCCGCAAACCAGCGTGGCGACCATGCCGTGGTGCTGCATGCGCAGCGCAACGCCGAGCCGTTCTACGCGCGCTTCGGTTTTGTTGCGCGGGGTGAGGCGTTTGCCGAAGCAGGCATCATGCACATTGAGATGGTCAAGGCTCTGGCGAGCTGAAGTCAAGCGCTCGTTTGACTTTGAATTGGCGCGGGTCTGGCGGGCCTCCAGTGCCGCCGTAACGAGGCTGGTGGTTCTTGTAGAATGACAATCAAACCCAGTCTTGCCGTGTCAAATACGTCATCTCCGTTATTGTCAACACATTCCAATTGCCTGGCCGCTGGGACCATGCTTGGTGAATTTGAAATTACCGGGTTGATCGGGCAGGGCGGTTTTGGCATCGTCTATCTGGCGCGCGACCGGGTCCTGGATCGTGCCGTGGCACTCAAGGAATTCATGCCAACGGGAATCGCCGAGCGCGAGGAGGGCGTCCGGGTCACCGTGCGTTCCGCCAGCCACAAAGCAACCTATGAGGTTGGGTTGCGCAGCTTCATCAACGAAGCGAAGATGCTCGCCAAATTCTCCCATCCGGCCTTGGTCGAGGTGTATCGATTTTGGGAAGCGAATGGCACCGCGTACATGGCCATGCGCTACTATTCCGGCGAGACGCTGCGCCAGTGCCTGGCGCGTGGCGACACAAAGTTTGACGAAGAATTCATTGCTCAAACCATGGCGCCTATCTTTGATGCGCTTGAGATTTTGCACCGTGATCAGGTCTTTCATCGGGACGTGGCACCCGACAACATCATCCTGGCAAACGGTCGGCCGGTGTTGCTTGATTTCGGCTCGGCGCGCAGCATCATTGGCGATGGCACGCAGACGCTGACCACGATTCTCAAGCCCGGCTATGCCCCAATCGAACAATATGTCAGCGATGGAACGACCAAGCAGGGCCCCTGGACCGACGTGTATGCCTTGGGCGGTGTGCTTTATCACCTGGCAACTGGCAAAGTTCCGTTGCAGGCCGTTTCACGCCTTTTGTCGGATCCTCTGAAGAGTGTCAATGAAATAACCAACCAGGCGTTTTCGCCAGCGTTTTCTGACGCCGTGGCGCGGGCGATGGCGGTGCGGGTTGAGAACCGCCTGCAGAACGTGCGGGAATTCAGTGAGATGCTGGGTTGGAACACCAGTCAGCCCAAGCCGGTGCTGTCGATGCCGGTTGCTGCTGTCAACCGCCCGGTCTATGAGACGCCCCTGCAAACCCAAACGCCAGCGCAGCCGCAGCCGCAGCCGATCTCGATCCGACCGGTCACCCAGGCACCGATGACCGCAGCAGCGACCCATCCAATTGCAGCGGCCACGACGGGTTCACCCGCGACGCCAGTCACCACGGGCGCGTCGCTCGGCAGGATGCTCGATGCTGGCCCATCCGTGCCGACTTCGACTGCCCCGACTTCCTCATCACAACAGCCAATCTTCATCATCGCCGGCGCGCTGGTCGCCGTACTCGCCTTAGCGGGCTATTGGTATTGGGGATCGTCGGGTGCACCGAACACCAGCGCACCGCTGGCCGCCGTAACACCCGCGAGTCCGGTGCCGGCAGCACCTGCCAGCGAGGTGAGTCCCAGCCCAGCCAACGTGACGAATTCGGTGCAACCCAAAGCCACCGGTGCCGTCCCTGTGGCAAAGGGCGGGCCGGTCAAGTCTGCATCGGTGGCCGCGCCGTCGCCAAGCAAGGATTCGACCACCCTGGCTGCAGCGGCGACACCGGCCAGTCCCCTGAAATCGAAGCCTGAGCTAACACCGGCCAAGCCTGAGCCAAGCCGGCAGACTCCGAGCGAGATGGCCACGGAGTTGGCCAGGGCCAACCCGGTGCTACCCGCCACGGTGCCCGCCAGGGACGCAGCATTGCCGGTCAGCAAGCCAGCCGAGAAAGTATCGGTCACGCCGCCGCCGGCCCAATCCGCAACCGCGCCAGCACCGACCCTGGGCACGCCAGGGCCGGGCATACCGAGCCTTGCCATCGCCGCACCAGGCACCACACCAGTTGCAACGCCGACGCCCGCGCCGGTCAAGGCGGCGCCAAGCCGTGCTGACGTCAAAGTGGTTTGTCCGACGCAGCTTGCGCCTGAAATGCCACGCAAGGCCATCCAGGAAGGCGCTCAGGGTGTTGTCAGAGCGCAGGCCCTGGTACGCGATGGCGTCGTGAAGGAAGTCACCATTTTGTCGGGCCCGCGTGTCTTTCATGCTGCCGTGCGAAACGCCATGCTGCAGTACAAGTGTTCCGGTCAGGAGTCAGGCGAAGTCCTGGTGACCCAGGAATTCACGTTCTCGCCTTGACGGCAGCAGCCCAGATGGATGGATTATTGCGGCACCAAGTCAGCCAACGGCAGGGTTGCGCTGGGAGCGGGCTGGGGGGAGGCGATGGTCGGCACGCGGCGCGCGCCATCAAAGCGGCGGCTCCAGTACGACATAGCCATGTTTTCTACCCGTACCTGCGACCCTGACTTGGGTGAATGGATGAATTTGCCTTCACCGATGTAGATACCGACATGGCTAAAGGCGCGACGCATGGTATTGAAGAACACCAGGTCCCCCGGCTGCAGGTCGGCGCGATCAATTTTCTGGGTGGCGGCTGCCTGCTGCTCGGCCTTGCGCGGCAGAATCAGGCCCACGGTCTGCTCATACATCGCTTTCACGAAGCCACTGCAGTCAAATCCGTTTTCCATGGAATTGCCACCACGTCGATACGGCACTCCGAGAAAACCCATGGCCGTCACAACCAAGCCGGAGGCGGTGTCGCTGACCGAGTGCCGGACCTCGTCGATGCGTGCCAACAGCCCTTTGTCCGCCAGCAATTGATCAAGGTCGTCACCGGTGGACGCTGGGCCGGCATGCGCGCTGGCAGCAATCAAAAAAGCGGCAACCGTGGCAATAATTCGCATGGGGCGTAGCATACTGGCTGTCTTGGCGCGCTGTCAAGTTAAAGTTTTTTCTTTATTGTTAATGTAACTTGTTGATTTTTCTACGTTTCAAAGGGTTTATATGTTCAAGGCACTGTTATTGGAAAACGCTGACGGGTTCAGGGCAGGGGTCGCGCAAGTCAACGCACCGGCTTTAGCGCCGGGCGAGGTATCTGTTTCTGTCGCCTATTCGACACTCAATTACAAGGATGGACTGGCCATCACCAACAAGGCTCCGGTGGTGCGCAACTGGCCGATGGTGGCGGGTATCGATGGTGCCGGGACCGTGCTTGAATCGAAGCACCCGGCCTGGAAGGCGGGTGATCAGGTGCTGCACAACGGCTGGGGCGTTGGCGAGACGCGCTGGGGCTGCCTGGCGCAGCAGGCACAACTCAAGGGCGACTGGCTGGTCGGCTTGCCCACGGCCTTTACGCCGCGCCAGGCGATGGCGATCGGCACGGCCGGCTACACCGCCATGCTGTGCGTGCTGGCGCTGGAGGATCACGGCGTCAAGCCCGGCTCGGGTGAAGTGCTGGTGACCGGCGCCACCGGCGGCGTTGGCAGTGTCGCCATCGCTTTGCTCGGCAAGCTCGGCTATACGGTGGTGGCCGCCACCGGCAAAGCCAGCGAAGAGAGCTACCTCAAGGCACTCGGTGCCAGCAGCATCATGGACCGCGCGGCATTGACGGCACCTGGCAAACCGTTCCAGAAAGAGCGCTGGGCTGGCGTGGTGGACGCGGTGGGCTCCCACACGCTGGCCAACGCGCTGGCGCAAACCCGCTATGGCGGCGTGGTGGCGGCCTGCGGGCTGGCGCAGGGCATGGATTTGCCAACCTCAGTGATGCCGTTCATCCTGCGTGGCGTGACGCTGGCCGGCGTCGATTCGGTGATGGCAGCGTTGCCCAAGCGTCAGCGCGCCTGGGAGCGTCTGGCGCGCGACCTTGACTCGAAGCTATTGGAGTCGATGATCCAGGAGATCCCGCTGGAGCAGGTGATTGGCAAGGCACAGGAGTTGATGGACGGCAAACTGCGCGGCCGCGTGGTGGTGAAAATTGACTCCTGAAGTTAAGGACAAAATAGACCTGTAGCCCCGTATGGTATGCGTGAAACGCTATTTATATGATAGCAATTGGTAATCTTGAAAAACCCTTGTTTGAGAAAGTCTGTGATGCTGCTTGACGTCTCCCAATGCCAACTCGTGCTGGTCGATTACCAAACCCGGCTGATGCCAGCCATTTTTGAAGCGCCGCTGGTGCTGGCCAACGCACTGCGGCTGGCGCAGGCGGCCAAGTTGCTCGACGTGCCGATTTGGGGAACCGAGCAGAATCCGTCCAAATTGGGCGAAAACGCGCCCGAATTGCGCTCGCTGTGCGCTCAAACCTTGAGCAAGATGCACTTCAGTGGCGTTGAAGAGGGCTTGGGCGAGTGGCTGCGGCCACCGGCCAAGCCAGTGGCGGGCAATGCGCGCAGCCTGCCTAAACACCTGCAAAGGCCAGCCAGCAACCCGGCCGAGCGCAACAGCATCGTGATTGCCGGTTGCGAAACCCACGTCTGCCTGCTGCAAACTGCGCTGCAATTGCTGGAAGATGAGTTTGAAGTCTGGGTCGTGACAGACGCCTGCAGTTCGCGCACGGAGCGCAACCGCGACGCCGCCTTTGACCGGCTGGCCGGTGCCGGTGCCGAGCTGGTGACGACCGAGATGGTGGCTTTTGAGTGGCTGCGTGGCGCCGAGCATGGGCACTTCAAGGCTCTACAAAATTTAATCAAATAGGGCTTTAGCACCCGTCGCTATTGAGTAAGCAGCTATTGAATTAATAGTGTCTGCGAGCGGATGTTCTGTGCGCTTGAACTTGCCTGCGCCAGCAACTGCCCGTCTTCAATCTCGATTTGGCGCTGGCAGCGTGCGGCCAGGCGGGCGTCATGCGTGACGATCAGGCAGGCCGAGTGCTGCTGCTGGTTGATGCTGTGCAACAACTCAAAGATGTCGTTGGCACTGTGGCTGTCGAGGTTGCCGGTGGGCTCGTCGGCCAGGATCAGCCGGGGCGACAAGCTCAGGGCGCGGGCGATCGCGACGCGCTGTTGCATACCGCCCGAGAGTTGCGCCGGGCGTTTGTGGGCCGCGTCTTTCAAACCGACCTGATCGAGCAAGCGCAGCGCCTGTTCCTGCGCCTGGGTGGTGGGCCAGTTGGCGTCGATGATGGACGGCATCATCACGTTTTCCAGGGCGCTGAAGCCCGGCAACAAGTGGTGAAACTGGAAGATAAAACCAATGCTGCGCCCGCGCAGGGTGGTGACGGCCGTGTCATCCAGGTTGGCGGTGTCGCGGCCGTCAATCAGCAATTGGCCGCTGCTGGCGCGCTCCAACAAGCCAATGATGTTGAGCAAGGTGCTTTTGCCCGAACCCGACGGCCCGGTCAGCGCGGCGAATTCGCCCCCTGATATTTTCAGGTCAATGCCATGCAGCACCTCGGCTTCCACCGGCGTGCCTTCTCCATAAAGCTTGCGAATTTGTTTGAGTTCGACAATGGTGCCCATGCTGCTGGTTGCCTAAACCCGGATCGCCTGTACCGGGTCCAATCGGGACGCACGGCGCGCTGGCAGAGCGGCCGCCAGCAGGCCGACCAGCAGCGCCAAGGCGCAGGCACCCAGCACCACAGACAAGTCCAAGTCGGGGCTGACGAGCAGCGAGCCGTCGGCGTTGCGCGTGACTTTGGAGAAGAATTGCAGCAGCGCCAGCGACAAGCCAACGCCCAGCGCCGAGCCCACGCCTCCGTAAATCCCGCCCTGCAACAAAAAAACCGCCATGATGCGCCGGGGGCTGGCACCCATGGCGCGCAAGATGCCGATTTCCTTTTGCTTCTGCACGACAGATACCACCAGCACACTGGCAATGCCCACGGCCACGATGACGGTGACAAAAAAGCGGATCAGGTTGTTCGACATGCTCTGGCTCTTGAGCGCGGTCAACAACTGCGCATTGGTTTGCATCCAGCTGTCGGCGATCAGGCTGGTCTGGGCGGCGAGTTGCTGCGCCGTCGCCTCGGCCTGGAACAGGTCCGTCACACGCAAATCAATTTCAGTGATGCCACCGGGCAAGTCCAGCAGGGACTGCGCCAGTTTGATGCTGGTGTAGACCCAGCGCTTGTTCAGGTCGCGGTTGCCAATGTCAAAAATGCCGGCAATCGTGGCCAGATCGTTACGCCCGTCCATGGCGATCAGGCGCAATTTGTCACCCACCGTCAGCCCCAAGTCTTTGGCCAGTTCAACGCCGATCACGGTGTTGGCACCACTGACGTCAAAACGGCCCAGGCGCAGGTATTTGGGCATTTGCACAATGCGTTGGTAGGCTTGTGCATCGACCCCGAGCAGGTTGATGGCCTGACTGGCGTCGGCTCGCGCGGCAAAGCCGGCGCCCGACAGCAGCGGCGAGACGGCCAGCACTCCGCTGGTTTGCCCGGCCAGTTGCGCCACCGCTTCCCACTGGTCAATCGAGCGCAGACGCTGCGCGCGCGGCTGCACGATGGCCGCGGTGCTGCCCGGCGGCAACAGCGTGCGGTTGGCCAATAGCGGCGGCTTTAAAACAATGTGCGCCTGGCTGCCCAGCGTGCGCTCGATGATGGAGGCCTGCAACTGGCTGATCAGCGTGGTCAGGAAGATGATCACGGCCACGCCGCCGGTAACGCCAGCCAGGATCAGCACGGTTTGCATGCGGCCTTCGCGCAGGTAGCGCAGGCACACCAGAGCGGCAAAGGGCAAGCGCAGCGGCATGGCGAGATTAGCTGGTGAAGCCCGGCATGGGCGGCACACCGGTCAAAGGCGTGCGCCTGCTTTGCTCGCGCACCCGGTCGCCGTCGTGCACGTTGCTGGTGGGCAGGATGATGTGCTCGCCTGCGGCCAATCCCCGGGTGATTTCGGTGCTGCCAATGCCCTGCAAACCGGCTTGCACCGGCACTTCTTTGGCGCGGCCGGCGCGGTTGACCAATACAAACAGGGCGCCGTTGGCGTCACGCCGAATCGCGTCGGTCGGCAGCATCAGGGCATTGGGAACCTGCGCGGTGACAATTTCGACCGAGACTGTCATGTCGGGGCGCAAGTAGTCCACGGCTGGCGCCACGCGCAGCTTGATGTCCACCGTGCCGCGCTGGGCATCGACCGAGGGTGCGATGTAAGTCAACTCGGCTTTGAAGTGCTGCTGCGGGTAGGCGTCGGCGCTGGCGCTGGCGGTCTGGCCGAGCTTCAGGAATTTCAGGTTTTTCTCATCGACGCTGGCCTGGATGCGCGTTTCTCCGCCGCCCACCAGCGTCAGAATCGCTTTGCCAGGCTGCGCAGTATCGCCCGGGTCAGCGGCGCGGGTGATGACAGTGGCGGCGGCTGGGGCACGCAGACTCAATTGGTCCAAGCGGGCAGCAGCGGCCTTTTGCGCGGCTAGCGATTGCTCCAGCCCGGCTCGTGCCAGAGCGATTTGAGCGCCACCGGCGGTGTCGCCGTGCGCCTGAGCGCTGGCGGCCACGAGCGCGGCGTTCGTGGTGTCAGCCGCGCGCCGCGCTTCATCCAGCCGGGACTGCGACACAAAGCCCTGACGCAGCAAATCCTGGGTGCGGGTCAGTTCCTGTTGCGCCTGCAGATTGCTCGCGCGCGCTTGCGCGAGTTGTTGCGTGCTGACCGGGCTCTGCACGGTTTGAATCTGGCGCACGCGGGCTTGTGCTTCTTGCACAGTTGCATTGGCCTGACTCAACGCGGCTTGGGCTTCATCGGCGCGCAGTTGCACCAGAATCTGACCCGCTTTGACCTGGTCGCCTTCCCGCACGGCGATACGTTCGATGCGGGCCGTGCTCTGGCTGGTCAGATCGGTGCGGTTGATATCCACCACGCGGCCGCTGGTGACCACCGATTGCTGCATCTTGCCCTGCGTGACGAGCGCCACCTCGACCGGCTGCCCGCGCTGAATAAACGCCAGAAGGCCCACGGCTATAAGGATTAGAGCTCCGGCCCAGAGTGCGTGCGTGCGGGTCATTTTCATGTGTCGATTGTGCCGCAGGGCGGCCATCGAGCCTAAGCAATGGCTCGTCAGACCGGGACCGACCAGCACAAAGACCCTCTGAAGAGAACAAAATTTACACTTGCTTGACGTTTCGCAACCTCAAATTTATATGTGGTACTGACACTTCAATTCCTTCGGTGCCAGAGCTATGCATAGTGGGGTGTCCGAAAACTCCTCAAAGGCTGGAGAAAACTCCATGAACGTGAACAAAGAGACAGACGTCCAGACAGCGGACCAGCCGTCGCTGCAAGGTCCAGAAATTCCGATTGAGCAGCTGATTGCTGATAGGTACCAATCGGCCCCACCGGCCACAAAAAGTCGCATGCTTTCACAATTGGTTGGACAAGTGTTCATGACTGCACCGGCCGTCGGAAAAAGACGCTTGTTAGAGCAATTAATGAGGCCATTGGGATTGCTTTCCCTGCTTGGAATTGCCAACGGAATCTTTGCAAACATGTACCTTCGAAGTGCGCCCCATGGTTCACGGGTGGCCATTGATCAGGTACAGAAAGTCCAGACCGGTGATGTCATCGCCCTGGCCAATTGCATACAGCAAGTCAGCATGCAAGCGGTGCATGGCTTGGCGCAAATCATCACCACGTCGCCGACCTTGGCAAGCTCTGCAGCAGCGATACTTTTGGTCCAGATTCTGACAAAGCAAGCCAAAGCGCAACCAGTCGATGAGCTTCCGAAATAGTCGTCTGCGATTTGACAAGCCGATGGCAAGGCCAATAAGCGTACAGGTTTAAGGATGGCGCTAACATCGGCCAGAAAACCATGAGGAATCGACATGAAGTTTTCTGAGTACATCCGGTTCGATGCAAGCGCGCTAGCCGCGCTGGTCGCCGCTGGTGAGGTCACGCCCGCAACACTGTTGAGTTGCGCGTTGGAACAGTCCACCCGCGCCAACACCAGGACAAACGCCATTTGTCGGTCCATGGAGGGCGAAGCACGCCAGCAGTTGAACGAACGCCCGCAAGGCCCATTTGCAGGCGTTCCGTTCCTCATTAAAGATGGGGTTCAGGACTACGCTGGTCTGCCAACTTCGTATGGCAGCAAATCGATGCTTCGCTTCACACCAAAGCAACACGCAGCCGTGGTGAAACGCTATCTCAGGGCCGGTCTGGTCATTTTTGGTAAAACAAACCTGCCCGAATTCGCCCTAAAGTCAGTCACGGATTCCAAATTGTTTGGGCTGGCCAACAATCCCTGGGATTTGGGTCGCACGCCGGGCGGTTCCAGCGGCGGTTCGGCGGCCGCAGTAGCCAGCGGTGTCGTACCCATGGCGGCGGGCAATGACGGCGGTGGCTCGATTCGCATCCCGGCCTCCTACTGCGGACTTTTCGGCCTTCGACCGTCGCGTGGTCGTGTGTCGTCCGGGCCCGACTTGGGCGAGGTATGGGGCGGCGCTTCCAGCGAAGGCGTGATTTCAAGAAGTGTCCGCGACAGCGCGAGAGCGCTTGACGTGCTCCAGGGCGCAGAACCCGGCGATCCGTTTGAAGTCGCCCGGCCCGAACTGCCCTATGAACAAGCTATCGGACATGATATTGGGAAGCTGAGGATTGGATTTTGTACGGACTCGCCGATAGGAACACCGGTTGACCCACAGGCAATCGCTGCGGTCAAAGATGCGGCACAACTGCTGCAATCGCTGGGTCATGATGTGCAGGAGCAAAGCCCTGAAGTGGACGGGGCAGCGCTCTCCCTCAGCTATCTGCACATGTACTTCGGTTACGTGAGCGCTTCGGTGAACCGGGCAACGGCCGCGGGCGCCTCATCACAGGAATTTGAATTGCTCACACGTGTACTGGCGAAGTTAGGTAACGCAACCTCGTCGGGTGCATTTGTTCAGCAAATGAGCGCTTGGAACGGCTATGCCCGGGCGCTCGCACGTTTTCACAGCCGGTTTGACATGTTGCTGACTCCGACGGTGGCAACACCGGCGCCGGTCCATGGAACAGGTGACCTACCCAAGGCACAGGAATGGGTTTTGTCAATATTGGAACGAAGCGGTCTGTTTCGCTTGCTGGCGGGATTGGGAGCGATGGATGGAATGGTCCAGAATATCGCCCGCGACAGCCTGACTTTCGTGCCATTTACCCAGTTGGCCAATCTCACCGGGACGCCAGCAATGTCGGTACCGCTTTATTGGACACCAACTGACCTGCCGATGGGTGTCCAATTTGTCGCTCCGTTTGGCAAGGAAGACAAATTATTGCAACTGGCCAAACAACTCGAACAAGCGCGTCCCTGGATGCATCGTCTCCCCACTTGGGTAGCTGGTGCCAACTGAAATGTGACCGGTTCCACTCGGCGCAATGCAATTGCTGCCTGTGTAGACCTAACTGTGTAGCGGAACACGAGGCGGCAAGTCAGTTTGCAGCAAGTTGCATGCCCATAATTATGAATTCAGTTTTACGACCCCTGGAGACCCACAATGACGAACTATGCCGAGTTTCACCGCCGTTCAATCGAAGAGCGAGACGCCTTTTGGGCTGAGCAGGCCAAATTGGTGGACTGGAAAACGCCGCCAACGCAAATTTGTGATTACAGCAATCCGCCCTTTGCCAAGTGGTTTGACGGCGGCGTCACTAATTTGTGCCACAACGCCATTGATCGGCACCTGAAGGATCGGGCAGATCAGGCGGCACTCATTTTCGTCTCGACCGAAACCAATCAGGAACTCGTTTATTCCTTTCGGGAACTGCACGCCGAGGTGCAACGCATGGCGGCCGTGCTGCAGCATCTGGGCGTCAGGAAGAGCGACCGGGTGCTGATCTACATGCCGATGGTCCCGGAGGCCGCGTTTGCCATGCTGGCCTGTGCCCGCATCGGCGCGATTCACTCCGTGGTGTTTGGCGGTTTTGCCTCCGGTTCGCTGGCCTCGCGCATTGAAGATGCCTCGCCCAAGGTCATTGTGAGCGCCGACGCGGGCTCGCGCGGTGGCAAAGTGCTGGCCTATAAGCCGCTGCTGGATGAGGCGATTCGCTTGTCCAGTCACAAACCCGACTCGGTGGTGCTGGTGGATCGGGGCTTGGCCGCCATGAATTTGGTAGCAGGTCGTGACCAACTGTGGGCCCCCCTCAGGCAGAAGCACCTCGATACGGTGGTGCCGTGCGAGTGGGTCGGCTCGACCCACCCGAGCTACACGCTCTACACCAGCGGCACTACCGGCAAGCCCAAGGGCGTGCAACGTGACACCGGAGGCTATGCCGTGGCACTGGCGTCGAGCATGCGCCACATTTACGACTGCAACGCCGGTGAAACCTATTTTTCGACCAGCGACATCGGCTGGGTAGTGGGGCACAGCTACATCATCTATGGGCCGCTGATTGCCGGCATGGCCACGATCATGTACGAGGGCCTGCCGATTCGGCCGGATGGCGGCATCTGGTGGAGTCTGGTGGAAAAATACAAGGTGACCGTCATGTTCAGCGCGCCTACCGCCATCCGGGTGCTGAAAAAGCAGGACCCGGCGTTGCTCAAGAAATATGATTTGTCGTCGCTGCGTGCGCTGTTTCTGGCCGGTGAGCCGCTGGATCAGCCCACCGCGCAATGGATCAGCGAGGGGCTGGGGCGGCCGATTGTGGACCACTATTGGCAGACCGAAACCGGCTGGCCGATTCTGAGCATTTGCAAAGGGGCAGACGACTCACCTGCCAAGTTTGGTTCGCCTGGCTTTGCTGTCTATGGCTACAACGTGAAGTTGCTGGACGAGAGCACCGGCGAGGAACTCAAAGGTGCCAATCAGAAAGGCGTGGTGGCCATCGAGGGTCCGCTGCCGCCGGGCTGCCTGCAAACGGTGTGGGGCGACGATGCACGCTTTGTCAGCACTTACTGGACCACCATTCCCGGGCGCATGGTCTATAGCACCTTCGATTGGGGAATTCGTGACGCGGACGGCTACTACTTTATCCTGGGCCGCACGGATGATGTGATCAACGTGGCCGGTCACCGGCTCGGCACGCGTGAGATTGAAGAGAGCATCTCGGGCCACCCGAATGTCGCCGAGGTCGCTGTGGTGGGTGTGGCCGATCAGCTCAAGGGCCAGGTGGCGATGGCTTTCGCCGTCATCAAGAACACCAGTCTGGTCACCGACGAAGCGGCCAAACTCAAGCTCGAGGGCGAGATCATGAAAATTGTTGACGGTGATCTGGGCGCGCTGGCGCGCCCGGCGCGCGTGCGCTTCGTCACCGTGCTGCCCAAGACGCGCAGCGGCAAGTGCCTGCGACGTGCCATTCAGGCGGTGTGCGAAGGACGCGACCCGGGCGATTTGACGACCATGGAAGACCCGGCGGCGCTGCAACAGATCAAGGACCTGGTGACGGCTTAGTCAGGCCGGTTGCGAGCCCGCCCCGTGGCACCAGAAGGGCACCGGGGCGCTTCAAATTACTCCTGAAATTATAGCTGGTTGCGCAGTAGCAACGGGGGCTAAAACCGGATTTACCATCTTCTGTTGCCAGCGCAGTCGAGCCAGGCCCAATCCATTCATTGCCAGAAGAAAGTCATCACCATGGAACAGACAAATCGCCCCTTCAAGGTGCTTGGCATCCAGCAGGTCGCTATCGGCGGTAGCGACAAGGCCCGACTGCGGCGGCTCTGGATCGACATGCTGGGGCTGGAACTGACCGGCAACTTTCGCAGTGAACGTGAAAATGTCGATGAGGACATTTGCGCCATGGGGCAGGGCGCACTCAAAGTCGAAGTCGATTTGATGCAGCCGCTGGACCCGGACAAAAAGCCCGCTGTTCACGCGACGCCGCTAAACCATGTCGGCCTGTGGATTGATGACCTGCCGCGCGCCATTGAGTGGCTGACGGCACAAGGGGTGCGCTTTGCGCCGGGCGGAGTTCGCCGCGGGGCGGCAGGTCTTGATATCTGCTTTCTGCACCCCAAGTCAATTGAGGAGTTTCCCATCAGCGGTGAAGGGGTATTGATCGAGCTGGTACAGGCCCCGCCAGCGGTCATCGCCGCGTTTCGCAGCCTGGCCAGCGCGCCGGGCTGAGGGGCAATCGGACTGGGTCAAAAATGTTGTTGTTCCTGGTCAATAGTTGCCGCATTGGCGGCTTCGCGAAACGATAGGGACGCAAAATTCAAGTACAGTCCGAGGTCGTACATTTTTCAATTCGCTGCAGCCATTGCGGTGCATCATGGGTTCAGGAGATAAACTTGCAAGCTACCAACATCGCTAACCCAAACTATTTTCATAAAGTCGTTGATTGCCAATGGGCCTGTCCGGCCCACACGCCCGTTCCCGAATATATTCGCCTGATTGCTCAGGGTCGCTACACCGACGCCTACATGATCAACTGGGTGTCCAACGTGTTTCCGGGTGTGCTGGGTCGCACCTGCGACCGCCCGTGCGAGCCAGCTTGCCGCCGGGGCCGGGTTGAAGAGAGCAATGGTGAGCGTCCCGAGCCGGTGGCGATCTGTCGCCTCAAGCGAGTTGCCGCCGATCACAAGGATGATGTCAAAGGCCGCATGCCCGCCGTGGCACCGAAGAACGGCAAACGTATTGCCTGTGTCGGTGCCGGACCGGCCTCTCTGACGGTGGCGCGTGATCTGGTGCCGCTGGGCTATGAGGTGACTGTGTTCGATGGTGAGGCCAAGGCGGGTGGCTTTATTCGCAGCCAGATTCCGCGATTTCGCCTGCCCGAGTCGGTGATCGATGAAGAGACCGGTTACATCATGGATTTGGGTGTCGACTTCCGCAGCAGCCAGCGCGTCGATTCCATGCGCGCCCTGTTGACGCAAGGCTATGACGCGGTGTTCGTCGGCTGTGGCGCACCGCGTGGGCGTGATTTGGATATCCCGGGTCGCAGGGACATCAGCGAGAACATTCACATTGGCATTGACTGGCTGGCCTCGGTGTCTTTTGGCCACATCACCAGTATTGGCAAGCGCGTCATTGTTCTGGGTGGCGGCAACACTGCGATGGATTGCTGCCGCTCGTCGCGCCGGCTGGGTGGCGCCGATGTGAAAGTGATTGTGCGCAGCGGATTCGAAGAAATGAAGGCATCGCCATGGGAGAAAGAGGATGCACTGCACGAGGGCATTCCGATTCTGAACTTCCACGTGCCGAAGGCTTTCGAACACGCCAACGGCAAGCTCACCGGCATGCGCTTTGAGATCGTCAAGGCAGTTTATGACGACAAGGGCAAGCGCAGTCTGGTGCCAACCGGTGAGGCTGACGTGCTGGTCGAATGCGATGCGGTCTTGATTGCGGTGGGCCAGGAGAACGCCTTTCCCTGGATTGAGGGCGATATCGGGATCGAATTTGACAAATGGGGTTTACCGGTGCTGGTGCCGCAGGCGTTCCAGTCCACTTTGCCCCAGGTGTTTTTTGGTGGCGACGCGGCCTATGGCCCCAAGAACATCATTACCGCAGTGGCGCACGGCCATGAGGCAGCTGTTTCGATTGATCGCTTTCTGCACCGCGAGGACATTTACCGGCGGCCGGCACCGATGACCAACCTGATGTCGGCCAAGATGGGGATTCATGAGTGGAGTTACGACAGCGGTGTGTCGGCAGATGCCCGTTTCAAGGTGCCATGGGCCAAGGCCGAGGTGGCGCTCGCCAGCATCCGGGTGGAAGTGGAGCTAGGGTTTGACGCCGCTACCGCGTTTAAGGAAGCCCACCGCTGCCTGAACTGCGATGTGCAGACTGTGTTTAACAAGCACACTTGCATCGAATGCGATGCCTGCGTGGACGTCTGCCCGATGGACTGCATCACTTTTACCAAGAACGGTGACGAGACCGAATTGCGAGCGCGACTGAAAGCGCCCGCAAACAACCGGGAGCAGGATCTTTATGTGTCAGGTGCTTTGAAGACAGGACGGGTGATGGTTAAGGACGAAGACGTTTGTCTGCACTGTGGTTTGTGTGCTGAGCGCTGCCCCACCGGGGCCTGGGATATGCAGAAATTTTTATTGAACGTGACCCAGGCCGGACCCAAGTGCCGTGATGGAAAAGTAGTTCGCCGCGCGATGGAGGCTGCATGAAAGGCATCGAAGCTGTCAATGACTTTGTCATCAAGTTCGCCAACGTCAACGGTTCTGGCTCGGCCTCGGCCAATGAGTTGTTTGCCAAGGCCGTCATACACATGGGGGTGCCGGTAAGCCCGCGCAATATCTTCCCCAGCAACATCCAGGGCATGCCAACCTGGTACGAGGCGCGTATCTGCGAAAAGGGCTACGGTGGCAGGCGCGGTGGCGTTGACATGATGGTGGCCATGAACCCGCAGACCTGGGATCTTGATGTGGCCGAGATCCAGAGCGGCGGTTACCTGTTTTACGACAGCACGCGGCCGATTCCAGAATCCCGATTTCGCAAGGATATTGAGATCGTCGGCATACCGCTGACAGACATCACCAACGCAGCTTATTCGGACCCGCGCCAACGGCAGTTGTTCAAGAACATCATCTATGTCGGCGCCTTGTCGGTGCTGCTCGACGTGGAGGTGGAAGTATTTGAAAAGCTTTTTTCCGAACAGTTCCGGGGCAAGGAGACCTTGCTCGAATCGAACCTGCGCGCATTGCACCTGGGGCGCGATTACGTCAAGCAACATTTGAGCGCGCCACTCGGGCTGCGCGTGCAGCGCGCCGACAAGGTGGGCGACCAGATCTTCACCGACGGCAACAGCGCGGCTGCGCTCGGTTGTCTTTATGGCGGGGCCACGGTGGCGGCCTGGTACCCGATCACACCGTCATCATCAGTGCCCGAGGCGTTCCAGAAGTATTGCGACAAATACCGGGTTGACGAACAGACCGGGCGCAGCAATGTCGCGATTGTGCAAGCCGAGGACGAGTTGGCGTCGATTGGCATCGCGATCGGTGCCGGCTGGAATGGCGCACGTGCCTTTACTGCCACTTCCGGTCCAGGTATTTCGCTGATGACCGAGTTCATCGGCCTGGCCTATTTTGCCGAGATTCCGGTGACCATCATCAACGTGCAGCGCGGCGGGCCATCGACCGGCATGCCCACGCGCACACAGCAATCCGATTTGCTCAGTTGTGCCTATGCCTCGCATGGCGACACCAAGCATGTGATGCTGTTCCCGGAAGATCCTTTTGAGTGTTTTGAACAGGCAGCGGCGGCACTTGATTTGGCGGACCGCTTGCAGACACCGATTTTTGTGATGACCGATTTGGACATCGGCATGAACCAGCGCCTGTGCAAACCCTTTGTCTGGGACGACGCGCGCGATTACGACCGCGGCAAGGTCATGACGGCCGAGGAACTGGAGGCCGGTAAGGATTTTGGTCGTTACAAGGACGTTGACGGTGATGGCATTCCGTGGCGTACCCTGCCCGGCACGCATCCGACCAAAGGCAGTTTCTTCACGCGCGGCACCACGCGCGACCCCTATGCACGTTACTCCGAACGCGGACCCGACTACATCTACAACATGGAGCGCTTGTTGCACAAGTTCAAAACGGCGGCTGACCTGGTGCCGCAACCGGTGCTGCGTAAAGCCGAGCGGCCAACTCGTGTTGGGGTGATTTATTTCGGCTCGACCAGCCCTGCCATGTACGAAGCGCTGGACGTGCTTGCGGCTGACGGCATCGATGTCGATGCGCTGCGCTTGCGTGCGTTTCCATTCCCGACACCGGTCGAGCGTTTCATCGCCGAGCACAACAAGGTGTTTGTGGTGGAGCAAAACCGTGATGGCCAAATGCAGTCCCTGCTGGTCAATGAACTCTGCATTGATCCGGCGCGCCTGGTCAAGGTCCTGCATTACGATGGCACTCCCATTACGGCGCGTTTCATCACTCAAGCCATCAAAGAAAACTTGCAAGCGGAGGCCGCATGACCTACCTCGCCAAACCCAAGCTGCATCACCCTTCGCTCGTTACCAACAAGGTCGGCTATACCCGGCGCGATTACGAGGGGCGCATTTCCACCCTGTGCGCCGGCTGTGGTCATGACTCGATCTCGGCGGCGATTATTCAGGCTTGTTGGGAGCTCGATATTGAGCCGCACCGTGTCGCCAAGCTCTCAGGCATTGGATGCAGTTCCAAAACGCCGGACTACTTTTTGGGCGCCGCGCATGGGTTCAATACCGTGCACGGGCGTATGCCATCGGTGCTGACCGGCGCCAACCTGGCCAACCGCGATCTGCTTTACCTGGGGGTTTCCGGGGACGGCGATTCAGCCTCCATCGGTTTGGGGCAATTCGCGAACGCCATGCGTCGCGGCGTGCGCATGGCCTACATTGTGGAGAACAATGGCGTCTATGGCCTGACGAAGGGGCAGTTTTCCGCTACGGCTGACCGCGGCTCGAAAAGCAAGAAAGGTGTCATCAACAGCGACAACCCGGTCGATCTGGTGGGGCTGGCGCTGCAATTGGGCGCGACTTACGTGGCACGCAGTTTTTCGGGTGACAAGGAGCAGCTTGTGCCGCTTATCAAGGGTGCCATGGAGCACGGCGGCGCAGCTTTCATTGACGTTATCAGTCCGTGTGTCACCTTCAACAACCATGGTGGCAGCACCAAGAGTTACGACTATGTGCGCCAGCACAACGAAGCGGTCAGCCGGATCGATTTCATGCCCATGCACAGCGAAATAACGGCTTTGTATGCACCCGGTGAAGTGATTGACGTGCAGCAGCACGATGGCTCCACACTGCGCCTGCGCAAGCTGCACCAGGACTACGATCCGACTGATCGCTACGCGGCCTTGAGTTACATGAACGCCCATCATGTGCGTGGTGAAATCGTTACCGGACTGCTGTATCTGGATCCGATTGCGACTGACTTGCACATGTCGCTGAATACCAGCGACACACCGCTCAACATGTTGGGCGTCAAGCAACTCTGCCCGGGTTCCCGGGTGCTGGAAAAAGTCAATGCATCGCTACGTTAGTTGCTACCTGCTGCCATATTGAAACCCTGAATAGGAAAGGAATCTTGTTATGTCTGACCGCACCGTTTTTCAATCCCTGACCCAGCGCCACGCGATCACTTTGCCGCAACATGCCAGCGTGTGGGAGGCGGCATGCATCATGACCAAGGCCAACTCCAGCAATGTGCTCGTCATTGACAGCGCCGGCAACATGTTGGGAATTGTGACCGAGCGTGATTTGATGACGCGCGTATTGGCCAAAGCCCTTAATCCGCAGACCACGCACGTCTCTGAGGTCATGACGCCCAACCCGCAAACTGTGGGTCCGGACATGAAGGTTGCCGAAGCAGTTCTGATGATGATTGAACGCGGCTACCGGCATCTGCCGATCGTTTCCTCCAGCGACAAGACGCTGGGCGTTTTCTCTGTACGGGACGCCTTGCCGCGGGAAATCGGAGATGCAGTCAGTCTCGCGGAGTTCAACGACCAGGTGAATGACGCACTCGGTTAGGGCGACACCTGAACGGGGCAAAATCAAAAAGGCGCCCTTGTCTGGCTGGGCGCCCAAAATGGGTCGTTTCAGTCAGAGTGGTGTTCTCTCTCCGACGATTTCGACCAGCCTTGGTGGCTACACAAATAGTTCGGCGCGTTTGAGCAATTCTTCCAGCCCCGGTTCCTTTGGATTGCGTGGCTTACCCGGGTGAATCACGGATACCTGGCAACTCTCGGCGGCTTCCACCAACTGCGCATAAGTGCCTGCGGTAACGTCCTTGATATAGGCCTGCTGGTTTGTGTCGTACGCGAACATCTTGTTGTTCAGGGTGGTGCATTCGTTGCATGTCGAGCAGCGTGCCGTCTCAATGTAGGCTTCATCAGGCGATCTTTCTGGTTCCTGCTCTACCGACACGCTGGCAGCAGCTGGTGTCGGCGCGGCTGCCAGTGTTGCCGCCACAGGAGCGCTGGCCACACTTGCGCCTTGCGCTGCTGGCGTCGTTTGCGTGCGCGCTTCCCAGGCCTTTTTTTCCAGGGCCAGCAAGGTCTCAGCGTGTGAATTGTGAATACCGCCGAGTTCCTGCAGGCTATGCCACATTTCGCGGCAACGCCGTGTTACCCTCATCAGGCGCTCGTCGACAAGCACTTTCTGCAAAGTATTTTCGTCGTCAATCATCAAGATACTGGGCAGCGTGTCCGGCACGCCCGTGCGCTCAAGGGCCAGGGCTTCTTCGACGCCAATCATGCGGTCAGTCCAATTGGCGCGCGGAACGCGAGCCAGGTGCTGCGCAAAGCGTTGATCGCTGGCGACAAAATCGACCAAGGTGAAAGCCAGATTTTGCGAAACGCGCTGGTTTTGTGTGTCTTCGTAGGCAAAGGCCTGCACCGGCCAGTCAGAAGCAAGCTGCGAATTGGCGTCAAGACTAAACCTCGCCGCCCAGTTAGCACCTGCTGACGGATCATAGGTAAAGGCCGGAAACGCACGCGACTCCATTGCGGCAGCTGCCATCAGGTAGGGCGGCAGGCCTGTTGCTTTGGCGCTGGCGCCGGAAAACACGCTGAACAACGTTGTACCACGATAGGCCAGGCCGCGCAGTATGCGTTCACGGTAGCGCAGCAGGTTGGAACTGCTCGACTGCAATACGTACACTTCATTGAGCCCCATGGCCATGCTGGCGATTTGCTTGCTGTGCGTGCCGGAGGCCAGCACGCGATCGCTGGCGGACGATTCTTCCAGAATATCGTCGATTTGGAGCAGCACCTTGATCGGTAAACCGCAGGACAGGATATCTACCAGATTAGCGTGTTCTGCAGCCTGCATCTTTTCAGCGTTAAGGCAGATCAGATAATCTGGAAACTGGGTCAGATCCTGCGGGTCAAGCCCGCCGGCACCGAACTGTTCGAACAAGACATCGTGTCTTGATTCACTGTACTGGCCGTTGATCTCAAGCTCGGCGATGGCAATGGCCTTGACCAACTGTGTCAATTTTGGGCTGCGCTCGCGCAGAGCTGCCAGCGCTTCAGCACAATTTTCGAACAGGAAATTGTAGGGTTTTGTGGCACCAGCTTTGCCGCTGGAGGAAGCGTCAGGGGGAAAGAAACGCTGTCCAGTCAAGGTGTCGAGCAGCGCATTGATGCGCTTGCGTCGGTTCTCTGAAAACGCAGCTTTGGGCAACGCCTTGGAGAGCACGCGCGACAGCGCGTTGAAGTCGAAAGTGGCGTCGAAGCCAATGCCGACGGCTGCCTGCAGATTTTTCGCGCTGCGCCCCGCATCAGAGCGGTCATAGTCGGCTTTGAGGATGTCCGAAAGTTTCAGGACCAAGCGGTCAATTTTCTGGCGAAAGCTCTCCGCTTTTTGTCTTTGCAGGGTTGCCCAGGCGTGCTGCAACAGCCGCGAGGGAAGCGACACGTCGCAATCGACTACGACGCCGTCGACTTTGACGGCAGCGCGTGTGCGTTGCAAACTGTCTTCCATAGAGTTGTCAGCCGTCTTGGCGAGCTGCGACGTGGCTTTCCCCCAAAGCGCCGACAGAGCGGCGCCTGAAGTGCCTGCCGCGAGCGTGCGGACCTCATGTTCGAGTCGCAATGCATGCTTTCTGATGCGCTCACCGTCGCTACCGCGTGCCACTTCCGCCAAAGCACTGTCGATCAGGCCCGAGAGAGACTGTGCGAACAGTCCGTCGGTACAACCCTCAACCAGCACCAGCGGAAAATCATAGCGGAGTTGGGTCAGATCCCGATAGCCCGCATACAGGGCAGGGCGCAGGCCAAGCCCCGCGACAGCCTCCACGTGCTCGCTGGGACGTCTGCCAGTGAGAAAAAAAGCAATGTTTGCTTGAGTGTCTGCTTGCATATCTTTATTTACCTGCCTTGGGTTGTACTTGCTGCGGCCAGACCGTGTACTTGTCGAACTCGGCGTTAAGTCCAGTGCGCGTTAGCTCAGGCGTGCGCAATTTGTTCGACAATCGCAGGTCCTCATAGCAGGGGACGCTAGGGTCGCGGTACAGGATACCGACTGGAATCGAGTCGTTTCCTGACGCGATTTCACGTGCCCGGTCAATATTCGAGGGATCATGCTGAAGCTGGTTTTTGTAGATCTTGGACATGCCTGCACTGGTTTGCAGTCCATCTTCGTGATTGAGCAATTGCACCCGATTCGGGTCGTTCAGCCAGGGGTCCAGCGACGCTGGCAACCACTCCGGGCAGCGTTGCACGATGCGTACGAAAGACAGTCCCTTGTGGTGGTAAGCGGCCTTCACGATGTCGTACAGGATCTCCGGAATCCAGTCAACCGCCTGCGCGACAAAAGAAACATTCTGCACGCCGAGAGTGACGGTCAGAGGGTTCAAGGCCTCCAGGTAACTGCCGCGCGGCGTGGTATTGCTCTTGGTTCCGCGTGGTGAGGTTGGTGAGGCCTGTTTCTTGGTCAGCCCATAAATCTGGTTGTCGTGCAGGAACACTGTCAAATTCATGTTGTATCGGATAGCGTGAATCCAGTGCGCGGCGCCAATACTGCAGCAGTCTCCATCGCCCGTGTTGACAAACACGGTCAGGTCCGGCCGGGCCATCTTGACACCCTCGGCGATTGGCAGCGCACGGCCATGAATGCCATGAAAACCATAAGTTTTCATGTAGTGGGGAAAGCGGCTGGAGCAGCCGATGCCCGAGACAAACACCGTCTTCTCCGGCAACAAGGATTCATCACGGCAAAGTCTTTGCACGGCGGTCAGAATGGCGTTGTCACCGCAACCGGTACACCAGCGCGGCACACCGGCCTGATAGTCTTCGAGTTCGAAGTGCTCATCGCACATCTCCAGCAGGCACTCCGTGGCGGACATCATGTTCATGGTGTTTTCACCTTTCTGTACTTTTATTTTTGCAATTGTTTGAGCATTACGCGGCGTATCGTGCTGGGCTTGATCGGTTGGCCTCTGACCTCGCTCCAGCAGTCGATGTCAACCAGATAACGCGAGCGCAGCAGGATGGCAACCGATGAATAACGGCGATTGTTCTCGTCAATGATCTTGTCCTCGGGACGATCACTCCAGTTGCTCTCGATCGTCATGACCTTCTTGAAGCCCTGCATGATTTCCTTGATTCCCGGTGGCAGAGGCTGCAGGAACTGGAGATGCAGCGAAGACACCTTGAGGCCTTCGGCGCGCATACCCTCGATGGCTTCCTCAATCGCCCCTTTGGTGCTGCCCCAGCCAATCACCAGCAGCTCGCCCTTGGCGGCGCCGAATACGGTGGGCGCCTTCAACGTCTTTTGCAATGCGGCGAGCTTCAGGCTGCGAAAGCGCAGCGTTTGCTCATTGATGTCAGCATCGTAGGCGACGTGGCTGTCCCGGTCATGCGCGAGACCGGTAAGAGTGTGCATGCCGCCGGGCTGCCCCGGAATAAAGCGCCGCGCCAAGCCAGTAGTGTCGTCCCAGTCGTAAGGTTTGGCACCCTTTGGCACCGGGCTCTGGTCAATCGGAGGTGCCATCCAGCTTTCATTGAATTGCGGGCGCGCAAAGGGTTGCTGCGACGTGGCGAGTCCGGAGTCGGTCAGAATCACCACCACCATGTTGAAGGTTTCGGCGATCTTGCGGGCGGTCATGATTGAGTAGAAGCACTCCTCAATCGTGCCGGGTGCCATAACCACCTTGGGTGCGTCACCGTGACTGCCAAAGATGGCGGTCATCAGGTCGCCCTGTTCCATCTTGGTGGGTTGGCCAGTGCTCGGGCCGCCGCGCATGACATTGACCACCACCAGCGGAATCTCTCCCATGACGGCAAGGCCAATCGCTTCCTGCTTGAGCGAGTAACCTGGGCCGGACGTGATGGTGATAGTGCATTTGCCAGCGTAAGAGGCTCCGATGGCGAAGGCACAGGCTGCAATTTCATCCTCGGCCTGATGTACCATGCCGCCGACTTTTTCAAATACCTCAGACAGATAGTGCGAAGCCGAGGTGGCTGGCGTGATCGGGTACATGGCACAAATTTCCATTCCCGACCCGAGCACCCCGAGGGCCAGGGCAGTGTTGCCGTTGACCACAATTTGAGGCTCAGTGGCGCGTGTTGCCGGGATGGAATAGCAAAAATCGAGATTGGCGGCCGCCCACTTTTGCCCGGCTTCAAGCAACATGATGTTGGCATCCACCACGCTTTGGGCTTTCTTCCCAAACGCCAGAACGATCTGATCAATTGCAAGCTTGACTTCCAGGCTATAGATGTAGCACAGCATGCCCAGGGCGAACATGTTT
>CAVVRQ010000016.1:0-51384 GCA_963750665.1 uncultured beta proteobacterium
ACTTTGATCGGCGTGTGCTGATAGTGCGTGACGGCATCTGTACGAGGAACGTTTGCAACGTGCCATCAAGCTTGCCTGCGCAGCGGCACAGATTCACAAACCAGTGTCAGTGCATACACTTCGCCATTCATTTGCCACCCACCTTCTGCAAGCTGGCACCGACATCCGCACGGTGCAAGAGTTGTTGGGCCACTCGGATGTCAGCACCACCATGATCTACACGCATGTGCTCAAAGTGGCGGCGGGTGGCACGGCCAGCCCGCTGGATGCGCGCTCGGTAGCCTGGTGTGATAAATGTCGGCGCTGCAACGGCAGCTCAACCCTCACACCAGCATGTCAAAGCCCTGCGTCTCAACACTCATAAAGGCGCGGGTTAACGCAGCCACAGCGGCATAGAAGCGGGCTTTTGGATGCTGTTGCAGGGTGTCGCACAGCAGCATCACCCAGGGCTGCAGGTACGTCGCAAAAAAAGTTTGCTGGCGTGTCAGGTTGGCCACGGCCACGTCATCCCCGGCAATCAGGTAACGCATCACCTCGCACAGGTAGGCAATGTGGTCTTCGGTCTCGGACATGGCCGCATCGCGCGCCAGGCCCAGGGCGGTCAGCTCGGTGCGCAGGCGGGCCAGCGGCTTCTCGTTCAGGAAGCCGCTGAGGTAATGCGATGCGTACAGATACACCTCGGGCTTGCCGACACCACCAAACAGGGCCTCGTACTCGGCCGCAATGGCGGCGTCTGTCATGTCGCGCGCGACGCCCACCAGGGCGCGCCAGGGTTCCTCAAGAAAAGCACCGGCGGCAGGTGCTTCAGTTGCCGCGAGACGCAAATTAGCCACCACTTCAGTAGCTGGCTGCGCGTAGTAGATAAGCGCTAGCAGCCCGTAAAGCTCTGCGCG
The DNA here is from genome assembly GCA_963750665.1 of uncultured beta proteobacterium. GTDB lineage: Bacteria > Pseudomonadota > Gammaproteobacteria > Burkholderiales > Burkholderiaceae_C > Rhodoferax. The sequence goes on from CAVVRQ010000016.1 coordinate 894, forward strand.
GGCAGTTTCTTCGTCGAACGCGCCGCTGGGCGCCGGTACAGCCAATGGCATCATGATTTGAGGTCCGTAATTTTGATTTCGTTGTCGGCTGAGTAGATGTCGATGACGCGGCAGTCGGCGCACATCTTCAGGCGCGCCAGCGCTTCGCCCTGGAACATGCTGTGGCCCGCCAGTTTGCCCAGCATGGCCTCAATGCCCTTTAACGTGCCAAACGGCTTGCCGCAGCGCACGCAGGCATAGGCCTGCATTTCGTTGAGGATCACGGCCTCTTTGCGCTGGGCGCCCAGATTGAGCCGGGGCACCAGGCGCAAGGCGTTCTCCGGGCAGGTAGTGACACACAAGCCGCATTGCACGCAATTTTTTTCGATGAATCGCAGTTGCGCCGCCGCCGGGTTGTCGGCCAGCGCACCGGACGGACAGGCATTGATGCAGCTCAGGCACAGTGTGCAAGCATCTTTGTTGATGGCCAGCGCGCCCAAGGGTGAGCCTGCGGCGGGCAAGGCAATTATTTCGGAAACCTGGCGCGGCGCTTGGGCCATCAGGTGGTCCAGCGCCAACTCCAGCGTGGCGCGCTTGTCGGCCTGCGCAGCAAAGCTGGCATGGCGCGCTGGCGTTTGCGCGGGCGTGGCGCGCAGCGCGCTATCCAAAGCGGCCAGGTCGCGCGCGTCACGCACCTGTAGCGGCCTGAAGTGTTCGCCCGCGTAACCCAGACCATTCAAGATGGTTTGCGCTACCGCCATCTGTTCGGCCAGCGCCACGGCGTATTGCGGCGCTTCTTCATCCGTCAAAAGCACCCAGACGTTGGCGGCACCATAGGCCACCGCCGTCAGCCACAGTTCCAGCCCGATTGATGAGGTGTGCCACAGCGGCACCGGCAACACCCGCGCCGGTACACCCTGCGTGCCGTCTGTCTGGCGCCTTTCAAGCTGGGCGGCACGGCCCAGGTCACCCAACAAGGCCGCACCCTTGCCCTGACTGTGCAACAGCAACGCCGCGTCTTTGCCGCCGCTACGCTGGTAGGTGGACAACAGGGTTTTGAACTTGAGCGCCTGATCACTGGCGCGCGGATAGGCAAAGCTCATGGCCCCGCTCGGGCACACGGTGCTGCAGGTGCCACAGCCAATACAAAGACTGGGATTGACTTTGATTTGCTGCCGATGCTGGTCGCTGCTGATGGCTGAGGCCGAGCAGACGTCGATGCAGGCGCTACAACCGACTTTTTCATTCCGGCTGTGGGCGCAGAGTTTTTGCTTGTAGACAAAAAACCGGGGCCTTTCAAACTCGCCCACCAGGTCACGCCACTGCAACAGCGCTATCACATCGCGCCCGTCCCATTGCAGGTATCCCTGCGGCTTGGCGTGCTGGCTAAAAGCTGGTGTAGCGCGCAAGTCCAGCACCAGGTCAAAGCTTTCAGACTGCGTCTGCGGTGTGCGGTTGAAGTCAATAGCCCCGGCCACCTGGCAGACCTTGACACAGGCGCGGTGCGCCTTGCAAGCATTCAGGTCGATCTGGTAATCCAGGCCAATGGCATCCTCGGGGCAGGCCGCCAGACAAGCGTTACAACGGGTGCACAGGTCCAGTTCGATCGGGTTGGTGTGCTGCCAGGTCAGCTCAAACGCGCCAAGCCAGCCAACAAGTGTCTGGATACGGCCGCCCAGCACCGGGTAGCGGTGTTCCTGCGCGGCCCCGGCGTCACCCGGCCCCTGCGTGAACAGGGTGGCATCGACAGACTCACCCAGCAGTTCGGCAGCGCGCTCGGCTGCATCCAACGTGCCGATGATGAGCGCGCGCCCTGCACTTTTGTAAGTGATGGTGGCCACCGGGTCCGGCTCCGGTAAGTGCGCCGCGGCCAGCAGCGCGGCGATTTTGGGGCCGGCCTGTGCCGCGTCACGACTCCAGCCTCCTGTTTCCCGAATATTGACAAACCTGATTGGCGCGCCGCTGCCGGCTTGCTCAGCCAGTTCGCCGAACAGGCGCTGCTCTTGCGTGCAGGCCACCACCAATTCATCGCCGCTGGCAGCAGCCTGCAGAAAATCAGCGGCCTGGCGGCGGCACAGGCTGCTGTGCAGTGTCAGAGGCTCGTTGAGGCTCGCGCTCAAAGTCCGCGCGTCCAGCGGCATGGTCTGGTTGCAGTCGCAAATCAGGGTGGTCATGGTGGGGTTCCGGGTTCGGCAAAGGGGCGGGTGATGGCCTGTTGTTAGCGGCTGGTCCCTCGGGGGTCTCAGGCTCTTGCACCAGTTTCAGAAACTGGGCGCTGACCATTTTTTGCAGCATCGCAGCGGACAGCGGACTGGGCAAACTGTAGTCGTCAATGTAAGTGTCGAGCCCATCCATCAGGTTGTAGTGCGGATCGGCAAATAGCTTTTTCATGGCGGCGTTGCGCACCTTGGGCGTTACGTCGGGCGCGACGAAACGGGCAAAGCTGTCATCAGGGGTCAGCGCCTGCACGTCGTCGAGCGTCAGCGCAGGCCTGGAGATCGCCTCCGTCGGCACCGCGTCCGGCTGTTGTTCTGCTATCGACTTAGTATCTGTATGCGCAACAGAGACGGGCGCTACAACTGAACCAGAGCGCACCGCCTGCTTGCGCTGTGACCAGCGGCTGAGAAAGCCCTCAGCCACGATCCGCGCCCGCCTTTTTTTCGGTGGTGATGGAAGCCGGTTGGCCAAATCGGTCCGTCAGCGCCCTAAAACTCTCGGGCCGCCTGCGCCGCCTGGGCTCCAGCACATGGTGTTCAGCCACAAAGGCGCGCAGCCACGCCAACACGGGTGCCGGGGCGGGCACCTGCTCTACCGTTTCCTGCGCGTCGAGCCAGCGGCCCGCGTCGTAATAGCTCAGGCTCACCACTTCGGGCTTGGCGATGGGCTCGTCGGCGATGCCCGCCTGTTCCTCCAGGCGCCACAGCACAAACCAGCAGGGGCTCTCGGTGCTGGCATTGAGGTCATAGCCCTCGGCGTCATCCTTGAACAATTCCACCGTGTAGCCCGGATGCAGCCAGCGCTCCCCGCTCTCATTTTTATACAGCAGACGCGCCTTGCTGCCAAAACCCGCATCCTGCGGAACGACTTCGACCAACTCCCAACGCCACGGCTGCCAACGGCTGGACGCCGCGCTGGTGCGAACGCGCTGCATGACAACGGCGACTTCAATGAAGGGACGAATAGGGGGCATAGAGCCTGCAATGTAACGGATTGACCGGACCCGCCCCGACGCCCAGAGTCCTTTCAGGTGTGCTTCAATGTGACGGGGCTTGAGCTACTTTCTTTGCCTCTCGCCCTCTTGTTCACGCCGGGCCGCGTCACGGGCGTTCTCCGCATCATTGGGCTTGCTGGCGGCAGGCGTTCCCCTTTGACCTCGCCTGTCTGCTTGCGGTACTGGCTGAACTTGCTCGGGCGCGGGCTTAACCGCCACCGGCGGGCGCTGTTCAACCGGCCTGGCGACTGGCGCAACTTTCACAGGCTGTGGCAGGGCGACCGGTGGGGGCACAGCGACGGGCTGAGGCGGCACCAGTTTGGGCGGCGTCGGACGCTGCAGTGGTGCCGGGGTGGCCGGATCAAGCTGCTGTGTCCGATGTTCGCCGCGTCCGCGCTGCTGCGCCCGACTGGCCGGATCGTCGCCGGGCCCCGCCTGCACGGGCAGTGGCCGCAGCGGTGGCCGCGGCGTCGCAACTGGCGCACGCGGCTCGGGCTGCTTTACCGTCGACTCGGGCTGCTTTACCGCCGGCTCGGGCTGCTTTACCGCCGGCGCCGGCAGCGACGCCGCCACGCCTGGCACAGCGACTGGCGCAGCCAGCTTGATGCGCTGCGGCGGTGTTGCCATTGGTGCTGGTATTGGTGCAGGTGCAGGTGCCGGTGTGGCAGCGGGCCTGACCGGCTGATGCACGACCGCTGGCTGCGCCGCGGCGGGTCGCGAGGCCGAGAGTTCCGCCGACAGCGTTTTGGGTGGCGCCAACGTTGTCGGATTCAGCACTTTAACAGCGGGTCTGGGCTGCACCGTTGCCTCGCGTCGCACGCCTTGACCAGGTCCAGTGTCGAGCGGCGCGCTCACATGCCCCGCCACCGGCTGCGCCACAAAACCGACGTGAACAGCAGGCGGCGCCGAGCGCGCGACCACTTGCTGCTCAAAGACACGCGGCGGCGGCCTGACGCCAGAGACGGCCGGGCCCCGCACGCTTTGCACCGTCGGGGCCACATGCGTGGCAACGCCCAGCGTCGCGTTCGCAAGCGCGTTCCGATCAACGCGGACAACCGCCTGTGCCACCGGCTGCGACCGGACAAATGTGGTGGTCGGGACGGCCACGACAGCGCCAGTCACATTCCGGTTGGCATACACCACCTGTGTCACATTGGTCGTGTTGTAGAAGTTGTTGATGATGGTGTTGTTGACCACCGTGTTACTGCGGTTGACGTTCTCGAAATAGCCTCGACTGGCTGCATAGGCGGGACGATAAACCTCACGCGGTGCCAACGGAAACCAGGCGACGCCACCGACGTTGCCGCTGGCCATGGACAGACGCAAATTGGCGCCGCCGACGAACACAACCAGGGCCGGCGCGTAATAAGCGTTCAAACGCGCCGGACCCGGTACCCAGGCCCAGCGGCTGCCGAGGTTCGCCCAGCGGCCGTAATGCGACACGGCAAAACCCCAGGGCGCGTCGTCGATCCAGGTCCAGCCCCAAGGGTCGATCCAGGACCAATGACCGTCGCGGTAAGGTGCCCAGTCAGAGGCCACGCGATTGGGCAGCCAGACGTTGCCGTAAGTCGCATCCACGCGCCAGGTTCCGTTTGCGTCCAGGTCCTGGTAGCCGACCACATCACGCGAGACATAACGCGCCGAAGTGGCACGATCAAACAGGCGGTCACGTTCTCCAGCCCAGCGATCAAATGCATCTGGCTGCGGCACATTCAGCAACTCGTAATCGCGCAAGTCTTGGCCGCTAAAACGATAGCTTTGCTGCGCATTGATCAGGTACCCAGCACCCTCTCCCAGCACCTCGCCCTGGCCTTGGCGCACGATGACATCGGTGGCATAGCCATCGGCGTCCACCGCGATGCGGTAATCACCCGCCTGACGCAAGGTCAACGCGAGATGCGGCGTATCCACCTCAAACACCTGGCTCGGCGCGAGTCGGCGCACCCGAATATTGAGTGTGCCTTGGGTCAACTGCAATTGGGTGATGCGCTCGTCGAGATTAAGCACGCTGACACTGGTTTGGCTGCCCATGCGAATCAGGACTCCGCCGTCCTGGATTTCGGCCCGTGCGTCGGCATCGACCCACAGGCGGTCACCGTTGGCCAGCGGCCGGTTGATGCTGGCCCGCACCCATTCGTCCGCACCCGAGGGCGAGAAACTAACGGCACCCGAGGTGTAGCCCATTCGCGCCACGCGCGACGGCGGGTCTGCGCTGGCGCTGCCACTGAAGACCAAAACCGCGGCACCGAGGACGACCCCGAGCAGCCGAAAACCGAGCGTTTGTCTGGGCATGATAAATCCTTCAGAAAGATGACACGAACCGCTTCAGGTACCTGTGCAACTTTAACGCGGCACAGCGTCAATCGGAAAGCCGCTATTACGTTTTGTTGCAACAACTGTATTGAGTCTGCCCGTTCCACCTGCCCGGCATCTGTTCGCTAGCGCACGCTCCGCCACCCGGCTTCAGGTCTCTTTGGAAATCTTGATGCTGGGAAACTTGGAAGAAAAATCCTTGTTCTTGGCGGCAATCGATAACGCCACCTTGCGCGCCACCGCCTGGTAGATGGCCGCAACTTCACCAGCCGGGTCCGAGACGACCGTTGGCTTGCCGTTATCCGCCTGCAGACGGATCTGCAGCGCCAACGGCAAAGCGCCGAGGTAGTCCATGCCGTACTCTGCGGCCATCTTCTTGCCCCCGTCAGCGCCAAAGATGTGCTCCACATGGCCGCACTGGCTGCAGACATGCACCGCCATGTTTTCCACAATGCCCAGGATCGGCACGCCAACCTTTTCGAACATCTTGATGCCTTTCTTGGCGTCCAGCAGCGCGATGTCTTGCGGTGTCGTCACAATCACCGCGCCCGTCATCGGCACGCGCTGCGACAGCGTCAACTGAATGTCGCCGGTACCCGGCGGCATGTCAACAATCAGGTAATCCAGATCGCGCCAGTTGGTCTGCCGCAATAGTTGCTCCAGCGCCTGTGTGGCCATCGGCCCGCGCCAGATCATGGCTTCGTCTTGCGCCACCAGAAAACCAATCGACATCACCTGCACGCCATAATTTTCCAGCGGATCCATGGTCGCGCCATCGGTGCTCTCGGGCCGGCCGTCAATGCCCATCATCATCGGGATGCTGGGGCCGTAAATATCGGCGTCCAGCAGGCCCACGCTGGCCCCTTCAGCGGCCAGTGCCAGCGCCAGATTGACCGCCGTGGTGCTCTTGCCAACACCGCCCTTGCCGGAGGCCACGGCCACGATGTTCTTCACCTTGGGCAACAGTTGCACGCCGCGTTGCACGGCATGCGGCACGATTTTCACGCTGACGTTGACCGACACGTTGTTGACGCCCGCCACACCTTTGGCAGCGGCAATCAGGGCCTTGCGAAAGCCCGCAATCTGACTCTTGGCGGGGTAACCCAGCTCAACGTCAAAGCTGACATCGCCGTCGCTGACGCTCATGTTTTTGATGGATTTGGAGGAGACAAAGTCGTCTCCGGTATTGGGATCAATCACGACTTTCAGCGCGTCGATCAGCACTTGTACAGTCACTGGCATTCATTACTCCTGAAAGCCCTAGTCTAGCGAACACCGCCTTAACCTTGGCGGGCACGGCGAATCAGGGTTTTCCCGCGTCCCGGTGGCAGCACTGCGGCTGATAATGTCCTCATGTCAGCGTCCGGCCCGCCAGCACCCTTCACCGGGCTATTGCTCACCGGTGGCGGTGCCCGCGCCGCATACCAGGTCGGTGTGCTGCACGCCATTGCCGACATTCGCAGGGCGGCCGGCGCCCAATACCAGGGCAACCCGTTTCCGATCATCACCGGCACTTCGGCGGGTGCCCTTAATGCTGCGGCGCTGGCCTGTGGTGCCGACGATTTTGACACCACGGTGCGCAGCATCGAGCGGGTCTGGAGCGAGATGCACGCCGAGCAGGTCTATCGCTCCGACTCTGTCAGCATGTTGCGCTCGGGTGCCACCCTGATGACCCTGCTGGCGCTCGGCTGGCTGCTGTCGCGCTGGCGCCACAAGAAACCCAAGTCGCTGCTGGACAACGCGCCGCTGGCCATCTTGCTGCAGACCCTGGTGCCACTGGAGCGACTGCCAGAGCTGATTCGCCTGGGCCACATGCGCGCGCTGGCGATCACCGCGTCGAGCTACAGCTCGGGCGAGCACCTCACTTTCTTTGAAGGCCACGAGAGTCTCAAGCCGTGGCTGCGTTCGCAGCGGCGCTCGGTGCGCGAGAACCTCACGCATGCGCACTTGCTGGCCTCGTCGGCCATTCCCTTTGTCTTTCCCGCCGCGGCGCTGCTGGTTGACGGCCAGGCACAGTATTTTGGCGATGGCTCGATGCGCCAGTCGGCACCGGTCGCGCCAGCCATACATTTGGGTGCCACCCGGATCCTGGTGGTGGGCGCGGGGCGCATGCACGAGCCCCAGGCCGAGCGTCAACTGCACACCAACAGCAGTTACCCATCGCTGGCGCAAATTGCCGGGCACACCTTGTCCAACATTTTTCTGGACGCTTTGGCGGTGGACGTCGAGCGCATGCGCCGCATCAACCAGACCCTGTCACTGGTGCCACCCGAAGCCCTCAGTGGCTGTACGCTGCGCCCGGTGGAACTGCTCATGATTGCGCCTTCACAGCGGCTCGATGCCATCGCCGCGCGCCATGTCAATGAATTGCCGCCGGCCGTGCGCACCATGCTGGGCGGTGTCGGGGTGTCCACCAGCAAGGCCGACGTCACGGGCGGCGCGCTGGCGAGCTATCTGCTGTTTGAGTCGGGCTACACGCGCGAACTCATGGCACTGGGCTACGCCGATGCCCAGAAGCAGCGTGCTGAAATCTGCAAATTCTTTGACTGGACCGATCCCGATCCGGCCCCCGCGGCAGCCGACACAGCCGGCCAGCCCAGCGCAGAGCGCCGCCGCGACCCGCTGCGCTTGCGCTAGCAAGCAGTAGCTTGGCCCATCCGATCCAGGGCAATGTAAAGAAATCAATAGTTATAGCGTTGCGCGTAGAATGGCCGTGTCGTCGAGACAACCCGCGGGAAGGATCGATGGCAAAACGTCCGAATTGATTTTCGGGCAAGGTTTTTTAATATTTTCAAAAGGTAAATAACATGAAACAAGTACAACGCGGTTTTACGTTGATTGAGTTGGTGATGGTGATTGTGATTCTGGGCATTTTGGCGGCGGTGGCCCTGCCGAAGTTCATCGATTTGAAGGCTGATGCGGCTACCGCTGGGAATCAAGGTGTTGCGGGTTCTTTGGCATCTGCGTCCGCTATCAACTATGCGTCGCGGCAACTTCCAACTCCAAAAGGTACGGCGGGTTTGCTCGCCTGTAGCTCGTTTGGAGTGTTGCTTCTGGATGGTGCCGTCCCAACGGGGTATACCGTTGCAGGAACCGGCCCTGCCAGTGCAGGTGCAACCGCAACTTGTACTGTGACAAATACGAGTGGCGGTACAACGGCCAGCTGGACTGCAATTGGTAGCTGATAACCATATTGTTCTGTCGTGAGTCAGGAATGATTTTCCTGATTTATTGAATGTCTCGTGTCAGTTGGTTGCTCGGTTAAGCAACTCCACTGACCTCAGGACGCGAGGGTTTCATGATGGACCCCTCGCGTTTTTATTTTGTTCCTTTTTGCCAGCAAATCCTTCTTATTCGCTCCGATTGCGAAGAACGGCCGCACTATAGCTTGGCCCGGTAGCGCTCTGGAATCTGCTTGCGGAAGTTGTCTTGCTGTTCGGGCGGCAGACCGTGAAGCCCGGCACGAAACGCCTCCAGCGCGTTGGTGTCGTCATGCACTTCGGGGTCAGCATAGATTTTCCCCAGTTTCAAGTGACCGTCTGCCGCTTGCTCTGGCCACCTTTGGTTGCGTAGCTCCAGCGCCTGAATCGCCAGCGGCCAGTTATGCGCATTTAGCCCTATGGAATAACCGGTCTGTACCAAGTCATAGTCGTACTGACCGCTCTTGAAATAATCGGTCAGCATCTTTATGGCCTGCAACTCATGGCCGGTGCGGCTGAGGAAGACGATCTCCAGTGCGCGCGAGTCAGGTTCCAGTCGACGCAACTGTTGGATGGCACCCAGAGCGAGGTTTTCTCGCTCGAGTTGCGTATAGCCCCGGACAAGGTTGGACCAAATGGCTGTGATATTCGGGCGCGATACCGCCACCGTTTCCCAAATCCACACTGCGCTGGCCCAGTCTCCGCTGACTGCCAACATGTCTGCCACCACAGGGGTGAGTTTGCGGTAGTGGGGGTTGATGGCAATCCCGGCCCGTACATACTGAAGGAGTTGCATTTTCCGTGCAGCAGATGACTTGGAGTTGGAAGAGCCTGAATCCACGACGGAATACCCAAGTTTGATTGCATTAACGATGTTCCACTCGGCCTCTGCTGCCCGCTGCGTGATGTAAGTTGCCAACATGACGCAGCACAGCGTCCCGCCAAGCGCCACTCGGGAAAGGTCTGGTCGCCAGCGCAGCGGGGCAGCGAAAAACGCCTCCCGATTGCCAAGCCGCGCGTCCGACGCCGCTAATATTGCCAGACACAACGCAAAAAGCGCCCCGGTAGCGGCCAGTCTCCACGGGAACCCCGCGTTGCTAACAATCAGCAGCGCCAGCAAACTGGCGAGCGTGACGCATCGCAATGGTGCTTCCTGCCGATCTGCGTCGTGCAGGTGCCAAGTCTTGCCCGCGGCCACCAATAGGTAGGCAAACAGTACGGCTAGAAACCAGCCACCCACCACCAGACCGTATTCGCTGAGCAGTTGCAGAATCTCGTTGTGGGCATAGAAGTCAACCTCCACTGAATTGTTGCCGCCCTGGTACAACGGAATCTGCACTTCCCAGGCCCCAGCCCCGACGCCGCTCCAAGGATTGGCCATCATCATACGGGCAGTGGCCTTCCACATGACGGCACGAATCGAGAAGGACCGCTCCGTGTATTCCTTGCCTTCAGTCATGGAGGCAGCGCGCAAGAAGCTGCGCTGCAACGCAGTCGTACCTACTTTTTCAACACGAATATTTGCACTGCCGCTGGGAACAGATCCCATGCCAAACACCCCTGCCAGTAGTACCAGGATTACTAAAGCCTTGCTGCCCCAACCCCATTTCACGAACGCCAGTTTGTTGCGATACCTGAACAAAATATACGTCATCACCGGCACCAACAGCACCAACGCGATGAGCGCAGAGCGGGTGCCGGTCATCATCAACACCACCAATTCAAGGGCCAGTGAAGCGGCCATTACGCCCAACCAGCGAGAGGCCCGCAAATTCGCCAATAAATATGCCGAGAATGGGAGCACACTGACCAGGTACTCAGCAAAGAAATTCCGGTTGACAAAGGTGGACGCGGGAATCGCGGCCTGTGGGAAGAAGCCCCAATCAAACCAGAACTGCAAGACCGCCCAAATTGACGCCACCACCGCACCGCCATGAATACCCCACAGCAGCAACGGCAGGTTCTCGCGCGTAAAAGTGTTCAGCCCCAGCCACAGCAGCAGGCTCAACAAAAACCAGCGGATGGCCTCCACCCCCGCCAGGTAGGTGTGCGACCATGCCATGCTGCCCAGCGCATAGGCCATCAGCGCCAGCGGCAGCCACACCAGGCCGTGCCACAGCAGCGGCTGCGTTCGATTGCGCTGCTGCCAGAAGAACACCAGCGCTGCGATAAGTATGCCAAACGCCATGAGCGCAGATTTCAATGTGTCCTGCAGCATCAGTTCGCTGGGCACACCCAGGGCAGGTACCAAAACCATCATCAGCGCGAGTACCGCGACTGGTGCGTTCGCAGGGCCGAGTGAACCGGTATCGGCGCGAGCAACGGTCGGCGACTGCGAAGAAATCAGGTTCAGATTAAATTTATAGGTCAAATCAGCCCCTAGCACCCGTCGAATAAATGCAACACGCTATCACATCAATAGCAGTATTAGCTAATGCTTTGACATCCAGCCCTGGCGCTACCGCTCGCTTACAGCAGCCCGCGCAGCATCACCACAAACAGATAGAGGCTGGCCACCAGCAGCAACCAGCCCACGCGCTTGGCATGCTGCGCGACAAACAGGTCCACCTGGTCATGCGAGACGTCCACTGCCTTGGTGGCCTGGCGGGACGAGACCCATTGATTGGCCTTGCTTTCAAAGCCGCGCAGCAGGCTTGGGCGAATCCAATAGACCAGGCCAATCAGCAACGCCAGTACCGCTCCGATAAGAGCCATCAGCAGCAAGGCCTGTAGCACGGCGCTGGCCAGGCGCTGATTGGCGATAACAGCGCCAAGCGCGCGCAGCGTGGCAGTCTGGTCCAGCCGCCAGCCAAAATACAGCAGCATATAGCCCGCACCGGCGACCACCAAGGGTCCGACCAGCCCGTGGTGCCGATAAAACCAGCGCTCGGTGCGGATGCTGCGGTCCACCCACAAACTGATCCGGCGCATCGACACCCACCGGTTAGCGACGCCGTTGATGCGTGGCAAAAGTTTCGCTTGAAAGATCAACAGCAGCGCCAGGCACACTCCCATCAAGGCGCCAATCAATAAAAAAGTCGACAGTGCGCGCCACAACAAATCCGCCACGATGGGGCTTTGCAGGGGCATTACGGCTTTGATGTCGATTGGCATGGCATTTGGATGGGTCGCTGGTCCCAAGTTTACGCTGGGCAAGGTGACCGATGAGTCACCAAAAGCGCGCCGTTGGGCAACTTTGTGCGCTTGCTTGCGCTGCAATTGCCAGATAATCACAATTCATTGCAACGCCGAGCTTGTGCCGCTTGCCGAACCAACAAACATGCCAAATCTCGACCAACCCAAACAGAGCGCTGATGAGGGCTAACGCACTGCAGCGCAGATCGCCGCCTGCTCGCGCTGGTTGCGGATCAGGCGGCGGCGCGACTCAACGCGGCTTCACCTTGATCGAACTGATCATGGTGATGGTCATGCTGGGGGTACTGGCCATTTTTGCGGCACCGCGGATTTTCAACAGCGGTGATTTTTATGCGCGCGGCTTTCATGATGAGACGCTGGGTTTGCTAAGGTATGCGCAGAAGGCGGCGATTGCGCAGCGGCGCACGGTTTGCGTGAGCTTTACCAGCACGACCGCCAGTCTGACCATCGCTACAGCGGCTTCAACCTTCAATTGCGCGGCGGCCACTGCTTTGGCCGGCCCGAACGGTACGCCGACGATTACCGCAAAGCCAGGCGTTAGCTACAACGCTGCAACGCCGGCCAACTGGAATTTCAATTTCGACGGCCTGGGTCAGCCCATCACTTCGACCGGCACGGCTATGGCGACACAGACCATCCAGATCGGCAATGCGAGCGACGTCATCGTCGAAACCTCTACCGGGTATGTGCATGAGTAAGCAGCAGCGCAACACTCGCTCGCGCGGCTTCACGCTGATCGAGCTCATCATCTTCATTGTGGTGGTGAGCGCCGGGCTGGCGGGCATCCTGTCGGTGATGAACAGCGTCGTCAAATCCAGCGCCGACCCGATGGTGCGCAAGCAGGCCATGGCACTGGCGGATTCGGTTCTGGAAGAGATCTTGCTCAAGTCTTATGCTCATGATCCGGCGGCGGCGGTCGGCACGGGCCGCGCCACTTATGACAACGTGGACGATTACAACCTCCTGACCCAGACCGCGTTCACCGATCTGCCGACAGCGCTGTCGGGCTACACGCTCGCGATCACGGTCGGTGCGCCCGCAAGTGTGAGTGGCGTCACCATGAAGAAAGTGACGGTGACGGTCTCTCGCGGCAGTGAAAGCGTCACGATGAACGGTTACCGGGCAAACTACTAGCCATGCGCCATACTGCTTTCCAGCGCGGATTCACACTGGTCGAACTGGTGATGGTGATCGTCATCATGGGGGTGATCGGCGCCGTCGTGTCGGTGTTCATGAAAAGCCCGATCGATGCCTATTTCTCCAGCGCGCGGCGTGCGGCCCTGACCGACGTGACCGACAGCACGGTACGCCGCATGGCGCGCGATATTCGAAAGGCGCTGCCCAACAGCTTGCGCCTGCCGACCTCGGGTTCGCCCAGTTTATGTATCGAATTCATGCCGACCAAGACCGGCGGACGCTACCGTGCCGCCGTCAATACGGCCGGCACTGGCGACCCACTGAATTTCGCCACAGCCGATAGCAGCTTCGATATGCTGGGCAACAACAGCGCGCTGGCCGACCAGGCGATCGTCGCTAGCGACTTGATCGCCGTCTATAACCTGGGCATTACCAATTCCGATGCCTACAACCAGGACAACACCTCCCCCGTCGCCGTCGGCGGTGTGAGCGTGGGCGCGCTGCCCAACGAAACAAATATTGCAATCACCGCCAAGCAGTTCCCGCTGGCCTCCGGCAGCAACCGTTTCCACGTCATTCCAGCGGCCGAGCATGTGGTGAGCTTTGTCTGCGACGGGTTCGGAACCAATGCGGCCGGCGACGGCACCGGCACACTTTACCGCTATGCCCGCGTGCTGACTGGTCCCTATGCCACCCCGGCAAGCTGCGCAACGCCGCCTTCGGGCACGCCGGTGCTGGCAAAAAATGTCAGCGCCTGCAGCTTTGTTTATAACGGCTCAGATCTGCAGCGCAATGCCGTGGTGCAAGTGACGCTGGGTGTGACCAGCAGCGGCGAGAGCGTGAGCCTGTATCACGAAGTTCACGTGGACAACACGCCATGAAGTGCCTGCAGCACGCGCAGCAGGGCTTTGCCGCCATCGCCGCCATTTTTCTGGTCGTGGTGCTGGCGGCACTGGGCGGCTTCATGCTGACTTTTTCCAACACGCAGCAGTTGACCTCGGCACAGGACGTTCAAGGCTCGCGTGCTTACTGGGCTGCCAGGGCAGGATTGGAGTGGGCAATTGGGGGCGTGCTTGCCACTGCACCGGTACCGCCCGCTGTGCTGCCGCTGGCGACTTGCCCGATTGTCACGGCACCCGCCTCGATCGACGGCTTTACACTGACAATTGGCTGCACACCTCAGGTCCATGATGAGGCCGGGGTGACCAGAACCGTTTTCATCCTGACGTCCAGCGCCAGTGTAGGCACTGCGGCTGGCGCTGTTGGGTTTATTGAACGCAGCGTGTCCGTGTCCCTCGAGCAACCACAACCGTGAAATATGAAAGCTCATTCATGAACAAGCCTTGGCCGCATTTCAAGGTCCGATGGGCGCAATGGATCGGCGTCGGTCCCGGTCTTTTGGCGCTGCTTGTCTGTGTGCTGATGGGGCCAGTGGCTCAAGCCCAGACCTATGCCTATCGCAATGATGTGTTCGCCTATGACACGCCATCGGGCGGGGCCACCAGTGCAGTCTGGCATGCCACCGGCACGTCACCGGCGTGCACGGATTTCCCGAATGGCGACGATGACTGGTCGGATTTGACTTTTCCCGCAGGTTTTACCTTCACCTTCGGTGGCGTGTCGTATTCCAGCGTTCGTGCTTACTCCAACGGAATGCTGGCCTTCCCGACGGATGTCTCTGGGTTCCACCGCGATTACACGCCGCAGGCTCTGCCGATCACAGCGGCTTCATCTTTTGCTTACGGCGGCTGCGTCAACGCTGTGCCAAAAAACCTGATGATTGCTTATTGGATTGACATCATTGCCGGCAATGCCAATGGCATTGCCGGCGCCGCGGTCAAATACGAACTTCTTGGCGCTGCTCCGAATCGACGTTTCGTAATCACTTGGGGCAATGTGGCCCTGTATGGCGATACTGCTACGCGCTACAGCTTCCAGGTCGCGCTGTATGAAAGCACGGCGGGGGTCAATGGCAATTTCAGATACCAGTACACCACCGGTTCCACGACTGGGGTGGGCGCAACCGTCGGCGTGCAACTTACAAATACTGACTACACCCAGTACGCCTATAACCAGAACTTTATTGATACCAGCGTGGGCACCGCAATCCTGTGGTATCCGGCCAACCAGTTGGCAACGAAGGGAGCCGAGTACCGTTTTGATGAGAGTTCCTGGACCGGGGTGGCAGGAGAGGTGAAGGACACCTCGGGTAACAACCGCAACGCCTCACGCGTTGGCGCCGCCGCCAGTGTGCCGCCCCCCCCTACGCTTCCGGGGGGCAAGTTGTGCCGCGGCGGCAGCTTTACCAGCAACACGTCGCGCAACGTCATCGATGCGGTGGCAACGCCGATCGTGCCGGGCAATCAGGGCGCCATCGACTTCTGGTTCAATTCCAATATCAAATGGAATACCAGCAATGCCATGCTGTTCGACGCCACGGCAGTGGCGAACCGCCCGTTCTACCTGATGAAATCAAATAACGGCGCGTTGACTTTTGTTGTAACTGACAGCGCCGGCACGATGCTCACCGCCAGGGCACCGGCGCAAACCTTTGCCTTGAAAACCTGGCACCATATTGGCGTCGCCTGGAACGTGCGCGTAGGCACCAACCAGACCGCCTTGCAGATATTCCTGGATGGCGTGCTGCAAAACGGCGCGCCGACCCGTGGCACAACCAATGGCACGATGCCCGCCTTGAGCTCGATTTATATCGGCGACAACCGCACTTCCGGTGTCACCCCGTCTGGCGGAACGGGCAACGGCGCCAACGGCAGCATTGATGAGGCTTATCTCTATTTGATTGAGATCAGTGCGCCGCAGGCGGCGGCCGACATGAATCTGACGCGGCCGACCTGCACCACGCTGGACCATTTTCACATCATTCACGATGGCGCGGTCTCGACCTGTTCGTCGGTTGCCAACATCACCATTGAGGCGCATGACTCGAATCATGCCCAGTTTTCCCTGGCTGGCACCAGCATGAATCTCGCTACCGACCTGGGACATGGCACCTGGTCAAATGTCGCGGGGGGCGCCATCAATTCGCTCACGGCGCTTGGCGCGGGAACCGGCACTGCGACTTATACCTTTGCCAATGAGAGCAGTGTCACCTTTGGTCTGAGCAATAACTTGTCGGAGGCGCTCAACATCAACGTTGCGTCCGGCAGCATCACGGAGCACACCGGCGCTGCGGCTGCCTGCGTGGCGGCGGACTACACCACCGGGTCGACCTGTGACGCGAGCCGCACCTACTCATGTGCCGTGCTTCCGGCAAACTTCAACTGTGTGGAGTCGGGTGCGAGTGCTGTAACCGGGCATCTCTATACGAAGCTCGTTGGCACGGCTTTCAGTTTTGACGTTGTCGCGCTGAAGTCCGATGGCAGCCAGGAAACGAGCTATGCCGTGGGCGCCGACAAGCCCGTTACGGTCGAACTCGTGGATGGATCAGGGGCTACTGCCTGCAGCGCACGCTTGGCAATCAGTCCGGCAGTCAGCCAGACCCTGACTTTTGCCGCCGCCAGCCAGCCGACCGAACAAGGGCGCAAGAGCACAACGAGTATGACGGTGGCCAAGGCCTACCCGGATTTGCGCTGCCGGGTGACCGACGCCAACCAGTCGCCCAGCATTGTCGGCTGTTCGTCCGATGATTTTGCAGTGCGCCCGACCGGATTCACGGTCACTTCCAGCGCCAATGCGGATGCCACCGGCGTGAGCAGCAGCGCAACACCGATCATCAAAGCGGGAACGAATTTCACATTGACTGCGGCCAGTGGCGCAGCCGGGTATAACGGCACGCCAAAACTCGATGTCAGCAAGATCGGTGCTCACAGTGTTGCCCTGCAGCCTGGCTCCCTAAGTGGCAGTTTTGGAGTTGCCGACGGGTTGACAGGCAGTGTCACCGGTGCCCTGTTCACGTATTCCGAAGTGGGCTATTTCAATTTTGCCGCGAACGGAGTTTACGACGACACCTTTAGCGGCGTTGATTCGGCGGCGGACTGCAGCAACGATTTTTCCAACACCGCCGTGGGCGGCAAATACGGGTGCAAATTTGGCAATGCCGCCACGACCACTTATTTCGGACGATTTATCCCCGATCACTTTGCGCTCACAAATCCGTCGATGACCCAGGGTTGTGCTGCTGGTTCCTTCACCTACATGGGCCAGCCCTTCAGCCTGACGGCGAGCATCGTGGCGCACAACTTGTCCGGCGTGAAGACCCAGAATTACAACGGCGCTTTCGCCAAAGGAGTGGTTAGCACCCAAGCAGAAAACAGCAACAACGGGACGGCGCTTGGAAGCCGCGTCACGTTCACGGCACCCTGGTCTGGCGGCGCAGCGGCCTATGCTGCCAGCCAGTTTTCTCGTCCGGTCACAAGCCCTGCGGACGCCACCTGGGGACCCTTTAACGCATTGGCTTTTGGCGCAACGGTCACCGATGGCGATGGCGTGCTATTAATCGACCGGGACATGGACCAGTCGACTACGTCCTGCACGCCAGACGCCAGCGGCACATCGAGTGGCACCTGCAGCGCCGTGACGCTGGCCGCCAACAGCAAGTTTCGCTTCGGACGCCTCTATCTTCAAAATGCTTACGGTTCAGACTTGCTGGCATTGGCTGTGCCGCTCGAAGCCCAGTACTGGAGCGGCGCATCATTTGCCCGCAACCCACTGGACAGTTGCTCCAGTGTCGCTGTGGCAAATGTGAACCTGATCAATTACCAGGGTGGGATCACTGCCACCAATATGGGGCTCAGTCACGTCACGGCGGTAGCGCCTTTTGCGGCGGGCCTGAGCAATGTGAGCCTGTCCAAGCCGTCGCCAGCGCCGACGGCGATGGGAAGTCTGGACCTTATTTTGAATCTGGGCAGCGCCGGACTGCCCGTTACCTGCCCGACCGCAACGCCTCCGTCTCCGCTGGGATCGTCCACGTCCGCGGCAATGCCCTACCTTAGTGGAAATTGGTGTACTGCTGCGGCTTACGACCGTGATCCTTTTGCCCGCGCCACCTTCGGCATCTACAAAAGCCCGCTCATCTATCGCCGCGAAAACTACTGATGGCTTCAATTCTTTTATTGATTTATAGGGATTGCCCCCGTACTACCTGCGCAAGCAGCTACTAAAATCAGAGTAAATTCGCTTCGTGTATCCTTAGCTTCCATGATTGACACACCGCCGCATCGCATCGCGCCCACGCCCCAGGAGTCGGCCTGATCATGCGCTGGCCCTGGCAGCGCAACAGTTCAGGCGATCGCCTGGTCGTTTCCTGGTCGGGCCAGACGCTGGCCTATGTGCTGGCGCGCGAGCGCCCAAACGGCCTGCACGAGGTGCTCAAGCTCGGCGTGGCGCAGCAGGGCAGTGACAGTTTCGAAGCGTTTGTGCATCGCCTGCAGGTGTTGGGCCTCAAGGGTATTGAGGCGCGCGTCATGCTGCGGCCCGAGCAATACCAGTTGTTGCAGATTGACGCACCCGCCGTGCCGCCGGAGGAATTGCGCGCGGCCGCCCGTTACCAGATCCGCGAGATGCTCAACACGCATGTGGACGACGTCACGCTCGATGTGATGCGGGTCGGCGACGCCGAGGCCAAAGGGGCCGGACATTTGTTTGTGGTCGCCGCCACCAACGCCCTGGTGCGCTCGGTGCTCGACCTGGGCGATGCGATGCACTGGTCAGTGTCGG
The DNA here is from genome assembly GCA_963750665.1 of uncultured beta proteobacterium. Taxonomy (GTDB): domain Bacteria; phylum Pseudomonadota; class Gammaproteobacteria; order Burkholderiales; family Burkholderiaceae_C; genus Rhodoferax. Next base: position 19,566 of record CAVVRQ010000016.1, read on the forward strand.
TCATCGATATCCAGGAAACCGCGCAACGCAATCTGCAGAGTGCGGTGGCGGCGCGTGAGGGGCGGCCAGAGCGCGCCAACGCCGCTCTGGTGCTGGTTGAGGGCCAGCAGGCGGTGCTGACGATCAGCGCCAATGAAGAGCTGTTCTACACCCGCAGTTTTGAGCTACCGGAAGGATTTTTGAACGCCGCATGGGGGCGTGGCAACGCACCGCTTGACGCACCCGACTCGGCTTTTACACCGGTCGATGCGTACGTGCCCGATTACAGCGTGGGCGGTTTGGTCTATGGCAGTGACTATTCGGACACACGCACGGGTGCGCCATCATCGCGCACCGATGAGGCGGTCGCTGAGGACCGGGCCCAGCGCTTTTTGGTCGAAGTGCAGCGCTCCCTCGATGTCTGGGATCGCTCACGGTCGAGCATGCCGTTGGGGGCTTTGCGCGTTTATGCGGGTGCGCGCAGTGAAGAATTGGCCAAGTGGCTGACAGCGCAATTGGCGCAGACCGTGACTGTGCTGGATGTGAAGGCATTTTTCCCGCGCTTTGCCGTGGCAGCCGCGCAGGATCAGGGGCTGTGCCTGCCGTTGCTGGGGGTTCTGCTGCGCACCGAGAGCCGCCAGCTCTGACCTAACATCGCGCTCGTCAACATGACCCAGCAAATCAACCTCTGCACGCCGATTCTGCTGACGCAGAAGCGTTATTTTTCGGCGCAAACGATGCTGCAGGCGCTGGCCGTCTTTGTCGTTCTAGGCAGCAGTTTGTGCGGCTACTGGGTGTGGAGTCTCAACGCCGCGAGCGACGGTTTCAAGAAGACCCTGACCACGCAGGCGCAGGAGTTGGAGAGTCTGCAAGCCGCCATCAAGCAGGGCAAGACCGACACAGGCCCGCTGGAAGCCGCTTTGGCGAAGGAATTGGAGGGCCACAAACTGACTTTGCAGCAGCGCCAAAGTCTGATGGACGCCTTGCAACGCGGCTTGTTTCGACCGGGTTGGGGCCACGCCGCGCGCTTGCGCCTGGTGGCGCAGACGATTCCGGCGCAGGTCTGGTTGACTGACCTGCAGGCTGACGACAATCAGCTCCAACTCACTGGCTTTACGCTGGAGCCCGCCGCGCTCAACGACTGGGTCAGCAAACTCGCCGGTAGTCCGCTGCTGGCGGGGCAAAAACTGGCCGCAGTGAAGGTCGAGAACGCCAGCGTGACGGTCTTTAAGGCACTGGCTGCGGCTGGCTCCACAGCACCGCAATCGTCGGCGCTGGCGCCGCCGCAGCCCATGTGGTCTTTCAGCCTCGTGAGTGCGTTGGGCAAAGCGGCCCCGGGCGCGGGAGGCAAGCCATGAAGGCAGCCTGGAAAGCCTGGTGGGAAAGATTGTCGGGTCGCATCAATGCCCTGAGTTTGCGCGAGCGCGTGTTTTTGTTTTTGTCGGTTATCGCGTGTTGTCTGGCGCTCGCCGATGTCTTCTGGTTATCGCCCGCGCAACTTGCGCACAAACAATTGACGCAACGCTTTGAGAAGCAAAGCGTCGAATTGCAACGCGCGCGCCTGGAACTCAAGGCGCTGGCGCGGCCGGTTGATGTGAGCCAAGCCACACGCGACCAAATGGTCCTCGTCAAGAAGCAAATCGAGTCCGTCAACCAGACCATCAAGGAAACCTTGCCCGACGCCGCCCGGGCAACCCCGCTGGCACAGGCCCTGACCCATTTGCTGCGTCGCCATGCCGGTTTGACCTTGCTGCGAACCTCGGCGCTGGCGCTCGAAGCGGGCACAGCCCAGACGACAGTCGCCAGTGGCTCGGCTGGTAGCGCCGCCACCCTGCCCGCTGGCCTGACGCGTCAGGGCATGGAGCTGACAGTGTCTGGCAGCTACGCCGATCTGACGCAATATGTGCAGACCCTGGAAAACGAGATGCCCCAGGTGCGTTGGGGTGCCATGAAACTCAAGAGCGACAAACTGCCCGCCGAGTTGACTATGCAACTGTTCTTGCTGGGGGTGCAGTGATGAAAGTTTTCATAGCAATCGCCCTGCTTGTCATGTTCGGTCCAGTGGGCGCACAGAGTCTGCGCGATCCAACATTGCCACCTGTTGAGGCGGGTCTGGCCGGGGTGCCGGCGGCGGCGAATTCGCGATTTGAGCCCGGCAGCGCCAGCGTCATCGTGCGCGACGGACGTGCCTATCTGGTCGTCGGCACACGCCTGTATGCACGGGGCGACAAGCTTGGTCAGGCTCGCATTGAGCGCATCACGGAGACTGAAGTCTGGTTGCGTGAAGCCGGTGAACTGCGCAAAGTGCCACGCTTTGCGGGCATTGAGCGCCACGCTTTGACGCCAGTGGCAGCAGGCACTGGCTGCGCACCGACCGCGTTGAAGAAATCCTCAGGAGCCAGGTCGGGCCAGCGAGGCAGGGCGGGCCGCTCCAAAAAATCTGGCACGTCGAGAAAAGTTTTAAGCCCAGCCAGCCAGCGCCCGGCACCGCCGCCAGCCGTTCCCTGTGTGGCGCTGCGCCCTTGAGGTCGATTCGAACGAATGGAAAAGATGATGACTATTTTTCAATTATTGCCGCGTGAGCACGCCACACGGCCACGTTTCATGGCCTGGTCCGGCTTGAGTCTGGCCCTGTGCGCCGCCCTGCTCGCGGGCTGCGCAACGGAGCGCCCCCTGCGCATGCCCAATGTGGGCGAGGGCATTCGTGCCGATCTGGCGCAAGTTCAAACGACGGCGCCGACCCAGCCGGTGGCCGTGCCATCGCGCATCAGTGACGCGCTGGCCGAGCCTGCCCTTCCCGCAGTGACCCCGCCGCCCGAGCCACGGCTGGACTTGCTCGTAAGCAACGCGCAAGCGCGTGAAGTATTTCTGGCCATCGTGGCCGACACGCACTACAGCATGATGATGCATCCCGACGTGACAGGCACGCTGTCGGTCACCTTGCGCGGTGTCACCGTGCTGGAGGCACTGGAAGCGATTCGTGATGTGTATGGCTATGACTTCAAGGTCGACGGACGGCGCATCACGGTCTATGCACCGAGCTTGCGGACGCAGATTTTTACTATTAACTACCCGCATTCGCAACGTGTTGGCAACAGCGACTTGCGCGTCTCGCCAGGGGCGGCGCTGCAGGCCAGTTCGAGTGGCGGTACAAGTGCGGGTACAAGCCCTGTTACTTCGGGCAGCAGCCAGCAAGGTGAAGGCAGCCGCGTCACGACCACGTCGAAGACTGATTTTTGGGCCGAGTTGACGACTGCGGTCAAGGGCTTGGTGGGCAACGGTGCCGGACGCAACGTGGTCACCAGCCCACAGGCCGGCATCATGGCCGTGCATGCCATGCCCGACGAGTTGCGGCAGGTGGACAAGTTCTTGAAGGCAGCGCAAATTGCCGTTGAGCGACAGGTCATGCTGGAAGCCAAAATTGTCGAAATTGAGCTGCGCGATGGTTATCAGAGCGGCATTGATTGGTCGGCGTTAAAAAATGGCGGCGGGCGTACCGGTGCCATGGGCGTCATCGGTGGCAACACGACGAGCCCAATTACCGCCGGTGTTGGCGGCTCCACCGTCACGTCAACCAACACCCTGGTGCGCGGCGTGCAGACCAATATCCCCGGCTTTTCGGGAGGAGCAGCCTTGCTGGCGGACGGCATCTCGCTGCCCGCGGCGGGCTCCGGCCTGTTTGGACTGGCCTTTGCCACGGACGGGTTTCAGGCCGTGCTTGGATTTCTGGAAACACAGGGCGATGTGCAGATCCTTTCAAGCCCGCGCATTGCAACACTCAACAACCAGAAGGCTGTGCTGAAGGTGGGTGCCGAAGATTTCTTTGTCACCAATGTGTCGGGTGGCACAAACGCCAGTGCCAGCAGCGGCTCGGCTGCCACAACCAACACCATGCCATCCATCACATTGACACCCTTCTTTTCCGGCATTTCGCTTGATGTGACACCGCAAATCGATGACGGCAACAAGATCATGCTGCACGTCCATCCGTCGGTCACCACCGTGACCGAAAAAGCCAAGCAGATTGACCTGGGCAGCGCGGGCAATTTTGTGTTGCCGGTGGCATCGAGCAGCATGAATGAGACCGACACCCTGGTGCGCATTCAGGACGGTAACATCGTTGCTATTGGCGGCTTGATGCAAATTCAATCCAATCGCCAATCCTCCGGTTTGCCTGGCACCAATAACGCGCCGCTGTTTGGCACTCTTTTTGGCAACCATGCCAACACCGGGCGCAAGAAAGAAGTGGTGGTGCTGATCAAGCCGACCATCATCCGTACAGCGCAAGACTGGGAAGCGCAGACGCGACGCACCCGTGCCGCCCTTGATGACATCGATGCGGTGCGTGCCCGTGTCATCCGCATCGATGGCTCGGTGCAGGAAGGCGCAACCAAGACACCTGCCCGCTAATGTACCTACGGCATTTTTCGCTGCGCGAGGCACCGTTCTCGATTACCCCGGACAGTGCCTTTTTCTATGCCCACGAAGGCGTGCAGGCGGCACTCAACATGCTGCTGGTGGCGCTGCGCAGTGGCGAGGGGTTTTTGAAGATTGTGGGAGAAGTGGGCTGCGGCAAGACCGTTTTGTGCCGTCAGTTGCTGAAAACGCTGCAAAGTGAATACGTCACCGCGTACATTCCGAACCCGGACATGGGGCCCGACGATTTGCTGCTGGCATTGATGCAGGAACTCTCGATTGACGTGACAGCGCATGCCACGCAGACGCCCATCATGCGCCATCACCTGCTCAATGAATTGCGCGACTGCCTGCTCAAGCAGGCGCAAGCCGGGCGCGCGGTGGTGCTCTGCGTCGACGAGGCACAAGCCATTCCTTTGCGCACGCTGGAAAGCCTGCGTTTGCTGTCGAACCTGGAAACCGAGAAGCGCAAGCTGTTGCAAATCGTGCTATTGGGGCAACCTGAGCTGGATCAGACGCTGTCTCGGCCGGACCTGCGTCAGTTGTTGCAGCGCATCAGCTTTAGCGAATACCTTGGACCCATGAGCGCGCCGCAGGTGAGCGCCTATCTGGCGCATCGCTTGAACGTGGCCGCCTTGAACGAGGCCACTGATTGCAAGGTATTTGAACTCGCTGCGGCGCAGGCCCTGGCGCACTGGAGCGGGGGCGTGCCGCGGCTGGTCAATCTGCTGGCGCACAAGAGTTTGCTGCTGGCTTACGGCGAGAATGAGCACCGCGTCAACCTGCGTCATGTGGAACTGGCGGCTGCCGATACGCCCGGTGTTTCGGCGCAGCGACCCTGGTGGCGCTGGCGTTGGCGGCTGCAAGGCAATCAAATCGGAGGCTCGTTGTGAGCGTCATCAACAAAATGCTGCGGGACCTCGACCGCCGCCAGAGCGGTGTTGCTGGCGCAGTTGTCGACGCAGCGGCACCAAGTGGATTTACACGCGATACGCGGGTTGTCAGTCGTTCGGCACCGGGCGAGCGCAGAGGGTCAAGCAAAATAATCTGGTTGGGCGCGCTGCTGCTGCTGGCCGGGGCAGCGGCCTGGCGCTATCAGACGCATCGCGTGTCACCCCCGACTGCCAAAGTGACAGGCAGCGTTACTGCGGTGCCCAGAGCGGCGCGCATGGCAGCTAGCGAAGCGGCTCCGGTTGCCGCCCGTGCCCCAACACCTGCACCCGAAACTGAAAATCAGCCGCTGAGATCGCCAACCGATTTCGCCCTGAAAATGGATGACAGCTTGCGCTCACCAGTGGCGTCGGTGCCTCGCTACATGCCAGTGGCCCCACTGGCCGCGCCCGCCACTCGGACCTCAGCAGCGCAGGCGGCAGTCGCGTTGCCCGCTGCTGCGCCAGCGGTTTTGAAGGAACCCCCAGTGCGCCGTGCTGGTGCTGATGAGGTTTTGGCGCAGGCGCAAAGTCTGTGGCAGCGTGGTTCGCACGAGGCGGCGATTGATCTGCTGGCTGAGGCCCTGCTACTGGCCGAGCGCTCACACGCTGCGGGCGCACCAAGCGGCAGCACCACGGTGCTACTGGCGCTGGCGCGGGAACTCGGGCGCATGGAACTGGCGCAGGGCCGGGTCAGCCAGGCGCTGGCCCGGTTGACTCGGCTGGAGCCGATCCTCCCGGATGCAGCTGAAATCTGGGCCTTGCGTGGCAATGCGGCGCAGCGGCTGGGACGTCACGCGGAGTCTGCAGCAGCTTATTCAATGGCACTCAAACTTGGACCCGATGAACCGCGCTGGCTCCAGGGTGCGGCGGTATCGCTGGCCGCCCAGGGAAACAACGCAGCCGCAGCAGAATTGGCACAGAGAGCCAGCGCGCTCGGCGGGCTCAGCCCGGACGTAGCGAATTATCTGCGTCAGTTGGGAGTCAAGTGGTCCGAGCGCTGAAGCCCAGGGCGGCACGCTCAGGCGGCGCGACCCCCAAAACGGCGTTCCCGTGAGCCATACCAGTTGATGGCCAGGTCCAGTTCCTGCGGCGAGAAACTGGGCCACAGCACGTCGGTAAAAAAGAGCTCGGTGTAGGCCATTTGCCAAAGCATGAAGTTGCTGATGCGTGACTCGCCACCGGTGCGGATCAACAAGTCCGGATCAGGTGCATAGGACGTGCTCAGGTGTCCACTAAGAGTGTTTTCATCCAGACTGTCGGCCGACTCGCCGGGATGGGCTTGTTGCCACGACTTGAGTGCCTGCACGAGATCCCAGCGGCCGCCATAGTTGGCCGCAACAGTCAACGTAATGGTCTGGTTTTGCGCTGTTTTTTCTTGTGCCTGTGCGATCAGGGTCTGGATCCGCTGGTCGAAGCCACTGATATCGCCCACCACTTTCAGACGCACGCCTTTGGCGCTCATGTCTTTCACTTCTTTTTGCAGATACAGGGTCATGAGACCCATGAGACTGGAAACTTCGTCCTGTGGCCGCCGCCAGTTTTCGGTGCTGAAGGCGAACAGGGTGAGAAAAGGCACGCCCCGGTCGGCACAGGCTTGCACAATGCTGCGCACCTGACGCGCGCCACTGGCATGACCGAGCGCCACCGGCAAGCCCGATTGCCGGGCCCAACGGCGATTGCCATCCATGATGATGGCAATGTGCTTTGGAACCGGCTTGTTGGCTGAGGAGAGGTCGATGGACACGAGACGAGGACCGTTGCTTGACAATGGATCAACTTTCTGCGTGAGTGTACTTGACGCGCGGCATCAGTCTTTGGGCGTGAAACTGATGGCCAGCGGGCTGATGACGCGGCCATCCACGTCACGCGGCAGCGTTTCGGTCTTGTCAATGGCGCGCAGCACCGCGTCGTCCCAGGCGCTAAGGCCGCTCGACTGGGTCAGCCTGCGGCTCACAATGGTGCCATCGGGCGCAGTGCGAACCTCCACCTCGGCTTTCGGATTGCCCGCCACGTCGTCCACGAAAACAATGTTGGGCTTGATGCGGGCCCGGATCCGCCCGGCGTAGCTGGCCGACGGGCCGGAGGAACGCAGCGTGCTGCCCTGTGCAGTGGGGGCGCCGCTGGCGCCCGCCAGCCCGGCCATGCGCTTGAGGTTGGCCTGACGCTGCAACGCCGTTTGTTTGGTTGCTTCCACTCGCTGAGCTTCTTCCTCCAATTTTTTCCTTTCTTGCGCAAGCTTTCTATCCTGCTCGCGTTTGTCCTGCAGGCGCTTCTTTTCGCGTTGCAGTTCTTCTTGTTGCTGTTGCAGACGATGCTTTTCCACTTCTTGCCGCTTCTTGAGCTCTTGCTCTTTCTGCAGTCGCTGCTTGTCCCGCTCGAGCGCAATGCTTGGGTCTGGCGGCGTGGGCGTGTCGATCTTGAGGGGCGCGGGCGGCACCGGCACCGGTGCGGGCGGCTCTGGCGCGGCCTCAATCAACCGGGGTGCCGCTTCCTGCGGCAGCGCCGACCACAACTCTGCCTCGGCCGTCGCCAGCAGCGGCTCGCTCTTCCACTGCACGCCCAGGGTCAGGGCTGCCAGCAAAAAGGCATGGGCCAACAGCGCCAACGCCAACGAGCGCAGGAATCCCGGTGTCACCGGCGGGGCGAATTCGAGGCGATTGGTGGCGGCAAGGTCCATGGGCTGCTTCTAGCTCGCCAGTTGCACCGACAGGCCGACGCGCTGCACACCCGCGCGCTGCAGGCTGTCCATCAGCTTGACCACGGCCTCGTATTTGATATTTTTGTCAGCGCTGATGACCACCGCCGAATTGGGCACACTGGCCTGGGCCTTTTTGACGGCGCTGGCAACCTCGCGCAGGCCCAGAACGGTCGATTTCTCCTTGATCTTCATGCTCAGGGACTCGTCTTTGCCGAGAACAAGCACGATCACCTGGTCGGGTTGCCGGGCAGCCTTGCCGACACTGGGCAGATCAATCACGCTGGGCGTGATCAAGGGGGCGGTGACCATGAAGATGATCAATAGCACCAGCATGACGTCAATGAAGGGCACCATGTTGATCTCGTTGATGGTGCGCCGACCACGCCCCCGACTGACTACGGATGCCATCGCCACACTCCCTTTATTTGCCCGACGCCGACTGCGCGCCTACGTTTCGTTGCAGTATGTTGGAAAACTCTTCAATAAATGTCTCCAGCCGGATCGCGGTGCGGTCGATGTCGCGCGCAAAGCGGTTGTAGGCCACCACGGCCGGAATGGCGGCAAACAGGCCGATGGCAGTTGCGACCAAGGCCTCGGCAATGCCCGGTGCCACTGTGGCGAGCGTCACCTGCTGTAGGGAGGCCAGGCCGTTGAAGGCGTGCATGATGCCCCAGACCGTGCCAAACAAACCCACGTAGGGCGAGACCGAACCGACCGAGGCCAGAAACGACAAGTGCGTTTCAATCACATCCATTTCCCGCTGAAAGCTCGCGCGCATGGCGCGCCGGGCACCGTCCATCAGGGTGCTGGCATCGCTGATGCGCCGTTCGCGCAGCTTCTGGAATTCCCGCATGCCACTGGCAAAAATGCGTTCCATGGGCCCCGAGTTGCGGGCATTGTGAGTGGCCGCGGCAAACAAGTCGTTGAGGTTGGTGCCGGACCAGAACTCGCGCTCAAACGCATCATTTAGCGACTTCACTCGAGCCAGTGAAAAGAGCTTGCGAAAAATCGCTGCCCAACTCGCCACGGACAGGAGCATCAGCAACAACATGACCAATTGCACGACCAGGCTGGCATTCAGCACCAGATGAAGAATTGACAGGTCTTGATTCATTTCTTGGTTTCCAGAAAGGCATTGAGTCGTTGCACCGCAGTCTGCAGTTGCGCCATCGAGCTGGCGCTGGAAAAGCGGATGAAGTGCTGCGTGTCTGCGCTGCCAAAGTCGCGCCCCGGCGTCACCGCCACATGGGTTTGGCGCATGATTTCATAAGCCAGATCCCAACTGTCTTTGAGCTTGCGATGCTGGCAGATGGCGGAGCATTCGGCCCAGGCATAAAAAGCACCATCCGGCAGCACCGGCACGTTCAATCCCATGGCGTTGAGCGCGGGGATCAAGTAGTCGCGTCGCGCCTGGAATTGGGCGCGTCGGCGCTCGTACTCTGCCAGGCTCTCAGCCTCGAAGCAGGCCAGCGCGGCGAATTGCGAGACGGTGCTGGGGCAGATAAACAGGTTTTGCGCCAGCCGCTCGATCACTGGCACCAACGCCTCGGGCACCACCATCCAGCCCAGTCGCCAGCCGGTCATGCTGAAGTATTTGCTAAAGCTATTGATGCTGATGATCTGCTCGTCAATCGCCAGCGCGGTGTGGCCATAGCGCTCGTCAAAGCTCAAACCAAGGTAGATTTCATCAACCAGTGTGATGCCGCCCTGGTGACTCACAAGCTCATGAATGCGGCGCATCTCGGCCGGGTCGATGGAGGTGCCGGTGGGGTTGGAGGGCGAGGCCAGCAGAACACCGCGCGTGCCTGCGCTCCACGCCGCTTGCACCTTGTCGGCGCTGAGTTGAAATCGCTCCGCCGCAGTGGTCGGGAGCAGTACTGCGCGGCCCTCAACGGCGGTGACAAAGTGCCGGTTGCACGGGTAACTGGGGTCGGGCAGCAGGATTTCGTCACCCGACTCGATCAAGGCCAGACAGGCCAGTTGCAAAGCGGCCGAGGCACCGGCGGTGACGACGATGCGACTGGCTGGCACGGCGACGTTAAAGCGCGTCCGGTACCAGTCGCTGATGCGCTCACGCAGCGCTGGCATGCCAGTGGCCTGGGTATAGTGCGTCAAGCCGTCGTGCACGGCTTGAATAGCCGCCTCTTGCACCAGCGGCGGCGCTGTAAAGTCTGGCTCGCCGATGTTGAGGAGAATCATGGGTGAGTCCGTGTCGGCGAACTCGCTGGCCATGCTGGCGGCCGCCTTGGCGACCTCCATCACGTAAAAGGGCTCGATGCGCTGCGCCCGACCTGAGATTCTCATGGGCGTGATTGACTCCGATCGGCAGCGACTTCGGTGGCGCGCAGGCGCGCTGCCAGGCCGTTGAGCACGGCATTGACATACTTGTGCCCATCGGCGCCGCCAAACTCCTTGGCCAGCTCAATGCATTCATTGAGCACCACACGCCACGGGACATCCGGGCAATGCTGCAGCTCGTAAGTGCCAATCCACAGCACTGCATGTTCGACTGGCGAGATCTCGGCGAGCTTGCGGTCCAGCAGTGGCAACAGCAGCGCGTCAAGCTCTGCCGACTGAAGCGTGCAGCCTTGCAGCAAGGCATCGAAATGCGCGGCATCGGACTTTGAAAATCCGGCCAGATCGCGCGTAAACACATCGATGTCGGCGACCTCATTTCTGCCGACCAGCTTCTGGTACAGGGCCTGCAAGGCAAACTCGCGAGAGCGCGAACGCTCTGACTTGCTGCCTGCCTTGCGTGCGCCAGTGCTGGTCAGGCCGATGCGGGACTGCCTGGGCGGTCGGCTGCTGGCAGGCTTGGGTTTCAGGTCGGTCATTGAAGGTCTTTCAGCAGGTTGGCCATTTCAACGGCGACACGGGCCGCGTCGCGTCCCTTGTCGGTCTGCCTGACACACGCCTGCTCTTCATTTTCGGTCGTCAAAATGGCATTGGCGATGGGTATTTGGTAATCAAGTGCAACACGGCTGACCCCCGCGCCGGACTCATTGGCAACCAGTTCAAAGTGATAGGTTTCGCCCCGAATGATGCAGCCAATGGCCACCAGCGCGTCGTACTTGAATTTTTCCGCCAGCGCCAGCAAGGCCACCGGGATCTCAAGGGCACCCGGCACCTGCAACAAATCGATGTTTTTCTGAGCCACGCCGAGCGCCATCAATTCGGCTTTGCACGCGCGCGCCAGTTCATTGGTAACGGGGGCATTAAAGCGCGCCTGGACGATACCAATGTTGAGTTTCTTGCCGCGCAAGAGCCGGTGGCTGGCTTCGAGCGTTCCCTGGTCGGTGTCGAGCATGTTGTTTACTTGTTGATGTAGCCGGTAATTTCAAGACCGTAACCGGTCATGCTGGGCATGCGCCGGGGGTTGCCCATCAGGCGCATTTTATGGACGCCGCATTCACGCAAAATCTGCGCGCCAATGCCATAGCTGCGCAGGTCCATGCGGCCACGCTCGGGGCCGTGGCTGGAGCGTGCCGTGCCACTCAGTTGGGCCAGCAGTTGCTGAGCGCTTTCGCCGCAATTGAGCAGCACCACGACCCCTTTGCCTTCGGCCGCCAGATGCGCCAGGCTGATATCCAGGCTCCAGGAATGCATGGCGCGGTTGACTTCGAGCGCGTCCAGCACCGATAGCGGTTCATGCACGCGTGCTGCCACCGTGTCGCCGGCTTCCCATTGGCCCTTGACCAACGCCAGATGCAGGCCGTGCGAGGTCTTGTCCTTGAAGGCGTGCAATGTGAACTCGCCAAAGGCCGTATTGATGGCACGGGTCGCCACCCGCTCGACCAAAGACTCGACCCGGCTGCGGTGCGCAATCAGGTCGGCAATGGTGCCAATCTTGAGGCTATGTTCAGCTGCAAAAATCTGCAGATCGGGCAGGCGCGCCATGGTGCCATCGTCTTTCATGACTTCGCAGATCAGGGCCGCCGGGATGGCACCGGCCATGGCGGCCAGGTCACAGCCTGCCTCCGTATGGCCAGCGCGCATCAGCACGCCGCCGTCCACTGCCTGCAATGGAAAGATATGTCCTGGCTGGACCAGATGCTCGGGCCGGGCGTCTTTGGCCACCGCTGCCTGCACGGTGCGCGCCCGATCTGCGGCGGAAATGCCGGTGGTCACGCCCTCGGCGGCCTCAATCGAGACGGTAAAGGCAGTGCCCTTCTTGTCCCCATTGTGGGCTGTCATGGGTGGCAAATGCAGACGTTCGCAGCGCTTGCGGGTGAGCGTCAGGCAAATCAGGCCCCGGCCATAGCGGGCCATGAAATTGACCGCTTCGGCGGTCACGTGTTCGGCCGCCATCAGCAGGTCACCTTCGTTCTCACGGTCTTCTTCATCCACCAGAATCACCATGCGCCCGGCGCGCAGGTCGGCCACGATGTCTTCAACTGGTGAAATCGCGACGGGGAGGATGTCTGTCATGGAAAGCTCTTTCTGAAACGATGCTGGCAGGCTCAAACCTGCTGCTGGCGGTAATCATGGGTGCATTTTCGCACGCCTGCTGCCCGTGCCTTGACACCATGAAGGCGCGCCGGATCCGGGCTAGGTGCCAGCGGCAAGCCGGTTTTTCAAGTCGCCCGCATCTACGCTGAGCATGCGTTCCACATAGCGCGCAATCAAGTCAATCTCGAGGTTGACCCTGGAGCCTGGCTTGAGGGCTCCCAAGGCTGTATGTTGCACCGTGTGCGGGATCAGGTTGATGCTGACCTCGCAGCCAGCGTCGAGGTCGTCAACCACATTGACCGTCAAACTCACGCCATTGACGGTCAGCGAGCCTTTGTAGGCAAGGTACTTGGCAAGCGCCCTGGGGGCCAGCAGGCGCAATGCCCAGCTCTCGCCCAGCGCGGCAAAATGGGTCACTACGCCGACGCCATCCACGTGGCCAGACACCAGGTGACCACCCAGGCGATCATTGGCGCGCAGCGCTTGTTCCAGGTTGATTGGACCGGTTTGATCCAGACCCGCCGTCTTGTCCAGCGATTCGGCAGAAATATCCACCGTAAACTGCTGGCGAACCAGATCGAGCGTGGTCACGGTCATGCAGGCCCCGTTTAGCGCAATGCTGTCACCGCCGGCCACGTTATCGAGATAGGTCGGTGGGCATTCGACCACCAAGCGCTTGCCGTGCGTCGAAGATGGGCCAGCAGCCTGGACGGCGGCAATGCGTCCAATGGCGGTGATGATTCCAGTAAACATAAGCGCTATTTTCGCAGAGAATGAGGGGTTCTTGGATCGATGCGGATGCCATAATCTTAAGCATAAATAGGAAAACCCATGAATATGAAATTGCTGATCCCGTTTCTGGCGCTTGCCGCGACTGTCTTGAATGCGGCGGCGCGAGATGCGGTTGAAGTTGACAACGCCTGGGCCCGTGCCACCGTCAAAGGCCAAATGGCAACGGGCGCATTCATGACGCTGACCGCCACCCACGGTGCCAAATTGGTCGCTGTCTCGTCACCCGTTGCGGGTGTGGCTCAAGTGCATGAGATGAAGATGGAAGCGGGCGTGATGAAAATGAACGAGGTCAAGGGTGGCCTGAACTTGCCCGCTGGCAAAGCGGTAGCGCTCAAACCCGGGGGCTACCATGTCATGCTGATGGATTTGAAGGCACCGCTGACCGTGGGCAGCAACCTGCCCTTGACGCTGGTGTTCAAGGATGCCAAAGGCGTGCAAAGCACCTTGGACCTGAAGGTGCCCGTGGTTATCACTACCCCCACAGGTGCGGCCCATGAAGCGCATGAAGCCCCAATGGACCACGGCGCACACGCCGCGCGCCCTGGCGCTTCACACGCACAGTAAGCAATAAGAATTCCCGAAACTCTCCTTCGTGCGCTGCATGTTTTCAACCGGCGAAACGTGCGCCTTCGCTGAATCCGCTCAAGGCAAACCAAATCCAAAGCGGCTAAATACGGCTCGCGCCGGTGCGGCCAGCAGGGCATGCGCAAAAGCCTTGGCAGCGGGTGAAGCATCGCTGCGCACGGTCAAACCATAAGCCGCACCGACCTTCAACTCGGCCGGTAATTGCAGCACCTTCAGGCGTGGCACTTCTTTTTGCGCGGCTACCGCGTTGGTGCAATAGGTCAGGAACACATCCACCTGAGCCTGCTCCATGATCCAGGCGTAGGCCAGACGGCCCTGCGGTGGCTTGGGCGAATTGACCTGGCCGACCAGCTTGACTGCCTTGCTGTCGAGCGCGGCATAGGCGCCGCCCTTGATCGCTTCGGCCTTGTGAAACAGCTCCCAGGTGTAGTCACCGGACGGGTCAGACTTGGGCGTGGAGGTGCCCAGGCGCACGCTCGGGCGCAGCAGGGTGTCGAGCAAAGTGGCAGGCGTTGCGTTGATGTCGGAGCCGGTCAGCGCGCACAGGGTATTGCGAGCGAAAACCTGTGGCGCTCGCCAGCCGCCCTGTTTGGCCAGACGCTGCGGGTGATCGGTATCCGCCGAAGCAAAGACCTGCGCCGCTCCGCCTTTCTCAATCTGCTCGCGCAGCAGGCCAGAGGCACCAAAGGTCAGTGCAATCTTTTGACCGGTGCGCGCCTCATAGTTCTTGGCGATGTCTGTCATGGCCCCGCGCAGACTGCCTGCGGCATAGACCTGCAAGGCTAGCGACCCAGGCTCAGCTTGGGCTACCGGTCGATCCACACTGGCACAGCCCGCCAAGCTTGCAATCGCCAGGCTCAGAAATGATGACGACGAATTTCTTTTCATGGTGAGCTTTCAATCAAGATACTGGATTGCGGGTCTGGCCCGCAATATCGGACAGGGATGCTGAGCATCCTTGGACGCTCACTACTTCGCCGCATTCGGGAAGAACAGTTGCTCGCCACCGATTTTGTAGTTGGCAATCACGCCCTGCCCGGGGCTGGAGATGAGCCAATCAACAAACTTCTGTCCCTCTGCCACCTTCACATGCGGGTGTTTTACCGGATTCACCAGCATCACGCCATATTGATTGAAGAGACGTTTGTCGCCTTCAACCAGTATCTGTAGGTCCCCACGGTTCTTGAAGTTGAGCCAGGTGCCGCGGTCGGTCAAGACATAGGCACCTGAGCTGGACGCCATGTTCAGCGCCGGGCCCATGCCACAGCCGCAGGATTTGTAGCCGCTGCCCTGCTTGTCGCTCAGATCGGCCATTTTCCAGAAGCGCAGCTCGGCGGCGTTGGTGCCGCTCTTGTCGCCGCGTGAGATAAAGGGGCCGTTGGCGGCCGAGATTTTCTTCAGCGCTTCGACGACGTCATTACCCTTCAACTTGAGTGGGTCGCCGGCCGGTCCGACCACGACAAAGTCGTTGTACATCACCTCAAAACGCTTCACGGCGAAGCCCTCGGCCACCACTTTTTCCTCGGCTACCTTGTCATGCACAAACAGCACGTCGGCATCACCCCGGCGACCCATGTCGATGGCCTGGCCGGTGCCCACGGCGACCACCTTCACATCGATACCGCTCGCCTTTTTGAACTCCGGCAAAAGATAGCCAAACAGACCCGACTGTTCGGTTGACGTGGTTGAAGCGACCACAATCGACTGCGCCTGGGCTGCCCCGCTGACGCTCAAAAGTGCTACGCTAATGATAGCTGCTTGCGCAGACTGCATAAGCGCTAGAGGCTTAAAAGTAATAAAACATTTCATACAAGTTCTCCTTTGACAAACAAATGGGCCGCCGGATACTGCGCTTGCAGCAACGACCCGCCGAAAAAATCATCCACTGGCAAATCGGCCATTAGCCGCCCATGCTCCAGGTAAATCACCCGGCTCGCCATGCGCTTGACCTGGCCCAGGTTGTGGCTGGCAAACACCAGCGTCACCTCATCGCTCTGGCGGGCAAACTCCTCGATCAGGGCTTCCACCTCGCGCTTGGCGTGCGGATCCAGGCTGGCGGTGGGCTCGTCGAGCAGCAACACCTTGGGCTGCAGGGCCCAGGCCCGCGCCAGCGCTACGCGTTGCTGCTGACCGCCCGAGAGCTTGCGCGCATTGCGGCCGGCCAGTTCACTCAGGTCCACCCGTGCCAAGGCGCTCAAAGCCAGCTGTTTTGCCTCCCGCCTGGGCGTGCCACGCAACCACATGCCCAAGGCAATATTGCCCAGCACTGTCATGCGCATCAGATGCGGCTTCTGGAACAGCATCGCCTGCTGCGTCACTGGCGCGCGCTGCACTAGCCCCGCCGTGGGTTCAGCCAAGCCGTGCAGCAGACGCAACAAGGTACTCTTGCCACAGCCATTGGCCCCCACCAGCGCCACGCGCTCACCCGAGTGGATAGACAAACTGACCTCTTCCAGCGCGCGCACCGCGCTGCTCGGGCGGCCAAAATGCACGCTGGCAGCGGTCAACTCAAACACCGGCGTCAAACTGCCGCCCCCAGCGGCAAGGCAGGCGCACTGCCGGCCTCCTGGCCCTCACGCCAATGCCGCACCAGTGCAATCAAGACGTTCAAAAACAACACCACACCGAGCAGAATCAGCCCCAAGCCCAGCGCCAGCGGCAAATCACCTTTGCTGGTTTCGAGCGCTATTGCCGTGGTCATGACACGCGTAAAGCCGTCGATGTTGCCGCCCACAATCATTACCGCACCGACTTCTGAAATGGCGCGACCAAACGACGCAATCAGCACCGTCAACAAGGCGTAACGTTTGTCCCAGGCCAGCAGCAGGCTGCGCATCAATGGGTGCGCGCCAAGCGAGCTTAGCTGCTCGCCATGCAGACTGTCGGCGTCTTCCACCACCTGGCGCGTCAGCACCGTCACCACCGGCAGCACCAGCAGCACCTGGGCAATCACCATCGCCTTGAAGCTGAACAACCAACCCAGATAGCCCAGCGGCCCGGTACGCGAGAGCAGCAAATACACCAGCAGACCCACCACCACCGAGGGCAGCGCCAAAAAAGTATTCAGCAGGGTCAGCACCGCACCGCGCCCGGCAAAGCGCGCCACACCCAGCCAGGCACCCAGCGTCAGCCCCAGCACGCAGGCAAAGGCGCAGGCGGTGGCGCTTACCGACAATGATCGACCCACGATCGTGAGCAATCCGGAGTCCAGTGAGGTGATAAGCTGCAGCGCCGTGTAAGCGCTGTCGGTGAAAGTGGCCATAAATTGAAATTTTGCGGGACAGACCGCAGTTACGCGAAGCGAACAAGCTCTGTCCCCAACTGATTGGAGTATCGTAACGACCAATCCAAAAACTGACGATATGAACCACCGTGCATAGGCTTCAATTTCACTACACCCTCTCGCGCGACGCCAGCCCGGCGCTGGTGCGCAACCCCTTGATCGACTTGCTGCAAGCGGTCTCGACGCACGGCTCTATCTCGGCCGGTGCCCGCGCGCTGGGGCTGTCTTATCGCCACGTCTGGGGCGAACTCAAACGCTGGGAAGACGAGCTTGGCAACGAACTGATCATTTGGGAGAAGGGCCAATCGGCGCGTCTGACCGAGTTTGGTACCAAACTGATGTGGGCCGAGCGCCAGGCCCAGGCCCGCCTCGCGCCCCAGATTGAAGCTCTGCGCGCCGAGCTGGAGCGCAGCTTTGCGCTGGCCTTTGATGACACTGTACACGTCGTCACGCTCTACGCCAGCCACGATGCGGCGCTGAGCGCCCTGCGCGAGTACGCTTCAAATCAGGAGCCAGGTCGCCTGCACCTGGACGTCCGGTTCAGCGGCAGTGTCGATGCCATTCGCGCGCTCAACGAAGGCCGCTGCGTGATGGCCGGCTTTCACACGCTGCTGAACACGGGCAAGAAGACACTCACCGAGCGCAGCTACAAGCCGCTGTTGCAGCCCGGCCAGCACAAGATCGTCGGCTTTGCGCAGCGCACCCAAGGCCTGATGGTGGCCCAAGGCAACCCGCTCAATTTGCATTCGTTGGCAGACCTGGCCAACCAACAGGCCCGCTTTGCCAACCGGTCCCTGGGCTCCGGCACGCGTGTGGTGCTCGACGAGCTGCTGGCGCAAAGCGGTCTGGGCGCCACCGGCATCAAAGGCTATGAACACACCGAGCCCTCGCATGCCGCCGTCGCCAACGCGGTGGCCGCCGGTCAAGCGGACGCCGGTCTTGGCATTGAAGCCGCCGCGCACAGCATTGGGCTCGACTTTGTGCCACTGGCTGAAGAGCGCTACCACCTGGTGTGTCTCAAATCCGCGCTGGTACAACCCGGCATCGTGGCCCTGCTGCAACTGCTGCAAACGCCCGCCTGGGCGGCGCAGGTGGCGACCATCCCAGGCTACGCGGCGCTGCAAAGTGGCGAGGTGCTGTCGATGCGCCGGGTGCTGCCGTGGTGGGACTTTGCGCGCCAAAAGCAGATTTCGAGAACTTAAACAAAATAGGCTTGCAGCGCCCGCTCCATAAGCGTAAGCAGCTATTATTTATATAGCAAAATCGCCGCCTTCAATCGTTGAGCCTGCGGTACAAGGTCTGGCGACTGATACCCAAGCGCCGCGCCGCCTGCGACATATTGCCGCAACTGCTTTCCAGCGCCGCACGGATCGCAACGCGGGAGAGTTCCTCCAGATTTTGTGACGCCTCACCCAGCGCCGACGGCACCACGCCCTGTGTCCTGGGTTTTTGCAAAGGCGCTGCGAGATCCTCCACCAGATCATCCGGCAAGTGCTGCCAGTCGATGCAGTCTTCATGCGCGTCCAGCATCGCGCTGGCGGTGCGTAGCGCGTTGGCATATTGGCGCAAATTGCCGGGCCACGCGTACTGCGTCAAGCGCACCAGCAGATCAGGAGCAACGTGAATATGACGCTGGGGATTGAGTTCGTCCAACAGTCGCTCGGTCAGCACCTGAAAATCAGTGCGCTCGCGCAAGGCCGGTAGTTGCACGGTCAAACCATTGATGCGGTAATACAGATCACTGCGAAAGCGCCCCAGCTCAGCCTCCTCGCGCAGTTTTCGATGCGTCGCGCAGATCAAGGCAAAGTCAACCGTTACCGACTGCCCGCCGCCCAGCGGCGTCACCTGGCGCTCCTGCAGCACGCGCAACAGCCGGGTCTGCATGGCCAGCGGCATGTCGCCGACTTCATCCAGAAAAAGCGTGCCCCCGTGCGCCTCACGCAAACGCCCCGGGCTGCCTTCGCGCCGGGCACCCGTGAAGGCACCGGGTGCATAACCAAACAATTCGGCTTCAATCAAATTTTCCGGCACGGCCGCACAGTTGATGGCGATGAACGGACTCTCCCGACGTGGTCCGCTGTCATGCGTGGCGCGGGCAAACAGCTCCTTGCCCACGCCTGATTCACCCTGAATCAGCAGCGCAATGGGTTTGCCGGCAATACGCCGGGCTTTGTCTGCGGCGCTCAGCCAGCGCGCGTCGCCGGTGCTCAGGCGCGCCAGCGCATCAGGCAGGGTCGAAACCGGGTTGGCGCCGGACTTGAATGCCGCCGGAACCGCAGCGATTGACGAGGGAGCGGCTTGCACCAGAACGTAAACCACGCCGCCCTTGTGCAGGTGAACCAGCGTCGCTTGACCAGGACGGCGCCGATGGCGGTTGAGCAAGTCGTCCAGCCCGACATCCAGCGTATGAACCAGTTGTGTCGCGCCCAGATCACGCGCGGCCAGCCCCAGCAGAGCCAGAGCGTTGCTGTTCGCACCGACGAGCCAGGCGTCACCCGAGAGCGCAACAATGCCCTCGGCGACCGTGCCAATGCCCTCCAGCTGCGGGTGCAGGTGCAAGAGAATCTGGCCGCGGCAGGAGGCAGTGACGAGCTGGTTCTCGATCATGCGCGCCGCCATGCTGACCAGCCCCAGGGTGTGCGGATGCCCGCTGCGCTGGTCGCCCGAGATGTCCAGAATGCCCATCAGTTCGCCGCGGGCCGACAAAATCGGCGCCGCCGTGCAGGTCAGAAAACAATTTCGCTCAAAGAAATGTTCCGCCCCATGGATTTCGATTCCGGAGAGTTCCGCCAGCGCTGTGCCGATCGCGTTGGTGCCCCGATGCTGCTCCAGCCAGGAGGCGCCGCTGGTAAGCGCCACCCGTTGCGCCTTGTCCAGAAAATCGGCATGCCCCAGCGTGTGCATCAGGGTGCCCCGCTTATCGGCCAGAATCACCATGCCCTGACTGTGCCGCACCTGCTCGAACAAATATTCCATAACCGGACGCGAATGTGCCAGCAGGTCGTGATTGCCGATCAGGGCGTGGCGCAAGTCTGCGCCGCTGGCGTGTTCGGCCTCACGCAAGCGGTCTGTCGGCAACAAACCCGCCGCCAGGCTGCGCCGCCAGGAGCGGGCCAGGCGAGCGTCAATGCCGTCGGACGGAAATTCGCCATGTTCGAGCAACTGCAGGCGGGCTTGCCGCAAGGCTGCTTCGGGGTGTGTGGTTTGCACTGTGTCTCCTGGCCCCATGTCACTAGTGTGCAGATTAGGGTGTCGCTATCGTAGCCATTGAATCAATCACTGGCGATATGCAATGGCCTGCATAGATGCGGGCGAGTCGGGGTGTCGCGAGATGTGACAACTGTTCCGAATTGCGACGATCAGCACCACCCACCACTCGCATCAAATGGAGGAAAGTTGTTTGAAATCAACGCTGCGCCACCCGCTGCAGGCGCTGGCACGCGACTTGAATGGTATTAGTACCCGCAAGGGAAATCGATTCGAAATTTTCATTACTCAGGAGACACGATGATCTACGCAGCCCCCGGCAACCCCGGTGCAAAAATCGCCTACAAGGCCCATTACGACAACTTCATTGGGGGCAAATCGGTCGCCCCACTCAAGGGCCAGTACTTTGACGTGATCACCCCGATCAGCGGCAAGGTCTATACCAAAGCGGCGCGCTCCGGCGCCGAAGACATTGAGCTGGCACTCGATGCCGCGCATGCTGCCGCCGACAAGTGGGGCAAAACCTCGGTGACGGAGCGCTCCAACATCCTGCTCAAAATCGCCGACCGCATCGACGCCAACCTGGAACTGCTGGCCTATGCTGAAACGGTAGATAACGGCAAACCGATCCGTGAAACGCTGGCCGCTGACATTCCCCTCTCAAGCGACCACTTCCGCTACTTTGCCGGTTGCATCCGCTCCCAGGAAGGTTCTTTGAGCGACCTCAACGAGACCACGGTGGCCTACCACTACCATGAACCGCTCGGCGTGGTCGGGCAAATCATCCCGTGGAATTTTCCTATCCTGATGGCGGCCTGGAAGCTGGCGCCGGCACTGGCAGCCGGCAACTGCGTGGTGCTCAAACCCGCAGAATCAACCCCGGTGAGCATTCTGATTTTGATGGAAATCATTGGCGACCTGCTGCCGCCGGGCGTGCTCAACATCGTCAACGGTTTTGGCCGCGAAGCCGGTATGCCGCTGGCCAACAGCAAGCGCATTGCCAAGATTGCCTTTACCGGCTCAACTTCGACCGGGCGTGTGATTGCGCAAGCGGCCGCCAACAACCTGATCCCGGCCTCGCTCGAACTCGGTGGCAAATCGCCCAACATCTTCTTTGCCGACGTGATGGACAAGGACGATGGATTCCTCGACAAAGCCATCGAAGGCCTGGTGCTGTTTGCCTTCAACCAGGGCGAAGTCTGCACCTGCCCGAGCCGCGCGCTGATTCAGGAAAGCATTTACGACAAGTTCATGGCACGGGTGCTGCCGCGCGTCAAAGCCATCAAACAGGGCAACCCGCTCGACAGCGAGACCATGCTCGGCGCGCAAGCCTCGCAAGTGCAACTGACCAAGATCCTGTCTTATCTGGACATTGGCAAACAGGAAGGCGCGCAAGTGCTGACCGGTGGTCACCAGGCCAACTTGAGTGGTGATCTGGCGGGAGGCTTTTATGTGGAGCCCACCCTGCTCAAGGGCCACAACAAAATGCGCGTATTTCAGGAAGAAATTTTTGGCCCGGTGCTGGCTGTCACCACCTTCAAGGACGAAGCCGACGCCCTGGCGTTGGCCAACGACACGCTGTATGGCCTGGGTGCCGGTGTCTGGAGCCGCAATGGCAACGTCGCCTACCGCATGGGCCGCGCCATCAAGGCCGGCCGCGTCTGGACCAACTGCTACCACGACTACGCCGCCCACGCCGCATTCGGTGGCTACAAGGAGTCAGGCATCGGCCGCGAAACCCACAAGATGATGCTCGACCATTACCAGCAAACCAAAAACCTGCTGGTGAGTTATAGCGAAAGCAAGCTGGGCTTCTTCTGATGGTTGACAAAGTCGTCGCCACTGCGGCGGCGCTGGAGCTGGTGGCTTTTTTAAAAGCCAAGCATGGCCCCGGGCTGATGTTTCATCAGTCCGGCGGCTGCTGCGACAACAGCGCGGCCAATTGTTATCTGCTGGGCGAGATCACCATGGGCGCGGGTGATGTCTATCTGGGCGACATAGGCGCTTGCCCGTTTTACATCGGCAAAGCGCAGTACCAGTACTGGAAGCACACCCAACTGATCATCGACGCAATCGATGGCAGCGGCGGAGACTTCTCTCTGGAAACACCCGAAGGCAAGGGGTTTCTGACGCGGTCTCGGGTGTTCAGCGCTGCGGAGATGGAGGAGTTGAATCGCGATAGCCATGGTTAGGCTCAACTCAGAACTATGACCTGAGATGGCATAGTTCTATATATCAAATCACCTTCCAGCGCTTGCTGAACAAGCGTCAGCAGCTATCAATTTGATATTGAGAAGCGGATTTAAACAGTTGGTTTACCCGGCAGCGCTGCGGCGTCGGTATGCACCTTGGCAAAGGTCAAAATCACTTCGCGGATTAGCTTGCGCTGCGGCACCGGCAGTTTAAGAAACGCTTCAAAAATATCCCGGTCTTGGTAGCCGATGCCGCTGTCCCAGCGCGCGCGGCGCACCTCCACCTTGCGTTGCACCTCGTCACCGAAGCCGAGTTGTTGCGGCGATACCGCCAACCATTCGGCCAGCACGAGCAGCTTTTCATGCGTTGGCAGTGTCTCACCGCGCAACCACCGCCGCACACCGTGCAGTGTCATCGGCTTGCCCCAATAGCGGGTGTTGAACTCGCGCTCCAGCACGGCCGGTCTGGGATCAAAGCCAGCAGCTTGCATCGCGTCACGTAATCGATCCGCAAACAATTTCTTTGCGTTTTCCATGGGGTTACGCTATCCGGCAACCAATGCCCGCTCGGAACCAAGCTGTATAGTCACGTTTTTTACGTAACTATTGATTACGTTGACTGGTTCTGCTTATCCAGAGGGAGGTCAACACAAGTGCCATGCCCAAATCCCTGCTCGAACAACTCCCTGAAATCGTTGCCAACGGACGCAAAGAGGCCGAAAGAATCCTGGAGGGCATTGAGAGTCGCCACCGCGTGTCGCTGCAAACCCGTGAAGTGGTGCTGCCCGCCAAGGACAGCGCGGTGCAGGACTGGGTGACCGCGCACAAGCGCTCAGCGCAGCGAGAGGTGTTTGCTCCTGGACAGTCCAGCCTGATTGAGAGCCCACAGCCGACGCTGGGCGACGCGGACACGGTCGATGGGCAACCCTGGACCAACCGCCTGATTTATGGCGACAACCTTCTGGCGATGGCGGCGCTGCTGGCGGGCGATGACAGCACGGCGTCTCTGCGCGGCAAGGTGGATTTGATCTACATCGACCCGCCGTTTGACAGCAAGGCCGACTACCGCACCAAGGTCACGCTACCCGGCATGGAACTGGAGCAAAAGCCCACCGTCATTGAGCAGTTTGCCTACTCCGACACCTGGAGCGATGGCACCGCGTCCTACCTGGCCATGATCACGCCCCGGCTGATTTTGATGCGGGAGCTGCTGGCGGATACCGGGTCCATTTATGTGCATCTGGACTGGCATGTGGGGCATTACGTGAAAGTGGCAATGGATGAGGTGTTTGGAAAAGACAATTTCATCAACGAAGTGATTTGGCATTACCCGGACAAGTTGCCCTCTGGAACCATCAGCCTTCCGAAAAACCACGATGTAATTTTCTTTTACGCAAAAAGCAAGAAACAAAAAAAGTACACATTGCTGCGCGTCGACCGCAATGTACCCCTAAAACTGGCAAAGAAAGTATGGAGTAAAGAGCTTGGAAGGTGGCATGGATATGAGCGTGATGACCAAAACAACTTGATCTACGAGGAAACCACGGTAAAGATCGAAGATGACGTTTGGAAAATTCCAGCGGCTTCTGTAGTCCGCGGTGCCGAAACTTTGGACTATGCGACGCAAAAACCTAGCGAAATTCTGCGCCGCATTCTGGAGATGTCGACCATACCGGGAGACCTTGTCGCCGACTTCAACGGCGGCTCTGGCACCACCGCCGCCGTCGCCGAAAAACTGGGTCGCCGCTGGATCACCACCGACCTCGGCAAACCAGCCTGCATGATCATGC
Source organism: uncultured beta proteobacterium (assembly GCA_963750665.1). Lineage (GTDB taxonomy): Bacteria > Pseudomonadota > Gammaproteobacteria > Burkholderiales > Burkholderiaceae_C > Rhodoferax. The sequence continues at coordinate 43,889 of CAVVRQ010000016.1, forward strand.
GCAAGCGCCTGATTGACCAGGACGCCAAGCCTTTCCTGTACCAGGCCATCGGCGATTACCAGGTCGAGGCGGCCAAGGCCACGCTGGGTCGGGACTTTCGCATTGGCGACCTTTCCACCATCGTGCTCTCGCTCTACGGCGCGTTGCCGCTGCCGCCGGACGTCAACCCGCAGCGCAACCTGGGGCAGATCGCCAGCATCGAAATCAGTGGTGCGGGGAGCCGCAAGGGCAGCAAGACCCTGGTGCTGGCCGACTCGCCCAACAAGCTCACGGGCGCAGCCACGCTGAAAAAGGCCATTGCCCAACGCGACAACCTGATGGGCGGCTGGGATCGCGTGGTGGTGTTGGGCTGGAATTTCGAACCCTCCATTGGCGAAACCATCACCGCGCTGAACGACTCGCGGCTGGAAGTGCTGGTGATTCCACCTGACCTGATGGACCGGCTCAAGAAGAAGGGCGGCATCGACAAGCTTAGGGGCCAAGTGCGCTTTTCCTCGCTGCAGTATTTGACGATCCACCCGATTGAGCGCAAGGCAGTCGGCAACGCGCCCGATGGTGCCGCGCAAGAATCGCTGACGGTCAAGCTCAAGAACTACGTGCTGCTGTCGCCCGAAGCCATCAACCTGGACGATGCCAACCGCGTCAAGCTGCAAGCCATTGCCAACCGGGAGCCGCTGGCGCTGATCGAGTATTGGGCCGTAGACCCGGACTACGACGGCAAGGTTTTTCGCTCGGTGTGGCAGGACTACCGGGGCAATACCGCCAACGACGGCGATGCGCTGCGGGTCGTGACCCAGGCGGTGGTCACTACGCCAACAAAAGACGGCCCGCGTCGCGTGTGCGTGCGGGTGGTTGATGTGTTTGGGTTTGAGGCGGAAGTGGTGACGACGTTGGGGGAAGGTGCGTGAGCGCTACGACCGGCTCAGGCCGCCATTCGGGAGAGCAATGGGGCGATGTTGGCCAGTTCGTCGGTCATGGCGAGCCGCGCCATCTTCAAATCGTAGTCCGCTTGCAAATTCAGCCAGTATTGCGGGCTTTGGCCGAAGGCTTGGCCCAGGCGCAGCGCAAGCTCGGCGGTCACGGGCCGCTCCTCTCGCACAAGGTGCGAAATACGCATCGACGAAATCCCCAGGGTTTTTGCCAGCGCCGCCTGCGTCATACCCAACTCTTCCAGCGCTTCGCGGATGTATTCACCGGGGTGAACCGGTGGCAAGCCGTTGATTGTGCGTTCCATGATGCGTACTCCTTAATGGTAGTCAGTGATTGCTACATCGAAGGCATCGCCGTCGATAAACCGGAAGCACACACGCCACTGGTTGTTGATGCGGATACTCCATTGCCCATTTCTGTCCCCGTGCAGGGCCTCCAGACGGTTGGCAGGGGGAAATCGCAATTCGTCAACAGATACCGTGTGTTCAAGCTGATTCAGGCGCAGTATCGCGCGGCGCAGGATGTCGGGTGGCAGTCGGCGGGATTTCCCGGTGCTAAACAAGCCTTCGGTTTCCTTGTCGGCGAAGCTGCGAATCATGGCGTGAATAATAAACAATTTGTTTACAACTTGCAAGCAACGAACCACTACACATGCCTGAAGTGAACGACCAACTCGCCCTCTCCATCGGCCTCACCGCCAAGACCAAACAACTCTGCCTGGGTCTCGAATCCGGCGCTGCCGACATTCTGGAGCTGGTCACCCCCACCACTGCGGAGCTGCTGCTGTGGTGGTTTGGTGAGGACATGGTTCTGGCCCGCAGTGGGCTGAATTTTCACGCCGGGCAAAAGCAGGCGATTCTGAATGCCATCGTGGCGCACGAAGTGCTGAGTCTTGACAAAGCAGACCAGACCGGCTGGACGCTGCTGGACCTGTACCGCGCCTGCGCTCCTGACGCGCTGTTGACCGGTACACGCCTCAACGAGGTAGCGCAGGCCAAACACGCGCACCCCAAATACTGCTTCAAGATGGCCACCGGTACCGGCAAGACCTGGGTGCTGCAGGCGCTGATGATCTGGCAGCTGCTGAACAAAACGGCGGCGCTGGCCGAAGGTATCGACGACGCCCGCTTTACGCGCTTCTTTCTGGTAGTGGCGCCGGGATTGATTGTCTATGAGCGACTGTTGGACGCGTTTTGCGGCAAGCTGATCGAGGCCGGCAACCGTTCGCGAGACTTTGCCAAATCCGACATTTCGCAGTTTGCAGACCTGTTTATCCCGGACGCCTACCGCGACGCCGTGTTTGCCTTTGTGCGTGGCAACGTCTGTAGCAAGACCGAGATTGGCCTCAAGGCTACCGGCAACGGCATGATTGCCATCACCAATTGGCATCTGCTCAATGAGGGCGATAGCGCCGAGGAGGTGGAAGACGTGGAAGCGCTGGGCGCTCCGCTGGACCCGCAACGGGTCATTGACGCCGTGTTGCCCCTCACGCCTGGCCGTGCCACCGGCAATAGCCTGGACGTGCTGGACCGGCGCTACGCACGCGGCAACGTGCTGGAGTTTCTGGCCGACTTGCCGGAGCTGATGGTGTTCAACGATGAGGCGCACCATATTCACGAATTCAAGCGCGAGGGTGAAAGCACCGAGGTGGAATGGCAAAAAAGCCTCTCGAAGATTGCCGAAACCAAAGGGCGGCGCTTTGTACAAGTGGATTTTTCCGCCACGCCGTACAACGATGTGGGCGCGGGCAGAAGCAAACGCAAGCTGTACTTCCCGCACATCGTCACCGACTTTGATCTAAAGAGCGCCATGCGCGCCGGGCTGGTCAAGTCGCTGGTACTGGACCGGCGCAAGGAGATTGGTGCGCTGCCGCTGGAATTCAAAGCCGAGCGCGATGATGACGGTAACCCTATCTTGAGCGAAGGCCAGCGGGTGATGCTGCGTGCCGGGTTGAAGAAGCTGCGCAAGCTGGAAGCAGACTTTGCCAGAATCGACCCGACGCGCCACCCGAAGATGCTGGTGGTGTGCGAGGACACCAGCGTGTCGCCGAAAGTCGCGGAGTTTCTGTGCGACCAGGAAGGTCTGCTGGACGATGAGGTGATGACCATCGACTCCGGTAAAAAAGCCGAATTGGGCGAGAAGGACTGGGCACCGGTGCGCCAGCGCCTGTTCAGTGTGGATCACCACGCCACACCGCGCGTGATCGTCAGCGTGCTGATGCTGCGCGAGGGCTTTGACGTGAACAACATCTGCGTGATCGTGCCGTTGCGCTCGTCTCAGGCGCAGATTCTGCTGGAGCAGACCATTGGACGCGGCCTGCGCCTGATGTGGCGCGACGACGAATACACCGACCTCAAACGTGAAAACCGTGAGCTCATCAACGCGGGCCAGGAGCCGGGCAGCTTGCTTGACGTGCTATCGATCGTGGAGCACCCTGCATTTCAGTCGTTTTACGACGAGCTGATCGCCGAAGGCTTAGCTGGCACCACTGGTGACGACATGGACAACACCAGCGCAACGGGTGATGTGATCATTGCGGAGTTGCGCGAGGGCTATGCGGCGTTTGATTTCGGCATTCCGTTCATTCTGCAAGAGGCCGACGAGGTGCGCGACCACACGCCGTTCGACTTGTCCAAGCTGCCCGCCTTTAACGCCATGACGCTGGCGCAACTGACCGGCTTGCTGGGCCAGGGCGACACTTTCATCTCGCAAGACTTGCAAAGCGCCACCCTGTTTGGCGACTACCGGGTCGATGGCGCGGTGATGAATGTGGGCGGCTACAACGAGTATTTGAGCCGCCTGACGCGGCGCATCAGCCAGGCGCTGGGCGAACCCCTGTCTAAAGGCAACAAGGTCGCCTCGCACCTGGCCAAGCCGTATTTGCAAGTCAACACCGCAGAGCTGACTGGCTGGCTCGACGACTACGTCTGGCTGCACCTTTTCGCCAAGGATTTCAACCCAATGGCAGGTGAGCAGTGGCGCGTGTTGCTGCTGCAACCAGTGGTGGATCACATCATCAAGGTGTTCGCGCTGGCGCTGCTGTCCGCACAGCAAACGCACATCACCGGCCAGACCGAAGTGCACGCGCGCTATTTGTCTGAGGTGCCCAAGCTGGTAATGCGTGAATCGAATTCGGTGGAGGTGTTCAAGTGCATCTACACCCGGCTGGCCTGGCCGGCGCGCAATGGTGGGCTGGAGCGCGCCTTGATCCACTGGGCGCAGGCCAACACGCAGGTGCTGGCGTTTTGCAAGGCCAGCGAAAACCGCCACACCTTTGCCCGCCTGCGCTACGTCAAAGACGACGGCTTGCCCGCGTTTTATTCACCCGACTTTCTTTTGCGCACGGCGGATGCGATCTATTTGGCCGAGACCAAGGCGCAACAGCAAACCATTCACCCCAATGTGCAGCGCAAGCTCAAGGCTGCCATGGCCTGGTGCGAGCGCATCAACCTGCTTGCCCCCGAGCATCGCGGTGGTCTGCCCTGGCATTACGTGCTGCTGGCCGAAGATGTGGTCTATGAGTGGCAAGCCAAAGGCGCACGCCTGACTGAGCTGCTGGACTACGCCAAACTGCGCCCGCTGGAGCAGGCTTGTTTGCAGCAAAGCTTGTTATAAATCGGCCTTCTGGCACCCATCCAGCAAGCGCAAGCTGCTATCAATCTTGATAAGTTATCCCTTGTCGACTTGCCATTCCAAATTTCGGGCAGATCAGGCTGTCTGAACTTACCTAGACAGGTCGATAGCGTAAACGCCCTGGCTCTTGCCGCTGCCGTCGTCGTTGCTGACCACGCTGACGTTGTTGAAGCCCCCAGTCTGCGCCGCGGCCAACTTGCCACTGCCCGAGGTGAAGGTGACCGCACCGGCCGTCGCTACCTTGGTGAAGCGCCAACTGCGCGCTGACCCATCAGCGGCCAGCGTCAAGTTTTTACGCGCTTTGACTGATGCGTGCTTGCTCACAACAATCAATCTCACACATGTATCTAGGTAGGCTTGTGCATGTGTGTACACCACCAGGTCCGCCGCGCCCACCTCTTCCAGCTGTGTGCCGCCTCCGAACAGCAGGCTGCGGTCACATCCAGGTAAGCCGCGCCCTCAGGCACCTGTGACACAGCACAGCACAGCACAACATCAAGCTTCATTGCAGTGGGGAGCTTTGGGCCCTCATCACCATCTAGCTCATCTTGCACCTTTTGTAACCATGAAATATATATAACCCTTTGAGTTGTAACCATGAAAAACCTGCGCTTGCATTTAATCAAAGGCCGATGACGATGCAGGACGAGAAAGAGGGTCTGGGCACTTCATGTATGCTGGTGGGAGCCCAGTGGCTGGCCACCCGTGCATTCGCTCCCGGAGGGTACCTTAGTCTGGCCAGCCTCCCCCTCTTGGGCTCCTCCTCCCCGCTCTCCTCGTCTGAGGACAGCAGGTCCTCCCTCCGCGTCCCCCTCCCACGCCACTCGGCTGGAGAGCGCCGCCACCGCCGGGTCGTCCCCGCCCCGCCGCCGGGCCAGGTAGCCCAGCGCCAGGGAGCGCGGGAGGGAGGGGTACAGCGAGGCGTGGGGCGTGTCGCCGCCCTGGTGGGACTGGACCGACAGCTGCGGGCGGGGAGGGACTCGTGACACATGACACGCTGCCAGGCAGGTGGACAAATGGCCCGTGGGTGTGCAGCGACTATGGCTGGTGGTGCTGGATTCAGCGCAAGCCCAGGTACAGGATGAGCATGTGGCAGACTCGAGACAGGTGCAGTGAGAGCACGAGAAAATGCGGCGTTTGTGCTGGTATAGAGCTGGAGTGCGTGCTATGGATGGCTTGGTACTCAGTGAGCACCAATCATTGTGTTACAGGTGCTGAAGGCGGTATCTAGAGCAGCACTGGGTATACACCATCACCTTCCCTGCTAACCCGATCCAGCCCAGCCCCCTCCCCCTGCCCCCGCTGCCTCCCTCCCGTGCCAGCACTCACAGTGCCGGTGGCGTCACGGACATACAGCAGCACTGCCGCCGCCATGCCCACCTCCACTGCCACCGCCACATCCTGCAGCAAGGACATTTTGAGACGCAGCTGTGTCAGGCAGCACTCGACCATGTTTTGACGTCACAAAGTGTGTGTGAGGCCTGGGTGCGAGGCCCGTGTGTGCGAGGCCCGTGTGTGGCGCCTGCCTCACAAAAACAATAAATGAACCTACCTGCATGACAGTGAGGAAGAAGGCGAGGAGGAACAGCTGGGCGTCCTTCAGCCACGAGGTCAACTGCTTGAAGTGACGCCACTCGCCTGCAGGGCAGCGGGGACAGTGAGCACCACCAGTGACATCCACATGGCACACCACCAGTGACATCCACATGGCACACCACACCATCAGTGACATCCACATGGCACACCACACCACCATTCACATCCACATGGCACACACCACACGTGACATCTCGCCAGCAGCAGCGCTCATGATCATGCACGCACAGTGGACCTGGCTCACTGCTGTGGCCTTGTGAGAGGCGGCAAGGACGGCAGCTGTGGGCACCTACCCATGTTGATTGCCACCATGACCAGCATGGCCGACAGCGCAGGCAGCGGAATGTAGGCCGCCAGAGGTGCCGCCACCTGAACATGGCGAGCCACACCCAGCCCGACCGTCAACGGACAAGAACCGAGCCCACATCAGGTGCCAAGAGCGATTGTGCAGGCCGGTGTTTAGCGATCCAGCAGCCGCTGTATCAGTGCAGTCGCTGCTGTGGTGCTGGTGCAGGTGCTCTTGCGGTGATGCTGTGCAGCTGGGGGCAGCCCCACCCACCACCATGACGAGGTATATGGTGGCGGCGTGTTCACCATCCCAGCGACGGGAGACCTCCCCCCGGACCGAACGTTCGCGCAGTCCTGGCCAGCGCCCCCGTGGCCGGGAGGCCCCCGAACGCAGCAGAGGCAAGGTTTGCCACACCCTGCGTGCAGCAGATGTCAACCCAGCATTGCCACCCAGTTTGGCTCATGACAAGCAGGACAAGGCGCCACTCCTCTGCAGCTTCTTGCGCAACCTGCTGAGATTCATGGTGGTGGCATGGTCCAGCTGAAGGGAGCGGAGAGGTGCTGGCGGAGGTGCCAGTGGGGGCGTCTCACCTGTGCTATGAGCTCGGTGTTGGAGTTGTGCTTGTCGCCGATCATGGAGTCTGAGACACGCGCACACAGGAGGGACTCAATGGAACCCTGCAGGCGGCGGCCGACACACAGCGCTGGTGACAGCTTACACACGGCTCTCATGACAGGCACATGCATAGCAGCCTGGCTTGCAAGGGGGTGGGGACCACGGGGGACACTGCCATGATGCATGCTGTGTGCTTCTCTGCTCCCCGGCCAGCAGGGGTGCTCCTGGGGTGCTCACGGCTTGTGGCTGCGGGAGGCGTTCACGCTCACCAGCAGGGCGATGCTGAGGGCGGGCTGCATGAGGGGTCCGAGGGTGCCGACGCCTGGGGTGAGAACCAGGGCCAGTGGGGCGCAGGAGGCCCGGACGGGATGGCGTGGGCCCCGAAGTGGCTCCCGATGGTCTCAATGCCCAGGGGACCGGTCAGCAATACATC
>CAVVRQ010000017.1:0-51702 GCA_963750665.1 uncultured beta proteobacterium
ACGGTGTGCAACACGGGATCGGTCGGTATATCAGTGTTTACCCTAGGTCAAAAACACCTAAACGTCAGCTTTTTCTCAGCCGCAACGCGTTACCCTCTGAGCTTCAGAACTGCTGAACCTGGCTCGGACTTGTGCTTATGCCAACGCGCCCTGGATGACTGGAATTCAAAACGATGGAGACAACATGACCCCTCTACTTTCGCTGTCGCGGCTGATCGACCTGATCACCACCGGCGTTGGCAAATTTGCCATGTGGCTGATCCTGGCCACCACCCTCATCAGCGCCGGCAATGCCGTTGTGCGAAAAGCATTCAATGTCGGCTCCAATGGTTTGCTGGAAATCCAGTGGTATCTGTTCGCCGCAGTTTTCCTGTTGAGTGCAGGTTATGGCTTCATGAAGAACTCCCATGTGCGCATTGACTTCATTTCATCCCACTTAAGCGCACGCTCACGCAACTGGGTTGATGTAGCTGGCATCGTGGCCGTGCTGTTCCCGTTCTGCCTGCTCTCCATTGCCTTGAGTTGGCCCTTGTTTACGCAACGCACTGGCCACCGGCGAGATGTCGCAAAACGCGGGCGGCCTGATTCGCTGGCCGGCCTATGTGCTGATTCCGATCGGTTTTGCGTTGCTTGCCATGCAAGGCGTCTCTGAGTTGATCAAGCGGCTGGCCTTCCTGTTTGGCCAGGGGCCGGATGTGCTCTCGCATGAAACGCACAAATCGGACGAAGAACTCCACCTCGAAGAACTAGAAGCCATTGCCGAGCGCCGGCTGGCAGGAGACAAGTAAATGCAAACCACTTTTCTGGCGCAGCAATTTGTGCCACTCATGTTTATCGGGCTGTTTGCCTTTCTGCTGACCGGTTTTCCGGTTGCGTTTGCACTCGCCGCCACCGGCTTGAGCTTTGGCTTCCTCGGTATGGAGGCGGGCATCTTCCCGGCCTCACTGTTCCAGGCACTGCCACTGCGCATTTTTGGCATCATGCAAAACGACACGCTGCTGGCGATTCCCTTCTTCACTTTCATGGGGATTATTCTGGAGCGCAGCGGCATGGCCGAGGACCTGCTGGAGACGGTGGGCCAGGTGTTTGGCCCGCTGCGCGGCGGTCTGGCGATTGCCGTCATTCTGGTCGGTGCCCTGCTGGCTGCCACCACTGGCGTCGTCGCTGCGGCGGTGATTTCGATGGGCCTTATTTCGCTGCCCATCATGCTGCGCTATGGCTACAGCCGGGTCATTGCGACGGGCACCATCACTGCGTCGGGCACGCTGGCGCAAGCGATACCGCCGTCGCTGGTGTTGATTGTGCTGGCCGATCAACTGGGTCGCTCGGTTGGCGACATGTATGCTGGCGCCTTGCTTCCGGGTCTGCTGCTGGTGGGCACCTACATCCTGTTCATTGTGGTAGTGGCCATTTTCAAGCCCGCCATGGTGCCCGCCCTGCCAGCCGAAGCGCGCATTTACCGGGAGACCAATGGCAACTCCGGCCACAAGTCGCTGCTGGTGCTGGTTCTGATCTGCGCGGCGGTCGGTTGGGCTTGGTCCCAGGTGCATGACTCACTGATGACGCGCTGGCTGGAACGCAGCATTCCGTCAGCCGGCGACGAGATCTTCATCATGTCCATGACGCTGGCCTCCATTACCGGGCTGGTGCTGGCCATCATCAACCGCGTCAGCAAAATGGCGCTGCTGTCGCGCTTGGCCGAGCAGGTCACCTTTGTGCTGATGCCGCCGCTGATCCTGATCTTTCTGGTACTGGGCACCATCTTTCTCGGCGTTGCCACACCAACCGAGGGCGGTGCGATGGGGGCCATGGGTGCGCTGATTCTGGCCACCGGCAAACGGCGCTTCTCGCTGCCCTTGTTGACACAGGCGCTGGAGAACACCGCCAAGCTGGCGACCTTTGTGTTGTTCATCCTGATCGGCTCCACCGTCTTCAGCTTTACCTTCAACGCGGCGGACGGCCATATCTGGATTGAGCACCTGTTCAAGGATATGCCCGGTGGCGGCTGGGGCTTTCTGCTGGTGGTGAACATTCTGGTGTTCATTTTGGGCTGCTTTATCGACTTCTTTGAAATTGCCTTCATCGTGTTGCCGCTGTTGGCACCGGTCGCGGAAAAGATATTGCCCGGTCTGGTGCCCGGCATGACACCCGACACCGCCATGATCTGGTTTGGCGTCATCATCGCCATGAACCTGCAAACCTCGTTTTTGACGCCGCCCTTTGGCTTTGCCCTGTTTTACCTGCGCAGCGTCGCCGCCAAGAAGGATTACAAAGATCGTGTCACCGGCCAAAGCATCAAGGCCGTCACCACCAACGAGATTTACAAAGGCTCGATCGCCTTTATTGTCTTGCAACTCATCATGGTGGGCGCCATCATGGCCTTCCCGTATCTGGTGGTGGGCGACATGGTAAAAGAAAAAGGTCTGAGCAACGCGGACGTGATGCAGCAGTTGCAGATGCCAAACGAGCAGCCCGCAACGCCGACCGCGCCGCCCGCAGACGACGCAGCCCCGGCAGCCGCTGGCGCAACCGGTGCGCTTGCGCCCCCCGCCGCGCTCGAGGCCCCGGCAACGGCAACGCAGGACGATGACCCGATGAAAGCAATGGAAGCGGCGCTGGCCAAAGACGCCAAGAAGGGAAAGCCCTAAACGCGGCTTGGTGCCGGGCCTGTCCCAGCTTAAAGCCGTTGCGATTGCATAAAGCCGTCAAAGCGCGCTTCAGAGAAACGGAACCAGAGGTTGGCATCGCCCCGATAGGCACTGAAGTCAGCAAAAATCTTCTTCCAGTGCGGGTTGCTGGCGTTCAATTCCGCGAAGACTTGCTGCGCTACCTGGTAAGCCGCCAGCATGATGTCGTTCGGGAACGGATGCAACTTGGCACCTTGGGTCACCAGCGTCTTGAGCGCACCGGGGTTGCGGTAATCATAATTGGCCTGAATTGTCACGTGCGCCTCCGAGGCCGCCGCCCGGATGATGGTTTTGTTATCGGCCGACAAGCTGTCGTACGCCTTCTGGTTCACCAGCAGCGAGAACTGCGTGCTGCCTTCCCACCAGCCTGGATAGTAGTAATGGGGTGCCACATTGTGCAGCCCGAGTTTCAGATCGTCGTAAGGTCCAATCCATTCTGCGGCATCGACCGTACCCTGCCCCAGCGCAGCGTAGATTTCAGCCGCCGGAATATTGAACGGCAATCCGCCAATGCGACCCAGAATCTTGCCGCCAAAGCCGCCGATGCGCATCTTCAAGCCTTTGATGTCGGCCAGCGACCTGATTTCCTTGCGATACCAGCCGCCCATCTGAGCCCCAGAGTTGCCCATCGGGAAATTGACAATGTTGTAGTTGGCGTAGAACTCACGCATCAATTTCATGCCGTTGCCAGCAAACATCCAGGCGCTTAACTGGCGCGAATTGAGACCGAACGGGATGGAGCAGTCCAGCGCAAACGCTTCATCCTTGTCATAAAAATAGTAGGGTGCCGTATGCGCGCATTCAACCGCGCCACTTTGCACGCTGTCAACCACCGCAAAAGCGGGCATCAGAGCGTCCGCCGGATGCACTGAAATCGTGAACCGGCCATGCGATAAGTCGCTCACCGCGCGGGCAAACGCCTCGGTACCGCCGATCAAAATGTCGAGCGACTTGGGAAAGCTCGACGCCAGGCGCCAGTGCACGGCGCGAGCCTGCGCATGCACCGCGGGTGCGGCACCAGCGGCCAGCACGCCGCCGAGGCCAGCCTGTTTGATCAGAGAACGACGATCCACGACATTCGCTCCAGAAGCGGTGAAAAATGGCAAGGTGCCGCTGTAAATTGTATGCATCCGCGCACCCGACGCCGATGGGGTTTCCCCTTGCCTGCCGGCAAGCCCTCAGCCCGGATTTTGAATCTGGCATAAAAAAACCGCGCCATGGCGCGGTTTTTTGTTGGCTGACTTCGACTACAGCTTTTGCGACTGCATGAAGCTGTCGAAACGCGCTTCGGTAAAACGGAACCAGAGATTGGCATCGGCCCGATAGGCACTAAAGTCAGCAAAGATTTTTTTCCAATGCGGATTGCTGGCATTGAGCTCCGAAAAGACCTCCTGCGCGGCTTTGAACGCGGCGGCCATGATGTCGCTCGTGAAGGGGTGAACCTTGGCACCCTGGCTCACCAGCGTCTTGAGAGCGCCCGGGTTCTTGTAGTCCCAGGTTGCCTGCATCGACACGTGTGCATGCGTGGCAGCGGCTTCGATAATCGCCTTGTTCTCAGCCGACAGACCGTCATACGCCTTCTGGTTGACATACAGCGAAAATTGCGTGCTGCCTTCCCACCAGCCCGGGTAATAGTAATGCGGTGCGACCTTATAGAGGCCCAACTTCAGATCATCATACGGGCCAATCCATTCGGCCGCATCGACCGTGCCTTTTTCCAGCGCCTGGTAGATTTCACCGGCCGGAATATTCTGCGGCACACCGCCCAGACGACTCAACACCTTGCCGCCGAAGCCGCCAATACGCATCTTCATGCCCTTGATGTCGGCCACTGATTTGATTTCCTTGCGATACCAGCCGCCCATCTGGGCGCCCGAGTTGCCCATCGGAAAATTGACGATATTGAGGGTCTTGTAAAACTCGCGCATCAGTTTGAGGCCGTTGCCGGCAAACATCCAGGCCGTCAATTGGCGCGAATTCAGGCCAAACGGAATGGAGCAGTCCAAAGCGAACGCCTCGTCCTTGCCAAAGAAATAGTAGGGGGCCGTATGGGCACATTCCACTGTGCCCGCTTGCACGCCGTCCACGACGCCAAAGGCCGGCATCAGCTCGCCCGCGGCGTGGACCGAAATGGCGAACTTGCCGCCCGAGAGGGTGCTCACCTCTTTGGCAAACTCTTCGGTGCCGTTCATCAGAACATCGAGTGATTTGGGAAAGCTCGAAGCCAGGCGCCAGCGGATGGCGCCCCCTTGTGCATGCACTGCGGGTGCGGCACCAGCAGCCAGCACACCAGCAATGCCGGCGTGTCTAATGAGAGAACGACGATCCATTTGATTCACTCCTCGAATTGTTGCGTAAACATCTCGCCGTGCCGATTTGCACAACGAAGACTGATTAAAGTCAATCAAAATTGTAGGATCGTGCTGGGTAGGCGACATGCGGGTTTCCCCTTGAGTTGCTGACAGCAAGCTGTCGCCATGCAGAAGCACCAGAGCAAAAAAAACCGCGCAGCAGCGCGGCTTTTGTGGGTCCCAATCAGGCTAGAGTTTTTGCACATGCATGAAGTTATCAAACTGCGCTTCAGTGAAGCGGAACCAAAGGTTCTCTTCGCGCCGGAAGTCGGCGTAGTCAGCGTAAATCTTCTTCCAGCTCGGATTCTTGGCGTTGAGGTCGTCATAGATTTCCATGGCAATCTTGAACGCCGTTTCCATACTCGCTTTCGGGAACGGTAGCACCTTGGTACCGGCCCCAACCAAGCGCTTCAAGGCCGCCGGGTTACGCGCGTCGTAGCGGGCCTGCATAGAGGTGTGTGCAAACGAAGCCGCACATTCAATAATCGATTTATTCTCGGCCGAGAGCTCGTTGAACGCCTTCGTGTTGCAGTAAAGCGAGAGTTGCGGTCCGCCCTCCCACCAGCCCGGGTAGTAATAGTACTTGGCCACTTTATTGAAGCCCAGCTTTTCGTCATCATAGGGGCCGACCCATTCGACCGCGTCAATCGTGCCTTTTTCGAGCGCCTGATAGACCTCACCGCCCGCGATCGTTTGCGGGATGACACCCATCTGCGTTGCCACCGCGCCGGCCAGGTTGGAGATGCGCATCTTCAAGCCCTTGAAATCGGCCAAAGTCTTGATTTCCTTGCGAAACCAGCCACCCATTTGGGCACCGGTATTGCCCATCGGAAAGTTGACAATGTTGTAACCGGCATAGAACTCACGCAACAGCTTCAGGCCATTGCCGTCGTACATCCAGGCGGTCATCTGGCGGCTGTTCAGGCCAAAGGGAATTGCGCAGTCGATGGAGAAGGTCGGATCCTTGCCATAGAAATAATACGGGGCGGTATGCGCGCATTCCACCGTGCCTTGCTGAACGCCATCCACCACGCCAAAGGCGGGCATCAGTTCGCCACCGGCATGCACCGTGATGACAAACTTGCCGCCCGACATTTCGCCCACTTTTTTAGCGAAAATTTCAGCCGAACCAAAAATGGTGTCAAGCGACTTGGGGAAGCTCGAAGCCAGTCGCCAGCGGATGGCAGCTCCCTGTGCATGCACCGCAGGCGCAGCGCCGGCGGCCAGTACACCGGCAATGCCAGCGTGTTTGATAATAGAACGACGATCCATTATGTTTACTCCTGTAGATATTGGATGAACAATTCGGCGTGCGGATGGGCACAACGACGACTGTTAAGAGTCAGGTCGTATTGTATGAACCTGCACAACAGGCAGTGTGGGGGTTTTCCCCGACCAATTCAGGCCACTGCCTTTAGCGCTGGACGCCCGTTGTCGAGCAGCGCCGAGAAGCGCTTGCTGATCGCGGCCTGAATGCCAGGCGCGTCGAGCCCCTGCATGGCGAGTAATTTGACGGGGTCGCCATGTTCAATGAATACATCCGGCAAGCCCAGTTGCAGCACCGGTCTTTGCAGGCCAGCGGCCTGCAACGCCTCCAGGACCGCGCTACCGGCGCCGCCCATCTTGGCGCCTTCTTCCAGCGTCACCAGTGCCTCGTGTTCAGCCGCCACGCGCAACAACAGTGCCAGATCCAGCGGCTTGGCCCAGCGCATGTTGACCACCGTGGCGTGGAGCTTTTCAGCGGCCTGGAGCGCCGGGTACAAGAGCGAGCCAAAGACCAGAATCGCTACGGCTGTGCCGCTGCGCCGGATTTCGCCCCGGCCAAAGGGCAGCGCGTCCAAGCCCGCCTGCAACGGCACACCAGCGCCCGATCCACGCGGATAACGCACGGCCACCGGATGGTCCTGCGCAAAGGCCGTGCTGAGCAGCTGGCGGCATTCGTTCTCGTCGGCCGGACAGGCCAGACTGAGATTCGGGATGCAGCGCAGGTAGGCGATGTCATAGGCACCGGCGTGCGTCGCACCATCGGCACCGACCAGCCCGGCGCGGTCCAGCGCGAACACCACCGGCAGGTTTTGAATCGCCACGTCGTGAATCAGTTGGTCGTAGGCACGCTGCAAGAAGGTGGAGTAAATGGCCACCACGGGCTTCAAGCCCTCGCACGCCAGCCCGGCAGCAAAGGTCACGGCGTGTTGCTCGGCAATGCCCACATCAAAATAGCGCTGCGGGAAGCGCTGTTGAAACTCAACCATGCCGGAGCCCTCGCGCATGGCCGGCGTGATGCCGACCAGCCGGGGGTCGTGCTCCGCCATATCGCACAGCCACTGGCCAAAGACCTGGGTAAAGGTTAATTTTGGTGGTGTGCTGGGCGCTTGCAAGCCGATGGCCGGATCAAACTTACCGGGGCCGTGATAAGCCACCGGGTCGACCTCGGCGAGTTTGTAGCCCTGCCCCTTTTTGGTGACCACATGAAGGAACTGCGGACCCTTGAGGTGCTTGAGGTTTTCCAGCGTCGGAATCAGCGCGTTGAGGTCATGACCATCAATCGGGCCAATGTAATTGAAGCCGAATTTTTCGAACAGAGTCGCAGGCACCACCATGCCCTTGGCACTTTCCTCGAGTCGCTTGGCCAATTCAAATAGCGGCGGCGCGCCTTTGAGCACGGTTTTGCCCACGTTCTTGGCCGCAGAATAAAACTGGCCGCTCAGCAACTTGGCCAGGTATCGGCTGAGCGCACCGACCGGCGGACTGATCGACATATCGTTGTCATTCAAAATCACCAGCAAATTGCAGTTGGCGACGCCCGCGTTGTTAAGCCCCTCAAAAGCCATGCCTGCCGTCATGGCCCCGTCACCAATGACGGCCACCACACGCCGCTCTTCGCCCTTGATCTGGGCCGCCAGTGCCATGCCCAGGGCGGCTGAAATGGAAGTGCTCGAGTGCGCCGTGCCAAAGGCATCAAATTCACTTTCGCCACGCTGCGGAAAACCGCTCAGACCACCCAACTGGCGCAGGGAGGCCATGCGTTCGCGCCGCCCGGTCAGCATCTTGTGCGGATAAGTTTGGTGCCCGACGTCCCAGACGATGCGGTCATGCGGCGTGTTGAATACGTAGTGCAGCGCCACCGTCAGTTCGACCGTGCCGAGGTTGGAGCTGAGGTGGCCGCCGGTTTTGGCGACACTGCCGAGCAAGTAGCCACGCAGTTCATCGGCCAGCCCATCGAGCTGCGCGCGTGCCAGCAGGCGCAACTCGGCGGGGTCATTGATGCTTTGCAGCAGCGAATAAGGGTTGTTTGACATGTGCTATATATTAGATAGCTAGCTACGCTTATTGCATAGGCGCTAGAAGCTAATTTTCTATAAATTCCTGGTCACCGGACACGCTCCACCAGCAGCCTCGCCAGCCCCTGCAGGGCCAGGGTATTGGGCAGTCCGCTGCGCGCCAGATCAGCCAGCGCCTGCGCCAGCAACTCCTGTGCATAGGTGCCCGCGCGTGCCAGACCCAGCAGCGAGACATAGGTCGGCTTGCCCTGATCGGCATCCTTGCCGGCGGTTTTACCCAAAGTGGCGGAGTCAGCCGTGACATCGAGAATATCGTCCACCACCTGAAACGCCAGGCCAATGGCGGCACCATAGGCGGCCAGCGCCGACACTGCCTGCGCCGAGGCGACGCCACACGAGGCCCCCATCAGCACGCTGGCCTGCAGCAGTGCACCGGTTTTGAGACGATGCATGGCGCGCAGCTCACGCTCGTTGAGCGCAACACCGACGCTGGCCAGATCGATCGCCTGGCCACCGGCCATGCCGGCGCTGCCTGCAGCGCGCGCGAGCAGACGACACAGCGCCGCTTGCTGGGCGACCGGCATGGCGTTTTCAGGCGTCAACAACTCAAACGCCAGCGCCTGCAAGGCGTCCCCCGCGAGCAAGGCCATGGCGGCGCCGAATTTGACATGCACGGTCGGTTTGCCCCGGCGCAAGACGTCGTTATCCATACACGGCATGTCATCGTGCACCAGGGAGTAGGCGTGGATCAGTTCAACCGCGCAGGCCGCGCGCAGCGCCGCTTCGCCCGGCGCGCCGCCCTCACCTTCTGCAAGCGGCTTGGGTTGAGCGCCGCCGGTGGCCTCGGCTGCCGCCAATACCAGCAAGGGGCGCAGCCGCTTGCCGCCATCGAGCACGGCATAGCGCATGGCATCCATCAGCGACCCGGGTGCCGCATGATCAAGCGCCGAATCAGCCGCCAGACTGACCCAACGCCCCAACGCATGCTCGACACGCGCCAGGTGAACGCCAGTCCAGCCAGCCAGATCGAAAGTGGACTCCCGGCTCACTCGGGCGTCCATGTTTTCAGTACCCCCTGGTCGAGTACCTTGATCTGGTCTTCGACCGCCGTCAGGCGATCACGACAAAACTTGAGCAACTGCGCGCCCCGTTGATATTGCGAGAGCAATTGCGCCAGCGGCAATTCGCCTGACTCCAAGCGGGCCACCAGTTGCTCAAGCTCCTGCAGAGCGGCTTCGTAACTGGCCGGCGCAGCAGAGACTGATTTTGGAGCAGAAACCATGAAATGCGTTACTTTGTAAACTCAAAGGCGCGATTTTAGGCGTTCGGGCGACCGCTACAATGAGCCACCTTCCGACCGGCCCTGGTCGGCTAACTTAGTAACGCGCAATGGCGCCTCTCCCTGTGGGGAGTATTTAGGTCAGTTCATCCATGTCTGATTTAAGTCTTCAACTGCAGCAGGCCACCGGCCCATTACCGGTTTCAAGCTACTTTGACGAAGCGCTGTACCAGCGTGAACTAAAGCAAATTTTCCAGACTGGCCCGCACTATGTCGGCCACCGCTTGAGCGTGCCCCAGGTGGGCGACTACGCCACACTGGCACAGGAGGCGCAAGGACGAGCGCTGGTGCATACGCCCGCGGGCATTGAGCTGATCTCCAATGTCTGCCGGCACCGCCAGGCATTGATGTTGCGGGGCCGGGGTTCGCTCCAGACCACGCAGCCGGGTACGGCAGCAGGCCACATCGTGTGCCCGCTGCACCGCTGGACCTACAGCGGCCAAGGCAGCGACACGGCACCCGGCGCTGGCCACTTGCTGGGCGCGCCGCACTTTGCCAGCGACCCTTGCCTGAACCTGAACAATTACCCGCTGCGTGAATGGAATGGTCTGCTGTTTGAAGACAATGGCCGCGACATCGAGGCCGATCTGGCTGGCATGGGCCCGCGTGCCGAGTTGGACTTTGCCGGGTTCGTGTTTGACAAGATCGAGTTGCATGAGTGCCAGTACAACTGGAAAACCTTCATCGAGGTCTATCTGGAAGACTACCACGTGGGCCCATTTCATCCGGGCCTGGGCAATTTCGTTACCTGCGACGACTTGCGCTGGGAATTCAAGGAGAACTACTCGGTGCAAACCGTCGGCATCAGCGCCGCGCTGCGCCAGCAGCGACCGGCCGGCAGCCCGGTGTACCAGCGCTGGCATGATGCATTGAAACGTTTTAGCCAGGGGCAGGCACCCAAGGCGGGTGCGATCTGGCTCACTTATTACCCGCACATCATGGTCGAGTGGTATCCCCATGTGCTGACGGTATCGAGCTTGCAGCCTTTGGAAGTTGGCAGAACACTGAACGTGGTCGAGTTCTACTATCCGGAAGAAATCCAGGCGTTTGAACGGGAATTTGTCGAGTCCCAACAGGCGGCGTACATGGAAACCTGTCTCGAAGACGACGAGATTGGCGAGCGCATGGACGCGGGACGACGCGCACTAATGCTGCGTGGCGACAACGAAGTCGGCCCTTATCAAAGCCCGCTGGAAGACGGCATGCAGCACTTTCACGACTGGTATCGCCAGCGCATGGCCAGATAGTTCAGGCATGCAAGCACTCTGGATGGTTTTGGGTTCGTTCTTTTTTGCCACCATGGCGGTCGGCATCAAGTTCGCCTCCGTTGAGTTCAGCCTGTTTGAACTGGTGTTCTATCGCGGCATTGTGAGCGTCCTCTTCATGGCGCTCATGTTGCGTGCGCGTGGCACGCCGCTGAGAACCCCGGTGCCCATGATGCATGCCTGGCGCACGCTGATTGGCGTGTTATCACTGGGCTCCTGGTTCTATGCCATTGCGCACCTGCCGCTGGCCACCGCCATGTCGCTCAACTACATGAGCGGCGTCTGGGTCGGCGCCTTCATTGTCGGCGGTGCCCTGCTGTACGGCAAAGTGCAGCGCCAGGGGCCGCTGCTGGCCAGCGTGCTGCTCGGGTTTATCGGCGTGGTGATGATGCTGCGCCCGACGCTGGATCAAAACCAGTTGTTTGCCGGGCTGGTCGGCCTGCTCTCGGGCCTGGGCGCGGCGCTGGCCTACCTGCAGGTCACGGCGCTGGGCAAGGTCGGGGAACCCGAAGGGCGCACCGTGTTCTACTTTGCATTGGGAACGACTTTTGCAGGCATGGCCGGCATCGCCGTGACGGGCCTGACACCCTGGTCGGCGGTGAGTTGGCAGGCTGCGGCCTGGCTGGTGCCCATTGGCGTGCTGGGTGCCATGGGCCAGTGGTGCATGACGCGCGCCTATAGCCGCGGCTCGACGCTGCTGGTCGCCAATCTGCAATATTCCGGTATAGTTTTTAGTGCCTTCTACAGCCTGCTGCTATTCGGCGACCAGATTGCCTGGCTGGGCTGGGCTGGCATGGGCGTCATTGTGGCGAGCGGCCTGGCCGCCACGGCGCTGCGTACGCGCGCCCTGCCCGGCACCCCGGCTGAAGAACACTAGTCCGTCGAACCCGATCTACAGCAAGGAATAATCCATGTACAGCACCCTGATTTCCGCCCCCCAACTACAAGACCTGATCACCCGCCAGCAGCCGCTGCTGGTGTTTGATTGCAGCTTTGAATTGATGCAACCGGCTGCGGGCGATGCGCAGTACCTGGAGTCACACATCCCGGGGGCGGTGCGCGCGGACCTGGACCAACATTTGAGCGCCAAGGGCGCAGCCGACGCGGCCTCGGGCGGTCGCCATCCCCTGCCCTCGCGTGACAGCTTCGCCGCCTGGCTGGGCAAGGTGGGGTTCAACAACACCATGCAGGCGGTGGTGTATGACCGCCAGGGTGCGACCTACAGCGGTCGGCTGTGGTGGATGCTGAAGTGGGTCGGGCAGGAGGCGGTGGCGGTGCTCGACGGTGGTTGGTCAGCCTGGCTGGCCAGTGGCGGCGCGACACAAAGCGGCACGACCATCGTCAACCACCAAACTTGTACATCAAATTACACGCTGGCCCCCGCCCATACTGCGCTAACAGCTACTGAAACCGTAGTAAACCAAATGGGCAGACCGACCCAGACACTGCTCGATGCGCGTGCCACGCCACGTTTCAAAGGTGAGATCGAGCCATTGGACCCGGTCGCAGGCCATATCCCCGGCGCGCTCAATCGACCCTTCAATCTGAACTTTGACGCCGATGGCAAATTCAAACCGGCGTCGCAACTGCGCGCGGAGTTTGATGCCCTGCTGGCCGGCCGTGACCCGGCCACGGTAGTACATCACTGCGGCAGCGGCGTCAGCGCTGTGCCCAATGTCATTGCCATGGAAGTTGCAGGACTGGGGCGCACGGCCCTGTATGCCGGCAGTTGGAGCGAGTGGTGCAGCGACCCGGCACGGCCGGTGGCACAGGGCTGAACGCCAACCCTCATTCACTGCCAAATTTGGTGTCGAAACGGATGCCAATTTTTTGCAGCAGCGGCGTCGGCAGCAAGCCACCCGCGCAGACGATCACGGCGTCATTGGGATACGACTGCGCTTGCCCTTCGCATTCAATTTCAACGGTTTGTTCCAGTATTCGGCTTACTTTTGAGTTCAGCATGACGCGCAGGCGTCCGGCCTGTTGCTGCTGCTCCAGCAGCGTCCGGTTCTTCTGCTTGACGCGGGAGAAGGCGGCGCTGCGGTAGGACAGAATCACCTGCGTGCCGTCCTGTTCAGACAAGGCAATGGCCGCTTCCAGGGCGCTGTCGCCGCCACCCACCACCAGCAGCGCCTGGCCTTGAAACTGAGCCGGGTCGCTCAACCGGTACATCACTTTAGGCAGCTCTTCCCCCGGCACGTCGAGCTTGCGCGGTGTGCCGCGTCGTCCCATCGACAGCAAAACGGTGCGCGCGGTGTAGCTGGCTGCGCCGGTGCGCACCACAAACGCGTCGCCCACTTTTTCAATCGACTCCATGCGCTCGCGAAAATCTATTTTGAGACCGGTCTGCTGCACCACATCCAGCCAGAATGCCAACAAGTCTTCCTTTTGCACCTCGGTAAATTTGGTCTTGCCCACCAACGCCAGTTCGACCGGCGCCGTCATCGCGATCTTCTTGCGCGGGTAGTGATAGACCGAACCTCCCAGCGAGTCCTCCTGCTCCAGAATCTTGTAACGCAGCTTGTGCTCCAGGGCGGATAGGCCAGCCGAAATGCCAGCCGGACCGCAGCCAATAATGACAACATCAAAATCGGCAGCGCTACCTTTCCAGTTCTTTCGGATCGAGTCCATCGCCTGGCGCCCCTGCTCGGCCGCCTTGCGGATCAGGCCCATGCCGCCGAGTTCACCGGCGATATAAATGCCCGGTACATTGGTCTCAAAACCGGGGCTGATATTGGGGATGTCAATGCCGCGCTTCTCGGTGCCAAAGACCAGCTTGATGGCATCCACCGGGCACGCCGCCAGACAGGCACCGTGACCAATGCAGTGCGCGGCGTTGATCAGCGCCATCTGGCCATTGATGACACCCAGCGCGTGCTCCGGGCAGGCGCGGGCACACGCGCCCGACCCGATGCAGCGGGCCGGGTCCACCACCGGATGCAGTGAGGGCGGCTCGGTCAAACCACTTTCAATTGACTCGTGCAGGACGGCGGCAGTAGCCTGATACACCCGACGCTTGCGCTCGAGGTAAAAGGCCATGATAACAACGGCGGCGCCGATATAAAGGTACAGATAGCTCACAGGGCTTGAATCAGACTGACTGGCAGAAGCGCCAGAAGCGTCGAAGCTTACTGCAAGACGACTTGCTTGATCTCAATCGTCAAATCTTTGGCACCCACCGGCACCGGTGCCGACTGGCCGACCAGATCGCCTTTTTCAGGGATCGCATTGCCACTCTTGCTGACTCTGGCGCCGACGACCACGGGACCCGCCTGACTCAGTCGCGACGCGTTGGACATGGCCAGGCTGTCGTCAAGCGTGAACTGCAGCGGCAAATCCCTGACCTGCTTGCGCAGCAGGGCCAGCGGCATGCGGGAGCCCTCGGACGGCCGTGCAAAAATGAAAACGGTGTCGTCCGGCGCTACCTGTTTCATCAGAGCCGCTGCCAGCGAGACGCTGCCGCTGACGGTCTGTCCGGTGGCACCCATCGCCGCTGAGTGGCTCGCTGGCATGGCCACGGCAACGCCCCGGCTGTCGGGTGGCAGACCCGCCGCCGTGCGTGCCGCCGCGTAATCTGCCCGCAGCACGTTGTCATCGCCTCGCAAGGCAATGGCCTTCTCGTAGGCCGCAATGGCGTCCGGGTGGCGCCCCAGCACACCGTAGGTGCGCGCCAACATGGCCCAGCCTTCGGAGTCTTGCGGCCGCTCCTTCATCTTGGCCGCGAGCTTTTCCGCCATGACGTCGATCTGATCCAAGTCGGCAGAATGGGGATCCATTGCGACTGCGGTGACGCTGGTGGGAGCAGCCGTCGCGGGTCCGGTCGCAAGCGCCACTTGACTCACGGCTGACGCCGTTTGAGTGGCGTCCGGCAACGCGTACTTCATCCAGCCGTAAGCAGCCAGCGCCACCAACAGCACCACGCCAAACAAAATCAGCAGCAAACGAACCGGGGACGCCGAGTTTGCTGCTAATGCGCCGTTCGCCGCACCAGTCGTCGTCATAACACGGCGCACAAGTGATGCGGTACCCAATTCACATTGACCGCGCTGCCGCAAACTTTCATGGCCGCGTTGACCACCCCGAAGGACGAAAGAGGGCTGTCATTGCGGACCCGATCCGCAATCCAGTGCTCGCGTTCACTGGATGCCGGATCGGGTCCGGCATGACAGGCTTTGGCTTGTTCTTTCACGTTAAAAATCATAGCGCCCACCGACATAGTAAGTCATGCGGTTTGACGAGGTTGTCGCACCAGGCCCGGACGTGGTCGGTGCGGCTTTGGCTTGCGAGCGTTCATAGCTCAACTCGGATTCAAGTGAAACCTGCTGGCGAACCCGATAAGTTGCCCGTACACCCAGCGTCCAGGTATCGTTGCTCGAACCCGCTTCGTCACTTTGCGTATAGAACTTGATGGAAGGCTCCAACTGCCACTTCTCACCCAAGCTGGAGAGGTTGTTGTACGACAGCAGCGTGCCATGATAAGTTGGCCCGCCCAGCAAACTCAGGTTAAAGACATGGGTGTCGCGTGCCGAATACAAGTTGGTCCCAATCAATTGCGCGCCAATATTCCACAAGTTGCCGGTGCTGGGTTGCCCCGTGGGCAACAGATCAATGACCGGCTTGATTTCGTCCACGTTGGTCAAACCAAAATCAGCGCCGACTTGCCAGTTCTTGCTGATCGCCGTGGTGCCGCCAATATGCGCCTGCGTCTGGTACGGCGTGAGGCCCTTGACCTGCTCGCGCAAGGTATCGATCGGCGTCACACCCAGTAGATCCTGAATCCGTTGGGCCGGGGCGATCAGCGCCGGGTTCTGGAAGAACAGCGCGTTGCCAAGCGACAGCACGGGCGTGGTGCGCCGGTCAAACATGGCGTTCAGCATGGTCCCCTCGTTCACCTGCCAGGTGCCTTGCAGCGCAACAATATTGACGCCCTTGATCACCAGGTCGTAGTCGAACTGGGCCGAGGCCGTGACACCGCCGCTGAAATAGCGCAGATCAGCACCGACGCCACGTCGGTCGGTCTCACCGTCGATGACCTGTTCAATCAGGTAAGCGCTGCCACTGAGTTCCTTGGTGAGTGCCTCGGCGTCAACCGACAGGCCATAAAAGGTACGACGCGAATCCAGCAGTGGATCGCTCGGGCTGCCGATGACGGCGTTGACTTTCCATTTCGGTTTGAATGCGTAACCGGCCTGAAGCCCGTCAAAGCGATACAGCACGCCGCCGCCATTGGGCGACTGGCGCCCAACCCGAAAACTGGTGCCGTTGAGCAGCGAACGGTAATCAAAATAGAGCGCCGACAGCCGATTTTTGTGTGTGTCCTTGATGTTATCGGCGGTGAACGCATCCCGAAAAACAAAGCGCATGTCTTTGTCCGCATCGCGGTAGCGCCAGTTCAAGTCCATATTGGTCTGCAACTGGCGCTGATCCACCGACGACAGTGTCGTATCAGATTGCAGGATCGGCAGTCCACCCAGCGGGGAATCCTTGAATTCCTGCGAACGGACATCGGACTTGCCGCCATAATAAAACACGGACACCGAACCACTGGTGGTGGAAGTCGCCTCGACGGCCCGCTTGGCCTCTACGGCAGGCTTGCCGATCATGGGTAAAGCGCTTGACAATTGACGGATGCGGTCACTGTCAGCCCCGACTGGATAGAGCTTTAGAAACAAGTCAAATTCGCTGGCGGCGCGGGCGTTGTCTCCCGCATTCAGGCGCGCCAAGCCGATCAGTTCTTGCGCACTGCGCGACGAGCGATTGGGCGGCAAATTCAGAAGTTGGTTCAGGGACTCAACGGCCCCCGCATAGTTGCCGCCGTCAAAGGCCGACTGCGCGGCGGACATCAGCGTCGTCGCCGAGACTTCAATGTCGGGCGTGGCAGCCGGGCCCGCGGGGCCGGGCTTAGCCGCGTCAACGGCAACGGGAGTTTGTACCTTGGCGGCGGCCAAGGCCGCCGATGCCTCCTTGACAGATGAGCCCAAACCCTCCAGCACCACATCAATGCTGCGGTTATCGCGACCGGCGCGCACCCTGAACTTGGCCGAAGCACCAAACCGGATCACCAATTTTCTGCTGACCGTGGCCTGACTGGTATTGGTCGCCGACTCATCCGAAATAATGATCGATGGAATGCGGCCCGCAGCCGGGATCCGCCTTTCACTGGAAAGCTCGTTAATCTGATCACGCGTCGGCAGCACGTTATAAAACGCCTGCACCAAGTCCGATGCCCGCGCCGAGGCCGATCGAGTGTATTGGACCGGAGTCACAAACCGAATGTGCGCCACCGCGTTGGCGCCCTCCTGCTTGAGTTCAACATCTTCCAGAAACTGGGCCTGGGCAACAGAGGCAAAGCTGGCACAGAGGCAAGCGGCGACTGGTAACAAATAATTATTTTTCATGGTTAGGGTTAATTAAATTGGCGAATCAACAGGAAATGGAACAAGTTTAACTTTTGGGTGCGATTTTGAAGTGAGGTGTGAATTTGATCAGTCCCATTTGCTATAGGCGCTACCTTTGCTGCCCAAGGGTTTGTGGCAGCCCGATGTCGAGCAGTCAGTCGGCGAGGTGCCAGCTTTCGCTTCGTGCGTCAAGGCCTTTTTCTCCATGTTGCCCAGGTAACTGGTGCCTGACGCATGGCACGACTTGCACCAGCCCGCACCGTTTCCCATGCTGTTGTTGTGGTTCATCTTTTCTGTGCTCCAGGCCGAGGTACTGCTGTGGCACGATTTGCAATCCATTGCCGAGCCATTGAGCAATTGCGCTTCCGGAACGTGATTGCCGGGTTTCGCCAGCGCCCCCCCATTGTTGCCTTGCGAGGTGTAGTTGCCACTGTGACACAACTTGCAGGTGGCGGTGCTGACCACCGAGTGGTTCATGGTCACGGCCGTATTGAAACTGACCTGGGACTTGTGGCAGGAGTCGCACTTGGCCACGCCCGCCGGCACCGGAATATGCGAGGCCGACTTACTCACGGCTGAAGACGAACCGTTATGGCAGGTGTCGCAGGTCCCGGTTCCTACTGCATTGGCCGCGGAATGCCCAAACTGAACACTGGTCCAAGTGCCAGTGGACTTATGGCAGGTTTCACAGACCGTAACACCGCTATGCGTTGCTGTATTGGGCTTTGCTGTCACACCATAGGCTGAGGTTGCGTGACAAGTCGCGCAGCCTGTGACCACTGACACGTTGGTGTGGAACTTGGCCGGTGTCCAACTGCTGTAGCTCTTGTGGCAGGTGGTGCAGCTGGCCGTGGTCGGAATGTGGCTGCCACTCTTGCCCGGAGCGGCACCACCGCTGACGTGGCAACTGGCGCAGTTGGTGGCACTGTTGAAGCTGCTGTGATCGACCTTGGCCCCACTCCAGCCGCTGGTGGATTTGTGGCAGCTCTCGCAGCCCGCCGTGGTCGAGACGTGACCGTTGTTCTTGCCCGTGGCAAAAGTACCGTTATGACAGGACGCACACCCCGTCACAACTGACACGTTGGTGTGGAACTTGGCCGGTGTCCAACTGCTGTAGCTCTTGTGGCAGGTGGTGCAGCTGGCCGTGGTCGGAATGTGGCTGCCACTCTTGCCCGGAGCGGCACCACCGCTGACGTGGCAACTGGCGCAGTTGGTGGCACTGTTGAAGCTGCTGTGATCGACCTTGGCCCCACTCCAGCCGCTGGTGGATTTGTGGCAGCTCTCGCAGCCCGCCGTGGTCGAGACGTGACCGTTGTTCTTGCCCGTGGCAGTTGTGCCGTTGTGGCAAGTCGAGCAACCCGTGCTGACCGAGACATTGGCGTGGAACTTGGCCGGCGTCCAACTGCTGTAGCTCTTGTGGCAGGTGGTACACGTGGCCGTGGTCGGAATATGGCTGCCACTCTTGCCCGACGCCACGCCACCGCTGACGTGGCAACTGGCGCAGTTGGTGGCACTGTTGAAGCTGCTGTGATCGACCTTGGCCCCACTCCAGCCGCTGGTGGATTTGTGGCAGCTCTCGCAGCCCGCCGTGGTCGAGACGTGACCGTTGTTCTTGCCCGTGGCAGTTGTGCCGTTGTGGCAAGTCGAGCAACCCGTGCTGACCGAGACATTGGCGTGGAACTTGGCCGGCGTCCAACTGCTGTAGCTCTTGTGGCAAGTGGTACACGTGGCCGTGGTCGGAATATGGCTGCCACTCTTGCCCGACGCCACACCACCGCTGACGTGGCAACTGGCGCAGTTGGTGGCACTGTTGAAGCTGCTGTGATCGACCTTGGCCCCACTCCAGCCGCTGGTGGATTTGTGGCAGCTCTCGCAGCCCGCCGTGGTCGAGACGTGACCGTTGTTCTTGCCCGTGGCAGTTGTGCCGTTGTGGCAAGTCGCGCATCCGCTGCTCACCGAGACATTGGCGTGGAACTTGGCCGGCGTCCAACTGCTGTAGCTCTTGTGGCAAGTGCTGCAGTTGGCGCTGGTCGAGACGTGGTTGTTGCCTTTGCCGGTAGCCTTGGAGCCATCGTGGCAACTGGCGCAATTGGTGGCGCTGGTAAAGCTGCTGTGATCCGCCTTGGCACCATCCCATTTCGAGGTGGACTTGTGACAACTTTCGCAAGCGGCCGTGGTCGTTAAGTGACCGTTGCTCTTGCCGGCAGCAATCGTGCCATTGTGACAGGTGGCGCAACCGGTACTCACCGACACGCTAGTGTGGAACTTGGCTGGCGTCCAACTGCTGTAGCTCTTGTGGCAGGTGGTGCAATTCGCCGTGGTTGAAAGGTGATTGTTGCCCTTGCCTGTGGCCTTGGAGCCATCGTGGCAACTGGTGCAGTTAGTGGCCGATGTAAATGTACTGTGATCGGCCTTGGCACCGTCCCACTTGCTGGTGGACTTGTGGCAGCTTTCACAGGCAGCCGTGGTGGCCAGGTGATTGGTCGTCTTGCCGGTGGCGATACTGCCATTGTGGCAAGTCGAACAACCCGTGCTGACAGAGACATTGGCATGAAACCGGGCCGGCTTCCAGCCGGAGAAGCTGTGGCAACTTGTGCAATTCGCTGTGGTGGGAACGTGAGTCCCATTTTTACCGCTTGCCTTGCGGCCGTCGTGGCAGTTGGCGCAATTGGTGGCCACACTAAAGGCACTGTGGTCAATATTGTTTGCGGGCAGCCAAGCGCTGGCTTTATGGCAACTATCACACGAAGCCTGTGTCACGACGTGTCCAGAATACTTGCCCGGTGCCAGGCTGCCGTTGTGACAGGTCGCACAAGTGCCTGTGGTTACGCCCGTGTGGTTGAACTTGGCACCGGTGAAGGTCTTGGTGGTGTGGCAGCTTTCACAATCCGCTTGCGTCGGCACGTGCGTTTGTGGCTTGACCACATTGCCTTTGGCCAGTCTCAGTCCACTGGTGTGGCAACTGGCACAGTCCTTTGGTGTGCCCTTGAAGACACCGCTAACGTGACAGGCTTCACAGCGCGCGGCAAGATGCACGCCGGTCAGCGGAAAACCGGTCTTCAAGTGGTCGAAATTGCGCACCGTGCTTTGCGCCTGCAATGCCAGGGTGCAACTGATCATCATCAAGGCCAGCAGCCCTTTGAGGGCTCGACCCAGCAGGCTCGACATGTGCATTGTCATGATAGAAATCCAATCTCGTTTTTCCATACCACGCTCCTGACCAAATGCGCGGGAAGGCATGGCTCCCTCCCACACCAAGAAAACCAGGTTTCGCCCGGCACCCCGCCTTGGCTGACTCGCCGCTGAAACTTTTTCCAGCTCTCCGTCATGTGGCACTGCTCGCAACGCGCTCCGAACTGGGAGTCGTGAACATCATCCTTGCGGTGGCACGCTAGACAATTGCTGGCCAGGGGTGCCGCGTCCTTACCGTCAGGCGCGGCCACTTTGTGGCAACTCTGACAAACCACCTTCACGTGGGCACCATCGAGCGGATACTTGGTCCGCTTGTCATGGTTGAAATCCCACAAACGCCAGGCGCGCGTGTTATGGCAACTCTCGCAGCGCACGCCCAGCGATTGTTTGTGCTTGTCTTCCTTCTTGTGACACGAAAAACAGTCACGCGCGGCGTCTTTGAAACGCGTGGTCAAATGACAGCTCTGGCAGCTTGCGGGAATATGACGTCCAGTCAGTGGGAACCGGGTCGAGGCATGGTTGAACTGTTCAACCTTCCAGGACCGGTCGCTGTGACAGGGTTGGCAGGCCGTGCCCACCTGGCCCTCATGCTTGTCATCTTTCTTGTGGCAGCTATAGCATTCGACCGAGGTCTTGCGCAGGCTGAGCAAATCTTTGTGACAGGCCACGCACTTGACCGTCGCCTTGGCGTGTCCATTGCGCAGAGCAAACTTGGTGCGATCATGGCTGAAGCGTCCAGCGGTCGTCTTCCAGTCACTCTCCAGGTGGCAGTCCGAACAATTCTCACCCAAGGTCTTGTTGTGTTTGTCGTCCTTTTTGTGGCAACCGATACACGCCTTGGGCGCTTCCTTGAACATTGGGCTCTTGTGGCAGTTCTTGCATTCCACTTTGCCGTGTTTGCCCAGTAGTGGAAAACTGCTTTGATCGTGATTGAAACTGGCTGGCTCTTTCCAACTGCGTTCGCTATGGCAACTGGCGCAGTCCTTGCCCAGGGATTCCTTGTGCTTGTCGTCCTTGAGGTGGCAGGCCAGACAGACCTGGCCCAGCTTCACCCGGTACAGGTGTCCGGTGTGGCAGACGTTGCAGGCCGTTGTGCGGTGCTTGCCGCGCAAGATGTACTTGGTATCAACGTCATGGTTAAAGAGGGTCGCCTTCCACAGCTTTGCACTGTGACAGGACTCGCACTTCTCGCCATACTGACCCCTGTGACCCTTGGCGCTGTCATCGTCCTTCTTGTGACAACCGACGCAGTTGCGTGGTGCTTCCTTATAGCTGTTGGCCTTGTGGCAGGCCTCACATTTCACGCTGGCATGTTTGTCCAATAACGCAAATTTGGTAGTCGAGTGATCAAACTTGGCTTCTTTCCAGGTGCTCTCGTTGTGGCAATCGGCACATTTCGCGCCGAGCGATCCTTTGTGCTTGTCATCCTTGCGATGGCAGGCGTTGCACTGCACCGCAGCCTCGCGGTATTTTTTGCCGGAGACGTGGCACTTGTCGCAGGCCAGCGGCTGGTGCTTGCCGCGCAACACAAAGTCAGTCTGCGTGTGGTCAAATTTCTTGTGATCAAAGCTCGCAATCTGAATGCCGCGTCCTTTGTGGTCGGTGTGACAACTGCTGCACGCCTGGGGCTTGAGTCGCCCATGAAAACCAGTCTTGGCACGCATATTAGCTCCCACGTCCTTGTGGCAGTCCTGGCACAACGCCGATTGCGCGTTGCGATCGAACTTGACATGGCATTTTTTGCAATCGTCTTCCAGCTTTGCATGCCCCAGAATCACGCTGCCTGGCGCCAGGATGGACTCGATACCCTGCGCCCGGGCGAGCGAGGCCAGAGCACAACCCAACAACGCCAGCATCAGGAAGATGCAACGCGATGGCCAGGCAAACTGGAGGCGCTTGATACATGGCATCGTTCGTCAGTTCCCATCAATACGCGTGCACAGCAATCACATGCACCACCGCACTGATGACCATCAAATAGACGAACGGGATATGAACAACATGCCACAAGGAAAAAAGGCGCGCATAGGCATTAAACTGAGCCACGCGCGTCACGGCAACCAAATATTGCGAAACCAATTTCCTGGAATGTTGTTCGCGAGCTGAAAAATCCTTCGCATGCCACTGCTCGCGCCGCGCAATCCGACTCAAGACCAAGCGCAACTCGGAAGCACAACGCCGGTAAGTCAGCCACTGCTGCAGCGGCAACACAAAAACCTGGCGCGAGTAAGTGAACCAGTTGGCCCGAGCCGTAAGCTCGCGCTGCTCAAAAGCCAACAAGCGGGCCTCAACGCCAGGGGCAAAAGCAAGTCGCGAGCGCGCCTCAGCTTCCTCGAAACCGGCGCGCGTCTGCAATTCCCGCAGGCCGGCCTTTTCTCCGTGCAGACCCCGGTTGACACGGGCAAAGATAAACCGACCCACCACACCGCTGAGCGCGACGGCGACCATGCTGTAGAGTGCCACCGCTGCATTCAGGGAGCCCACCCGAAACGTTGAATGCAACAGGATCAGGACCGGGCCGCCCACACCTAGAACCATATGCACCAGGAACCACCACTTGATTCGACCCCAACGTCTGGTGAAGGTGAAGTACTTGCGCAGCGGATAAGTGAACAGCAGGATCATCATGACGCCGCCCGCCACACCGATCCAGTAGCCGGTATCGTCACCGGCCTTGAAGTAGCCCATGCGGCTGAACTCCCAGGCCGCCAGTACCAAAGCCGTAATCGCCAGATAGACCAAGACATCAACCGGCAAAGAACTGGTAAATTTGCGCTCCGGGTCAATACCGTCTGCACGGGCCGACCGCAGCGGTGCCCCCACCAGAAACCGAATCTGGAAATTCGGAAGCGCCCCTGCCCCTGTGAAAAGGCGAGATCGTTTCGAGGGTTGTGCTCATGGCCGGATGGTCTTTCGAACTGGTTTCGGGATACAGACATAGCTGTGATGCGATTGGATGTTAGGTTGGCCACCTTAAGTAAAACTTAATGCACCCGGTAACGGCGTGTAAATTTGCTAACTGGTAATTACAGAAGCGTCGCGCCTGCAAAGCGCGACGGCCCGCGCCAAGCCCCAACTTATATATCAAATTGCAAGCAAGCACCCGCCCATGCTGCGCTAACAGCTACTGAAATCGTAGTAAAGCAGTTGCGAGGACCGGCTGCGGTCGTGCATCACGGCGGCAGCGGCGTCGGCGCCGTGCCCAATGTCATTGCCATGGAAGTCGCAGGACTGGGTCGCACGGCCCTGTATGCCGGCAGTTGGAGCGCGTGGTGCAGTGACCCGGCACGGCCACGTGAAAAAGGCTAGCAGCTTGCAGTAAGCCGCTAGCCCACGCTGCGGCCTTGGCCGCGCATCAAGACCCCCAGTTAAATATTGGGGGTAGCCAAATAAGCGGCCATGTCAGCCAAATTTTGCGTCGTGAATTTGCCTTTGTACGACGCCATCGAGCCGACCGAAGCGATGGCACCGCTGATGGCAGTGGGTGAGTTGGCACCATTTAAGATTTTGAGCGAACTAGGCGGGGTACCGTGACAGGCGCCGCAAGTATTGGCCACGTAAAGGGCTTTGCCAGCCATTGCTGAGGTCACAGGCGGCGTCACGGGTGGCGTCACAGGCGGCGTCACGGGTGGCGTCACGGGTGGCGTCACGGGTGGCGTCACGGGTGGCGTCACGGGTGGCGTCACAGGCGGCGTCACGGGTGGCGTCACGGGTGGCGTCACGGGTGGCGTCACGGGTGGTGTCACGGGTGGTGTCACGGGTGGTGTCACGGGTGGGGTCACGGGAGGTGTCACAGGAGGTGTCACAGGCGGTGTTACTGGACCACGACCATGGTCATCATCATCATCATCCTCCGACTCCTGGTGATGGCTATTAACTTCGTTTTCAATTTCGGACTCACAGTCGTGCGCAACATTGACGCTGTTAGTGGCGCACGGCATGTGGTTCACGGTCTCCGCAATATTTCCGATTGCCGGCAGTTGGGTCAGCAAGCGGTGTTCAACGTTGCTTTCAACCGAATGGGAACTGCTATTTGAAGCGCCTGCGGTGCTGGCGGCTGTGACCGAAGTTTGGGTGCTGACCACCAGAACACGAGCTCGTTCAGCCTGTCTCATGTGTTCGGTGCTGCCCTCGGCACTCCTGGCCACAAAGTTGTCGAACGCCGAAACTTGCATGTTGCTCAAACCCAGTTGGCTAATCACATAGTGATCCGCGTCAACAATGCTGGTGCTAATGCCAGCAGCGTGATCAGAATCAATCTTGATTTGTACCATGTTGGTAAGGGGGCTGATGACGGGCTCGCTCACATCAAGTTTGCCAGCCGGCGATTGCAAGGTGTAGCTGGTCAGGATGGCACCGGTATCCTTGTCGGTTGACAGGCCTGCGGTCACCACGGCCAGGAGCCTGGCGCTTGCGAGCGCAGCGGTCGGGATTTCAAGCGTAACCTGCCCGTTGGCGTTGGTATGACCCTGGATTTCAGTGGGATCACAGACACGGTTGGCGTTGCTGTCGACACATACCAGGGCGTTCTGAATCAGCCCGTCCATGACAGTGACGGTTTTACTGGTCAAGGCGGTCGCCGCGACAGGACTGGTACTTGCAGCCCCTGTGCTGCTACTGCCGCCCCCGCCGCCGCAAGCGCTAAGGGTAACAACAGCAGCGGCTATCAAGCCGAGGCTGAAATGCGGTTTAACAATTTTCATGATGAGATTCCTTTGGAAGTTTTAAAAGAGTTACGGTCGAACTTGGCATCAAAACGGGGCTCGGAAAGCGTGCCTCGTTCGACTACAGTTGCATAGTAGGCCGCCAGGCTTAAATCAGGCTTGGTAACGCCGTAACACTCGGTAATTAATGTGTGTGCGCTAGCTCACTCACCGGAGTGATCCGAAAGATCCAGATGGGTCGGGTGTCGCGCGCCAACACGCCAAAACCCAGCAACGCGGCCAGCCTGCTGCCGGAGGATCGAGCCAGCAAATGTAACAACCCCAAAAAGGAAAAGGACTCTGCGCAACGCGGCAGTGCGCTGCGCGGCCAACGTACCCGCATTACTGGATCTGATCGAGCGCCGCCGCCAAATGCCCGACAGTCCGATCCGGGTTATGCCATTTTTCGAGACCGAACAAGCCGACCCGAAAGCTCATGAAGTCAGCCGGTTCATCACATTGCAAAGGCACACCGGAGGCCGTTTGCAAGCCTAGCGCGAGGAACTTGCGACCCGACTGAATGTCGGGATCACTGGTATAGCTGACAACCACGCCGGGCGCCTTGAAACCCTCCGCCGCAACGCTGGGAAAGCCCCGGCTCTCAAATAGCGCGCGCACCTTGCGACCCAGCTCCATTTGCTCGACGCGAACCTTGTCAAAACCGTAGGCCTGGGTTTCCTTCATGACGTCGCGCAAACGCGTCAAGGCATCGGTTGGCAAGGTCGCGTGATAGGCGTGCCCACCTTTCTCATAGGCCTCCATGATTTGCAGCCACTTTTTGAGATCACAGGCAAAACTGGTACTGGTGCTTGCATCGATCACTGCGCGGGCACGCTCGCTGAGCATCACCATGGCACAGCAAGGTGTGCTGCTCCAGCCTTTTTGCGGCGCACTGATCAATACATCCACGCCGCTGGCAATCATATTGACCCACATCGCGCCGGACGCGATGCAGTCCAGCACGAACAGACCCCCGCACGCGTGAACCGCATCCGCCACCGCGCGCAGGTAATCGTCCGGCAACAGCATGCCCGAGGCCGTCTCAACATGCGGCGCAAAGACGACCTCCGGCTGCTCTAGACGGATGGCAGCCACCACTTCCTCAATTGGCGCGGGAATCCAGGGCGCCTGCTTACCCTCGCCCACGCGGCGCGCCTTGAGCACGGTGGAGTGCGCAGCAATCTGTCCCATCTCCAGTATTTGCGTCCAGCGGTAACTGAACCAGCCGTTGCGAATGATCAGCACTTTTTTGCCGCCCGCAAACTGTCGTGCCACCGCCTCCATGCCAAAGGTGCCGCTGCCAGGAACGACCACCGCGCAATGCGCACCATAGGCCTCTTTCAGTATTCCGGATATATCCTTCATCACGCGCTGGAAACTACCGGACATGTGATTGAGCGCGCGGTCGGTATAGACCACCGAAAATTCAAGCAAACCCTCGGGATCCACTTCGGGCAACAGACTTGGCATGGAAATCTCCTTAATTCAGTTCAATCGGCGCCGACCTGTCGCCGCTGTCTTAGAATACCCGACTCGGAAGCGTGGCAGAGTGGTCGATTGCACCGGTCTTGAAAACCGGCGATGTTTTGCGACATCCGTGAGTTCGAATCTCACCGCTTCCGCCAGCAGCCCTGCCAAGAAAAGATCACGCGGACCGGACCTGCAACTTGGCGTCCGAGCATCGAAACTCAATTAATCTTTGTCGATCACGTGCAGTGTGCTGAGGTCCATGAACGCTGCTAGGACCTCTTGTTTGAAGCCGACGCGCGCCCGGCCAACGCCGTCGCCACCGTTTAGCACCATTTGTTGCAGGTATTCAACGCAATCCTTGTGGCCCCAAAACATTTCTATGGCGTTGGCAATGCGAGGATGCTGGGTCCGGATGATCGTCATGTCATGTTCGATGCGAGCCTGCCGTGGCAGCTCGTCGAGCGGCAGAGGACGCGTGGTCGCCTCCTCGTCGTCGTGGTGGATCTCCGGAAAGTCACCGTATTTACTGATGGGCATGTCAATCCGTAGTCATTCTGTCAATGGGCACAGAGGTGGTATTGCTAACAAATGCTGTCTTTGAACCGGCACTGCCCGTCATGCAAAGTGGCATTGGACAGAATTATAGTGTGCGAACGGGCGGACGCTGACGTCCGCCAACCCTTGTCACGACCATGGTCACGCCGGCAACGCAGATCGCTTTTGGTCACTGGGTTATTTCGAGCACAACCAAATGGTTCTCTTTGGCGGGCCAGGTTCGTCCAACCACCCGTTCAACCGCCTGCGTGTGAAACTCGGCCGCAATCGAGCGGTTCTGCAGGCGGTCCAGATTGATTTGGCTGGACGCGACACTGGCCACCCGTGCCACCGCAATGCCCGGTGGCGGCGACTGGCCATCAAACGCAATGTGGTGCGTCGTTGGATCGAGGTAGCCTCTTGGCCGTATCAATTTGACAATCGAAAAGGCCGGCAGATCGGCGTCGGCGATGCGCTGCGCTTGCAAGTTCACGATGGCACTGCTGCGGGGAAACGGGCTGCGGTAAATGTGCGTTGTGGCGTAGCCCGGAGCACGCACAACAAACTCATAGGCCACGCCGGACTGCGCCCGGAATGGGCCCCAGCGCCCATCGGCGGCAAGCGTCTTGGCGTGCACCGGCGCAGCCAGACGCTGGCCGGTTTCAAGGTGCACGGCATAAACCTCAATGCGCGCGTTTGGTATTGGCAGGTTGTTGACAAAATCACCCCCTGGGCTGGCGTGGTCGCTGGATCGAACGCCCAAGCCCGTGACAGTGCCGTCAAGCACAATCAAATAGGTCGGCCAGATCGCCAGGGATGCCGGTGCCTGGCCCGTGATAAAGCGGTAGCTGGCGTCAAACGCCGCCGCCGAGAAGGCCGTTTCGCGGTGGTCCGCTCGTTCCAACACCACGTTTTGCGCACCCTTGAGTTCGGGGTTGTCATAGCTGACCTGAGTTGGCTTGCCTTTGGCACCGATCCACTCGCCGTCAGGTTGTGAATACTTGTCGTTGTTGTCGGAGCGGATGGTGAGCCACTTGACCGGGCCGCTGACCTCATCACCGGCGGCGTTTTTGGCGGCGTTGAGATGCTTCAAAAACGGGCCGGTTCCAGCGAATTCGCTGCCCTCGCGAAAGCCCGGGATGGCCCACACGCCGTGGTTCGGGGTCCCACCCAAAATGGCATGGCTGACGGTCTTGTCCCCGCCGCCGTTCTGGATGTAATTGCGAATGGCAAAACCGCCACGCGAGCTGCCCATCAAAACCACCTGGGATGCGCCTGTCTGGGCCAGCACCCGTTCGACTTCGCCCTTCAGAAATGCCATCTGCTCGGCGCTGGAGCTGCGCCCCGCCTGCTCCTTGCTATCGTCATCGCGCGCCAATGGATACGGCTGTTGCAAGGCAACCAGGCGATCCGCCGGCCAGCCGTTGGACTCGAAACGCCAGAGCGTGGTTTGCCACACCGCTGCGGAGTCGCCGTTGCCGTGGACAAACACAATCGGTGGCAAACCGGTTTGCGCTTGCGGACCATAGGCGCAGCCACCGGTGGCCAGCGCCGTGAACAGCGCGAGCGCGGCAGAAGTCACGAGAAACAAGCGTCTGAACATAACTACTCCAACAAAGGCAGCGAGTATCGCATTAGGGGGGGCCGCCCCAAGGCATGAAAGAAGGCTGTCATTGCCCAGCCCGATCGGGCGGCGCAGCCTGCCCGAAGAAGGCGGTTTTCAGGAAGGTAATGTTGTGACTGGTGCCGAGCCTGAGCGTATTCGAAACTGCCTGCCTGATCTTGGCCTGTTGGCGGTCGAACGAGACCACCATGTCGTGATTGCCGGCCAGCAAGGTGCCCTCAATCTCGCCCAGCGTTTGACGGCTGACAAAGAATCGATGCGCGATGCCCTGAATTTCGACCGTGAATGCCATCCCGTCGCCAATCTCGTCATCGATGCGGATGTTTTCAATTACAAATGAGTTCATAGGCTGAATCTTTCTGGCTGTTGCGGGGAAGCTCTCCAGTCTCGATGGTAGTAGCAAGGGCGCCTTGCGTCAAAATGCAATCGTCCGGCTGGCCGTTCTGGTCGCGGTGCCTGATTATTTTTTGAATGGAAGCTGTCATGGATCAAGTCGAGTGCGTGGTGATTGGTGCCGGTGTCATTGGCTTGTCCGTGGCGCGGGCACTGGCGCTGGCTGGCCGCGAAGTCGTGGTGCTGGAAGGGGCAGCGGCGATAGGCAGCGGGATCAGTGCCCGCAACAGCGAGGTCATTCATGCCGGCATCTATTACCCGGCGGGCTCTCTCAAGGCGCGTTTGTGTGTGCAAGGCCGGGGCATGCTGTACGACTATTGCGCCGAGCGCGGCGTTGCCCATCGGCGCTGCGGCAAGTTGATTGTTGCCACGACAGCGGCGCAAGTGGCGCAATTGCAAGGTATTGCTGACAAGGCGGCAGCCAACGGCATCACGGACCTGGTGCTGCTGGGGCGTGAACAAGCACGTGCCATGGAGCCGTCTCTGGCCTGTGAGGCGGCGATTTTTTCGCCCAGCACCGGCATCGTCGATAGCCACGCGTTGATGCTGACCCTGCACGGTGATATTCTCAATGCAGCCGGACTTGTTGTACTAAATTCGACTCTAGCCCAGGCAGAATGTGCGCAAGGCGCTATTAATTTGATATTGAGTGAGGGTAGCCGCTTGCAGGCACGGGTGCTGGTCAATGCCGCCGGTTTGCAGGCACCCGCGCTGGCGCGGCAATTTAAGGGCTTGGCGTCCCGCCACGTCCCCTCTGCCTGGTTTTGCAAGGGTAATTACTTTTCTCTGGCCAGTCGTGCGCCATTCAGCCACCTGATTTACCCGGTGCCCGAGGCCAATGGTCTGGGCGTGCATCTGACGCTGGACCTGGCCGGGCAGGCCAAATTTGGGCCCGACGTGCAGTGGGTCGATTCGGCCGACGACCTGGCGGTGGATCCGGCCCGCGGCGAGGCGTTCTATGCCGAGGTGCGCAAATATTGGCCAGGCCTGCCCGACGGCGCGCTGCGTAGCGACTATGCCGGCATTCGCCCCAAAATTCATGCGCCAGGTGAGGCCAGCCGCGACTTCCTGATTCAAGGACCCGCTGATCATGGTGTGGCCGGGCTGGTCAACCTGTTTGGCATCGAGTCTCCGGGCTTGACCAGCGCCCTGGCCATCGGTGCGCGGGTAGCGGCATTGGTTTAGCAACGGGTTTTGATCAGATTGGCGGCTTGCCGCACCAGGGCTGGACCTTGATAGATGAGCCCGGTGTAGATCTGCACCACGTCCGCACCGGCGCTGATTTTGCTCTCGGCATCCTCGGCGCTCAAAATGCCGCCAACCCCGATGATCGGAAAGTCCGGCCCCAGCGCCGCGCGCAACTGGGCAATGCTGCGGTTGCTCATGGCCAACAGCGGGGCACCGGACAGACCGCCTGCCTCCTCAGCGTGAGCCATGCCTTGCACCGCAGCGCGACTGAGCGTGGTGTTGGTGGCAATGACGCCATCCATGCCGTAGCGTTTCAAACTGGCGGCGATCACCTCTAACTGCGCTTGATCCAGGTCCGGCGCAATCTTGACGAAGATCGGAACCCGCCTGGGAATCAGCGCACCGCGTTGGTCGGCCCTGCCGTGTTGCCGGGCCAGCCGCTCACGGCGCTTGGCGATGGCGCTCAACAAGGGCGCCAGCGCCTCATCGCTTTGCAGAGAGCGCAGGCTTTTGGTATTGGGGCTGGAGATGTTGATGGCGATGTAGTCGGCATGGGCATAGACGCCGTCCAGGCAGGTCAGGTAGTCCTGCGTGGCGTGTTCTATCGGTGTGGCTGCGTTTTTGCCGATATTGAGTCCCAGCAGCATCGGTCGCTGCGTCGGTGCAGGTTTGCCCCTGCTTGGTTGCGCCGCTTCACTGCAGTGATACTGCTGATACACGTTGGCACGCTTCAGGTTGGCAACAAAGGCGGCCAGCCCCTGGTTGTTGAAACCCAGCCGGTTAATCAAGGCCTGCGCTTGGGGCAGGCGAAACAGGCGCGGCTTTGGGTTGCCCGGCTGTGCCAGTGGCGTCACGGTGCCAAGCTCAATGAAGCCGAAGCCCATGGCACTCAGTGCATCAATGCAGCGCGCATTCTTGTCAAGCCCGGCCGCCAGGCCAACCCGGTTTGGAAAAGTCAGACCGGCCAACTCGATCGGGTCTTCGACGCGCGCGCTGCCATAGGCCCGTTGCAGCGCAGTGCCCTGGGTCAGCGCGAGCGCGCGCAGCGTCAGGTCATGCGCGGCCTCCGCTTCCAAACCAAACAAAAAAGGGCGGGCGAGCGCGTAGGGAACAAGAGACATCGGATAATTCCTGCAAAGTTTTTTAACCCACCTGATTTTCACCGATGCCTAAAGCCAGCACCCCACAGCGCGCCACGCGCTCGCAAGACGAGCTCAAAACTCTGGTCGGGCAAGCGGCGCTGCGCTACGTGCTGCCAGGCGAGATCATTGGTGTGGGCACCGGTTCCACCGTCAACAAGTTCATTGACGCACTGGCCGACATGCGTGGCCAGATCAAGGGCGCCGTGTCGAGTTCCCTGGCGAGTACCGAGCGACTGCGCGCGCTCGGTATCGCTGTCTTTGAAACCCATGAGGTGACCGAGTTGGCGGTCTATATCGACGGTGCCGACGAGATTGACGGGCGCGGTTTCATGATCAAGGGCGGCGGCGCGGCCCTGACACGCGAAAAAATTGTGGCAGCGCTGTCCAAACGGTTCGTTTGCATTGTTGACGAGTCCAAGCTGGTCGCGAAGCTGGGCAAATTCCCGGTGCCGGTCGAAGTTATTCCGATGGCCACCAGCCAATTGGCGCGGCAGTTTGCTGCCATCGGCGCTTCGGCCCGGCTGCGACTTAAAGACGGCCAGCCGCTGCTGACCGACAACGGCCAGCACATTCTTGACGTCTGGGGTTTGCAGATCGCCGAACCCTTGGCGTTCGAGTCGCTCGTGAGCCAGTGGCCCGGCGTCGTCACGGTCGGCGTGTTCGCGTTTCAGAAGGCCCAGGTCTGCCTCTTGGCCACCGCCAGTGGTGTGAAGACAATGACCTTCTGAGACTTTGCGGGACAGACCTTTAGCTCTGTCCCCAACTGATCAAGCTTTGCGGGACAGACCTTTAGCTCTGTCCCCAACTGATCAAGCTTTGCTGGACAGACCTTTAGCTCTGTCCCCAACTGATCAGAAGCGAATTCCCGCCGGATTCGGCGGGAATTCCGTCGGCGCTGCGCTGGGCGTTGCCGCCGCATCGGGCAGCGCTGCATCCGGTTTGTCGGCAGGCGCTGGTTTCTGCACCGCAACCAGGGGTGTGGCGCTCGCACGGCGGTATGCGCTGGGCAGGACGGAGGCCTTTGGATACCCTGCCGCGTCGAGAAACTGGGTCCACTCCGAATCCGAATAGCCTTTGATTTGCTGGCCGCCAAGCGTCAGGAACGGCAAAGAATTTTCACCGCTGATGCGTTGCAGGGCGTCTGCGTCCTCCGCCGTATTGACCGTCTTCTCGGTGAAAGGAACCCCGCGACCGCTCAGCAAGGCTCGGCCCGAGGCGCACGGTGCGCAGTTGCTGGCCGTGTACAAAACGACCGGGTATTTATTGACCGCCTGACGCAATTCAAGCGGCAGCACGGCAGCGGCCAGCTCCGGGTTCTTGCCAGCGGCGCCACTGGCGGGTGCGCCCGCGTTGGCGACTGGTGGCTGATCCGAAAAAGTCACCCTTCCATCCGGCGCGACGATGCGATAGACCGTTTGCGCGCTAGCGGGGCCGGCGGCCAACAGGGCAAGGCACACGCCAAGTGCGACGACATGCTCGTGCAAACTCAATAAGACAGACAGCTTTTTCATGCAGGGACTCCTTGCTTAGGGGTGCTATTTTGCGGCGTCATGCCCTGCTGGCGCAACAGGGCATCGAGTGAAGGTTCGCGCCCGCGAAAAGCCTTGAACGACGCCATGGCGGGTCGGCTGCCACCGGACTCCAGTATCGTCTGGCGAAATTTTTGTCCGGTTTCCGGATTGGGGCGGCCGTCGGGGCCAGCGCCCTCTTCAAAGGCGGCGTAGGCATCGGCGCTCAATACCTCGGCCCACTTGTAGCTGTAGTAGCCAGCGGCGTAGCCACCGGCAAAAATGTGACTGAAGGTGTGCGCCGTGCGGCTCCAGGCCGGCGTCGGCAACACCGCCACTTCCGCGCGCACCTGTTCCAATAGCGCCGTGACATCTGGCGGGGGTTCGTGCTGGGTATGCAGCAACATGTCAAACAGCGCGAACTCAATCTGGCGCAGAGTCTGCAGGCCGCTTTGAAAGTTCTTTGCCGCCAGCATTTTGTCAAACAACGCGCGCGGCAGCGACTCAGCCGATTCCACATGTGAACTCATGGCCTCGACCACGTTCCAGTCCCAACAGAAATTTTCCATGAACTGGCTGGGCAATTCGACGGCGTCCCATTCGATCCCGTTGATGCCCGAGACGTCGTGCTCATTAACTTGGGTCAACAGGTGCTGCAGACCGTGGCCAAACTCGTGAAACAGGGTCGTGACCTCCTCAAACGTGAGCAGCGCGGGCTGCCCGCCCAGGCCTTGCGCAAAGTTGCAAACCAGATGCGCCACAGGGGTCTGGACCTGACGCGTATCGGGCCGCAGCCAGCGGTTACGCACGTCGTCCATCCAGGCGCCGCCGCGTTTGCCGTTGCGCGCCGACGGATCCAGATAAAACTGGCCGAGCAGGGCGTTGTCGCGCTCAATGCGGTAAAACTCAACCTCGGCATGCCAGACCGGTGCATGGTCCTGTCTGATGCGCACATCAAACAGCGTTTCAACAATCTGAAAGAGCCCCGCCAGCACCTTGGGCAGCGTGAAATACTGCTTGACCTCCTGCTTGCTGAAAGCGTAGCGCGCTTCCTTGAGTTTTTCGCCAATATAGGGCCAGTCCCAGGCCTGCGGCTCGGGCAGGTTCAAATGCTGCGCCGCGTAGGCGCGCAGATCGGCCAGGTCTCTTTGCGCAAAGGGTCGCGCTCTGCTGGCCAGATCTCGCAGGAATTTGAGCACCTGCGCGGGTGACTCGGCCATCTTCGGCACAATGGAGAGTTCGCCAAAGTTGGCGTAACCCAGCAGTGTCGACTCTTCCAGCCGCAAGGCCAGCAGTTCCCCAATCAGGGGCGAATTGTCAAACTTGCGACTGGCCGCATCGGCCTGGTCGGAGGCGCGCGTGACGTAGGCACGGTAGAGCTTTTCGCGCAGCGCGCTGCTGCTGGCAAACTGCATCACTGGCAGGTAACAGGGCATCTTGAGGGTCAGCTTGAAACCCGCGTTACCGTCTGCCTGTGCAGCGGCACGAGCCGTTTGCATCACATCCTGCGGCACACCCTCGAGTTCGGCGGCCTGCGCATAGTAGGCAAACGCATCAGTCGCATCGAGCGCGTTCTCACTGAACTTTTGAGCCAGTTCGGCCAGCCGTTCCTGAACCACCGCAAAGCGCTCGCGCGCGGCACCCACGAGGTTCGCGCCACCCAGGACAAAATCACGCAGGGCGTTCTGCAGCGCCTGACGCTGCTCAGGCTCCAGTTGGCTGGGGTCAATCGCCCGGTATTTGGCAAACAGCCGGGGGTCGGCCCCCAGACGTGTATAAAACTCGGTGACTTTGGGCAAGGCCTCGTTATAAGCCGCGCGCAGCTCGGGGGTGTCAAGCACCGCGTTGAGGTGGGTCACCACGCCCCAGGCGCGCGCCAGCCTTTCGGTAGCCACATCGAGCACGCGGGCCATGTCGCTCCAGCGCGACGGGAATGCATCCGCGCTGACGCTGGCCAGGGCGGCGTTGCACTGCCCCAGCAGCAGCTCAATGGCGGGTGCCACGTGCGCCGGTTCGATCTGGTCGAACAGCGGCAGATCGTCGAAGCAAAGCAATGGGTTGTTCATGGCGTCCTAATCAATCGGGGAGCAAACTGCTTGCGCCGCGCTCGGCGGCTTCCAGCGTATTGACCAACAGCATCGTGATCGTCATCGGCCCGACGCCTCCGGGTACCGGCGTGATGTGGCCGGCGACCTGCTTGACAGCGGCAAAATCCACATCGCCGCAGAGCTTGCCGGCCTCGTTGCGGTTCATGCCCACATCGATCACCACGGCACCGGGCTTGACCATGTCCGCAGTCAGAACATTGCGCTTGCCGACCGCCGCGACGATCACATCAGCTTGGCGCGTGTGGTAGCCGATATCTGCCGTGGCACTGTGGCACAGCGTGACCGTGGCGTTGGCCTGCAACAGCAGCAGGGCCATGGGTTTGCCAACGGTATTGCTGCGCCCGATGACCACCGCGTGTTTGCCGCGCAAGTCAATGCCCGTGGTCTCGATCAGTTTCATGCAGCCGTAGGGTGTGCAGGGCCGAAAACCCGACGCACCGGTCAACAATTGGCCGGCGCTCAGGGTGGCATAGCCATCGACATCCTTGCTGACTGCAATCGCTTCAATCACCTTGTGCGGGCTGATGTGCTTGGGAATCGGCATCTGCACAAGAATGCCGTGGATGGCCGGATCGGCATTGAGCGCAGCAATGCGCGCCAGCAGTTCCGCTTGGCTCAGGCTGGCTTCGTATTTCTCGAACACCGAGCGCACGCCGGTGTCCAGGCAGGCTTTGACCTTGTTGCGCACGTAGACCGCGCTGGCCGGGTCTTCACCCACCAAAATCACCGCCAAACCCGGCGTAACGCCCCGCGTCTTGAGTGCCAGCACACGCGTTGCGACATCGCCGCGCAGTTTGGCCGAGAGCGCGACGCCGTCTATCAGTTGTCCGCATTTCAGTTCTGTCATATTCTTTAGTGATGAAGTAAAAAGCCAGCTAGGCCTTATAGAATATTGTCAGGCAGCTATCAATATAATAATTCGTGGCCGGACAGACCGAGTCGCTTGATGTTGCGGCAGAGACCGCTTCACGCGAAGCGAGCCAGCTCGGTCTCCAACCAACCAAGCTTTTCAAGCTTTGGCAGGGACTTGGCCCAAGGCAATTTTCAGCAGGTCGGCGACCGTGTTGGCGTTGAGTTTTTCCATGATGTTGGCGCGATGCGCCTCGACCGTCTTGATGCTGATGCCCAGATCATCGGCGATCTGCTTGTTCAGTCGCCCCGCCACAATGCGCTCAAGCACTTGGGACTCGCGCAGCGTCAGTCGCGCCATCAGGGCACCCCGGCTGGCGGCACTCTGGTGCTCGGCAAAAGCATCCTTGGCGTGCTCAAGCATGCGCTCCACCAGCGCCACCAATTGGTCTTCCTTAAATGGTTTCTGGATGAAATCCATGGCCCCTTTTTTCATCGTATCGACCGCCATGGGCACGTCACCGTGGCCGGTGATAAAGACCATGGGTAGCGGCGAGTGGCTTTCCAGCAGGCGATTTTGCAGCTCCAGGCCGGTCATGCCGCTCATGCGAATATCGACAATCAAACACGCCACTTCGCGCGCGTCGTACCGGCTCAGGAATGACTCGCCCGACTCAAAACAGCGCACCCGGTAGCCCTTGCCTTCAAGCAGCCATTGCAGCGAATCACGCACCGCTTCGTCGTCATCCACCACGTAAACCGTGCCTTTTTTCGGTGTCAAACTCATGCTTTAACCCAGCTTTAACCAGGTATCCTTGGTTGTCTGTACGGTAGTTTTGTCTTGTTGGGCAGGGCTTGCGTGACCGGAATCCAGAACGAGAAAAAGCAGCCCGACACTTCGTTGCCATTGTAAAGGTTCTCGGCCCGGATGCGTCCCAGGTGCGACTCGACGATGGAGCGACACAAACTCAGGCCGATACCCATGCCG
This sequence comes from uncultured beta proteobacterium, assembly GCA_963750665.1. Taxonomy (GTDB): domain Bacteria; phylum Pseudomonadota; class Gammaproteobacteria; order Burkholderiales; family Burkholderiaceae_C; genus Rhodoferax. Next base: position 37,021 of record CAVVRQ010000017.1, read on the forward strand.
TCGGCCTTGGTGGAATGGAAGGCCTCATACAGTCGCGCCATGGCTTCGGGCGCGATGCCCGCGCCCGAGTCGAGCACCGAGAATTCGATCACCGCATTGTCATTGACGTGCGCCGGTGCGACGCGCAGCATCACGCTGCGCTGAGCGGTGGGCCGCTGTGCCACATCAACCGATTCGGCAGCGTTCTTGAGCAGGTTGACCAGTACCTGCTCGATCAGAATCGGATCGACCAACAGGTCTGGCAGGCGCGGCGCAATATAGTGCGTCAAGCGCACATTGCGCCGGCGCATTTCAATTTCAACCAACTCGACCGCCTCGTCCACCATGGCCTCAATTTTCGAGAAAGTGCGATTGGGTTCGCTGCGTTTCACAAACGAGCGGATGCGGTGAATGATCTGGCCGGCACGCTGCGCCTGTTTGGCCGTTTTCTCCAGTGCCACCAGCAAATCTTTCTCGTTGATCTGCTGCGCCTTGATGCGCGACACCATGCCGTTGCAATAGTTGTTAATGGCGGTTAACGGCTGATTCAACTCATGCGCCACGCTGGAAGCCATCTCGCCCATGCTGATCAAGCGGCTGGATGCCTGGGCGCGTTCAATCTGGGCGGCAGCTTGCTCCTCGGCGACGCGCCGCGCGCTGATGTCGGTGGCAATCACCATCTGCGCCAAACGGCCGTCAACCCAGCTCAGATAACGGGTGCGCACTTCCAGCCACTTGCCCAAGGCGTCGATGTAGAGCTCGGCACTTTCGGCCTCCGTGTCAGGCAGTGAATTGGTCGGCAGTCCAGCGAAGGCGTCTACCTGATCCAGCGACTCATCGCTGGTCGGGGTCAGCGGAACACCCGCTTCCGCAACCAACTGCAAATGCCCGCCTGCCAGCGTGCCGAACCAGAGCCGGTAAAGCTTGTTGGCAAACAACAATTCGTCGCTACCCAGAGGTGCCACCGAGATCGACGCATCAAGTGCTTCGAGCACGGTCGTGAAGCGTTCGTGCGAAGCCGACAATTGGTCCTTGATGCGGTTGGGCTCGCTGATGTCTGTCATCGAGGTCATCCAGCCGGTTTGCACACCGCGCGCGTCGATCAGCGGCGAGACATAGAGCCGCGCATCAAACACCGCGCCATCGCGCCGCTTGACGCGAAACTGCACGCCGCTGGGCAAGACCTTGCCCGCCAGTTCCTCTTGCAAGCGGGCGTTTAGTGCTTCCTGATCGGCTTCAGGCCAATACGGAAAAGGCGCGGTCTGTCCCACCAGCTCGGCTTCGGTCCAGCCGGTCATGCGACAAAAAGCGGCGTTGACGTAGGTAATGCGACCTTCCAGGTCGAGCGCACGCATGCCCGTCAGGATCGAATTTTCCATGGCACGCCGGAAAGACGTTTCGGCGGTCAGGGCCTGCTGCACCTGCAGGCGTCGCCGGGTGTGCCCCCAATTGGCCAGCAGCATCCAGGCCGTCATCATACTTAGCACCATGACCAGCCAGAACAGGCCGCTGCCAATCACGCCCAGGGACGTTCGGTAGGTTTGGCCGCGGATGATCAATCCATTGCCGACCGGCGACACCGGCACTTCATAGACATTGACGGGGCTGGCCCAGGGCAACAAACGGCTGCTGCGATTGGGGTCCGGGATGGCCGTGCCGGCCAACAGGGCGCCCTCTGCATCGTGCAGCGAGATCGCATAGCGCGCTGACACCTCGGCCGGAACGCCATATCGATAGAGGCCGTCAACCGAGTATTCAGCCAGCAGGGCTCCCAAAAAATGGGCCCGATCATTCAACGGAAGGTGCAATTGCAACACCGCCGGGGCCTTGGCCGTGCCTGCTGGCTGCGAGTAAATGGGTTGTTGCAGCTCACGCGCCAGGCGCAGCGTGTTTTCGGTTTCGGCCGGTTCAAGCTTGTCCCCGGCTGCTCTGACCTGGTACGCTGCCACACTGGCCGTGGCAAAGCTGGCCTTGACACGCAGCCGTTGATCAATCCAGGTCAGGCTTTGCAACTCGGGATACTGGTTGACGAGGGCCTCGGCGCGAGCGCGAAATTCGACGCTGTCGAGTTCCTGGTTGGTGACTTCACGGGCAATGCGCATCAGTTGCTCCTGGCGTTCGAGCAGGCGCAGGCGCAGGCGCTGCTGCGTGTACTCGACATCGCGCTTGACAGCTTCCTGTTCGCGGTCAATCTCTTCCAGCCGCAAATAGCCAAACGCCGCCACGATCGCCGCCAGAAACAACAACACGGCAGCCAGCGGCGCCAACACGGCAAAACGATCCTGGCGTTGCGGGGACAAGCGCTGCCACCAGACCAGCAGGCGCTGTAGCAGGCGTGTCTGGCTTGTTTCAGGCAAGGCAATTGGATGCGTGGGAGGCATGGCAGCGAGTGTAGGGGACAGATCGCGCCAAACAGATCCGATAAAGCCAGCGTATAAATTTCATATTATGCTTTTGAAACGCACTATTTGAAATTTGTACAATAGGCCGATTAAATTCTCAACGCGTGAATTTGTGAATTAAATTACCATCGGCAAGCTATAACAAAGGAGACAAACATGTCAATACCCGAAAATTCACTGGGCGCAGCGGCGCCAGACGCGGACCACCAGGAAACGCGGGAGTGGATGGACGCCCTGTCGGCTGTCATTCAAAGCGAGGGCCCGGCGCGTGCGCATTCCCTGCTGGAGCAGTTGCTTGAACATGCGCGCCAAAACAGCATCGACATGCCGTTCTCGGCCAATACGGCCTACGTCAACACGATTGAGGCCGACCAGGAAGAGCGTTGCCCTGGCAATATCGAAATGGAAGAACGCCTGCGCGCCTACATGCGCTGGAACGCCATGGCGATGGTGGTCAAGGCCAACCGGCACCACCCGGTGGACGGTGGCGACCTGGGCGGCCACATCGGCTCCTTTGCGTCGCTGGCGCACATGCTGGGCGCCGGCTTTAATCACTTTTGGCACGCCGAAAGCGCTGAGCCCGGCAAAGAGCACGGCGGCGACTGCCTCTACATCCAGGGCCACGTGGCACCCGGCATCTATGCCCGCGCTTTCATGGAAGGACGCCTGAGCGAGGAGCAGTTGCTTAACTTCCGCCAGGAAACCGACGGCAAAGGCTTGTCGAGCTACCCGCACCCCAAGCTGATGCCCGAGTTCTGGCAGTTCCCGACCGTGTCCATGGGCTTGGGTCCGCTGATGGGGATTTACCAGGCGCGCTTCTTGAAATACCTGCACGCGCGCGGCATTGCCGATACCGCCAAGCGCAAGGTCTGGGTCTTTTGCGGCGACGGCGAGATGGACGAGGTTGAGTCGCTCGGTGCGATCGGTCTGGCGGCGCGCGAAAAACTCGACAACCTGATATTTGTGATCAACTGCAATCTGCAGCGCCTGGACGGCCCGGTGCGTGGCAACAGCAAAATCATTCAGGAACTTGAAGGCACTTTCCGTGGCGCAGGCTGGAACGTCATCAAGCTGCTGTGGGGCAGCAACTGGGACCCGCTGCTCGCGCGTGACAAGGACGGCGCGCTGCGCCAGGTCATGATGGACACGCTCGATGGCGACTACCAGACCTTCAAATCGAACGACGGCGCTTACGTGCGCGAGCACTTCTTTGGCCGTGATCCGCGCGCCGCCGCCTTGGTGGAAAAGATGAGCGACGATGACATCTGGGCTTTGCGCCGCGGCGGCCATGACCCGCAAAAGGTTTATGCCGCCTACCATGCGGCGACGCATCACGCGGGCCAGCCCAGTGTGTTGCTGATCAAGACGATCAAGGGTTTTGGCATGGGCAAAAGTGGCGAGGGCAAGAACAATGTGCACCAGACCAAGAAGCTCACCGACGCCGACATCAAGATCTTTCGCGACCGCTTCAACATCCCGATCCCCGACAGCCAGATCGCCGATATTCCGTTTTACAAACCGGCTGACGACACGCCCGAAATGCGTTACCTGCACGAGCGCCGCGCCGCGCTGGGCGGCTATTTGCCGCATCGCCGCACGCACGCCGACGAGCATTTCACGGTGCCCGCGCTGGAGATTTTCAAGAGTGTCATCGAGCCCACCGCCGAGGGTCGCGAAATCTCCACCACGCAGGCTTACGTGCGCTTCCTCACGCAGTTGCTGCGCGACCAGGCGCTCGGTCCGCGCGTGGTACCGATTCTGGTCGATGAGGGGCGAACCTTCGGCATGGAGGGCTTGTTCCGCCAGATTGGCATCTACAACCCGGCCGGCCAGCAATACACCCCGGTCGATAAAGACCAGGTGATGTACTACAAGGAAGATGTCAAAGGCCAGGTGCTGCAAGAGGGCATCAACGAAGCCGGCGGCATGGCGAGCTGGATTGCCGCGGCCACCAGCTACAGCACCAGCAACCGCATCATGCTGCCGTTCTATGTTTATTACTCGATGTTTGGCTTTCAGCGCATTGGCGATCTGGCCTGGGCGGCGGGCGACATGCAGGCGCGCGGTTTCCTGCTGGGTGGCACGTCCGGGCGCACCACGCTCAATGGCGAAGGCCTGCAGCACGAAGACGGCCACAGCCACATTCTGGCCGGCACCATTCCGAACTGCATCAGCTACGACCCGAGCTTTGCGCACGAGGTCGGTGTCATCCTGCAGCACGGCCTCAAACGCATGGTGGAGAAACAGGACAACGTCTTTTATTACCTGACCCTGCTCAACGAAAACTACGCCATGCCGGGCTTGAGCCCGGGCACCGAAGCGCAGATCATCAAAGGCATGTACCTGTGCCGGGCGGGTGCGCCCGGTGCGGCCGGGCTGCGCGTGCAACTGCTGGGCTCGGGCAGCATCCTGCGCGAAAGCCTGGCGGCACAAAAGCTGCTGGCCGTGGATTGGGGTGTCACGGCTGAGGTCTGGAGTTGCCCGAGCTTCAATGAACTCGCGCGTGATGGTCAGGCCTGCGAGCGCCACAACCTGCTCAACCCGACTGCCGCGCCCAGCGTGGCATTTGTGACGCAGCAACTGCAAGGGCACGACGGCCCGGTGGTGGCCTCGACGGATTACATCAAAGCCTATGCCGAGCAGATTCGCGCGTTCATCCCCAAGGAGCGCCGCTACAAAGTGCTCGGCACCGACGGCTTTGGCCGCAGCGACTTCCGCAGCAAGCTGCGCGAACACTTCGAGATCAACCGCCACTACATCGTGCTAGCCGCGCTGAAGGCTTTAAGCGAAGACGGCAAAGTGCCGGTGAACAAGGTGGCGCAGGCCATCGTTAAGTACGGCATCAAAACCGACAAGATCAACCCGCTTAGCGCCTGACATTTTCACAAGGCATGCTGGGTCGGGTATAGGTGCCGCCTGCCATGCCCTCAGGATGCATGGATTGCGGATCAGGTCCGCAATGACAGCCCAGTAGGCCTTTTGATCCTCAACTGAATATGGAGAGATAACATGGCAATCATAGAAATCAAGGTCCCGGACATTGGCGACTTCTCCGACGTGGCGGTGATCGAGTTGCTGGTGCAGCCGGGCGAGCGCGTGACGCAGGAGCAGTCGCTCATCACGGTCGAGTCCGACAAGGCCTCAATGGAAATCCCGTCGAGCCACGCCGGGGTGGTTAAGGCGCTCAAGGTGGCGCTCGGTGACAAGGTGCGCGAAGGCTCAAGCCTGCTGCTGCTCGAAGTGGATTCCCTAGCAGTTGCATCAAATCCGGCTGTAGCCCCCGTTGTACCTGCGCAAGCAGCTACTCCTTCAATAGCGCAACAGGTGCTGGAGCTGCGTGTGCCCGACATCGGCGACTTCCATGACGTGGCGGTGATTGAAGTCATGGTGCAGGTCGGTGATCGGGTCAAGGCCGAGCAAAGCCTGATTACGGTCGAATCCGACAAAGCCTCGATGGAGATCCCTTCCAGCGCCGCTGGTGTCATCCAGTCACTCAAGGTCAAGCTGGGCGACAAGGTTAATCAGGGTGACCTGCTGGCCATGCTGGAAGGCGCTGGCGCACTGGCGGCGAGCCTGCCACTGGCACCAGCTCCAGCCGCAGCCCCTTCTTCTGCAACAAATGGGGCTGTAGCGCAGCTGGAACAAGCGCAAGCAGCTACACCTTTAGTAGCGCCTGCAACACCTGCCGTGGCCACGCCCGGCCACAACCCGACGACGGTGCCGCAGAACTTGCCGCATGCCAGTCCCTCGGTGCGCAAGTTCGCGCGCGAGCTCGGCGTGCCCCTCGGCGAGGTGAATGGCAGCGGTCTCAAGGGGCGCATCACCGACAACGACGTCGCCGCCTTCACGCGCTCGGTGATGAGCGGTGCGGTGCAAACGCGGGCGATTGCCGCGCAGCAAGCGGCACAACCGGCCACCAATGCAACGCAAGCTGGCAACGACGGCGCGGGTCTGGGCCTGATCCCCTGGCCTAAAATTGACTTTGCCAAGTTTGGCCCGATCGAGCGCAAAGAGCTCAGCCGCATCAAGAAAATCAGCGGCGCCAATTTGTTGCGCAATGCGATCCTGATCCCGGCCGTGACCAACCATGACGATTGCGACATCACCGACCTGGAGGCATTCCGCGTCGCCATCAACCTGGAAACCGAGAAGAGCGGCAAGGCGGGCGCGCAGGCCGGCGTCAAGCTCACCATGCTGGCCTTCCTGATCAAAGCCTGCGTGGCGGCGCTCAAAAAATACCCCGAGTTCAACAGCAGTTTGGACGGGGATGCGCTGATCTACAAGCAGTACTACCACATCGGTTTTGCCGCTGACACACCCAACGGCCTGATGGTGCCGGTGATCAAGGATGCCGACACAAAAGGCGTGTTCCAGATTTCGCTAGAGATGAGCGAGCTGGCCAAAAAAGCACGCGAGGGCAAGCTCAGTCCGCTGGAGATGACCGGTGCCAGCTTCACCATCAGCAGCCTGGGCGGCATCGGCGGGCGTTACTTCACGCCCATCATCAACGCGCCCGAGGTGTCGATTCTGGGCGTCTGCCGCTCCACCGTCCAGCCGGTGTGGGATGGCAAAACCTTCCAGCCGCGCCTGCTGCTGCCGCTCTCGCTCACCTGGGATCATCGCGTCATTGACGGCGCTGCGGCGGCACGCTTTAATGTTTATCTGGGACAAATCCTGGGCGATTTCAGAAGGGTCTTGCTGTAAATTGCGACCCATCATGCAGCGCAACTTGGAACCCAACTTGGCTGCCCGGTTTTTGTACTCTGATGTCATCCCGGACCTGATCCGGGATCCAGTGCCGCCCATACGCTGGATTGCGGATTGGGTCCGCAATGACAAGCCCGCCCTACAAAGCTCCTGCTAGAACCAACGAATTAGAAAGAAACAAATGGCACTCATCGACATCAAGGTCCCCGACATCGGCGACTTCAAGGACGTGGCAGTCATCGAGCTGCTGGTCAAGCCCGGCGACAGCATCAAGCCCGAGCAAAGCCTGATCACCGTGCAGAGCGACAAGGCCTCCATGGAAATACCCAGCAGCCACGGCGGTGTGGTCAAAGAGCTCAAGGTCAAGCTGGGCGACCAGGTGTCCGAAGGCTCGCTCTTGCTGGTGCTGGAAGCAGGCGACGCGGCCTTGGCTCCTGAACCTAAGCAAAATCAGGCTGTAGCCCCCGTGTCACCTGCACAAGCAGCTACGCAAACTATAGCGCCTTCAAAGGGAATCAGCGGCGCCGAGGGCGCAGCGGCGGCCAGCTATGGCGGCAGCGTCGATCTGGAGTGCGACCTGTTGGTGCTCGGTGCCGGTCCGGGCGGTTACTCGGCTGCTTTCCGCGCCGCAGATCTCGGGCTGAAGGTGATTCTGGTCGAGCGTTACGCGCAGTTGGGCGGTGTCTGCCTGAACGTGGGCTGCATCCCGTCCAAAGCGCTGCTGCATGTGGCCTCTGTGATTGACGAAGTGTCCCACATGGCTGCGCTGGGCGTCGATTTTGGTGCGCCCAAGGTGAACCTGGACACGCTGCGCGGCCACAAGGAAAAAGTCGTTGCCAAGCTCACTGGTGGCCTGGCTGCCATGGCCAAGATGCGCAAGGTCACTGTCGTGCGTGGCTACGCTGCCTTCGTCGGCCCGAACCATGTTGAGGTCGAGGAAACTGGTGGTCTGGCACAGGACAAGACTGGCGGTAAAAAAGTCATCGGCTTCAAGCGCGCCATCATCGCGGCGGGCAGCCAGGCCGTGCGCCTGCCCTTCATGCCCGAAGACCCGCGCGTGGTGGACTCGACCGGTGCGCTCGCGTTGCAAGCGGTGCCCAAGCGCATGCTGATTCTGGGCGGCGGCATCATCGGGCTGGAGATGGGCACGGTCTATAGCACATTGGGCGCACGGCTGGACGTGGTGGAAATGCTGGACGGCCTGATGCAGGGTGCCGACCGCGACCTGGTGAGAATCTGGCAGAAGATTAATGCCAAGCGCTTCGACAACATCATGCTCAAGACCAAGACCGTCTCCGCACGCGCCTTGCCCGAAGGCATTGAAGTGACGTTCGCAGCGGCGGAAGAAGGCGTCACAGTTCCCGCACCGCAGGTGTACGACCTGGTTCTTCAGGCCGTGGGCCGCACACCCAATGGCAAGAAAATTGCTGCCGACAAGGCCGGTGTGGCCGTCACGGAGCGCGGCTTCATCAATGTCGATATCCAGATGCGCACCAACATCTCCCACATCTTCGCCATCGGCGACATCGTGGGCCAGCCCATGCTGGCGCACAAGGCGGTGCACGAGGCGCATGTGGCGGCTGAAGTGATTGCCGGCGAACTGCAAGGCAACAAGGAGTTGGCCAGCGCGGCTTTCAATGCAAGAGTGATCCCGAGCGTTGCCTACACCGACCCCGAAGTGGCCTGGGTTGGGCTCACCGAAGACCAGGCCAAGGCGCAGGGCATCAAGGTCAAGAAGGGCCTGTTCCCGTGGACCGCATCCGGCCGCGCCATCGCCAATGGCCGCGACGAAGGCGTGACCAAGCTGTTGTTTGATGACAGTGAAGCAGCCCACGGCCATGGCAAGATCCTCGGCGGCGGCATGGTCGGCACGCATGCCGGGGACATGATTGGCGAGATAGCGCTGGCGATCGAGATGGGCGCGGACGCCATCGACATTGGCAAGACCATCCACGCGCACCCGACGCTGGGCGAATCCATTGGCATGGCAGCTGAGGTGGCGCATGGGTCATGTACCGATGTGCCGCCGGCACGCAAGTAGTTCAAGGCTGTTTCCCCAACGCAAAGCCCGAACCCTCACCGGCGCACTACCTGTGGGCGGTTTTGATCGCCCGCATCTACGAGGTTTTCCAGCTGCTGTACCCGCTGTGCGGGCGTGGTGTACACTAAATTTCCCGCGATATTGAGGGTTTTTCTGGACGTCCATGGATGCCGACTCGCGCCCCACGCTGCTGATCGTCGACGACGCGGCCGAGAACCTGTACCTGCTCAGCGAGTTGCTGCGCCCCTTGTACCGGGTCTTGGCCGCGCGCTCGGGCATCGCCGCACTGAGCATCGCCCGACAAACACCCGCTCCCGACCTGATTTTGCTCGACGTCATGATGCCGGGCATGGACGGCTACGACGTGCTCGATGAGTTGCGCGCCGACCCGCTCACGCGCGCCATTCCGGTGATCTTTCTCACGGCGCTGGCCGATGCCAACGAGGAGGAGCGCGGCCTGAGCCTGGGTGCCAGCGACTACATCACCAAACCGATCAAGCCGGTGGTGGTGCTGGCACGGGTGCAGACCCAGTTGCAGGCACAGCAGGCGCGCGTGCTGATGAAAGACCAGAACGCGCGGCTTGAGGCCGAAGTCGCGCGGCGCATGGCCGAGAACGACCTGACGCGGCGCGCCAGCATCCAGGCGCTGGCGCATCTGGCCGAGATGCGCGACCCCGAAACCGGCAACCATTTGTTGCGCACGCAGGGCTACATTGAGCGGCTCGCCAAGGGGCTGGCGCAACACCCCCGATTTGCCGACACACTGAAGCCGCAGCTACGTCGAGTCGCTGGTGCGCTCGGCGCCGCTGCACGACATTGGCAAGGTCGGCATTCCGGACCACATCCTGCTCAAGCCCGGCGCGCTCAGCACAGACGAATGGGCGATCATGAAGACCCATTCCAGGCTCGGCAGCGACGCCATCGAGCAGGCCGAGCGCGACATCGAAACGCCGCTGCCGTTTCTGACGCTGGCCAAGGAAATAGCTCATTGGCATCACGAGAAATGGGATGGCAGCGGCTACCCCGACGGCCTGGCCGGTGATGCGATTCCCGTCTCGGCGCGCCTGATGGCGCTCGCCGACGTGTTCGACGCACTGATCTCGGCGCGCTGCTACAAGGCGCCGATGTCGTTTGCGGCTGCACGCGAAATCATTGAACAGGGGCGCGGCAAGCACTTTGATCCCGATGTGGTCGATGTTTTTGTCAGCGGCTTCGACGATTTCGCTGCGATTGCCAAGAGGCACATGGACGCTAGCGAGAGTGCGGCAACACAGGCTGACAGCCGGGTGCCCGTATGAACGCCGCAGAACTCGTTTTGCTTGAGCAGCGAGCCGCTGAGTTGCTCATTGCCAACCAGCGACTACAGCAAGAAATGGCCGAGCGCGCCCTGGTCGAAGCCAGGGTGGCGCGTCTGAGCCGGTTCTACGCCGCGCTGAGCCAGTGCAACCAGGCCATCGTGCGCTGCACCAGCGAGGCCGAATTGTTCCCGCAACTGTGCCAGATTGCGGTCACGTTTGGCGGCATGACCATGGCGTGGATTGGTCTGGTTGACGCAGCCGACCAGATCGTCATGGCGGCGTCCTTTGGCGACGTCAACAATTACCTGGCCGAACTTGATCTTTCGGTCGACGCGAGCAAACCCTCGGGCCAGGGCATTACCGGCACGGCAATCCGCGAAGACCGGCCGTACTGGTGTCAGGACTTTGGCAACGAGGCGCGCACCGCGCCCTGGCATGAACGCGGTGCCAGGGCTGGCTGGAAGTCGGTTGCCTCGCTGCCGCTGCACCGTAGCGGCAAGGTGGTCGGTGCGTTCCTGCTCTACGCCGGGGAGCTCAACGCCTTCGACGCCGAGGTCCAGGCTCTGCTGGTTGAAATGGTTTCCGACATCAGCTTTGGCATGGACAATTTTGCGCGCGAGGCAGCGCGACAAGTCGCCGAAGAATCGCAGCGCATGAGCAATCAGCGACTGGAGATTGCCCAGAACTACGCCCATATCGGCTACTGGGAACTCTGGCGTGACGGCAAGACCGCCATCTGGTCGCCGCAAATTTATCGCATGTTTGGCCTGCCCGCTGACTTCCAGCCCGGCCCGGACAAGTTGTGCGAGATTGTTCACGCTGACGATTGCCCAGCCGTGCTGGCCTCGCTGCAACACAGCCTGGCAACGGGCGTAGAACATCACGTCGAGTACCGGATCCGCCGCCTCGACAATGGCGTGCAGCGCTGGGTTGATTGCCACGGCAAACCGGTCCTCGGTGCCGACGGCTTGCCCGACAAGCTGACCGGATTTATTCAGGACATCACCGAGCGCAAAGACAATGAGGAGCATCTGGCGCTGCTGGCCCGGCGCGCGCAAGCCCTGCTGGCGCTGCCAGAAGCGGCGGAATCGATGGTCGAACCTGCCTTCGTGCAACACGCTTTGGGCTTGGCCGAGCAACTCACCGAAAGCAGCATCAGCTTTCTTCATCTTGTCCACGAAGACCAGCAAACGATCGAGTTGCTTGCGTGGTCGCGCGCCACACTGGAACATTATTGCCATGCCAGTTTCGACAGCCATTACCCGGTCGTGCAAGCGGGCATCTGGGCCGATGCGCTGCGCCAGCGCAAGCCGGTGCTGGTCAACGATTACGCCAGCACGCCGGGCAAGCGCGGCCTGCCCGAGGGTCACGCGCACCTGCAACGCCTGATCAGCGTGCCGGTGCTGGAAGGCGGCCTGGTACGCATGCTGATCGGCGTCGGCAACAAGGCGCAGGATTACACCGAGCGCGACGTGGAAACGGCACGGCTGATCGCCGATAACGTCTGGCACTTGGTGCACGAGCGCCGCGCTGGCGCTGAAATCAGGGCCAGCGACGAGCGCTATCGCGCGCTGGCCAACATGTCGGCCGACTGGGACTGGGAGCAGGACGAGCAGTTGCGCTTTACGCGCATGTCAAGGCCGAACGCCGGGCAGACCGACATTGCCCTGGATACCTTCGTCGGCCACACGCGCCGCGCCGCGCCGGATATCGTCTTTGACGAGCCCGAGCTCACCAAACTTGAAGCGATCACGGCAGCACGTCAGCCATTTCGCAATTTCGAAATCGGACGAACTTACCGGGGCGGTCCCAAGCACTACGTGCGCATGAGTGGCGAACCGACCTTTGACGCCGCCGGGGCATTCACCGGCTACCGGGGCGTGGGCAGCGACATCACCGAACGCCGTACCACCGAATCCCAACTCCGCAAACTCTCCCTGGCCGTAGAACAAAGCCCCGAGAGCATCGTCATCACCAATCTTCGAGGCCCGGATTGAATACGTCAACCAAGCCTTCCTGAGCGCCACCGGCTACACAGCCGAAGATGTCCTGGGCCAGAACCCGCGCTTCCTGCAATCGGGCAAGACCCCGCATGAAACCTATCTCCAGATGTGGGCGGCCCTGAACGCAGGCCAGAGTTGGAAAGGCGAATTCATCAACCGCAAAAAAGACGGTAGCGAATACGTCGAATTTGCCCATATCGCCCCACTGCGCCAAAGCGATGGCACGGTCAGCCACTACGTGGCTGTCAAGGAAGACATCACCGAGAGGAAACGCACCGGCCTGGAGCTCGATGCACACCGCCTGCACCTGCAAGAACTGGTAACAGAGCGCACCAGCGAGCTCGAACAGGCACGCAAACAAGCCGAGAGTGCAAACCTGGCCAAGAGCATGTTCCTGGCCAACATGAGCCACGAAATCCGCACCCCCATGAACGCCATCATGGGTCTGACGCACCTGCTACAGCACTCGACCATCACACCCCAGCAAAGCGAGCGCCTGGCCAAGATCGACGCAGCGAGCCAACACCTGCTCTCCATCATCAACGACGTCCTCGATCTCTCCAAGATCGAAGCCTCTCGGCTGCACATCGAACACACCGACTTTCACCTCTCGGGCGTGCTCGATGCGGTGTGCTCGATCATTGCCGAGTCCGCCCGCGCCAAGGCCCTGTCGGTGCAGATCGACACCGACGCCGTGCCGCTGTGGCTGCACGGGGACCCAACCCGGCTGCGCCAGGCCCTGCTGAATTACGCTGGCAATGCCGTCAAGTTCACCGAAGCTGGCAGCATTGCCGTGCGCGCCAAGGTGCTCGAAGACCAGGCCGACTCCCTGCTGCTGCGCTTTGAAGTGCAAGACAGCGGCATTGGCCTTACCCCGGAGCAGATCGGCAGCCTGTTTCACGCCTTCGAACAAGCCGATGCCTCGACCACACGCAAGTACGGCGGCACCGGCCTGGGCCTGGTGATCACCGCTCGTCTGGCCGAACTGATGGGTGGCGAGGTCGGCGTTGAGAGCCAACCCGGCGCGGGCAGCACCTTCTGGTTTACCGCCAGAGTGCAACGCGGGCACGGCATCATGCCCAGCCAGGATCGGGTGGACCACAGCAGCACCGAGAGCGCCCAGGTCAAGCTGCAGCAGCACTGGGCGGGCACACGCATCCTGCTAGCCGAGGACAACGCGATCAACCGCGAGGTGGCCCTGGAGATGCTGCACGGTGCGGGCTTGCAGGCCGATACCGCCCAAGACGGTGCGCAGGCGCTCAAGCTGGCCCAACACCATGACTACGCGCTGATCCTGATGGACATGCAGATGCCCGTCATGAACGGGCTGGATGCCACACGCGCCATTCGTGCCTTGCCCGACACGCAGCCACACGCCGATCCTGGCGATGACGGCCAACGCCTTTGCCGAGGACCGTCTGGCCTGCGAAGAAGCCGGGATGAACGACTTTCTGACCAAGCCGGTGCTGCCCGAAGCGCTGTATCAGGCCTTGCTGGCGTGGTTGCCCATGGCCCCGGCGGGCTCGGCAGCGCCCCAAGCTCAGAGCCAGGGCACTGGCGCAGGCGAGCACGCCTTGCTCAGCCTTGCGCCACCCACAGCGCCGGTGCCCAGCGCAGGAAGCAGCGCAGCCGCCGGTGAGGCCGCGCTGGCTCAGTTGCGCGCGGTCGCCGGTCTGGATGTCAATACCGGCTTGGCTGCGCTCAGTGGCAATGCTGTGAAGTATCTGGAGTTGCTCGCGCGCTTTGTCGAGTCCAGCCTGGAAGCGCTGCTCGCACTCGATGCCAGCGACGCTGCTGCGGTGCAGGCCCTGGCGCATGGCTTCAAGGGTACCGCAGCCACGCTCGGGCTGGTGCAGATCAGCGCCAGCGCAGCCAAGCTCGAGCAGCAACTGCGCAAGAGCACCGAGCCGCCGGCTCAGTCGCAAGTGCACAGCGCGCTGCAAGCGATTCACGGCGCTTTGATCGAGCTCGCTGCTGCCCTGCCGCCACCGGCTGCGCCCACGCACGCCAGTGCGCCAGCGCTGGACCGAGCCGAGCTGCAAGACTTGCTGGGGCGACTCGCTGCCTTGCTCGAGCGCGCCGACACAACTGCGATTGCGCTCATGGAGCAGCACGCAGGCTCGCTGGCGTCAAGTCTGGGTCAAGCGGGGACGCAGTTGGTGCAGATGGTAAGGAATTTTGATTTCGAGGCGGCCCGCGACTTGCTCGCAGATTTGAGGCAAAACAGCCTGTAACGCCCGTGTGGCTTGCCT
>CAVVRQ010000018.1:0-38929 GCA_963750665.1 uncultured beta proteobacterium
ATTAGCGTTTATCTGCCGCGCGGCGATGCTCGTAGAAACCAAGAGCGCCTCCTGCGGCAGATAAACCATGTTGGACTGAACCGCCGGCGCAACGGTGGCTGTGGCCGGTTCAGGCTAGAGGGGTTTGTAAGCTTCACCCCGTTGCCTTCGCGCATTATGACCCAGCACAGGCAGGGGTTTGCGCTGAGGCGGATCACACAATGGGCAAAGTACGCGCGCAAAGTGCGCGGCGCCAACGTGCGGTGCCCGTTGCAGGGCGCCCCCGTACGAGCCGGCCCAGCCCAACACCTTTGCGTGCTGCTGCGCTTGGCCGCTGATTCGCCACGGCACTTCATGGTGGCCCCTGGCCTGGCGGGCGCACGTTGCAGTCAAGCGCAGGCAGGCGGGCTGCCCCGCAACACTGCGTCACGCGCAACCGCCCCAGCTTGCAGCACGGACACTGCAGTACGTCCAGGCGGGTCACCCGGGCCATGAAATCGCGTGCCGATTCGCTGGCCTGCGGATTGAGCGCCGGCATCTGCAAGGCCTGGCGCGCCGCGTCGAGCTTCGCGCCCTTGCAGGCCGCGGCCAGCACCCCGTAATGGCGAATGCGCTTGATGCCGGTGGGCAGCACATGGAGCAGCAGGCGGGCGATGAACTCCGTGCCCTCCAGGCGTTCCAGCCGCTTGCCGCCCTTGTCATCGGCGCGCACCGTGAACGCCACCTGCGCGTCAATGACCGCGCGGATACGCTCGTTGCCGATCGCCGTGCGGTGGGTGTAGCGGCTGAGGTACTCCAGCACCTGGGCCGGCCCGCCCAGCGCCGTCTTGGCGTACACCACCCAGTCGTGGCGGTACAGGGCGCGTTGGCGCTGCCGGTAGGCGCCTCGTCGCCTTGCGGATCGCGCTCGATCTGCCCGCTTCGGTGCGCGTCGCCCAGCGCCTGCAGGAACTTGCCTCTAAACACCTTGGACAGGGCCTGCACCGGGAACAGGAAGTCCGGCTTGCGCGGGGAGGTGCCAAGCCCGGCCGTGCAGCACCCCGCAGGCCACCACCGCATGCAGGTGGATGTGCCGGCGCAGGTCCTGCGTCCAGGTGTGCAGCACCAGGCTGAAGGCCGGGGTGCCCCGGTCCCCATCCAGCGGGATTGGCGGCAAACTCGCCAGCGTCTGGGCCGTGCAGGCAAACAAGGTGTCGATCACCCAACGCGGGTGCGCACCGTACAAGCCGTTGAGGCGTGCGGCAACGTGAACACCAGATGCGCGTAGGGCACGGGCAGCACCTCGGCCAGCCGCCCCTGCAGCCAGGCATCCTTGGCCCGGGCTGCCGCACTGCGGGCAATGCCGGTTGCGGCAGGAGTGGTATTGCCAGTGGCGGTGGCCGCATATCGCAGTCCAGTCGTTGGCCGCCCAGCGCGGCGTGCGACAGGCAACGATCGCCCGCCAGGCTTTGGCCTGCGGAGTCGATACAGCGTGCGTTGCCAGGTACGTTGGGCCAAAGCGGCGCACGCACCGGCCAAGGTGGCCACGCCGGGAGGCTACAAAGTAGACCTGGCGGATTTACAGTCGGGCAAACCGGCGAGCAGGTCCAGCGGATCAACGTCTTCGGGCGGCGGAACTGCGGGCTGATCAGGTGCAGGTAGCGGCTGGTGGTGCTGATGTGGCCGTGACCGAGCAAACGACTGATGGTGTACAGGTCTATGCCGCCTTCAAGCAAGTGGGTGGCAAAGCCGTGGCGCAGGCTGTGGGTGCAGCCATCTTTGGTGATGCTGCACAGTGACGGGCACTTTGGTAGGCCCGTGGATGTTGTGTACGGATGTGGGACCGCTGAGCTGTTTGTTGGGAAACAACGAGTGGCCAGGGTTTTTGCTGGCACGGTTGAGGCCATGGGTTTGGCAGTAGCTGGGAAATGGCAAGCAGGCTCGCACTCAGAATGGTGTAGCGGTCTTTGGCACCTTTGCCGCATGACACGCGAACGCTCATTCGATCAGCGGCGCTGTCGATGTCGCCTATGCGCAGTCGGCTGCCTTCCGTCACGCGCAGGCCGGTGGCGTACAGGGTGATGAGCAGCATGCGATAGACGGGGTGGGCCGCAGCAGGCAGAGAGGTGTGCGATCTCCTGGCGTGACAAAAGCTCTGGCTGGCGGGTTGGTGCCTGGCCATGGGCACGTGAAACGCAGCAGGGTCAAAACCCAGAACCTTCGCGTTCAAGAAACCGGGCCGCGCATGCCGCCTGATTCATGGTGCTGTAGGACAGGTGTCGCGTGCTGACCATATCCAGCAAATAGGCGCTGACTTCGTCTTTGCTCGGTGGTGCCGGGCTTCGATGGTAGTGGCGCGCCATGCGCGATATCGCCTCGACGTGAGTTTCTTGCGTGCGAGCGGCAAAGCCACGGGTAACCATGGCATCAAGCATGCGTTGGCGTAGGGGTGTCATGACAAATCTCCTTTGAAATGGGGGAAATCCCCACTGCGAAGGCTGTGCTTTTCGGCAGCGCCTGTCAACTCACGACGCACCATGAAAAACGCGGTGGCAGCTCTGTGCGAGCCAACCACCGCGTCAGCGGTTTAGTTCAACGGCCTAGCATTAGCGTTTATCTGCCGCGCCGCGATGCTGATAGAAACCAAGAGCGCCTCCTGCGGCAGATAAACCATGTTGGACTGAACCGCCGGCACAAACGTTGGACTGCGGCCGGTTCAGGCTAGAGGGGTTTGTAAGCTTCACCCCGATTGACTTCGCGCATTATGGCCCAGCACAGGCAGGGATTTGCGCTGCGGCGGATCACACAAACCGACAAAGTCCGCGCGCAAAGTGAGCGGCGCCAACGTGCGGTGCCCTGTTTGCAGGGCGCCCCCAGTACGACGCCCAAGGCCCAGCCCAACACCGTTGCAGTGCTGCTGCGCTTGGCCGCTGATTCCGCAAACGGCACTTCATGGCGGCCCCTGGCCCGGCGGGCGCACGTTGCAGTCAAGCGCAGGCAGGCGGGCTGCCCCCTGCAACACGTGCGTCACGCGTAGCCGACCCACCTTGCAACACGGACACAAGCCCACATCGATCCTGGCCACCCGGGCCATAAACCCTTGAGCACATTCCAACGCTTGCGCGTTGAGCTGGGGCATCTGCAGCGCACAGCGCGCCGCCGTCAGCTTGACCCCCTTGCAGCTCGATGCCAGCACCCCGTAATGGCGAATCCGCTTCGATCCAGTGGGCACAATGTGCAACAGAAAGCGGCGCACAAACTCCGCTCCCGGCAAACGTTCCAGGCGTTTGCCGCCCTTGTCATTGGCGCGCACCGTGAACGCCACATCCTGGTCGTTGATGGCGCGAATACGCTCATTGCTGATCGCCGTGCGGTGGGTGTAGCGGCTCAGGTACTCAAGCACCTGCGCCGGACCACCCAACGGCGTCTTGGCATACACCACCCAATCGTGTTTGTAGAGTTGCTTTTCCCGTTGGCGCCAATCGCTGTCCTGACCTTGTGAGTCGCGCTCAATCTGAGTGCCTTTGTGGGCGGCTGCCAGCGCCGCCATGAACTTGCCGCGAAACACCTTTGACAAGGCCTGCACCGGGAACAGAAAGTCCGGCTTGCGCGTAGGTACGGCCCAATGCCCGTCCTTTGCCAGAACCCCGCAGGCCATCACCGCATGCAGGTGGATGTGACGCTGCAAATCCTGGCTCCAGGTGTGCAGCACTAGGCTCAACGCCGGGGTGCCACCCGTGACGCCCATCCATTGGGAATTGGCGGCAAACTCAGCCAGCGTCTGGGCGGTGCAGGCAAACAAGGTGTCAATCATCCAACGCGGGTGCGCACCGTACAAAGCATTCAAGCAGTGCGGCAAAGTAAACACCAGATGCGTGTAGGGCACGTTCAGCACCTCGCTCAGTCGCCCCTGCAGCCAGGCGTCCTTGGCCCGGGCACCACACTGCGGGCAATGCCGGTTGCGACAGGAATGGTATTGCCAATGGCGGTGGCCACACTGGTCGCAGTCCAGGCGCTCGCCGCCCAGCGCGGCTGTGCGACAGGCAATGATCGCGCGCCAGGCTTTGGCCTGCGGAGTCGATAAAGCGTGGGTTGCCAGATACGCTGGGCCAAAGCGGCGCAACGCACCGGCCAAGGTGGCCATGCGGGGAGGCTACAAAGTAGACCTGACGGATCTACAGTTTGGGCAAACCGGCGAGCAGGTCCAGCGGATCAACGTCTTTGGGCGGGCGGAACTGCGGGCTGATCAGGTGCAGGTAGCGGCTGGTGGTGCTGATGTGGCCGTGACCGAGCAAACGACTGATGGTGTACAGGTCTATGCCGCCTTCAAGCAAGTGGGTGGCAAAGCCGTGGCGCAGGCTGTGGGTGCAGCCATCTTTGGTGATGCCTGCACATTGACGGGCACTTTGGTAGGCCCGTTGGATGTTCTCTACGGATGTGGGACCGCTGAGCTGTTTGTTGGGAAACAACCAGTGGCCAGGGTTTTTGCTGGCACGGTTGAGGCCATGGGTTTGGCAGTAGCTGCGCAAAATGGCAAGCAAGCTCACACTCAGAATGGTGTAGCGGTCTTTGGCACCTTTGCCGCATGACACGCGAACGCTCATTCGATCAGCGGCGCTGTCGATGTCGCCTATGCGCAGTCGGCTGCCTTCCGTCACGCGCAGGCCGGTGGCGTACAGGGTGATGAGCAGCATGCGATAGACGGGGTGGGCGCAGCAGGCAAAGAGGTGCGCGATCTCCTGGCGTGACAAAAGCTCTGGCTGGCGGGTTGGTGCCTTGGCCATGGGCACGTGAAACGCAGCAGGGTCAAAACCCAGAACCTTCGCGTACAAAAACCGGGCCGCGCATGCCGCCTGATTCATGGTGCTGTAGGACAGGTGTCGCGTGCTGACCATATCCAGCAAATAGGCGCTGACTTCGTCTTTGCTCAGTAGTGCCGGGCTACGATGGTAGTGGCGCGCCATGCGCGATATCGCCTCGACGTAACTTTCTTGCGTGCGAGCGGCAAAGCCACGGGTAACCATGGCATCAAGCATGCGTTGGCGTAGGGGTGTCATGACAAATCTCCTTTGAAATGGGGGAAATCCCCACTGCGAAGGCTGTGCTTTTGCCAGCGCCTGTCAACTCACGACGCACCATGAAAAACGCGGTGGCAGCTCTGTGCGAGCCAACCACCGCGTCAGCGGTTTAGTTCAACTTAATGTAGCCGAGCGCCTATCTTGGTGCTGCCAAGCTAGGCGACAAAATAAACTGGGCGGACGCTGGTCTTCAAGCAGATTCCAGACATCACAACGCCCCTTGCCGCATTGGTTGGAAAGCGGTAAACTGTATGAAAAAACAGTGGTGGTGTCATTCATGAAACCAGGCTCCTATATTCCCCAATCGACCCGGTTGCTCGATCAATTGCGCGAGGTTTTGAGGTACAAGCACTATGGCTTGCGCACCGAGGAAGCTTATGTTTGCTGGGTGAAATTTTTTGTCCGGTGGCACACACGCAACGGGCAGGCGCGCCACCCACGTGACATGGGTGCGTCGGAGCTGCAGCAGTTTTTTGGGCGTGCAGTTGCCGTGGCTGGACGATGTGCAGCGCCCAACGCGCCCACGGCGTATTCCGTCGGTGTTGACTGCCGCAGAAGTGGCGGCGTTGCTGATGTGGACTTTGAATTTGAATTCGGCGCACCCCGCACTTTGTTCGGCTGGTGGATTGGGTGTCCGGGCGTCGGCCCGATTCGCGGTTGCCACAATGGTGGCAATGGCAGGCACTGCGTTGAGGCCAAAATGCTGGCACGCAAGCTGTGCTTGCCCGCGAGCGTGGGCCAGAGAACGGATACCCGGTCCGCCAGCCTGGCCACCGGCAGTCGCCAGGATAAAGATGCTCTCCAGGAAGTTGCCCACCCGAGCCGAATGGCTCCCCGTGGCACATCACCTTGAATTGCACGCCATCGGCCTGGCGGCACCTTGGTGGCACCTATTTCAGTGAATAATCGGGGGCTATGGCAACACAGTCCCCTTTTTCATTGCTGGAGAGTTTTCTTCAGCAACTCCCGGCACCGCCCAAGCTGAAGCCCCCTGAGTGGGCGGTCGAGGAACTGCAGCGACGCCTGCTCTTGCTGCTCAATCATGTCTTGCTGCAGGAGAGCGAGGCCATGCACCGCCTGGCCAGGCAAAAAGGCCGCGTAGTCCTGATGCAATGGCGCTTGTTTGCAATAAAATTGATAGCAACGCCAGCTGGTTTGCTGGATCTGGCGGCTGCTGGGGCAAAGCCCGAGCTGGTCTTGTCGCTGACCGAAGAGTCTGCCTTGGCGCTGGCGCAGGCGGCATTGCGCGGGGACAAGCCGCCGGTGCGCGTTGAGGGTGACGTGCAGCTCGCCGCCGAAGTCAATTGGCTGGTGGACCATGTGCGCTGGGATCTGGAGGAAGACCTGTCACGCATCGTCGGCGACGTGGCCGCGCACACGATGGGCCAGGCGGCGCGCAGCATGGCGCGCGCGGTGCGCGAGTTTCTGCTGCAAGGCAGTGTGCGCGCGGGTGACAAGGCAGCCCAATGACCCGCCTGCTGCGCGGTGTTTTCATCTTTTGGGTGCTGTTTCGCTATGGCCTGGATGAATTGCTGCTGACGAGCTTTGGCAAGCCCTGGTTGCGGGTGCTGTCGCGTGTCGTCTCCATTGGTCGCAATCTGACGGCTCCGCGCGGTCAGCGCATCCGTCAGGCGCTGGAGAGCCTGGGTCCAATTTTTGTCAAGTTTGGCCAGGTGCTGTCAACCCGGCGCGATCTGTTGCCACTCGATATTGCCGATGAGCTGGCACGACTGCAGGATCGGGTGCCGCCGTTTGGCAGTGACGTCGCGATCGCCACGATTGAGCGCGCCTTCAACAAAAAAATCGACCAGATCTTTGTCTCGTTCGAGCGCGAGCCGATCGCCAGTGCGTCCATCGCGCAAGTGCATTTTGCCGTGCTCAAGGACCGCAACGGGCAAGCGCGCGAGGTGGCGGTCAAGGTGTTGCGCCCGGGCATGCTCACGGCGATCGAAAAGGACCTGAGCCTGATGCGCATGATGGCGGGCTGGGTGGATGGCATCTCGCAGGCCGGCAAGCGACTCAAGCCGCGCGAAGTGGTGGCCGAATTTGACAAGTACCTGCACGACGAGCTCGATCTGATCCGCGAGGCCGCCAGCGCTGCCCAATTGCGCCGCAATATGGCCGATCTCAAGCTGGTGCTCATTCCGGAGATGTTTTGGGATTACTGCACGGCCGATGTCATCGTCATGGAACGCATGCACGGCGTGCCCATCAGCCAGGTTGATCGTCTGCGCTCGGCCGGTGTTGATATTCCAAAACTGGCACGCGACGGCGTCACGATCTTCTTCACCCAGGTGTTTTGCGACGGCTTCTTTCATGCCGACATGCACCCGGGCAATATCCAGGTGAGTATTGAGCCCGCCACTTTTGGGCGCTATATCTCGCTGGATTTCGGCATCATGGGCACCTTGACGGCGTCGGACAAGGAGTACCTGGCGCAAAACTTTACGGCGTTTTTCCGGCGCGACTACAAACGCGTGGCCGAACTGCACATTGAGTCCGGCTGGGTGCCGGCAGCGACTCGGGTGGATGAACTCGAATCGGCCATCCGCTCGGTTTGTGAGCCCTATTTTGATCGACCCCTGAAAGACTTTTCACTCGGCATCGTCCTGATGCGCCTGTTTCAGACTTCACGGCGTTTTCATGTTGAAATCCAGCCGCAACTGGTGCTGCTGCAGAAGACCCTGCTCAATATTGAAGGGCTGGGGCGCCAGCTCGATCCCGATCTGGACCTGTGGAGCACCGCCAAGCCGTTTCTGGAAAAGTGGATGGTCGATCAACTCGGGCCCAAAAAACTGCTGGATCAGTTGCGCAATGAGGCCCCGATGTACGCCAAGCTGTTGCCTGAGTTGCCGCGGCTCCTGTTTGATTTTCTGCGCAGCAGCAAGTCCGATCAGGCACGCCTGCTGCCTGCGTTGCTGGCCGAGCAAAAGCGCACCAATCGCCTGTTGCAGGCGCTCCTGTATAGCGGCCTGGGTTTTGTCCTGGGGCTGATAGCGATGCAGGTGATTGTTCGCGTTCGTCTCTTCTAGCCAATCGGTATTTGCGAGTGAAGCCTTATAATTCAAGGCTTTGCTACCCGAGATCCGAGTTCTGTTGCCATGCCAATTTATTCCTATAAATGCGAGTCCTGCGGCTTCGCCAAAGACGTCCTGCAAAAGATGTCAGACGCCCAATTGACGGACTGCCCGAGCTGCGCTGCCTCGACCTTCAGGAAACAGTTGACGGCGGCTGGCTTTCTGCTGAAAGGCTCTGGCTGGTACGCCACCGATTTCAAGGGTGCCGGGTCGCCCCCGCCTGCTGCGGAGGCAGCCAAATCTGATGCTGCTGACGCTGCCAAGCCTGGCGCTGATGCGGCCAAACCAGCGTCTGACGCAGGCGCCAGCAAGACGGCAAAAGCCAGCGCCAGCAGCCCGGCGCCGACGCCGGTCGCAGCCTCCGGCGCGGCCCTCAGCAGCGCCAGCGCTGGCCATTGAAATCGCCGTCGCAACCGAGTCAAACTGCCGTGCCCTTCAAGAAGTACCTGCTCACCGGTTTGTTGGTCTGGTTGCCGCTGGCAATCACGCTGTGGGTACTGCTGTGGCTGGTGGGGCTGCTGGATGCCATTTTCGGCAGTCTGTTGACCGGCTTGATGGCCTTGACGCCAACTTCGGTTGGCAGCGTGCTGGAGCCACTGCGCCATATTCCAGGCTTGGGTGTGGTACTGGTTTTCGCCGTTCTGATGCTGACCGGTTCGCTGGTTTCCAATGTGGCAGGACGCTGGTGGCTGGCGCAGTGGGATCGACTGTTCGCTCATATCCCGGTTTTCAAGTCGATTTACAACTCGGTCAAGAAGGTGTCGGACACGCTCTTTTCCAGCAATGGCAACGCCTTTCGCACGGCGCTGCTGGTGCAATACCCGCGTGCCGGTGCCTGGACCATTGCTTTTCAGACCGGTGCGCCTAGCGGCGAGGTGGCTGCTCACCTGGGGGGCGACTATGTGAGTGTGTATGTGCCAACCACGCCCAACCCAACGAGCGGCTTCTTTCTGCTCGTGCCACGCGCCGAGGTGATTGAATTGCAAATGAGCGTGGATGAAGCCCTGACTTATGTCATTTCGATGGGGTCGGTGGCGCCCGCGACGGCCAGCCCTTTTTTGCACAAATAGTACGTTTGACAACTTGTGCCGCCCATCAAGGCGGTTTTTGAAAGCTTTCTATGGCGATGCGTTCTCATTATTGTGGTCTTGTGACGGAAGCCTTGCTGGGCCAAACGGTGACCCTGTGCGGCTGGGTGAACCGTCGGCGTGACCACGGTGGCGTCATTTTTGTCGATGTGCGCGATCGTGAAGGTTATGTCCAGGTGGTGTGCGACCCGGACCGCGCTGACATGTTCAAAGTGGCCGAGGGTCTGCGCAACGAATTTTGCATACAGGTCAAGGGTCTGGTTCGCGCGCGCCCGGATGGTACCGTCAATGACAACCTGAAAAGCGGCAAGATTGAAGTCTTGTGCCACGCGCTGACGGTGCTCAACCCGTCCGTGACGCCGCCGTTCCAGCTCGACGACGAGAACTTGTCGGAGACCACGCGGCTGACGCACCGCGTGCTGGACCTGCGTCGCCCCTACATGCAAAACAACCTGATGCTGCGTTACCGCGTGGCCATGGAAGTGCGCAAGTTCCTCGATGCCCATGGTTTCATTGACATCGAGACGCCGATGCTGGGCAAATCCACGCCCGAGGGCGCACGCGATTATCTGGTGCCCAGCCGGGTTCACGAGGGGCACTTTTTTGCCCTGCCACAGAGCCCCCAGTTGTTCAAGCAATTGCTCATGGTGGCCGGCTTTGACCGCTACTACCAGATTACCAAGTGCTTCCGCGATGAAGACCTGCGTGCTGATCGCCAGCCTGAATTCACGCAGATTGATATCGAGACCTCGTTCCTCGGCGAACAGGACATCCGGGACCTGTTCCAGGACATGATCAGCCAGGTCTTCAAGACCACCATCAACGTCGATCTGGGTGAGTTCCCGGTCATGGCTTACTCGGAGGCGATGCACCGCTATGGCTCGGACAAACCCGATTTGCGCATCGATCTCGAATTTACCGAGTTCACGGATGTGATGGCGGATGTCGATTTCAAGGTGTTCTCGGTTGCCGCCAACATGAAAGGTGGCAGAGTCGTGGGCTTGCGCATCCCGGGTGCGGCGCGCGAGTCCGGTGGCATGACGCGTGGCGAAATCGATGCCTACGGTGAATTCGTCAAAATTTATGGTGCCAAAGGACTGGCCTACATCAAGGTCAATGATCTGGGCAAGGGGCCGGGCGACAAGACGCTGCGCTGGCCCGGTCTGCAGTCACCGATCATCAAGAACCTTCATGACAAGGCCATTGCCGAAGTGCTGGCGCGCACACAAGCGCAAAACGGCGACCTGATTTTCTTTGGCGCCGACAAGGCCAAGATCGTCAACGATGCCATGGGAGCGTTACGCATCAAGATCGGGCAAAGCGAGTTTGGCAAGAACAACGCTTTGTTTCAGGCCGGCTGGCGCGCCCTGTGGGTGGTTGATTTCCCGATGTTCGAGTACGACGAGGAAGCGCAGCGCTACAGCGCAGTGCACCACCCTTTTACAGCGCCCAAGGAAGGGCACGAAGACTGGATGGTCACAGCCCCTGAAGAATGCCTGTCACAGGGCTACGACATGGTGCTCAACGGCTGGGAGATGGGGGGCGGCTCGGTGCGGATCCACCGCGCAGACGTGCAGCAAAAAGTATTTGACGCCCTGAAAATCGCGCCAGCCGAGGCAAAAGAGAAATTCGGCTTCCTGCTCGATGCCCTGCAATACGGTGCGCCACCGCACGGTGGCCTGGCCTTTGGCCTGGACCGCATCATCACCTTGATGACCGGTGCCGACTCGATCCGCGACGTGATCGCCTTCCCCAAGACCCAGCGCGCCCAGTGTCTGTTGACGCAGGCGCCATCGCTGGTGGATGAGAAACAACTGCGCGAACTGCATATCCGGCTGCGCACGCCGGAGCCGGTTAAGGCAGCGTGATCGAGTTCAAGACCGAGTCGGTGTCGCGTCCGGGTTAACAGGCCGAAGGCCAGGCGCTGGCTCAAGTCCGTGCCCCAACGATGGTTACCGTCTCCAGCGTCACAGTTGCGGCTGGCACGGCGCTGGCCAGCACGCCGTCTTGAGCCAGCGTATCGAACTGCCAGAGAAGGGTGCCGTTGATTACAAGCGACACTAATAAGGCGAGTGCGAATGCGGCCAGGCGGGTCGTGCGATCGGTGTTCATGTGCTTCTCCAATTTGGGCCACTGCGGCCAGTTGAAGAGAATGTAGGCGCTCTGATTCTGGATAGCACGGGCTTTGCGACAGACTGCGCCATGGCGCGAGAAACGGGTGGAAAGCTGGGATGAACGCACCATGAAGCGCGGGTCACTCTCGGCCCCGCAGTGGACCTCAACAATGCACTTTCAAGCCCAGGCTTCAATCATCCACGCCGACTGACTGCGATACTTTGTGTGGCCCGTCCGACCAGCCCGTGAATATCATAGAGCGCCGATTCAGAAAGACCACCGCCGTCCGGGCCGAGGTGCGTTCGTGCCTCCAGGCAAATCCATTCGCCTTGTGGCTTGCGCAGCAGATTGATGGTCAGGTCGGAATTGACAAAGCTGAAGGTTCTGAAATCAAGAATCGCGCTGATACCGTTGCCGGAGTCCGCAGCAACGGCGACGCGCTGGTAAACACTGGGCACCTCACTGGTCAGCAGCGGGTGACGCAAGCGGAACCAGACGGCAGCAGCGCCGTCAAACAAACGCCCACGCGCGACACGGGTTTCCACCAGGTCGGCGTAGCCTACATGCTTGCCAGCGAAGGGGAAAACGCCCACTGCGGACTCTTCAGGACCATTGGGTGCCATCGGTAGCGGGTGGCCTGGCAGATCGTCGGGAATGGCTACATCATTTTCTCGTTGCGCCAGCGCCGTAAAGCGAGCGACTTCCTTGCCACCAGCCATTAGGTTGGCTGAAAAATGACCGGCGTTTCGGCCAACATAGTCGGCGGCAAGCTCGATGGCGAGCTCGCCGATGGGCACCGGACGAATCAAGTTGGCGGTCAACCGTGCGATGTGGGTCAGTCCGTGCTCGATTGCAGCGAGCTCAATGGCACGGCAAACCAGCGCGATGGGTGGACCGCCATGTTGGTGCGCGGGGTGCCAGGGGCCGCGCGTGAGCAGGCTGGAGTGGTAGCAGCCGCTTTCCAGCAATTCATAGGCGCTTGCGGGCATTTGTTCGGTGTTCATGGTCAGGGCAGACACTGGTTAAGGGGGTGGCCTGCTACAGGACAAGAAGTTGGCGTAGCGGATGCTGCAATATATTCCAGATGCTGGCCATGATGTTCAAACGCTTGTCGGGTTCGCGACCGCGAATCCCTCCTGACGCGGCAGGCGTGACGCGCGCGCCGATCAAACTGGCTATTTGAGCCAAGGATGCCGCCATGATCGGCACGCGCTGCGTGCTTGATGGATAGAATGGCCGCATGAATTTTCGGGGACCCAAGATTCCGCAATCGGTGCTGGTGGTGATTTACACCACGGCGCTCGACGTATTGCTCATCAAGCGGGCCGACGCGCCTGATTTCTGGCAATCCGTCACCGGCAGCAAGGACACGCTGGAAGAGACGTTCGAGCAGACCGCCCGGCGTGAGGTATGGGAGGAGACCGGCATTGACTGTGCCCCCGGTGCGCCGCTGGCGCAGCACTTGCAGGATTGGCGACTCGAAAATGTGTACGACATTTACCCGCGTTGGCGCCATCGCTACGCGACCGACGTGACGCGCAATACCGAGCATTTGTTTGGTTTGCTGGTGCCAGCCGACACGCCGGTGGTTTTGAATCCGCGCGAACACAGCGGCTATCAGTGGCTGCCTCATCTTGAAGCGGCCAGCGCGTGTTTTTCACCTTCCAATGCAGAAGCTTGTTTGATGCTGCCAAAATTTGTCGGCCATCGAGCTGCCGCATGAACACCATTCGCGTCGCCACCTACAACATTCACAAGGGTGTGCAGGGGCTCGGTCCCCGCCGTCGACTCGAGATTCACAACCTGGGGCACGCCGTCGAACAACTCGACGCCGACATTGTCTGCTTGCAGGAGGTGCGCGCTGTGAATCGGCGTGAAGCGCAGCATTTCACGCGCTGGCCGGAACTCCCGCAAGCCGACTTTCTGGCACCGCCAGGATACGAGGCGGTTTATTGCACCAATGCCGTCACGCGGCATGGCGAGCACGGCAATGCGCTTTTGTCACGCTGGCCGGTGCTGTCACACCAGCATGAGGATATGTCAGACCACCGCTTCGAGCAACGCGGGCTGCTGCATGTTGAAGTGGTGGTACATGATTGCGCTGTGCATGTGGTGGTTGTCCATCTTGGCCTGATCAAGGCCAGTCGCGCACGGCAACTCGCGCAGTTGCTGCATTTCATTGCGCGCGAAGTGCCGCCAACGGCACCGCTGCTGGTGGCGGGCGACTTTAACGATTGGGGTGCGCTGGTGCAGCGGGCCTTGGGCACAATTGGCTTGAAAGCCTTCTTGGGTCAGGGGCAAACCACCTTTCCGTCGCGCTTGCCGCTGGTGCAACTCGACTATGTCTTTGCGCGCGGCTTGATGCCACTGGGCGTGGCGGTGCCGCGCGGGCGCATCTGGTGGCGCATGTCGGACCACTTGCCACTGATTGCCGAGTTTGGCCTGCCCAAGGCGAAAGCCTTGCGGCATAAAGCCTAGCGCCATGTTCACCGGCATTGCTGGCGTCACGCGCTAACGAGCATGTTGTCACTTCGAGCCGGTCATCAAGTTGAGCTCTTGCAGGGCGCCGAGGCTTTTTTTGAGGCGCTCGTGGAGGCCATGAATCGCAGCCTGCATGAAATCAGGTTTGAGACTTATATCTTTTGCCTGCAGGCCTCCGGTGAACACGTGGCCGCCGCCCTGGAGCGTGCCGCCCGGCGTGGCGTGGCGGTGTACCTGATGATGGATGGCATTGGCACCCCGCAGATTCCGCCTGAGTGGGCCCATCGCTTCAAGCGCGCGGGTGTCGAGTGGCGCCTGTTTTCGCCCCTGGGGCGCTTGGGCTTACTGATTCCGACCAGTTGGCGGCGCCTGCATCGAAAACTTTGTGTGGTGGACGGCGCCGTTGCCTTTTGTGGCGGCATCAACGTGCTCGATGATTTCTACGATCCCAACTATGGTGCTTTGCCGGTGCCCCGCTTTGATTTTGCGGTGCGGGTCACCGGGCCATTGGCGCAGACGGTGTACGAAACCATGGCGCAGTTCTGGTGGCGCCTGCAAGCGGCCAACACGGCGCGCCAGCGGGATTTTTCGGCCGCCTGGCAGGCCCTGCAGGAAGCCGTCACACTGACGCATGAGGCTCACTCGGATGGCGCTCCTGCGGGCCGCGACGCCACGCCGGTCCAGCCGCCTGCGCCCCGCACCAGCTTGGCCGAGCTGGTGCTGCGCGACAACTTTCGCAATCGCTCGCGCATCGAGCGCAGCTATCGCAAGGCGATTGGCGAGGCGCGCCAGGAAATCATCATTGCCAACGCCTACTTTGTGCCGGGGCGCAAACTGCGCCAGGGTCTGATTCACGCCAGTCGGCGCGGGGTTCGGGTGCGCCTGCTGTTGCAGGGACGCTACGAGTATTTCATGCAGTATCACGCGGCGCGGCCGGTGTACGGCGCCTTGCTGGCGGCGGGCGTCGAGATCTACGAATATTCGGTCAGCTTCCTGCACGCCAAGGTGGCCGTGATTGACGGCCACTGGGCTACCGTCGGCTCCTCCAATCTGGACCCGCTGAGCTTGTTGCTGGCACGCGAGGCCAATGTGGTGGTTGACGATGCCGCGTTTGCGCAGGATTTGCGGCAGCGGCTGCTCCAGGCCATAAGCCAGGGCGGCACACGGGTGGACCCGACGGCTTACGCCAACCGCCCCTGGCGCCAGCGCCTGTTGGACCGGCTGGCCCTGGGCGTCATGCGGGCACTCCTGTTCCTGAGCAACAGACGCTACTAATATAATAGCTGCTTGCGCAGACTGGACGGGCGCTAGAGGCAAAAAACATTACTAACAAAACGCTGCTACCATGGCGCCATGTTAATGAAAAGCAAAAGCACCATGAACCCAATCGATGCCGACCCGGGCGTGCCGGTCTCCGTCAAGATCCGGCAACGCCTGTTGGCGGCGCGCAAGCGCTTTCACGCCAATGACAATATTGCAGATTTCATAGAACCCGGCGAACTCGATTTATTGCTCGACGAGGTCGAGCTCAAGATGAAGGGCGTGCTGAGCAGCCTGGTCATCGACACCGAGCATGATCACAACACCGACCAGACCGCGCGCCGGGTCGCCAAGATGTATCTGAAGGAAGTGTTCAATGGGCGCTACGTCAGCGGCCCCAGTGTCACCGAGTTCCCGAATGCCGAGCACCTCAACGAGTTGATGATTGTCGGGCCGATCACGGTGCGCAGCGCCTGCAGTCACCATTTTTGTCCGATCATTGGCCAGGTCTGGATTGGCGTGCTGCCCAATGAACACACCAACGTGGTGGGTTTATCCAAGTACGCGCGACTGGCCGAGTGGGTGATGGGGCGCCCGCAGATTCAGGAAGAGGCGGTGGTGCAATTGGCGGATCTGATCCAGCAGCAAACCCAGCCTGACGGCCTGGCGGTGGTGATGGAGGCGAGCCATTTCTGCATGAGTTGGCGCGGCGTCAAGGATATGGACAGCAAAATGATCAACTCGGTCATGCGCGGCAGCTTCCTCAAGGACCCCAATCTGCGGCGTGAATTTCTCTCGCTTATTCCCAGGAAAGGTTGATCATGTTGGTCCGTTTGCTTTACGCCAGTCGTGCCATCGACATCAGTGCCGAGGCCATTGAAGCCATTTTGTCGCAGTCGCGGCAACACAACCCGGAATGTGGCATCACCGGAATCCTGTGCTACGGTGGTGGCATTTTCTTGCAGGCCATCGAGGGCGGGCGCATGGCCGTCAGCGAGCTCTACGGTCACATCCAGAAAGACCCGCGCCACAAGGATGTGGTGTTGCTGCACTACGAAGAAATAGCCGAGCGCCGCTTTGGTGGCTGGACCATGGGGCAGGTCAACACGTCCCGCATCAATGCGTCGATACTGCTCAAATATGCCGAAAAGCCGGAACTCAACCCCTATTCGGTATCGGGCAAGGTATCGTTGGCCTTGCTGGAAGAACTCATGGCCACCGCCTGCATTATTGGCCGCGCTTAAAACCCAGCGCCGCTGCCGCAAACCGGACAATTGCTTTGCCGCGCCAGCCGCACCTCGGTAAATTCCATGGCGCGGCCGTCCAGCATCAACAGGCGCCCGGTCAGGCTGCGGCCGACCCCGCTGAGCAACTTGAGCGCCTCTGCCGCCTGCATGGAACCCATGATGCCAACCAGGGGCGCAAAGACACCCATCGTGGCACAACGTGTTTCCTCAAAGGCGGCGCTTGGCGGGAAGATGCAGGCATAACACGGCGAGTCGGCGTCGCGCGTGTCATAGACGCAGAGCTGGCCATCAAAGCGGATTGCCGCCCCTGACACCAGCGGCTTGCGGTGTTGGACGCAGGCGGCGTTGATGGCCTGACGCGTCGCGAAGTTGTCGCAACAGTCCAGCACCACGTCGGCCTGCGCCACCAGCTTGTCAAGCAGCGCCGCATCGGCGCGCGCGATGATGGGCGTGACTTGCACATCGGGGTTGATACTGGCGATGGCGGCCTGGGCGGACAAGGCTTTGGCCTGGCCAATGCGCGCCAGGGTGTGCGCAATCTGGCGTTGCAGATTGGTCAAATCGACCGTATCGATGTCGACGATGGTGATATGTCCAACACCGGCCGTGCCCAAATAAAGCGCTACGGGCGAGCCCAGGCCACCGGCACCGATGACCAGCGCATGACTGGCCGAGATGCGCTGCTGCCCCTCGATCCCGATCTCGTCGAGCAGGATGTGGCGCGAGTAGCGCAGCAGTTGCTCGTCGGTCATCAAGGGCTTAATTTTCTTTCTTCTCTTCGGCCCGTTCCACCAGCGTCTTGCTGACCAGCACGGGTTGCCCCTTGAGTTGATGGATGGCCTGCAGCAACTGGAAATCACTTTCGGTGCCGTACTCGGGCAACTTGCGATCCGCCAGCGGCTTCTTGAGTTCTGCTTCGAGTTTGAGACGCGCGTCTTCGCGGGCTTTTTCGCTAGCCGAATTTTTCTTTTCCTCGCCCTGGCCGCTGCTCAGGTGCTTTTCCAGATCGGCCTCACGCGTGCGCAGCGCAGCAAACAGATTGCCCTCTTCTGTTTCGTCAATCATCACATCGGGCACGATGCCCCTGGCCTGAATCGATTTGCCGCTGGGTGTGTAGTAGCGGCTGGTGGTGAGCTTCAGTGCGGCGCTCGGGCAATTGTCCATGCGAAACGCAGGATCAAGGCAGACCGCAGTCTGCACCGAGCCCTTGCCAAAGGTCTGGTTGCCGAGCAACTTGGCGCGCTTGTGGTCTTGCAGGGCACCCGCGACGATCTCGCTGGCAGACGCCGAGCCTTCGTTGACCAGCACCACCAGCGGCACGTGTTTCAGGGCGCCTTTGGTTACCAGTTCCAGATGCTTGAGCGGGTCTGAGCCACCGCGACGCTGATAAAACTCGGGTGCCGCCTTGTAGGTGAATTTACTGTCAGCCAACTGGCCATTGGCCGACACCACAACGACGTTGTCCGGCAAGAACGCGGCTGACACCGCCACCGCAGCGTCCAGGTAGCCGCCCGGATCATTGCGCAAGTCCAGCACCAGACCCTTGAGTTGGGGCTCTTGCTTGTAGATCTCCTCGACCTTGCGCGCAAAATCTGCCACCGTGCGTTCCTGGAACTGGCTCAGGCGAATCCAGGCGTAGCCGGGTTCGATCACCTTGCTGCGGACCGACTGGGTGCGGATTTCTTCGCGCGTGATGGGCACCGGAAAAGTGCGGCTCTCGGTCTTGCGGTAAATGGTTAGCAGCACTTTGGTATTGGGCTCACCGCGCATGCGCTTGACCGCTTCGTTGAGCGAGAGGCCGCGCACCAGCGTATCGTCAATTTTGGTGATCAGGTCATTCGGTTTGATGCCGGCCCGAAACGCGGGCGAGCCTTCGATTGGCGAGACCACCTTGATCAGGCCTTCTTCCTGCGAGATTTCGATGCCGACACCGACAAATTTGCCGGTCGTGCCCTCGTTGAAATCTTTCAGCGCCTTCTTGTCGAGATAGACCGAATGCGGGTCCAGCCCTGCCACCATGCCGGCAATCGCATCGGTGATGAGCTTCTTGTCGTCCACCGGCTCAACATAATTGGTCTTGATCATGCCAAATACGGCGGCCAACTGCTGCAGTTCTTCCAGCGGCAGCGGTGCCAGCGTGCCGCGCGCCACCGTCTGCAGCGAAACCGTGGTCAAGGCACCGGCCACCAGACCGACTGAAATCCAGGCCGCAATCTTCAATTTTTGAGTCATGAATAGTTCCATTCAAACACGCTACGCCCAATATACACGTTTGGCATCGACTGGATGCCCGCAGTTCCTGATTTACTCAAGCTTTACCCTGTGCTGCCACGCTGGCCGCAGCTTGCGCCACCGCCTCGGCGTCACCCAGGTAATAGTGCCGAATCGGCGTCAGCTGCTGGTCGAGCTCATAGACCAGGGGGATGCCGTTGGGGATGTTCAGTCCGACGATGTCGGCATCCGAGATCTGGTCGAGGTATTTGACCAGCGCCCGGATCGAATTGCCATGTGCCGCCACGACGATGCGCTCGCCGCGGCGCAGCGCGGGTGCCAGCGCCTCGTTCCAGAACGGCATGACCCGCGCCACCGTGTCTTTCAGGCACTCGGTCAGCGGAATCTGCTCAGGCGCCAGCTTGGCGTAGCGCACATCAGCGCGCTCCGAGCGCGGGTCGTCGGGTGCGAGCGCGGGTGGCGGCGTGTCGTAGCTGCGGCGCCAGGCCAGCACCTGCGCGTCACCGTACTGCTTGGCCATTTCGCTTTTGTTGAGGCCTTGCAGGGCACCGTAGTGACGCTCATTCAGGCGCCAACTGTTGAGCACGGGCAACCAGGTGCGGTCCATCTCGTCAAGCACCAGCCACAGCGTGCGTGTCGCGCGTTTGAGCACGCTGGTGTAGGCGACGTCAAATTCGTAGCCTTGCTCCTTGAGCAGGCGTCCGGCGTTTTTGGCCTGCTCAATACCCAGGGGGGTCAAATCGACATCGGTCCAGCCGGTAAAGCGGTTCTCCAGGTTCCAGGTTGATTCGCCATGGCGGATAAGAACAAGTTTGTGCATGATGTTGAACGATTGGCTGCTCCGGGCGGGGTAAAAGGCTGCTGCGCTGCGGGGGCTGGCTTGGCATTCTAAAATACCCATGCTTGACATCCAACTTCCAACAATTTGTTGCAGGTTTACACACAACACTGTTCAGTAAATGTCATTGCGGGCTCGACCCGCAATCCAGTGTCCGAAGCAAGCATGGATGCCGGATCGAGTCCGGCATGACAAAGTAAACAGTATTGGGTTTTCAAAGGAAAAAATGAAATTTATTATCGACAACTGGATGCTGATGGCGGTCGCGCTGGCCTCGGGCGGCATGCTGTTCTGGCCGGTTTTCAAGGGCGCCAGCGGCGGGTCGCTGACAGCGGCCGGGGCGGTGCAACTCATCAATCGGGAGAAGGCCGTGGTGATCGACGTCTGCGAG
Source organism: uncultured beta proteobacterium (assembly GCA_963750665.1). GTDB lineage: Bacteria > Pseudomonadota > Gammaproteobacteria > Burkholderiales > Burkholderiaceae_C > Rhodoferax. The sequence goes on from CAVVRQ010000018.1 coordinate 19,766, forward strand.
GCCGCCGAGTTTGCGGCCGGTCATGTCGGCGGTGCCAGGAACATTCCCCTGAGTCAGCTCGAGGAAAAATTGCCCGCCGCCGTCAAGAACAAGGCGCTGCCGCTGATTCTGGTCTGCCAGTCGGGTGCGCGCAGCAACCGCGCCCAGGGCATTGCCAAAAAGCTCGGCTACGAGCAGGCGCAGTCCTTGAACGGCGGGCTAGGTGCCTGGCGGGCGGCCAATTTGCCGATCGAAAAATCCTGAAACCAGCGAGAGTCACATGCAACACGTCAAGATGTACACCACCGCCGTCTGCCCCTATTGCGCCCAAGCCAAACAGGTGCTCAAAGCCAAAGGGGTGGCGCAAATTGAAGAGATCCGCGTCGATAGCGATCCGGCCCAGCTCGCCAGCATGATGGGTCTGACCGGCCGGCGCACGGTGCCGCAGATTTTCATTGGCGAGACGCACGTCGGGGGCTGCGACGACCTGCTTGCGCTGGACGCTCAGGGTGGGCTGGTGCCGCTGTTGAACGCAGCCTAAGGTCAACGCGTCCAGCAGGCCGCCCGGGGCGACTGGTTGGCACCTGAGATAATCTGTCTCGATTCCAAACGCTAGCCTGCTCCAGCCAAACTGGAGCGGGCATTATTTTTAACTTAGAACTGGTCCAGCAGCGCCCTGTTTCAGACGCGCTGTCAGCCACTTATCAAGGAAACCCCATGGCCGAGCAACAAGACCCCGTTTTTCAGATTCAACGCGTCTATCTCAAAGGCGCCTCGCTGGAACAACCCAATTCGCCCGCCATCCTGCTCGAGCAGGAAGCACCCACGGTGGACATTCAGCTCGGCGTCAATGCCGTGCCGGTGGCCGAAGCGGTGTTTGAGGTGACGGTGACAGCCACGGTGCAGACCAAGATCAAGGACAAGACGGTGTTTCTGGTGGAAGCCACGCAGGCCGGCATTTTTGAGATCCGCAACGTGCCGCAGGAGCAAATGGGTCAGATCATGGGCATTGCGTGCCCGCAAATCGTTTACCCCTATTTACGCGGCAACGTCGCCGACCTGATTCAGCGTGGCGGTTTCCCACCGGTGCATTTGTCCGAAATCAACTTCCAGGCGATGTACGAGCAGCAGCAGGTGCAGCAGGCTCAGCAGGAAGCCGGTGCCGGGGCCGAGGCCGCAACGCCCGCCATCACGCAGTAGATACTTAATGTTTTAGGCATCTAGCCCCCGTATTCATTGCGCAAGCAGCTATGAATATAGTAGTAATCGGGGCTGGATCCTGGGGCACGGCGCTGGCCATTGGGGCCTGCAACAATGGCTTGACGTCGCACCGCGTGACGCTGTGCGCCCGGGACGCGGCGCAGGCCATGCGAATGCAGGCGCAGCGCGAAAACGCCCGCTACTTGCCTGGCGTCGAGCTGCCCGCTGGGCTAAACATCGTCTCCACCACGTCCGTCCTGGGGGAAAGTGAAACTGCTGAAGTACCGGATATTGGTATTTGTCATTGCGGACTTGATCCGCAATCCAGTGCAGGCGGACACTGGATGCCGGATCGAGGCTGGCATGCCAAAGAGGCCGATCTGGTGGTGATCGCCACGCCCATGGTCGGCCTGCGCGGTGTTTTGACACAGCTGCAGAATTGTCGCGTGCCAGTGGTCTGGCTCTGCAAGGGCTTTGAGGCCGCGCTGGCGCCAGACTCTTTTGGTTTGTTGGGGCACGAGGTACAGGCGCAGGCTGCTCCCAAGCTGATAGCGGGCACGCTCAGTGGCCCGAGTTTTGCGCTGGAAGTGGCGCGCGCTCAGCCGACCGCGCTGGTGGCTGCCAGCGCGCATGCCGCCGTGCGTGAGGCGCTGGTGCAGGCGTTTCACAGCCCGACGCTGCGGGTTTATGCCAGTGACGATATCGTGGGCGTTGAAGTCGGCGGCGCCGTCAAGAACGTATTGGCCATTGCCACCGGCCTGTGCGACGGCCTGCAACTGGGTCTGAACGCGCGTGCCGCACTGATCACGCGGGGTCTGGCCGAGATGACACGGCTGGGGGTGGCGCTGGGCGCACGCGCCGAAACCTTCATGGGCTTGAGCGGGCTGGGTGACCTGGTGCTCACCGCCACCGGCGACTTGTCGCGCAATCGGCAAGTCGGTCTGGCGCTGGCCCAGGGTCAGCCGCTGGCGCAGGCGCTGGCCGCGCTCGGTCAGGTGGCGGAGGGCGTGTACAGCGCCCGCACCGTGCTGCAACGGGCCGCATCCCTGGGCGTCGAGATGCCGATTGCGCAAGCCGTGGTGGCGCTGCTGGCGGGGCAGATTCAGGCGCGTGAGGCGGTGGCTTTGTTGATGGGGCGTGAGCCCACGGCCGAATTAGTCTGAAACCCGGCCTGATCAGGCACCGGACGCGGGCGCGCCAAAGCGATAGACGCCGTCTTCACCCAGGCGGCGCTGCAATTGCCCGGCATACCAAAGCGCGTGCAAATGGGCAATCGACTCGCCCATGGCAAAGGTGGTCTGGTGCAGGTCGAGCACGCGCTTGAACAGCAGCGGCAACAAGTCGGCAGCACTGCAGGCATGCGCACGGCAGGCTTGCAGCACCTCGGCCAGGCGATCCCGGTGATGCACGTGCAACTGCTCGATGCGCGGGTGCAGGCCGGTAAACGGTTTGCCGTGGGCCGGCAGTGTCAGCGTATTGGCATCGAGCTGCCGGAATTTGTCGATCGAGTCCAGAAACAGCTTGAGCGCGTTGCACTCGGGCTCCTGTTCATACACGCTGACGTTGGTGGAAATGCTCGGCAGCATCATGTCGCCCCCGATCAAAACCTGCAATTCCTCGCAATAGAGCGCGATGTGTTCGGGCGCGTGACCATAGCCGCTGATGCAGCGCCAGCGCCGCTGGCCGATGGTCAAGGTGTCGCCATCCATCATGCGCCGGTATTGTTGCGGTACCGAAGGCACCAGCTTGCTGTAGTAGCTGCCGCGCCCGGCCACCTGGGTGCGGGTTTCCATGTCGGTCAGCCCATGCGCAGCAAAGAACGCTGCGGCCGCCGCGCCGTTGAAACCCCCGCCGCTCTGGCAACCAATGCGCGCGATGCTGATGTCGGTGGCACTGATCCACAGCCGCGCTTGCCAGCGCTCGCACAACCAGTGTGCCAGGCCAATGTGGTCCGGGTGCATGTGCGTGACGATGACGCGCAGAATCGGCAAACCCTCGAGAGCGTTACTGAAAATCTGCTCCCATTGCGCCTTGGCCGTCTCCGAGCTGATACAGCAGTCCACCACGCTCCAGCCCTGCACCTTGCCGCTGGGGCCGTCCAACTCGTCGCGCAGCAGCCACAAGTTGATATGGTTGAGGGCAAACGGCAAAGGCATGCGCAGCCACTTGACACCGGGCGCTACCGTCAGGGCGCGGCCCGGCTCGGGCAGGGCGTCGCCCAACGGGTAATGCAATTGCTGCTGGGCGGGCTCGTTGGCCGGGTTTTCGGGTGGGTTCAAGCGGGTTCCTCATTTGCGACATAATTGACGTTTACGTAAACGTCAACCAAGTTGGGCATTGTAGGGGACGCCGTCTTCTTTCGCTGTCACCTTGGTTGAGTAAAAACTTATGGCACTGACCTACAGCATCGGCGATCTGGCGCGTGAATTTGACCTGACCACGCGGGCCATGCGCTTTTATGAAGACATGGGTTTGCTGCAGCCGCAACGCTGCGGGCCGGGTGCGCGCACGCGTGTTTACAGCGGGCGCGACCGCACGCGCCTGAAGCTGACCTTGCGGGCCAAGCGCCTGGGCTTGAGTCTGAGTGAGGCCAGGGAAATCATTGACATGTATGACAGCCCGCGTGACACCGGGGCGCAACTGGAAAAATTTCTGGCTGTGATTGGCGCGCATCAAAAGCAGCTGGAAGACCAGATGGCGGACCTGCAAGCCAACCTCGATGAACTCAAGGTGCATCAGCGCGAAGCGCGGACTCTGCTGGCCAAGGCAAGCAAGAAAAAGTCGCCGGCAAAAACCACCACCCAGCAGGACGCTTGACCATGCCGACCCAAGAATCGATTTTGCAGCGCGTGCAAAGCAGCTTTGCGCGCCAGGGCTTGATGCAGCACCTCGGTGCTCGGCTGCTGCGGGTCGAGCCCGGCCTGTGCGAGATTGCGCTGCCCTATTCCGAGAAGGTGACGCAGCAGCAAGGCGGCTTTCATGGCGGTGCGATTGGGGCGATTGCCGATATTGCCGGGGGCTATGCCAGTTTGACTGTCGCAGAGCCCGACATGGAGGTCACCAGCGTCGAGTACAAGATCAATTTTCTGGCAGCGTTTCAGGGCGGTGAACTGCGCGCCACCGGACACGTCGTGAGAGCCGGCCGACGCCTGATCGTGACCAGCGCCGATGTGACCCACGTTGCGGCCAATGGGCAGGAGAGCCCTTGCGCTGTGATGCAGCAAACCGTGATGGTGGTGCCAAAGAAATACTGAAACTTTGCGGGACAGACCGCAGTTACGCGAAGCGAACCAGCTCTGTCCTCAACATTACAAGGATTTTGCTCTGTCCCCAACTGATTAAACCAAAGGAACCAGCATGAATTTACCCGGCCTCAACTTTCAACTTGGCGAAGACGTCGACGCGCTGCGCGACACAGTGCATGAATTTGCCCAAAAAGAAATCGCGCCACGTGCCGCCGAACTCGACAAAAACGACCAGTTCCCGATGGACCTGTGGCGCAAGATGGGGAGCTTAGGCGTGCTCGGCATCACCGTGGGGGAGGAATACGGCGGTGCCAACATGGGCTACCTGGCGCATATGGTGGCGATGGAAGAAATCAGCCGCGCCAGCGCCTCGGTGGCCCTGAGCTACGGCGCCCATAGCAACCTGTGCGTGAACCAGATCCGGCGCAACGGCACGCCCGAGCAGCGGCAGAAATACCTGCCCAAGCTGATCACCGGCGAGCATGTCGGCGCGCTGGCGATGAGCGAGGCCGGTGCCGGCAGCGACGTGCTGGGGATGCAGCTCAAGGCGCAGGACAAGGGCGGCTACTATCTGCTCAACGGCAACAAGTTCTGGATTACCAATGGACCCGACGCCGACACGCTGGTGGTCTATGCCAAGAGCGAGCCCGAGCTGGGCGCGCGCGGCGTCACGGCCTTCCTGATCGAAAAGGGCATGAAGGGTTTTTCCATCGCGCAAAAACTCGACAAACTCGGCATGCGCGGCTCCAGCACGGGCGAACTGGTGTTCGAGAACGTCGAAGTGCCCGCCGCCAACATCCTGGGCGGCCTGAACAACGGCGCCAAGGTGCTGATGAGCGGGCTGGACTACGAGCGCGCCGTGCTCACCGGTGGCCCATTGGGCATCATGCAGGCGGTGATGGACAACGTGATTCCCTACATCCACGACCGCAAGCAGTTTGGCCAGAGCATTGGCGAGTTCCAGCTGATTCAGGGCAAGGTGGCCGACATGTACACGGTGCTGCAGGCCGGGCGCAGCTTTGCCTACACGGTGGCCAAGAACCTCGATCTGCTTGGCACCGAGCACGTGCGCCAGGTGCGCAAGGACTGCGCCTCGGTGATTCTGTGGTGTGCCGAAAAAGCCACCTGGATGGCCGGTGAAGGCGTGCAGATTTTTGGCGGTAATGGCTACATCAACGAGTACCCGCTGGGGCGTCTGTGGCGCGACGCCAAGCTCTATGAAATTGGCGCGGGCACGAGCGAAATCCGCCGCATGCTCATCGGCCGCGAGTTGTTTGCGCAAACCTGTTGACCACCGGCCTGGTCCTGGATTTATCAGGCAGCGGCAGGACAGGCGAAAATGCAATTCATGACATCCACTTTGCAGCATCTGCTCGACAACAACCGGCACTGGGCGGCGCACATGGAGGCGCAGCGGCCCGGCTTTTTCAGCGGCCTGGCGCGCCAGCAGTCGCCCAAATACCTGTGGATCGGTTGCTCCGACAGCCGCGTGTCGGCCAATGAGATCACCGGGCTGGAGCCGGGCGAAGTCTTTGTACACCGCAATATTGCGAATGTGGTGGTGCACTCGGACCTCAACGCCCTCTCCGTCATCCAGTTTGCGGTCGATCACCTCAAGGTCGAGCACATCATGGTGGTGGGCCACTACGGCTGCGCCGGCGTGCTGGCGGCCTTGCGCGGCACGCGCGTCGGACTGGCCGACAACTGGCTGCAACATGTGCAGGACGTCAAGCTGCGGCATCGCCGCCGCCTGGACCATTTGAGCGTGGCCGAGCAGGAAGACGTGCTGTGCGAGATGAACGTGATCGAGCAGGTCGGCAACGTGGCCTTGAGCAACGTGATGCAGGACGCCTGGACGCGCGGTCAAAAGGTGGCCGTGCATGGCTGGTGCTACGGTCTCAAGGACGGTTTGGTCAAAGACCTGGGGGTGACGATGCAGCGCCCGGACGAAGTTGTGAACGTCTTTCGCCGCGCCTTCAAACGCTATCCGCGAGCGCTGCTGCATGACGCGCCGGGCCACAGCAGTTTCTGCCTTGAATCTACAAGAAATAAGACGCTAGCCGCCGTATCCATTGTGTAGCACGCTATTAAATACATAGTAAAATGTTTCCGACCCGTCTTGATTCTTCGATCGCCTACGACATTGCCAAGGCCATGATGGACGGTTTTAACCGCCACTACCGCTTGTTTCGCACGGAATCAGCGCGCGCCAAGCACCGCTTTGAGACGGCGGATTGGCATGCGCAGCAACGCGCCCAGCGTGAGCGCATCGAGTTTTATGACCTTCGGGTGCGCGAAGCTTCCAAGCGGCTGGAGCGCGAATTCATGGCGGGTCAGCAGCCAATGGAGATCTGGCAGCAGGTCAAGCTGCATTACATCGGGCTGCTGGTGGACCATCATCAGCCGGAGCTGGCCGAGACGTTTTTCAACTCGGTCAGCACCAAGATTCTGCACCGCAGCTACTTTCAGAACGACTTTATCTTTGTGCGGCCAGCGGCCAGCACCGAGTACATCGAAAACGGCGAGCCCGAGTCGCGCCCGACTTACCGCTCCTACTACCCCACGCCACAGACCATGGGCACGGTGCTCTCGCAGATGGTGAGCGACTTTGACCTGCGCTGCCCCTTTGCCGATCTGGCGGGCGATTGCACGCGCGTGCAAGCGGCCATGCTCGGGCAACTCGGCGACGTCAAACTGCGCGCCAACTTCCAGTTTCAGGTGCTGTCAGGATTGTTTTTTCGCAACAAAGGCTGCTACATCGTGGGCAAGCTGATCAACGGCTTCAATGAATTTGGCTTTGCGCTGCCGGTGTTGCATGGCCAGGCGGGGCAACTGGTGATTGATGCGACGCTGTTTGGCGAGGATGATTTGTTGATGCTGTTCAGCTTTGCGCGTGCCTACTTCATGGTGGACATGGAAATCCCCTCAGCCTACGTGCAGTATTTGCGCAGCATGATGCCGCGCAAGCCGCGCAACGAGATTTACAACGCGCTGGGTCTGGCCAAGCAGGGCAAGACGCTCTTTTACCGGGACTTCTTGCACCATCTGCGCCATTCCACCGACAAGTTCCGCATCGCGCCGGGCATCAAGGGCATGGTCATGCTGGTGTTCGATCTGCCGTCCTTTCCGTACGTGTTCAAGCTTATCAAAGACTATTACCCACCGCCCAAGGACACCAGCCGCGAGCAGATCAAGGGCAAATACCTGCTGGTCAAGCAGCACGACCGGGTTGGGCGCATGGCCGACACGCTGGAGTACATTGAGGTTGGCTTTCCGCGCGAGCGTTTTGACGACGCCTTGATTGCCGAAATTGAAAAGTTTGCGCCCAGTCAGCTTGAGATCAGCGACCGCGACGGCGACGGCCGCACCGAAGTCGTCATCAAGCACGTTTATATCGAGCGGCGCATGATTCCACTCAACATTTACTTGCAAGAGGCGTTTGATGCGGGGGGTGCCAATCCGGATGACGCCGGCCCGGCAGCGGCACGGGCGCGCGAGCAGATCGAGCGCGGCGTGGTCGAGTATGGCAATGCCCTGAAAGACCTGGTGGCGGCCAACATTTTCCCGGGCGACATGCTGTGGAAAAACTTTGGCATCACGCGCCATGGCAAGGTGGTGTTTTACGATTACGATGAGATCGAATACGTCACCGACTGCAACTTTCGCCGCGTGCCCCAGGCGCGCAACGAAGAAGATGAAATGTCGGGCGAGGTCTGGTACCACGTGGGTCCAAAAGACGTGTTCCCGGAAACCTTTGGCCCCTTCCTGCTGGGCAACCCGGTGGTGCGCGAGGTGTTCATGAAACACCACGCCGACCTGCTCGATGCCGACTTCTGGCAGAACCACAAGCAGCGCATCCTGGCGGGCCATGTGTATGACGTGTTTCCATACAACCAGGCGCAGCGCTTTCACCCCGAGGTGAGCGACGCCCAGGTGCCTACATCAATTTGAATAAGCTATTTTATTTGTAGCTACTGACGCAATACCCATCTGCACAAAACCGATTTTTTAACTGAAAGGACTGAAAATGAAAGACTCTATTGTTATCGTCAGCGCAGCGCGCACGCCACTGGGCAGTTTCCAGGGCGATTTTGCAACGCTTGCCGCGCATGACCTCGGCGGCGTCGCCATCAAGGCCGCGCTGGAACGCGCCAGCCAGGGCTCGACATTGACCGCCGACATGGTCGATGAACTGCTGTTCGGCAATTGCCTGATGGCCGGCCAGGGTCAGGCACCGGCGCGCCAGGCCGGTTTCAAGGGCGGCCTGCCCAACAGCACCGGTGCCGTGACCCTGTCCAAGATGTGCGGCTCAGCCATGCGCGCCGCGATGTTTGCCCACGACATGTTGCTGGCCGGCAGCGCCGACGTGATGATGGCCGGCGGCATGGAGAGCATGACCAATGCGCCCTATTTGCTGCAAAAGGCACGTGCCGGTTACCGCATTGGCCACGACCGCATTTTTGACCACATGATGCTCGACGGCCTGGAAGACGCTTACGAGGCCGGTCGTTCGATGGGCACTTTTGGCGAAGAGTGTGCGGCCAAATATGGCTTTACGCGCGCCCAGCAAGACGCTTTTGCCACCACCAGCGTGCAGCGCGCGCAGGCCGCCACCACGTCCGGCGCCTTTGCCGCAGAAATTGCGCCCGTGACGATCAAGGGCCGGGCCGGTGACACCGTCATTTCAATTGACCAGGGTCCCGGCAAGGTCAAGCTCGACAAGATCGCCAGCCTCAAGCCGGCCTTCAAAAAAGACGGCACCATCACCGCCGCCAGCAGCTCCAGCATCAACGACGGTGCCGCCGCCCTGCTGTTGATGCGCGCTGAAACGGCGGCCAAGCTCGGCTGCAAGCCGCTGGCGCGCATCGTCAGCCACGCGGTCTTTGCGCAGGAGCCCAACTGGTTCACCACAGCCCCGATTGGTGCCGTCAACAAGGCGCTGGCCAAAGCCGGTTGGGGTGTCAAGGACGTCGATCTGTGGGAGGTAAACGAAGCCTTTGCCGTGGTGCCGATGGCGCTGATGCACGACCTGAAGGTCAGCCATGAGATTCTCAACGTCAACGGCGGCGCCTGCGCGCTGGGCCACCCGATTGGCTGCAGCGGTGCGCGCATCATCGTGACGCTGCTTTATGCGCTCAAAGCACGCGGCCTCAAGAAAGGCATCGCCAGCCTGTGCATCGGTGGCGGCGAAGGCACGGCGGTGGCGCTTGAAATGCTATAACTATAGTAGCTACTTGCGCAATCAAGACGGGCGTTAGAGCCCGTTTTCTTAGCTACCTATTGGACAACTTTGAGGCCGCAACCATGTTACTCACCCCAGACCAGGAAATGATCCGCGACGCGGTGCGCGACTTTGCGCAAGCCGAGCTCTGGCCCCACGCGGCCCAGTGGGACAAGGAGCATCACTTTCCCAAAGAAGCGCACAAGGGCCTGGCGGCGCTGGGCGCGTACGGCATTTGCGTGCCCGAAGACCTGGGTGGCGCGGGGCTGGACTACCTGTCGCTGGCGCTGGTGCTGGAAGAAATAGCGGCCGGTGACGGCGGCACCAGCACCGTCATCAGTGTCACCAATTGCCCGGTTAACGCCATTCTGATGCGTTTTGGCAATGCCGCGCAAAAGAAGCAATGGCTCACCCCGCTGGCGCGCGGCCAGATGCTGGGCGCCTTTTGCCTGACCGAGCCGCACGTCGGCAGCGACGCCTCCTCGCTCAGGACGACGGCGGTCAAAGTTGGCGACGCCTACGTCATCAACGGCGTCAAGCAGTTCATCACCAGCGGCAAGCAGGGTGACGTGGCCATCGTCATTGCCGTCACCGACAAGGGCGCGGGCAAAAAGGGCATGAGCGCCTTTCTGGTGCCGACCAACGCACCTGGCTACAGCGTGGCGCGGCTCGAAGACAAACTCGGCCAGCACAGCAGTGATACGGCGCAGATCAACTTTGACGACTGCCGGGTGCCGCTCGAGAACCTGATCGGCGCCGAGGGCCAGGGCTACGGCATCGCGCTGGGTGGGCTCGAAGGCGGGCGCATCGGCATCGCGGCGCAAAGCGTCGGCATGGCGCGCAGCGCATTCGAGTTTGCGCTGGCCTACGCCAAGGAGCGCCAAAGTTTTGGCAAAGCCATCTTCAACCACCAGGCGGTTGGCTTCAGGCTGGCCGAGTGCGCCACCCAGCTGGAAGCGGCCCGGCAACTGATCTGGCATGCGGCGTCGCTGCGGGACGCCGACCGGCCCTGCCTGAAAGAAGCCGCCATGGCCAAATTGTTTGCCAGCGAGATGGCCGAGCGCGTCTGCAGCGCCGCCATTCAGACGCTCGGGGGTTATGGCTACGTCAGCGACTTCCCGGTCGAGCGCATCTACCGCGACGTGCGCGTCTGCCAGATCTACGAAGGCACCAGTGACGTGCAGAAGATCATCATTGGCCGGGCGTTGGCCTGATGGCTGTAGAGTGACCCAAATGGCGTGACAAAAATGTCACGCCAGAGTCAAGAATTGACAAAATAGGCTGGACTTTTTCCAATTTAGGGCAAATTTTTCACGCAAGCGCCAAATTCAGGCGTTAAGATAGGTGGCACGGAATCTGCTGCTTGACAGGCGGTCCGGTTGTTTTGTTTTAACTTTAAGGAGCTTTTTATGAAGCGTTCTATGCAAAAGGGTTTTACCCTGATCGAGTTGATGATCGTCGTGGCGATTATTGGTATTTTGGCGGCGGTGGCTTTGCCGGCGTATCAGGATTACACGAAGCGGGCCAAGATGTCGGAAGTGATTCTGGCTGCTTCTGCATGCCGCACGACGGTCACCGAGATTTATCAGACAAATTCTGCCGGTAGCTTACCGGTTGCTAACGCGTGGGGTTGTGAAGCCTCTACGTCAACTTCCAAATATGTTGCCAAGATCGAAACTGACGTTGCTGGCGGCATTGTAGTAACGGTACAGGGTTTTGGCGACACGGCAATCGATACAAAAACAGTTAGCCTTGTGCCAACAGATTCGACCGGGGCAGCCTCGCCAACGGCCGGTACTTCGGTTAATCGCTGGGTTTGCGGCAACACTGCCGCAATAGGCACCAGTACCGTTGTAACGACTGTACCGAGCAAATTTCTGCCTGGCTCTTGCCGTGGTGCCTGACCTTGTCCGGTTGGTTTGATGAATTGAAAACGCCCCATTTGGGGCGTTTTTTTTGGTGGGTGCTGGACGTCCAATCGAAGTTCTGTCGGCCTTGATTCTCCTCTGGGCCTGGCTACAACCACTCCATTTCTTGCCCTGGGTGAGCTGGCATAACGAAATCATGGCGTTTTTCGCGGTCCTGCTCCTGTCCTGGCATGGCGTGTTTCGTGCCACAAGAAAGTGCTTTCCAGCGACCTTTGAATTCCCCATCATCACATTGCCGATTGTCGTGTTGGCATTGCTGCTGTGGTTGCAAGTCGCTGCGGGCTTGCTCGGCTTTAACGGAGATGCCTTCATTACTACGCTTTACCTGCTGCTGTGCATTGCAACCGTGGCAATTGGGCGCGCCAGCAGCGGTGAGCAACGGGCCCTTGCTGTGCTCGGGTTCTTCATGCTGGTCGGCGCATTCCTATCTGCGTTCATCGCTTTTGTTCAGACCTTTGAGTTGTGGGAAACCTCCTCTTGGATCAATCGTATGCCGACGCTCCGCCGCCCCGGCGGCAACCTGGGGCAGCCCAATCAGTTGGCCACCCTGCTCCTGATGGGACTGGTCAGTTTAGTATTCTTGTACGAGATCCGAAAGCTGGGTGTCGTGTCGTCAATTTTATTTGCCATAACCTTGTTAGTTGGCATTGCCGCCAGCGAATCCAGAACCGGCGTTTTGAGTTTGGCCTTCCTAATTCTCTGGTGGACTGCAAAACGAACGTCACTGGGTTCCAGACTCGTCGCCTTGGGTGGTGTTGTGCGGAGTCTTGGTGTTCTTGTGTTTATTCTGGTACTGGCCCAGTCTGCTGGGCATCATTCAGCAAACCAGTGGCGCTGGTGTTCAAGTCAGCACCGGTGACGGTGGTCGTTGGATGATCTGGACGCAATTGATAGAGGCGGTCTTGCAAAAGCCGTGGTTCGGTTGGGGGCTGGGCCAAGTGTCCAGCGCGCACAACGCCGTGGTGCACGCCTATACCGTCAGCCAGCCGTTTACTTACGCGCACAACGTCGTGCTCGATCTGGCCATAGGGGTCGGCCTGCCGCTGACCGCGCTGCTAGTGGTGGCGACCGGTGTCTGGTTGTGGCGGCGTTTGCGCGCAACCCAGCAATTGGCGCCCTGGTATTGCCTGGCGCTGCTATTGCCGGTGGCGGTGCATTCGATGCTGGAGTTTCCGTTTGCCTACGCCTACTTTCTGGCCCCGGTCATGTTCGCCATCGGCGCACTCGAAGGCTCGCTGGGCATGAAGCCTGCGTTTAGGCTCGGCGTGAAACCAGTGGCAGCGATGCTGTTCATCACCACGGCCGCCATGGCGTGGTCGGTGGTTGAATACATTTCAATTGAAGAAGATTTCCGCATTGTGCGGTTCGAGGCGCTGCGCATTGGCCAAACACCTGCGACTTATCAGCGGCCCCATGTAGTTTTGTTGACGCAACTGGACGCGCTGCTGAACGGCGGGCGTATCGTACCCAAGCCCGGCATGAGCGCGGACGAACTGGAACTGGCCAAAAAGGTCGCCCTGCGTTTCCCCTGGCCTGCCACGCAAAACCGCTACGCCCAGTCGCTGGCGTTGAATGGCAACCCCAATGAGGCGATCCGTCAGTTGCGCGTGATGCGAGCGCTTCATGGTGAAAAGACCTATGCACAAATCAAGGAAGGCTGGATTATTTTGGCGAATGAAAAGTACCCCCAACTTCGCACGTTGAATTTGCCTTGATTCAGGGGCATCGGGAGTCAGATCAGATTTCCAGTTGCCACGGCGACACCGCTGATTCCCGTAACCCGCTTGATTTACTTCAATTCTAATAGCTGCTTGCACAATCTATTCGCGGGCTGGAAGGCTAAACTGCATGAGTGCTTCGGTGCAGGTTCGACATTTTGGCAGTGCAAGCCAGTGCCAGGGGAAGCCCGGGTCCTGTAGCTGAGATTACCTGTTTAACGGACGAGTGCAACGTAGCGACCAGGATCAAATCGCCACATCAGTTGGAATTGCACCCAGATGGAAAAAATTATTCGGAGTCTGGCAAAAGGCGTGCTAGAATGCAAGGCTTCGCTGATCACAGTGAAGAGGGCAAGCAAGGCAAGGCGCTGACGCAAGTCAGGTGAGCGGTAAGCCAAGAGATCATTAACAACATACAGCCGATAAGTGTGGGCGTTTGAGGCGGGAAGCCAAGTTCTTCGGAACTATGTCGTAACTGACATACAAACGCTCATGAAGTAAAAAAGATGTGAAAGTCAGAAATGAAATTCACGTCGATTCCAATTTATGAGTAGCCTGAGAAATCGGGCAAAAAAATCAAGATCGAACTATAGAGTTTGATCCTGGCTCAGATTGAACGCTGGCGGCATGCCTTACACATGCAAGTCGAACGGCAGCACGGGAGCAATCCTGGTGGCGAGTGGCGAACGGGTGAGTAATATATCGGAACGTGCCCAATCGTGGGGGATAACGCAGCGAAAGCTGTGCTAATACCGCATACGATCTACGGATGAAAGCGGGGGACTCGCAAGGGCCTCGCGCGGATGGAGCGGCCGATATCAGATTAGCTAGTTGGCGGGGTAAAAGCCCACCAAGGCGACGATCTGTAGCTGGTCTGAGAGGACGACCAGCCACACTGGAACTGAGACACGGTCCAGACTCCTACGGGAGGCAGCAGTGGGGAATTTTGGACAATGGGCGCAAGCCTGATCCAGCAATGCCGCGTGCAGGATGAAGGCCTTCGGGTTGTAAACTGCTTTTGTACGGAACGAAACGGTCCCCTCTAATACAAGGGGCTAATGACGGTACCGTAAGAATAAGCACCGGCTAACTACGTGCCAGCAGCCGCGGTAATACGTAGGGTGCGAGCGTTAATCGGAATTACTGGGCGTAAAGCGTGCGCAGGCGGTTATATAAGACAGATGTGAAATCCCCGGGCTCAACCTGGGACCTGCATTTGTGACTGTATAGCTAGAGTACGGTAGAGGGGGATGGAATTCCGCGTGTAGCAGTGAAATGCGTAGATATGCGGAGGAACACCGATGGCGAAGGCAATCCCCTGGACCTGTACTGACGCTCATGCACGAAAGCGTGGGGAGCAAACAGGATTAGATACCCTGGTAGTCCACGCCCTAAACGATGTCAACTGGTTGTTGGGTCTTCACTGACTCAGTAACGAAGCTAACGCGTGAAGTTGACCGCCTGGGGAGTACGGCCGCAAGGTTGAAACTCAAAGGAATTGACGGGGACCCGCACAAGCGGTGGATGATGTGGTTTAATTCGATGCAACGCGAAAAACCTTACCCACCTTTGACATGTACGGAAGCCTTTAGAGATAGAGGCGTGCTCGAAAGAGAGCCGTAACACAGGTGCTGCATGGCTGTCGTCAGCTCGTGTCGTGAGATGTTGGGTTAAGTCCCGCAACGAGCGCAACCCTTGTCATTAGTTGCTACATTCAGTTGGGCACTCTAATGAGACTGCCGGTGACAAGCCGGAGGAAGGTGGGGATGACGTCAAGTCCTCATGGCCCTTATAGGTGGGGCTACACACGTCATACAATGGCTGGTACAAAGGGTTGCCAACCCGCGAGGGGGAGCCAATCCCACAAAGCCAGTCGTAGTCCGGATCGTAGTCTGCAACTCGACTACGTGAAGTCGGAATCGCTAGTAATCGTGGATCAGAATGTCACGGTGAATACGTTCCCGGGTCTTGTACACACCGCCCGTCACACCATGGGAGCGGGTTCTGCCAGAAGTAGTTAGCCTAACCGCAAGGAGGGCGATTACCACGGCAGGGTTCGTGACTGGGGTGAAGTCGTAACAAGGTAGCCGTATCGGAAGGTGCGGCTGGATCACCTCCTTTCTGGAAACACCAAGTTTCTCAAATTAAACGCTCACACTTATCGGTTGTTGGAAAGAGAGAAGTCGCTGACGGCTATGGTGAATGCCTGGTCACAAGTGACCAAGCTTGGGTCTGTAGCTCAGTTGGTTAGAGCACCGTCTTGATAAGGCGGGGGTCGTTGGTTCGAGACCAACCAGACCCACCAAGTGACGCTCTAGAGGTCTCTTTCAACGTCCTTCTGGTTATGGGGGTGTAGCTCAGCTGGGAGAGCGGCTGCTTTGCAAGCAGTAGGTAGCGGGTTCGAGTCCTGTCACCTCCACCAATCTTCTAACAAGCATTCAATTCTCTTATCGATAAAGTCATATTCAACACCAAAGCGGCCTTGAGTTCTCAGGAATCAAGAGGCTGCTTTGTTGTTGATCAGGATAACTTGATCAATTAAAACTGACCTTCGGGTCAGCGGCTGTTCTTTAACAATTTATAGAGTTTAATCAGCGTTGCTAACAAAAAAGCCAGCTGGGGAAAGTGCACATTCGTAAAGGTTTAGTGCACACCGTGCCCTGGTTGGTTGTTAGTAACAAATTTTTGATTGCGTCAAAATGAATATCAAACTTCACGTTTGAAATTCGAGATATTCAAGTTAAATTGAATACGGCATAACGCGATTGGTGAAAGACCAATCAAACATTCCTTGATAAAACTATTGGTATCTCGCAAGAGAGATCAAAGTTATAGGGTCAAGTGAATAAGAGCATGTGGTGGATGCCTTGGCAATGATAGGCGACGAAGGACGTGATAGCCTGCGATAAGCTTCGGGGAGCTGGCAAATTAGCTTTGATCCGGAGATTTCCGAATGGGGAAACCCACCCTTAGGGGTATCGCATAGTGAATACATAGCTATGCGAGGCGAACCGGGTGAACTGAAACATCTCAGTAGCTCGAGGAAAATACATCAACCGAGATTCCGAAAGTAGTGGCGAGCGAAATCGGAGAAGCCTGCAAGTGATAGCACAAGACTTAACAGAACAGCCTGGAAAGGCTGGCCATAGCGGGTGATAGCCCCGTATGTGAAAAGACCTGTGTGATACTGAGCTTGCGACAAGTAGGGCGGGACACGTGTAATCCTGTCTGAATATGGGGGGACCATCCTCCAAGGCTAAATACTCATCATTGACCGATAGTGAACTAGTACCGTGAGGGAAAGGCGAAAAGAACCCCGGGAGGGGAGTGAAATAGATCCTGAAACCGCATGCTTACAAAAAGTAGGAGCCCGCAAGGGTGACTGCGTACCTTTTGTATAATGGGTCAGCGACTTACATTCAGTGGCAAGCTTAACCGAATAGGGAAGGCGTAGGGAAACCGAGTCCGAATAGGGCGATTTTAGTCGCTGGGTGTAGACCCGAAACCAAGTGATCTATCCATGGCCAGGATGAAGGTGCCGTAACAGGTACTGGAGGTCCGAACCGACTAGTGTTGCAAAACTAGCGGATGAGCTGTGGATAGGGGTGAAAGGCTAAACAAACTTGGAAATAGCTGGTTCTCTCCGAAAACTATTTAGGTAGTGCCTCAAGTATTACCGTTGGGGGTAGAGCACTGTTTTGGCTAGGGGGTCATGGCGACTTACCAAACCAATGCAAACTCCGAATACCGACGAGTACAGCTTGGGAGACAGAGCACCGGGTGCTAACGTCCGGACTCAAGAGGGAAACAACCCAGACCGCCAGCTAAGGTCCCTAAAACGGGCTAAGTGGGAAACGAAGTGGGAAGGCTAAAACAGTCAGGATGTTGGCTTAGAAGCAGCCATCATTTAAAGAAAGCGTAATAGCTCACTGATCGAGTCGTCCTGCGCGGAAGATGTAACGGGGCTCAAGCCAGTTACCGAAGCTGCGGATGTGCAATTTATTGCACGTGGTAGGAGAGCGTTCTGTAAGCCTGTGAAGGTGCGTTGTAAAGCGTGCTGGAGGTATCAGAAGTGCGAATGCTGACATGAGTAGCGTTAAAGGGGGTGAAAAGCCCCCTCGCCGTAAGCGCAAGGTTTTCTACGCAACGTTCATCGGCGTAGAGTGAGTCGGCCCCTAAGGCGAGGCAGAGATGCGTAGTCGATGGGAAACAGGTCAATATTCCTGTACCGATGTGTAGTGCGATGTGGGGACGGAGAAGGTTAGCTCAGCCAACTGTTGGATATGTTGGTTCAAGCCTGTAGTCGTGCCTGGTAGGTAAATCCGCCGGGCTTAGATGAGGGGTGATAACGAGGCTGCTTGCAGCCGAAGTGAGTGATACCCTGCTTCCAGGAAAAGCCACTAAGCTTCAGCTACACACGACCGTACCGCAAACCGACACTGGTGCGCGAGATGAGTATTCTAAGGCGCTTGAGAGAACTCTGGAGAAGGAACTCGGCAAATTGACACCGTAACTTCGGAAGAAGGTGTGCCTTTAGTAGGTGAACCATTTACTTGGGGAGCCCAATGAGGTTGCAAAAAATCGGTGGCTGCGACTGTTTATTAAAAACACAGCACTCTGCAAACACGAAAGTGGACGTATAGGGTGTGACGCCTGCCCGGTGCTGGAAGATTAAATGATGGGGTGCAAGCTCTTGATTGAAGTCCCAGTAAACGGCGGCCGTAACTATAACGGTCCTAAGGTAGCGAAATTCCTTGTCGGGTAAGTTCCGACCTGCACGAATGGCGTAACGATGGCCACACTGTCTCCTCCAGAGACTCAGCGAAGTTGAAATGTTTGTGATGATGCAATCTCCCCGCGGAAAGACGGAAAGACCCCATGAACCTTTACTGTAGCTTTGTATTGGACTTTGAACAGATCTGTGTAGGATAGGTGGGAGGCTTTGAAGCGGTGCCGCTAGGTATCGTGGAGCCAACGTTGAAATACCACCCTGGTGTGTTTGAGGTTCTAACCTAGGTCCATTATCTGGATCGGGGACAGTGCATGGTAGGCAGTTTGACTGGGGCGGTCTCCTCCCAAAGCGTAACGGAGGAGTTCGAAGGTACGCTAGTTACGGTCGGACATCGTGACGATAGTGCAATGGCATAAGCGTGCTTAACTGCGAGACTGACAAGTCGAGCAGATGCGAAAGCAGGACATAGTGATCCGGTGGTTCTGTATGGAAGGGCCATCGCTCAACGGATAAAAGGTACTCTGGGGATAACAGGCTGATACCGCCCAAGAGTTCATATCGACGGCGGTGTTTGGCACCTCGATGTCGGCTCATCTCATCCTGGGGCTGTAGCCGGTCCCAAGGGTATGGCTGTTCGCCATTTAAAGAGGTACGTGAGCTGGGTTTAAAACGTCGTGAGACAGTTTGGTCCCTATCTTCCGTGGGCGCTGCAGATTTGAGGAAGCCTGCTCCTAGTACGAGAGGACCGGAGTGGACGCACCTCTGGTGTATCGGTTGTCACGCCAGTGGCATTGCCGAGTAGCTATGTGTGGAAGAGATAACCGCTGAAAGCATCTAAGCGGGAAACTCGTTTCAAGATGAGATCTGCCGGGGGCTTGACCCCCCTAAAGAGTCGTTCAAGACCAGGACGTTGATAGGTCGGGTGTGTAAGCGTAGTAATGCGCTCAGCTAACCGATACTAATTGCTCGTGCGGCTTGACCCTATAACTTTGATTCATGATGGCTCAGCCTTGAGCTCGTTGTGCTTCAGGGAAGTTATGCCAAGTTGACGCATTCAAAAATCCTGTAATACGCAAGTACACAGGCATCGTTAAATCGATGAAGCTGATTAACTCTATGAATTGGTTGTCTTGACTGCGGT
>CAVVRQ010000019.1:0-226169 GCA_963750665.1 uncultured beta proteobacterium
ACGATTAGCGTTTATCTGCCGCGCCGCGAATGGCTGATAGAAACCGAAGAGCGCCTCCTGCGGCAGATAAACCATGTTGGACTGAACCGCCGGCACAAACGTTGGACTGCGGCCGGTTCAGGCTAGAGGGGTTTGTAAGCTTCACCCCGATTGACTTCGCGCATTATGGCCCAGCACAGGCAGGGATTTGCGCTGCGGCGGATCACACAAACCGACAAGTCCGCGCGCAAAGTGAGCGGCGCCAACGTGCGGTGCCCTGTTTGCAGGGCGCCCCCAGTACGACGCCCAAGGCCCAGCCCAACACCGTTGCAGTGCTGCTGCGCTTGGCCGCTGATTCCGCAAACGGCACTTCATGGCGGCCCCTGGCCCGGCGGGCGCACGTTGCAGTCAAGCGCAGGCAGGCGGGCTGCCCCCTGCAACACGTGCGTCACGCGTAGCCGACCCACCTTGCAACACGGACACAAGCCCACATCGATCCTGGCCACCCGGGCCATAAACCCTTGAGCACATTCCAACGCTTGCGCGTTGAGCTGGGGCATCTGCAGCGCACAGCGCGCCGCCGTCAGCTTGACCCCCTTGCAGCTCGATGCCAGCACCCCGTAATGGCGAATCCGCTTCGATCCAGTGGGCACAATGTGCAACAGAAAGCGGCGCACAAACTCCGCTCCCGGCAAACGTTCCAGGCGTTTGCCGCCCTTGTCATTGGCGCGCACCGTGAACGCCACATCCTGGTCGTTGATGGCGCGAATACGCTCATTGCTGATCGCCGTGCGGTGGGTGTAGCGGCTCAGGTACTCAAGCACCTGCGCCGGACCACCCAACGGCGTCTTGGCATACACCACCCAATCGTGTTTGTAGAGTTGCTTTTCCCGTTGGCGCCAATCGCTGTCCTGACCTTGTGAGTCGCGCTCAATCTGAGTGCCTTTGTGGGCGGCTGCCAGCGCCGCCATGAACTTGCCGCGAAACACCTTTGACAAGGCCTGCACCGGGAACAGAAAGTCCGGCTTGCGCGTAGGTACGGCCCAATGCCCGTCCTTTGCCAGAACCCCGCAGGCCATCACCGCATGCAGGTGGATGTGACGCTGCAAATCCTGGCTCCAGGTGTGCAGCACTAGGCTCAACGCCGGGGTGCCACCCGTGACGCCCATCCATTGGGAATTGGCGGCAAACTCAGCCAGCGTCTGGGCGGTGCAGGCAAACAAGGTGTCAATCATCCAACGCGGGTGCGCACCGTACAAAGCATTCAAGCAGTGCGGCAAAGTAAACACCAGATGCGTGTAGGGCACGTTCAGCACCTCGCTCAGTCGCCCCTGCAGCCAGGCGTCCTTGGCCCGGGCACCACACTGCGGGCAATGCCGGTTGCGACAGGAATGGTATTGCCAATGGCGGTGGCCACACTGGTCGCAGTCCAGGCGCTCGCCGCCCAGCGCGGCTGTGCGACAGGCAATGATCGCGCGCCAGGCTTTGGCCTGCGGAGTCGATAAAGCGTGGGTTGCCAGATACGCTGGGCCAAAGCGGCGCAACGCACCGGCCAAGGTGGCCATGCGGGGAGGCTACAAAGTAGACCTGACGGATCTACAGTTTGGGCAAACCGGCGAGCAGGTCCAGCGGATCAACGTCTTTGGGCGGGCGGAACTGCGGGCTGATCAGGTGCAGGTAGCGGCTGGTGGTGCTGATGTGGCCGTGACCGAGCAAACGACTGATGGTGTACAGGTCTATGCCGCCTTCAAGCAAGTGGGTGGCAAAGCCGTGGCGCAGGCTGTGGGTGCAGCCATCTTTGGTGATGCCTGCACATTGACGGGCACTTTGGTAGGCCCGTTGGATGTTCTCTACGGATGTGGGACCGCTGAGCTGTTTGTTGGGAAACAACCAGTGGCCAGGGTTTTTGCTGGCACGGTTGAGGCCATGGGTTTGGCAGTAGCTGCGCAAAATGGCAAGCAAGCTCACACTCAGAATGGTGTAGCGGTCTTTGGCACCTTTGCCGCATGACACGCGAACGCTCATTCGATCAGCGGCGCTGTCGATGTCGCCTATGCGCAGTCGGCTGCCTTCCGTCACGCGCAGGCCGGTGGCGTACAGGGTGATGAGCAGCATGCGATAGACGGGGTGGGCGCAGCAGGCAAAGAGGTGCGCGATCTCCTGGCGTGACAAAAGCTCTGGCTGGCGGGTTGGTGCCTTGGCCATGGGCACGTGAAACGCAGCAGGGTCAAAACCCAGAACCTTCGCGTACAAAAACCGGGCCGCGCATGCCGCCTGATTCATGGTGCTGTAGGACAGGTGTCGCGTGCTGACCATATCCAGCAAATAGGCGCTGACTTCGTCTTTGCTCAGTAGTGCCGGGCTACGATGGTAGTGGCGCGCCATGCGCGATATCGCCTCGACGTAACTTTCTTGCGTGCGAGCGGCAAAGCCACGGGTAACCATGGCATCAAGCATGCGTTGGCGTAGGGGTGTCATGACAAATCTCCTTTGAAATGGGGGAAATCCCCACTGCGAAGGCTGTGCTTTTGCCAGCGCCTGTCAACTCACGACGCACCATGAAAAACGCGGTGGCAGCTCTGTGCGAGCCAACCACCGCGTCAGCGGTTTAGTTCAACGTTGAGGTAAGGGGCAGGCCGCTTCTGGCCTGTCCCTCTTGACCGTAAGGTTAGCCCGCTTACCTGTTACTTTCGCAGGAAATCTGCCGATTGCCATTTGGCATCCGAGGGGCGCTTAACTTCCAATACTTTCCATGCGTTGTTAGACGTATCGCCGCGCATGGACTTGGCAAGCTGTGACATCGAAGGGTAGGTTTCTCCGTCCCAAACGATTTCTTTGTTTTGAATGGTAGCCACTTTGTACTCGCTGAAATACTTGGTGCGAACTTCGGTGCCTTCGGGCAAGAACAGTGATTCCCAGTGGACTCCATTGGAGCCGCGTGGCGCGGCCTCAAAATCTTCAGCGGTTCGATCCAGAAAGTCCCAAGAGACTTGTTCCATCACTGAGCTAACGCAGCCAGGGTAGCGGCGGGTAAATTCAGCGTACAACTCAATCGGAAGGGGGACAGCTACAAATGCATCAAGGTTCAGGGTACTCATAATGAACTCCATAGGGTTGTGAATGGAGCAACTATAATAGCACTATGCAGAACTATTGCAAGTGGCATAGCGGGCTAACGATTAGCGTTTATCTGCCGCGCCGCGATGCTGATAGAAACCAAGAGCGCCTCCTGCGGCAGATAAACCATGTTGGACTGAACCGCCGGCACAAACGTTGGACTGCGGCCGGTTCAGGCTAGAGGGGTTTGTAAGCTTCACCCCGATTGACTTCGCGCATTATGGCCCAGCACAGGCAGGGATTTGCGCTGCGGCGGATCACACAAACCGACAAAGTCCGCGCGCAAAGTGAGCGGCGCCAACGTGCGGTGCCCTGTTTGCAGGGCGCCCCCAGTACGACGCCCAAGGCCCAGCCCAACACCGTTGCAGTGCTGCTGCGCTTGGCCGCTGATTCCGCAAACGGCACTTCATGGCGGCCCCTGGCCCGGCGGGCGCACGTTGCAGTCAAGCGCAGGCAGGCGGGCTGCCCCCTGCAACACGTGCGTCACGCGTAGCCGACCCACCTTGCAACACGGACACAAGCCCACATCGATCCTGGCCACCCGGGCCATAAACCCTTGAGCACATTCCAACGCTTGCGCGTTGAGCTGGGGCATCTGCAGCGCACAGCGCGCCGCCGTCAGCTTGACCCCCTTGCAGCTCGATGCCAGCACCCCGTAATGGCGAATCCGCTTCGATCCAGTGGGCACAATGTGCAACAGAAAGCGGCGCACAAACTCCGCTCCCGGCAAACGTTCCAGGCGTTTGCCGCCCTTGTCATTGGCGCGCACCGTGAACGCCACATCCTGGTCGTTGATGGCGCGAATACGCTCATTGCTGATCGCCGTGCGGTGGGTGTAGCGGCTCAGGTACTCAAGCACCTGCGCCGGACCACCCAACGGCGTCTTGGCATACACCACCCAATCGTGTTTGTAGAGTTGCTTTTCCCGTTGGCGCCAATCGCTGTCCTGACCTTGTGAGTCGCGCTCAATCTGAGTGCCTTTGTGGGCGGCTGCCAGCGCCGCCATGAACTTGCCGCGAAACACCTTTGACAAGGCCTGCACCGGGAACAGAAAGTCCGGCTTGCGCGTAGGTACGGCCCAATGCCCGTCCTTTGCCAGAACCCCGCAGGCCATCACCGCATGCAGGTGGATGTGACGCTGCAAATCCTGGCTCCAGGTGTGCAGCACTAGGCTCAACGCCGGGGTGCCACCCGTGACGCCCATCCATTGGGAATTGGCGGCAAACTCAGCCAGCGTCTGGGCGGTGCAGGCAAACAAGGTGTCAATCATCCAACGCGGGTGCGCACCGTACAAAGCATTCAAGCAGTGCGGCAAAGTAAACACCAGATGCGTGTAGGGCACGTTCAGCACCTCGCTCAGTCGCCCCTGCAGCCAGGCGTCCTTGGCCCGGGCACCACACTGCGGGCAATGCCGGTTGCGACAGGAATGGTATTGCCAATGGCGGTGGCCACACTGGTCGCAGTCCAGGCGCTCGCCGCCCAGCGCGGCTGTGCGACAGGCAATGATCGCGCGCCAGGCTTTGGCCTGCGGAGTCGATAAAGCGTGGGTTGCCAGATACGCTGGGCCAAAGCGGCGCAACGCACCGGCCAAGGTGGCCATGCGGGGAGGCTACAAAGTAGACCTGACGGATCTACAGTTTGGGCAAACCGGCGAGCAGGTCCAGCGGATCAACGTCTTTGGGCGGGCGGAACTGCGGGCTGATCAGGTGCAGGTAGCGGCTGGTGGTGCTGATGTGGCCGTGACCGAGCAAACGACTGATGGTGTACAGGTCTATGCCGCCTTCAAGCAAGTGGGTGGCAAAGCCGTGGCGCAGGCTGTGGGTGCAGCCATCTTTGGTGATGCCTGCACATTGACGGGCACTTTGGTAGGCCCGTTGGATGTTCTCTACGGATGTGGGACCGCTGAGCTGTTTGTTGGGAAACAACCAGTGGCCAGGGTTTTTGCTGGCACGGTTGAGGCCATGGGTTTGGCAGTAGCTGCGCAAAATGGCAAGCAAGCTCACACTCAGAATGGTGTAGCGGTCTTTGGCACCTTTGCCGCATGACACGCGAACGCTCATTCGATCAGCGGCGCTGTCGATGTCGCCTATGCGCAGTCGGCTGCCTTCCGTCACGCGCAGGCCGGTGGCGTACAGGGTGATGAGCAGCATGCGATAGACGGGGTGGGCGCAGCAGGCAAAGAGGTGCGCGATCTCCTGGCGTGACAAAAGCTCTGGCTGGCGGGTTGGTGCCTTGGCCATGGGCACGTGAAACGCAGCAGGGTCAAAACCCAGAAACCTTCGCGTACAAAAACCGGGCCGCGCATGCCGCCTGATTCATGGTGCTGTAGGACAGGTGTCGCGTGCTGACCATATCCAGCAAATAGGCGCTGACTTCGTCTTTGCTCAGTAGTGCCGGGCTACGATGGTAGTGGCGCGCCATGCGCGATATCGCCTCGACGTAACTTTCTTGCGTGCGAGCGGCAAAGCCACGGGTAACCATGGCATCAAGCATGCGTTGGCGTAGGGGTGTCATGACAAATCTCCTTTGAAATGGGGGAAATCCCCACTGCGAAGGCTGTGCTTTTGCCAGCGCCTGTCAACTCACGACGCACCATGAAAAACGCGGTGGCAGCTCTGTGCGAGCCAACCACCGCGTCAGCGGTTTAGTTCAACGATTAGCGTTTATCTGCCGCGCCGCGATGCTGATAGAAACCAAGAGCGCCTCCTGCGGCAGATAAACCATGTTGGACTGAACCGCCGGCACAAACGTTGGACTGCGGCCGGTTCAGGCTAGAGGGGTTTGTAAGCTTCACCCCGATTGACTTCGCGCATTATGGCCCAGCACAGGCAGGGATTTGCGCTGCGGCGGATCACACAAACCGACAAAGTCCGCGCGCAAAGTGAGCGGCGCCAACGTGCGGTGCCCTGTTTGCAGGGCGCCCCCAGTACGACGCCCAAGGCCCAGCCCAACACCGTTGCAGTGCTGCTGCGCTTGGCCGCTGATTCCGCAAACGGCACTTCATGGCGGCCCCTGGCCCGGCGGGCGCACGTTGCAGTCAAGCGCAGGCAGGCGGGCTGCCCCCTGCAACACGTGCGTCACGCGTAGCCGACCCACCTTGCAACACGGACACAAGCCCACATCGATCCTGGCCACCCGGGCCATAAACCCTTGAGCACATTCCAACGCTTGCGCGTTGAGCTGGGGCATCTGCAGCGCACAGCGCGCCGCCGTCAGCTTGACCCCCTTGCAGCTCGATGCCAGCACCCCGTAATGGCGAATCCGCTTCGATCCAGTGGGCACAATGTGCAACAGAAAGCGGCGCACAAACTCCGCTCCCGGCAAACGTTCCAGGCGTTTGCCGCCCTTGTCATTGGCGCGCACCGTGAACGCCACATCCTGGTCGTTGATGGCGCGAATACGCTCATTGCTGATCGCCGTGCGGTGGGTGTAGCGGCTCAGGTACTCAAGCACCTGCGCCGGACCACCCAACGGCGTCTTGGCATACACCACCCAATCGTGTTTGTAGAGTTGCTTTTCCCGTTGGCGCCAATCGCTGTCCTGACCTTGTGAGTCGCGCTCAATCTGAGTGCCTTTGTGGGCGGCTGCCAGCGCCGCCATGAACTTGCCGCGAAACACCTTTGACAAGGCCTGCACCGGGAACAGAAAGTCCGGCTTGCGCGTAGGTACGGCCCAATGCCCGTCCTTTGCCAGAACCCCGCAGGCCATCACCGCATGCAGGTGGATGTGACGCTGCAAATCCTGGCTCCAGGTGTGCAGCACTAGGCTCAACGCCGGGGTGCCACCCGTGACGCCCATCCATTGGGAATTGGCGGCAAACTCAGCCAGCGTCTGGGCGGTGCAGGCAAACAAGGTGTCAATCATCCAACGCGGGTGCGCACCGTACAAAGCATTCAAGCAGTGCGGCAAAGTAAACACCAGATGCGTGTAGGGCACGTTCAGCACCTCGCTCAGTCGCCCCTGCAGCCAGGCGTCCTTGGCCCGGGCACCACACTGCGGGCAATGCCGGTTGCGACAGGAATGGTATTGCCAATGGCGGTGGCCACACTGGTCGCAGTCCAGGCGCTCGCCGCCCAGCGCGGCTGTGCGACAGGCAATGATCGCGCGCCAGGCTTTGGCCTGCGGAGTCGATAAAGCGTGGGTTGCCAGATACGCTGGGCCAAAGCGGCGCAACGCACCGGCCAAGGTGGCCATGCGGGGAGGCTACAAAGTAGACCTGACGGATCTACAGTTTGGGCAAACCGGCGAGCAGGTCCAGCGGATCAACGTCTTTGGGCGGGCGGAACTGCGGGCTGATCAGGTGCAGGTAGCGGCTGGTGGTGCTGATGTGGCCGTGACCGAGCAAACGACTGATGGTGTACAGGTCTATGCCGCCTTCAAGCAAGTGGGTGGCAAAGCCGTGGCGCAGGCTGTGGGTGCAGCCATCTTTGGTGATGCCTGCACATTGACGGGCACTTTGGTAGGCCCGTTGGATGTTCTCTACGGATGTGGGACCGCTGAGCTGTTTGTTGGGAAACAACCAGTGGCCAGGGTTTTTGCTGGCACGGTTGAGGCCATGGGTTTGGCAGTAGCTGCGCAAAATGGCAAGCAAGCTCACACTCAGAATGGTGTAGCGGTCTTTGGCACCTTTGCCGCATGACACGCGAACGCTCATTCGATCAGCGGCGCTGTCGATGTCGCCTATGCGCAGTCGGCTGCCTTCCGTCACGCGCAGGCCGGTGGCGTACAGGGTGATGAGCAGCATGCGATAGACGGGGTGGGCGCAGCAGGCAAAGAGGTGCGCGATCTCCTGGCGTGACAAAAGCTCTGGCTGGCGGGTTGGTGCCTTGGCCATGGGCACGTGAAACGCAGCAGGGTCAAAACCCAGAACCTTCGCGTACAAAAACCGGGCCGCGCATGCCGCCTGATTCATGGTGCTGTAGGACAGGTGTCGCGTGCTGACCATATCCAGCAAATAGGCGCTGACTTCGTCTTTGCTCAGTAGTGCCGGGCTACGATGGTAGTGGCGCGCCATGCGCGATATCGCCTCGACGTAACTTTCTTGCGTGCGAGCGGCAAAGCCACGGGTAACCATGGCATCAAGCATGCGTTGGCGTAGGGGTGTCATGACAAATCTCCTTTGAAATGGGGGAAATCCCCACTGCGAAGGCTGTGCTTTTGCCAGCGCCTGTCAACTCACGACGCACCATGAAAAACGCGGTGGCAGCTCTGTGCGAGCCAACCACCGCGTCAGCGGTTTAGTTCAACGTAATGTAGCCGAGCGCCTATCTTGGCATTCCCAAGCTAGACGACGAAATAAGCTGGGTGCGCGGGTTTGATCGGAGCAGCGCCAAGCGGCGCAACGCCCCTTGCACTCTGCATTTGAAGTGCATATACTGGATATAACCACAGTAGTCATGATGTCCATCAAACCCGTCTCCTATATTCCCCAATCGCCCCGCCTGCTGGATCAGTTGCGCGAGGTTCTGCGGTACAAGCACTATAGCTTGCGTACCGAAGAGGCGTACCTGTATTGGGTGAAATTTTTTGTCCGATGGCATGGGCGCAACGGTCAGGTGCGCCATCCGCGCGAGTTGGGGGCCGCAGAGGTGGAGCAATTTTTGTCCATGCTTACCACCCAGCGTAATGTCTCCGTGTCCACCCACAACCAGGCGCTCAGTGCCCTGCTGTTTTTGTACCGCGAGGTTTTGGGCGTGCAGTTGCCGTGGCTTGATGATGTGCAGCGCCCGACACGGCCCAGGCGCATTCCCTCCGTATTGACTGTGGCGGAAGTTGCTGCTTTGCTGGGGGCGATGATCGGGGTTGAACTGTTGCTGGCCAAGCTGCTGTACGGCACGGGCATGCGGCTGAACGAGGGGCTGCGCCTGCGGGTGAAGGATGCGGACTTTGATCGGCGCGTGCTGGTGGTGCGTGACGGCAAGGGCGGCAAAGACCGGGTGGTGATGTTGCCGCATTCGCTGGATGTTGCGTTGCGCTCGCAAATGGCGCAGTCACGCGCAGTGTGGGAGCACGACCGGCAACAGCAGCAGCCCGGGGTCGAGGTGCCCGACGCGCTGGCCGTCAAATACCCCGGCTTGGGTCAGCGCTGGGGATGGTTCTGGGTGTTTCCGGCTCCCAAGTTGGCAGTTG
Source organism: uncultured beta proteobacterium (assembly GCA_963750665.1). GTDB lineage: Bacteria > Pseudomonadota > Gammaproteobacteria > Burkholderiales > Burkholderiaceae_C > Rhodoferax. The sequence goes on from CAVVRQ010000019.1 coordinate 9,226, forward strand.
ACCCGCGCTCGCGCATTGAGCGCCGACACCATCTGTACGAGGAGCGCTTGCAACGTGCCATCAAGCTGGCCTGCGCAGCGGCTCAGATTCACAAACCAGTATCGGTGCATACACTTCGCCATTCATTTGCCACCCACCTTCTGCAAGCTGGCACGGACATACGAACCGTGCAAGAGTTGCTGGGTCACTCGGATGTCAGCACCACCATGATTTACACCCATGTGATCAAGGTAGCTGCGGGCGGAACGGCAAGCCCGTTGGATTCGTTAACTGGACTGTCAGTTTGAATGTCCACAAACACGTCTGTCACCCCGCAAACCCCCGCGCCGGTGTTGGACCCAATTTGAATTCGGCGCACCCCACACTTTGTTCGGCTGGTGGATTGGGTGTCCGGGCGTCGGCCCGATTCGCGGTTGCCACAATGGTGGAATGGCAGGCACTGCGTTGAGGCCAAACTGCTGGCACGCAAGCTGTGCTGGCCCGCGAGCGTGGGCCAGAGAACGGATAGCCGGTCCGCCAGCCTGGCCACCGGCAGTCGCCATGATAAGGATTTTTGAATCGGCTGACTGCTAGGCCCGCTCGCTCTCGATCAACAGCGCAACGGCCACGCGACGCCCCTCGCCGGCCAAAATGTTGTAGGTGCGGCAGGCGGCCTGGGTGTCCATGGTTTCCACGCCGATTCGCTTGGCAATCAAAGCGCTGATCAGGGCGCCTGACGGGAACCGGATGCGCGCGCCACTGCCAAAAATGACGAGTTCGGTGTTCAGCGTCGCGAGTTGGGCAAAGTGCTGTTCGCGCAAATCCTCAAAGCAGGCGCAGCCCCAATCAAAGCGCTCGCCGCCCGAGCCGATGACCACGCTGGTGTGGATCTTTTCGTCACCGATGCTGATCCAGCCCGGGCCGTAGCCGCTGATTGATTGCGTGTCAATGGTGTCGGCTTGCATTTTCATGATGGCAGCGCTTGGGTTGGGTGGCGCTTCGGGCGCAGCAGGGAAGAACGGACGGAACTGTGGTCAAATTATAAGTTTCGCCCCGCGCCACCTACCTCCGGAGGGACTTTGAAGACCATTCGCAAATCAGCCAAGCTGGCTAACGTCTGCTATGACATCCGTGGCCCGATCATGGATGCCGCGCGCCAGATGGAAGAAGACGGGCACAAGATCATCAAGCTCAACATCGGCAACCTGGCGCCGTTTGGCTTTGACGCGCCCGAGGAGATCCAGCAGGACATGATTCGCAACCTGCCCAATTCGGCGGGTTATTCCGACAGCAAGGGAATTTTTGCGGCGCGCAAGGCGGTGATGCACTACACCCAGCAGCAGGGCATCAAGGGCGTGACGCTGGACGATATTTACCTGGGTAACGGTGCCAGCGAACTGATTGTGATGGCCACCAATGGCCTGCTCGATAGCGGCGATGAGTTGCTGCTGCCCGCGCCAGACTACCCGCTGTGGACGGCGGCGGTCAGCTTGTCGGGCGCCACACCGGTACACTATCTGTGCGACGAGGCGCAGGGCTGGATGCCCGACCTCAATGACATTCGCGCCAAAATCACGGCACGCACCAAGGGCATCGTGGTGATCAACCCGAATAACCCGACCGGTGCCCTGTATGCGGATGAGTTGTTGCAGGCCATCGTGCAGATCGCGCGCGAGCACAGCCTGGTGATTTTTGCCGACGAGGTTTATGACAAGATGCTCTACGACGGCGCCAGGCACACCGCGCTGGGCTCGCTCAGCGACGATGTGTTGACGCTGACCTTCAATTCGCTCTCCAAGAGCTACCGCTCCTGTGGCTACCGGGCTGGCTGGATGGTGCTGTCAGGCGACAAGAAGCCCGCAGCAGACTACATCGAAGGGCTCAACATGCTCTCCAATATGCGCTTGTGCTCCAACGTGCCTGGCCAATGGGCCATTCAGACGGCGCTGGGCGGTTATCAAAGCATCAACGACCTGGTTTGCGCAGGCGGGCGTCTGCGGCGCCAGCGCGATCTGGCTTATGAACTGATCACGGCGATTCCGGGTGTCAGTTGCGTCAAGCCAAGCGCGGCGCTGTATATGTTCCCACGGCTCGATCCAACGCTTTATCCGATTGCCGATGACCAGCAATTCTTTCTGGAGTTGCTGCAGGAGACGCGTGTCATGCTGGTGCAGGGCACCGGCTTTAACTGGCCGGCACCCGATCACTTCCGCATCGTGTTTTTGCCACACGAGGACGATTTACGCGAGGCGATTGGCCGGCTGGCAAAGTTTCTGGAAAGCTACCGAAAGCGCCACAGCAACTGATCAACTATTTAATTTATAGCTGCCGACGCATACTAGACGGTGGCTAGAGCCTAATTTAATCAATATTTTTATGAAACCAATTCAAGTCGGCCTGCTGGGCATCGGGGTGGTGGGGTCGGGCACTTTCAATGTGTTGCAGCGCAATCAGCTAGAAATCAAACGCCGCGCCGGTCGTGGCATCGAAATTACCATGGTGGCCGACCTGGCCGTGGCGCGCGCCCAGCAACTGGTTGGCCCCAACGTGAGCGTGGTGGCGGATGCGCGCGCGGTCATCGCCAACCCGGCGATCGACATCGTGATTGAGCTCATTGGTGGCTATGGCGTTGCCAAAACCCTGGTTTTAGAGGCCATTGCCGCAGGCAAGCATGTGGTCACGGCCAACAAGGCGCTGCTGGCGGTGCACGGCACCGAGATTTTTGCTGCCGCCTCAAAAAAGGGCGTGATGGTGGCGTTTGAAGCCGCTGTGGCCGGTGGCATCCCGATCATCAAGGCGCTGCGCGAGGGACTGACCGCCAACCGCATCGAATGGATTGCCGGCATCATCAACGGCACCACCAACTTCATCCTGTCCGAGATGCGCGACAAGGGGCTCGATTTTGCCGTGGCGCTCAAGGCGGCGCAGCACCTGGGTTACGCCGAAGCCGACCCAACGTTCGACATCGAAGGGGTGGATGCCGCGCACAAGGCGACCATCATGTCGGCCATTGCCTTTGGCATTCCGGTGCAGTTTGACAAGGCCTATGTGGAGGGCATCACCAAACTCGGTGCGGCTGACATCAAGTATGCCGAGCAACTGGGTTACCGCATCAAGCTGCTGGGGATTACCAAACGCCGCCGGGGCGATCCGACCAAGCCAACGAGCGGCGGCGTGGAGTTGCGCGTGCACCCCTGCCTGGTGCCGGCCAAACGCCTGATTGCCAACGTCGAAGGCGCCATGAACGCCGTCATGGTGCAGGGCGATGCGGTCGGCACCACGCTGTATTACGGCAAGGGGGCCGGCTCCGAGCCGACCGCCAGTGCGGTGATTGCCGATCTGGTGGACATCACGCGCCTGCACACGGCAGACGCCGCGCAGCGCGTGCCGCATCTGGCGTTTCAGCCCAACGCCATGAGTGATCTGCCGGTGCTGCCCATGAGCGAAGTGGTGACCAGCTACTACCTGCGCCTGCGCGTGGCCGACGAGGCCGGCGTGCTGGCCGAGGTGACCGGCATCCTGGCGCGAGCCGGCATCAGCATTGACGCCGTGCTGCAGCGCGAGGCCGATGAGGTGGGCGCGCTGACCGGCGCGAGCCACCCCACGCAAGTGGCGCAAACCGATGTCATCATCCTGACGCACGATTGCGTCGAAGCCAGCATGAACGCGGCCATCGCGCAGATGCAGGCGCTCCCCACCGTGCTGGAGCCCATTACCCGGATCCGCAAGGAAGAGCTGGCTTGAACATGAACTACCTCTCCACCCGTGGCGACACCAGCCCCAAACACTTTTGCGACATCCTGCTCGAAGGCCTGGCCCCGGACGGCGGCCTGTACCTGCCCGCCTCCTACCCCAAAATTGACGCGGCCACGCTGGCGCGCTGGCGCAGCGTGTACCACAGCCAGGGCTACGCTGAACTGGCGTTTGAGGTGTTGCAGCTCTACATTGATGACATTCCTGCTGCAGATTTAAGAGCGCTGTGCGCCAACACCTACACCGCAGAAATATTTGGCAGCAGCCAGATCGTGCCGCTGCGCCAGCTGGAAAACGGCATCTGGCTGGAGGCCCTGTCCAACGGCCCGACGCTGGCCTTCAAGGACCTGGCCATGCAATTGTTGGGCAACCTGTTTGAGTACGAGCTGGCGCGTCGCGGTGAAACATTGAACATCCTTGGCGCCACCAGCGGTGACACCGGCAGCGCCGCTGAATACGCCATGCGCGGCAAAAGCGGTGTACGCGTCTTCATGACCAGCCCGGCGAGTCGCATGAGCCCGTTCCAGCAGGCGCAAATGTTCAGCCTGATGGACGACAACATTTTCAACATTGCAGTGGATGGCGTGTTTGACGATTGCCAGGATATGGTCAAGGCCGTCAGCAATGACCTGGACTTCAAGCGCAAGTACAAAATTGGCACCGTCAATTCCATCAACTGGGCGCGATTGCTGGCGCAAGTCGTTTATTATTTTGCGGGCTACTTTCAAGCCACTGAGACCAACAATGATAAGGTGAGTTTTGCCGTGCCCAGCGGCAACTTTGGGAACATCTGCGCCGGTCACGTGGCGCGCATGATGGGCCTGCCGATCGCGCGGCTGGTGGTCGCGACCAATGAAAACGACGTGCTCGATGAATTTTTCAAAACCGGCAGGTACCGCGTGCGTACCGCTGCCGACACGCATGAGACCTCCAGCCCGTCGATGGACATCTCCAAAGCATCTAACTTCGAGCGCTTTGCGTTTGACCTGCTCGGGCGCGATGCGGCGCGCACCAAGGCCTATTTTGGCGATGCCTTGGGCCGCGTTGGCTACTTCGACCTGGAGGCGCACCCGGCTTTCAGCCAGGCTGCCGCCCGCTATGGCTTTGTGAGCGGCAAAAGCAGCCACGCCGACCGTCTGGCCACCATCAAGGATTGCTGGAACCGCCACGCCATGATGATCGACACGCACACGGCGGACGCCGTCAAGGTGGCGCGCGAGCACCTTAAGCCCGGTGTGCCGATGATCGTGCTGGAGACCGCCTTGCCGATCAAGTTTGCGCAAACCATTGTCGAAGCCACGGGCCGCGAGCCGGAGCGCCCCGCCAAGTTTGTCGGCATCGAAGCCCTGCCCAGGCGCGTGGTCAACATGGCGGCCGATGCGCAGGCCATCAAGCACTTCATTGCCGCGCATTGCGCATGAAAGTGGTCGGCTTTGCCGGTTTTTCCGGCTCGGGTAAAACCACCTTGGTTGAGCGTTTGATTCCGGCGCTTAAACTGCACGGCCTGCGTGTCTCGGTTGTCAAGCACGCGCACCACCGCTTTGACATCGACCACGAGGGCAAAGACACCTATCGCCACCGCGAGGCGGGTGCCTTTGAGGTGATCGTGGCATCGACCCAGCGGCTGGCCTTGATGCGCGAGTTTGAAGTGGCGCGCCGCCCCACCGTGCATCAGCTGCTGGCCGAACTGTACGAGGGCGTGGACTGGGTGCTGGTCGAGGGCTTCAAGGACTCGGACTTGCTCAAGGTCGAAGTCTGGCGCGCCAGTGCCGGCAAGCCGGCGCGCTACGTGGATGATGACTTCATCTGCGCCGTGGCCACCGATTCGCCCGACCAGTTGCCTGTTGCCACCGGCCTGCCGGTGCTGGACCTGAACGACCCTGAGGCTGTGGTTGCGTGGCTGCTGGCGCAAGGTACGCGTTTTGACTACCATGCTGAAAATTACCTGTAGCCATGAGAGTTGTGGTCATCACTGGGGGTGGGTGGCAGCGTTTGGGGCATGGATGCCCGCCTCATACGCGCTTCGCTTTGCGAAATCGGTGGTCACCCATGCCCCAAGCGCTGCTGCGAGTGCTGCGGTACTCATCGACTTTGCCGCAGGCGGCAGCGCGTGTGCGCACCCCAAACCGTTGCGAGTCCTGCGGGCTCAGGCAGGGGGCCGATTTCGCAAAGCGCAGCGCGTATGAGGCCCCCTGCCTTACCCCACAGGACGGCCTTAGCGCTTGAACCACCCTCAACCTGATCCATCACCATGACCCACGCCACTGCCAAAGCCTTCAATCCCCTGCGCACGCTCGACGCTGCGCTGGCTGAGCTGCTGGCGCACGCGCTGCCGCTGAACCAGACCGAGCAGGTCTCCACTTTTGAGGCGGACGGCCGGGTGTTGGCAGTGGATTTGATCAGCGCGCTGCACGTACCGCCGCAAGACAACAGCTCGATGGATGGCTACGCGCTGCGCTGTGCGGATGCGGCCAGTGGCCAGGCGCTGCCGGTGTCGCAACGCATCGCGGCCGGCCAGACTGGCACAGCGCTGGCCGTCGGCGCGGTGGCGCGCATCTTCACCGGTGCGCCCATTCCCTTGGGTGCCGACGCGGTGGTGATGCAGGAAGACTGCGCCGTGCAGGCGGATGGCAGCGTCCTGATTGAGACTGTGCCGCAGCCCGGCCAGTGGATTCGGCGCGCCGGTGAAGACGTTGCGCGCGGCACCGTGGTGCTCTCAAAAGGGCAGCGTCTTGCGCCTGCTGCGCTTGGGCTGGCGGCCAGTATCGGCATGAATTTTTTGAACGTGGCAGAGCGTCCCAAAGTGGCCCTGTTTTCCACCGGTGACGAGCTGGTCATGCCCGGTGACGTGGCACCAGCGGATATGCCGAGCGGCGCCATCTACAACTCCAACCGTTTCTTCTTGAAAGCGCTGCTGACCCGCCTGGGTTGCCACGTGAGTGATTTAGGCATCGTGCCCGACAGCCGCGCGGCCACCCTCGCGGCATTGCAGGGAGCCGCCGCCAGCCACGACCTGATCCTGACCAGCGGCGGCGTGTCGGTGGGTGAAGAAGACCATATCAAACCCGCCGTGCAAAGCCTGGGTCGGCTGGACCTGTGGCAGATCGCCATCAAGCCCGGCAAGCCCTTTGCCTACGGCTGGGTCGGCACGGGCACAGGCGACGCGGCGGGCGCGCATTTTATCGGCCTGCCGGGCAACCCGGTGTCGAGCTTCGTCACCTTCTTGCTGCTGGTGCGGCCGTTTTTGCTCAAGCTGCAAGGCGTAGCCGAGGTTGCTATGCGTTCTGTAGCTGCCAGCGCAGATTTCACCTGGGCCAGAGCCGATAAGCGCCGGGAATTTTTGCGCGTCCAACGCAAACCGGACGGCACGCTGGCGCTGTTCCCGAACCAAAGCTCGGGCGTGTTGACCTCGGTTGTGTGGGGTGACGGCCTGGTGGACAACCCGCCGGGCCAGACCATTGCCCCCGGTGACACGGTGCGTTTTATTCCTTTTTCGGAGTTGCTGGCATGAAGCTCACCATCAGGTATTTCGCTGGCATTCGCGAGGCCATTGGCTGCGGCCAGGAGCAGCGCGAGACGCACGCCGCCACGCTCGGCCAGTTGCGCGACGAACTCATTGCGCAAGGCGGTGCCTACGCCGACAGCTTGATGCGCGGCAAGGCGGTGCGACTCGCGCTCAACCAGGTCATGCGGGATGAGGCCGCAGCCCTGACTGAAGGCGCTGAAGTGGCGTTCTTTCCGCCCGTCACGGGTGGCTGATTTAACTCAAAATTAATAGCTGCCCGCGCAATCAATAAAAGGGCTGGAGGCCAATTTCGTATGCAAACCATGCCACGTGTCGCAATCCAGACCGCCGACTTCAACGTCGCCGACGAAATCGCCGCCCTGCGCGCGCAAGACCCGCGGGTGGGTGCGGTGTGCAGCTTTATCGGCACGGTGCGCGACCGCAATGCCCCCGCAGCGACAGATCCTGTTCTAGGCATGGAGCTGGAGCACTACCCCGGCATGACCGAAGCCTCGATCGAAGCCATGATCGACGCGGCCATGCAGCGCTTTGACATTTGCGCTGCGCGTGTCATCCACCGTGTCGGGCTGCTGGCACCGCTGGAGCAGATCGTGCTGGTGCTGGTGACCAGCGCGCATCGGGGCGAGAGCTTCAAGGCCTGCGAATTTCTGATGGACTACCTCAAAACCCAGGCGCCGTTCTGGAAGAAGGAGCAAACCCCTGACGGTGCCAAATGGGTCGATGCCCGCGCCAGCGACGACGCCGCGCTGGCCAAGTGGGGCATTGAAGCGCGCAACGGTTGACACCGCCTGGCCCAGTCCCTCGACCCATGTCTGGCCCTTGATGGGCATCAACTTTCTGTTTTGTGGCTTCCCTTGAAAACCTAGCCTCAGCCACAAGCTGCGAGCTAACTCAAGGGGATTGCCATGCGAATCGAAAAACTCACCACCAAATTTCAGGAAGCCCTGGGCGAAGCGCAAACGCTGGCGCTGGGGAGTGACCATGCCTACATCGAGCCGGCGCACGTGCTGGTGGCCATGCTCAAGCAGGAAGACGGCCCCAAGGCCCTGTTGCAGCGCGCCGGCGTGAATGTGCCGGGTCTGCTGACCGCCGCTGAGGCCGCCATGAAGCGCTTGCCGCAAGTGACCGGACAGGAGCAGGTGCAGGTTGGGCGCGACATGGTTTCTCTGTTGCAGGCGGCCGAGAAGGAATCGATGAAGCGCGGCGACAAATTTGTCGCCAGCGAGCTGTTTTTGCTGGTACTCAGCGACAGCAAACAGGACATCAGCAAGCTTGCCAAAGAAAACGGCTTGACGCGCAAGTCACTGGAAGCGGCGATTGTGGCCGTGCGCGGGGGCCAGAATGTGGACAACGCCGACGCCGAAGACCAGCGCGAGTCGCTCAAAAAATACTGCATCGACCTGACCGAGCGCGCGCGCATGGGCAAGCTCGACCCGGTGATTGGCCGCGACGATGAAATCCGCCGCGCCATCCAGGTGCTGCAACGGCGCACCAAGAACAACCCGGTGCTGATCGGCGAGCCCGGTGTCGGCAAAACGGCCATCGTGGAAGGTCTGGCGCAGCGCATTGTGGCGGGCGAAGTGCCGGATTCGCTCAAGGGCAAGCGCGTGCTGTCGCTGGACATGGCCTCGCTGCTGGCCGGCGCCAAGTTCCGCGGCGAGTTTGAGGAGCGCCTGAAAAATGTGCTGAAAGACCTGGCCAAGGATGAAGGTCAGACTATCGTCTTCATTGACGAGCTGCACACCATGGTCGGTGCTGGCAAGGCCGAGGGCGCGATGGATGCGGGCAATATGCTCAAGCCGGCACTGGCGCGCGGCGAGTTGCATTGCGTCGGGGCCACCACGCTTGACGAATACCGCAAATACATCGAGAAAGACGCGGCGCTGGAGCGGCGCTTCCAGAAGATTCTGGTCGGCGAACCGACGGTGGAAGCCACCATTGCCATTTTGCGCGGTCTCAAAGAGCGCTACGAAAAACACCACAACGTTGACATTACCGACCCGGCCATCGTGGCCGCCGCCGAGCTGAGCCACCGTTACATCACCGATCGCTTCCTGCCCGACAAGGCGATTGACCTGATTGACGAGGCGGCTTCCAAGGTCAAGATCGAGATGGATTCCAAGCCGGAGGTGATGGACAAGCTCGACCGCCGACTGATCCAGTTGCAGATCGAGCGCGAGGCAGTCAAAAAGGAAAAGGACGAATCCTCGCGCAAGCGTTTTGAGTTGATCAACGAGGAGATTCGCAATCTGCAAAAGGAAATAGCCGACCTGGATGAAATCTGGAAAGCCGAGAAAGCCAGCGCCCAGGGCAGTGCGCATGTGCGCGAAGAAATCGAGAAGCTGAAATTCCAGATCGAAGAGCTCACGCGCAAGGGCGATTTCAACAAGGTAGCCGAGCTGCAATACGGCAAGTTGCCGGAGCTGGAGAAGCGCATGAAGGAAGCCCAGGCCAAAGAGGCGACGCGTGGCGAGGGTGCCGCACCGCGCCTGCTGCGCACGCAAGTCGGGGCCGAAGAAATTGCCGAGGTGGTAAGCCGCGCCACCGGCATTCCGGTGTCCAAGATGATGCAGGGCGAGCGTGACAAATTGCTGCTGATGGAAGACAAGCTGCACCAGCGCGTGGTCGGTCAGGACGAAGCCATCAGCGCGGTTGCCAGTGCCATTCGCCGCTCACGCGCTGGCCTGTCAGACCCGAACCGGCCAACCGGCTCTTTTCTGTTTCTTGGCCCCACGGGCGTTGGCAAGACCGAGCTGTGCAAGGCGCTGGCCGGCTTTTTGTTCGACAGCGAAGACCACCTGGTGCGCATCGACATGAGCGAGTTCATGGAAAAGCATAGCGTAGCACGCTTGATTGGCGCGCCTCCTGGCTATGTTGGTTACGAAGAAGGCGGCTACCTGACGGAGGCGGTGCGGCGCAAACCGTACAGCGTGCTGTTGCTCGACGAGGTCGAAAAGGCGCACCCCGATGTCTTCAACGTGCTGCTGCAGGTACTCGACGATGGCCGCCTGACCGATGGCCAGGGTCGTACCGTGGATTTCAAGAATACCGTGATTGTGATGACCAGCAACATTGGCTCACAGATGATCCAGAGCATGGTCGGGCAGGACTACGAGGACATCAAGGACGCGGTGACGGACGAGCTGAAGAACCATTTCCGTCCCGAGTTTCTGAACCGCATCGACGAGACCGTGGTGTTCCACGCGCTCGATGCCTCGCACATCGCGCAGATTGCGGCGATTCAGATTGGCGTGCTGCAACAGCGGCTGGCCAAGATGGAGCTGACGCTGGACGTTTCCGCCGCCGCACTGGCCGAGCTGGCCAAGGTCGGCTTTGATCCCTTGTTTGGTGCCCGGCCCTTGAAGCGCGCGATTCAGCAGCGGCTTGAAAACCCGCTATCGAAGTTGCTGCTGGAAGGTAAATATTCGCCCAAGGACATCATCCACGTCAGTGTCGATACCATCAAGGCACCCGGGCAGTTCAGCTTCGCTTGAGGGTCATTTCGGGTTCTAACGCGCCGGACGCAGGGGCTTGCTAGCTGGGACATAATTGCCTGGCTTTTAGATTGACTGACTTTCTACAGAAATCAACATGCCCATTTATCGCTCAAGAACCTCTACCGCTGGCCGCAATATGGCCGGTGCCCGCTCGCTCTGGCGTGCCACCGGCATGCAGGACGGCGACTTCAGCAAACCGATCATCGCCATTGCCAACTCATTTACCCAGTTTGTGCCCGGCCATGTGCACCTGAAAGACCTGGGGCAACTGGTGGCGCGCGAGATCGAGGCGGCTGGCGGTGTGGCCAAAGAATTCAACACCATTGCGGTCGATGACGGCATTGCCATGGGGCACGACGGCATGCTGTATTCGCTGCCGAGCCGCGACATCATCGCCGACAGCGTGGAATACATGGTGAACGCGCATTGCGCTGATGCGCTGGTGTGTATCTCCAACTGCGACAAGATCACACCAGGCATGTTGATGGCGGCGATGCGGCTGAACATTCCGGTGGTGTTTGTTTCGGGCGGCCCGATGGAGGCTGGTAAAACCAAGCTGGGTGTCATCAAGCTCGATCTGGTCGATGCCATGGTGATGGCCGCTGACCCCGCCGCGTCCGACGAGGAAGTCGCCGAGGTGGAGCGCTCGGCCTGCCCGACCTGTGGTTCGTGCTCGGGCATGTTCACTGCCAACTCCATGAACTGCCTGACTGAGGCGCTGGGCTTGTCGCTACCGGGAAACGGCACGCTGGTGGCCACCCACGCCGACCGCGAGCAGCTCTTCAAACGCGCCGGGCACTTGATTGTGGAGCTGGCCAAGCGCTATTACGAGAAGGATGACGCAAGCGTGCTGCCGCGTGCCATTGGCTTCAAGGCCTTTGAGAATGCCATCACGCTCGATGTCGCCATGGGCGGCTCCACCAATACCATCCTGCACCTGCTGGCGGTGGCGCAAGAGGCCAGCATTGACTTCACCATGAAAGACATTGACCGCCTGTCGCGCAGCGTGCCGCAGCTTTGCAAAGTGGCACCCAACACGCCCAAATACCATGTGGAAGACGTACACCGCGCGGGCGGCGTGATGGCGATCCTGGGTGAGCTGGCGCGCGCGGGCAAGCTGCACACCGACGTGCCCACCGTGCATGCACCCACCATGATGGATGCGCTGGCGCAGTGGGACATCATGCGCAATCACTCTGATGCGGTGCAGAAGTTCTACCTGGCGGGCCCGGCCGGCAAGCCAAGTCAGGTCGCTTTCAGCCAGGCCACCCGCTGGCCGAGTCTGGACACGGATCGGGCCGAAGGCTGCATCCGCTCATTGCAACACGCCTACTCGCAAGAGGGCGGCTTGGCGGTGCTGTACGGCAACATTGCATTGAACGGCTGCGTGGTCAAGAGCGCCGGTGTGGATGACGCCTTGCTGGTGTTTGAAGGCCCGGCGCATGTGACGGAGTCGCAGGACGAAGCGGTCGAGCATATTCTGGCTGACCAGGTGTTGGCCGGTGACGTGGTGATCGTGCGCTACGAAGGCCCCAAAGGCGGCCCGGGCATGCAGGAGATGCTCTACCCCACCAGCTACATCAAGTCCAAAGGTCTGGGCAAAGCCTGCGCGCTGCTGACCGACGGACGCTTTTCCGGCGGCACCTCGGGGCTGTCGATTGGACACGTCTCGCCCGAGGCGGCGGCGGGCGGTGCGATTGGCCTGGTGCGCGAGGGCGACCGCATTCGCATCGACATCCCAAATCGCACGATCAACGTGCTGGTGTCCGACGACGAACTTGCCGAACGCCGCAGCGCGCAGAATGCGCTGGGCTGGAAGCCGGCCAAAACCCGCCCGCGCAAAGTGTCTGCCGCCCTGAAGGCTTATGCCCTGCTGGTAATGTCGGCCGACAAAGGTGCCGTGCGCAATCTGTCGCTGCTGCCGGACTAACGGGCATGGCAGCGTCACCCACCTCAAACGATGAAACTGATTTGGTTGGAGCGGCGCCCGCGCCGCGAACATTGGCATGTTGATCCATCCTGAAATCAATCCGGTCGCCCTGCAACTCGGGCCGTTGGCCATCCATTGGTATGGGCTGACCTATCTGGCGGCGTTTGGCTTGTTCATGTTGTTGGGCCGCTTGCGCCTGAAACACCAGCCATTTGCTGCCATCAAAGGGCCCGGCACCTGGAGTCGCGCGGACGTGGAAGACATCCTGTTTATGGGCGTCATGGGCGTCGTGCTGGGCGGGCGCATTGGCTACTGCCTGTTTTACAAGCCGCTTTACTACGCCTCGCACCCGCTGGAGATTTTTGCCGTGTGGCAAGGCGGCATGAGCTTTCATGGCGGCATGCTGGGTGTCATTTTGGCGATGCTCTGGTTTGCCCGCTCACGCGCCAAACCCTGGTTGCAAGTGGCCGATTTTGTGGCACCCTGCGTGCCGACCGGGCTGGCCGCTGGGCGCGTCGGCAATTTCATCAACGGCGAATTGTGGGGCCGCCTGAGCAGCCCGGATTTGCCCTGGGGCATGGTGTTTCGCGGCGCCGGTGACCTGCCGCGCCATCCGTCGCAGATCTATCAGTTTTTGGGCGAAGGCTTGTTGCTGTTCGTGCTGTTGTGGCTGTATGCGCGCACCGAGCGCAAGCAGGGCCAGGTATCGGCGGCCTTTTTGTTGGGCTACGGCGTGCTGCGCTTTAGCGCCGAGTTTTTCCGCGAACCCGACGCGCATCTGGGCATTCTGTCGCTGGGCATGAGCATGGGGCAGTGGCTGTGCCTGCCAATGATCCTGGGTGGCATGGGCTTGTGGTGGTGGGCCCAGAAGTCCTCACTAATTTATAAGAAATAGGCCTCTAGCTCGCGTCTTATATGCGGTAGCAGCTCCTAAATATATAGTATTTTGACACTGGAAAGCCTGGTTTATTCTGAAAGCACAGGGTGATGCGTTCTATAGTGGCACCGCAAGCTCATATTCACTGCGAGTTTCAGGCTGCCGTGGCGCGTGTCACGATCAGCAACCCGGCCAAATTCAACGCCATGTCGCGTGCCATGTGGCGCGAGTTGCGCACGGTGTTTGAAGGCATTCAACGCCGCTCCGATGTGCGTTGCGTGATTGTCAGCGGCCAGGGCACGCATTTTTGCGCCGGTGGCGATATTTCTGAATATGCCGAGTTCCGTTTTCAAGAGGCCAGTTTGCGCGATTTTCATGAGGGTGATGTGTGGGGCGGCTTGCAGGCCATGCTCGATTGCGATGTGCCACTGGTGGCGGCGATTGCCGGCAACTGCATGGGCGCTGGCGTCGAAATCGCCAGTTGTTGCGACATTCGCCTGGCGGAAGTCTCGGCCAAATTTGGCGCACCGATTGCGCGACTGGGTTTTCCGATGGCACCGCGCGAAACCGCGCTGGTGGCGCGCGAACTGGGCCTGAACAGCGCGCGCCAGATGTTGCTGGAAGCGGGAATTTTCAGCGCTGCTGAGATGCAGGCGGCCGGATTTATCAGCCGTGTGTTGCCGCAGGCCGAACTGGCGCTGCAAGCCGACGCCGCCGCCTTGCGTATAGCGGCGCTGGCGCCGCAGGCGGCACGCCTGAACAAGCAAACCATCAGGGCATCATTAAGGCCGCTAGCCCCCGTCGCTGCAGAGCAAAATACTATTAAGCCAGTAGCAAATCAAAAGTCGGCCGCCTATGCCTACGCTGACAGCGCCGAGCACCGCGAAGGCATTCAGGCCTTTCTCGAAAAAAGAAAGCCCGCATTCTGAGGCTGCGCGCTTGACCGATTTCTGCCTAGAATCGATGCGTTGAATTCCTTTTGCGGTACATCAATCGAACACCATGAACCAAGTCAACGGCAATCTTTATGCGGCTTTGCGCGCCGCTTTTCCACCGCAGCTCGACCGCATCGCGGTGGAGACGGATAACGGGCTTTTTTATAGCTGGCGCGATCTGGAACGCGCCAGCGCCATGCTGGCCAATTTGCTCGCCTCACTGGACCTGCCAGCCGGTTCGCGCATTGCCGTGCAGGTGGAGAAATCGGTGGAAGCGATGCTGCTCTATCTGGCCACCTTGCGCGCGGGCTTTGTTTTTCTGCCGCTCAACACGGCTTATCAAAGCGCAGAGATGGCCTATTTCATCGCTGATGCCGAGCCGGCGGTGCTGGTCTGCACGCCGCAAAATTTTGGCTGGCTCTCGGCGCTGGCCTTCAAAGCCGGTACGCAATATGTTTTTACGCTGGGTGACGCGCGCGATGGCTCGCTGCTGGAGCGCGCCGCGCAGTGCCCGGATCAGCAGGTGGTGGCTTGCAGGTCCGCCGATGACGTGGCGGCGATTGTTTATACCAGCGGCACGACCGGGCGCTCCAAAGGCGCGATGCTGACCCATGGCAATCTACTGAGCAATGCGCAGGTGCTGCATGACTATTGGGGCTGGCGCCGCGCCGGACAGGGCACTGACGTGCTGATTCACGCCTTGCCGATTTTTCATGTGCATGGGCTGTTTGTCGCGATTCACGCCGCGCTGCTCAGCGCCAGCAAGATGATTTGGCTGGCCCGCTTTGACCCCAGGCTGGTCTTCCAAAAAATGTCGGAAGCGACCGTATTCATGGGCGTGCCCACGCTCTATGTGCGGCTGCTGGCACTGCCGGAATTGAACCAGGACGTGGCGCGTCGAATGCGGCTTTTTATTTCCGGCTCGGCCCCTTTGTTGATTGAAACTTTCAGCGAATGGCAGCGTCGCACCGGTCACACCATTCTTGAGCGCTATGGCATGAGCGAGACCATCATGCTGACTTCCAACCCGTATCGCGCAAGCGACGGAGAGCGGCGCGGCGGCACGGTCGGTTTCCCGCTGCCGGGCGTGCGCCTGCGCGTGCACGATGACGCCGGACACGCGCTGCCAGCGGGAGACATCGGCAACATTGAGGTCAAAGGTCCGAATGTGTTCAGTGGCTACTGGCGCATGCCAGAAAAAACCGCTGAAGAATTTAGCGCCGACGGCTTTTTCAAGACCGGCGACGTCGGCAAGATTGACGCCCTGGGCTACGTTACCATCGTCGGGCGCAGCAAAGACCTCATCATCAGCGGCGGTTACAACGTCTATCCGGCTGAGGTCGAGGGCTACATCAACGAGTTGCCCGGTGTGCTGGAGAGCGCCGTGATCGGTGTGCCACACGCCGATTTTGGCGAAGTTGGCATGGCGCTGGTGGTGGCCAGGACCGGTGCGGTGTTGGTGCCCGACCAAATCATTGCCAGTTTGAAGGCGACGCTGGCCCACTTCAAGGTACCCAAACAGTGCCTGGTGCTCGAAGCCCTGCCGCGCAATAGCATGGGCAAGGTGCAGAAGAATGTGTTGCGTGCGCAGTACGATCGAGTCGAAACAATGTGTTAACAGGGCTGGTCAGTTTTGTCCAGCGCTGACAGAATGGCTTGATGCAACCTGTAACACACGCTGAAAGTGCTTGATGAAAAAATTTTTTCTGCGACGCATCGGTGTGGTAGGCGAACATTCGAATGTTCGGCCCTCGTTGCAGGATTGCGTTGAAATCGTGTTGCAGCAGGCCGACACCTTGATCGGTGACGTGCTCGAAGGCCTGGCCAGCGCGAGTGCAAAAGCCACGAGAAAAAATTCATTTGGCGATCAGGCACCGATCAGCAAGGCGGTAACCGATTTGCTGTGTGCTCAGACGCTGGCGATCAAGAGAACTTTCAATTCTCAATTGAGGGAGGCCGTTTACAACACCGGCTCCATCGATTTTTCAGAAACCGTCGCAAGTGCATTTTGAGGATCTGCAGCTCTTTGATAGCGAGCAGATCGACGCCAGCATTCACCTGGCGCTGGCGCAGCAGGAAGTCGCCCGCTGCGTTGATGACGTGCTTCCTGAGTTGAATGCGCTGATCAGCGGCTTGTTGGGTTGGGTCACGGTTCAACCGCAACTCAACCCGATCAAACCGGAAGCCTTTGTGCGCGCGCTGCAGGCCTGCCTGCTGCAATTTGCGCCGGATGACCAGGCGCGCACCGCGTTGACCACGCCTGCGGCGGGTCTGCTGGGCGTCAGTCTGCGCCATCTTTATCGGGAGATTTGCCAATGGCTGCGTTCACAGGATATTGAACCCGCGACACCCGTGGGAGCGCCGCTGGGGGGACAGCGCAAAGATGGCAAGAAGGAAGAGAATTCGATTGGCCGAACCATTGTGACGCTGGACAAACTTCGCCGTTTGCTGACGGGGGAGTTTGACCATGCGCTGGCGGGCGCGGGCATGCAGGATTTTTTGAATACGGTGCCCGCTTCATTTGTGGCCCTGGAGGACATGAAACTGGTGGAGCCCATGATGAAGCGACTGGCGCAGCGCGCCAGCCAGGCACCCGACTCCGCCGCCAGCCGGGTGAAAGCGCCTGATCAGGCAATCGTGCGCGAGCCGACGCAGGGCAAGCAGATTGGCAAACAACTGGGCGAAGAGGTGGTGCGCATGATGATCGATAACCTCATGGGTGATGAGCGCTTGTTGCCCAAGGTGCGCGATCTGATCAAGCAGCTCGAGCCCGTGTTGTTGCAACTGGCTCAATCAGACTCGCGTTTTTTCAGCGAACGCCGCCATCCGGCACGGCAGTTTCTGGATCAGTTGACGCGTCGAAGTCTGGCCTTTGGCGCGGAAAGCGATGAGGGGTTTTTCCCTTTCTTGCGGACGCTCTCGCAGTCAGTGGACAGCTTGAGCCGGGGTCAGGCTGAGGCGGCCTCCTTCGCGCGCATGTTGCATGAACTGGAGGAAGGCTGGACACGCGTTGAAGCGGCCCAGCGTCTGCGACACGAGCAGGCGGCGCGGGAACTGTTGCATGCCGAGCAGAGGAACTTGTTGGCACAGCGCCTGGCCGAGGAATTTCGTGAATGCCAGAAAGACCGGGAGATCCCCGAACTGGTGGCTGTTTTTCTGCGTGGACCCTGGGCCCAGGTGGTGGCGCAGTCCCAGCTCGACTGTGTCGACGGCCGGGACGATCCAGATGGTTACAGGGCCTTGGTGGATGACCTGATCTGGAGCGTCCAGCCGCGCTTGACGCGGCGCAACCGGGTCCGGCTGGTGCAACTGGTGCCCGATTTGCTGGTCAAGTTGCGCCAGGGCTTGCAACTCATTGGCTACCCATCTGAACGCGTGCCGGCCTTGTTTGATGCCTTGATATCGATTCATGAAAAGGCCTTTGAAGGCCGTCGGATGCAGGCCGTGGGCCGACCGGCAGATCAGACCTCGGTTCCTGATCAGGAGGCGATTGGGGCGCATCAGGAGCTCCAGGAGGAGGAACTTGACGCTGCCACCGGCTTTTGGGTTGCCGACGACGAGTCGGTGGCACCGGATTACCTGTCGCCGGACGGGCCGGAGTCGGTGCCGACAACCCAGGCACCCTGGTCGGCGCGCGAACTAAGCGTGGGCCTGTGGGTCGAGTTGCTGGTGCAAGGCGTTTGGTTGCGCGCCCAACTGACCTGGGCCAGTCCGCACCGAACCCTTTTCATGTTCATCTCGCAGGGTGGCTTGGCGCACGCCATGTCGCGGCGCACCATGGAGCGCCTGCGGATGAAAGGCGCGATTCGGTTTGTCTCCGACGGTCACGTGCTTGACAACGCGCTCGATGCGGTCGCTCAAACCGCTTTGCAAAACGACATAGGGCAGGTGACCCAGCCCTGAAGGCGCTGGGTGGGGTTGAAAGTGATGTGTTCTGGCATTACGCACGGCAAGGCGACTGAACTGGCTCACCGACCTTGCGTCGATAATGCTGGGTTTACATCCTGAAATTACCCTGCAAGACCTATGGCTCAATACGTATTTTCCATGAATCGTCTCGGCAAGATTGTGCCGCCGAAGAAATTCATTCTCAAAGACATTTCGCTGAGTTTTTTCCCGGGTGCCAAGATTGGCGTGCTGGGCACTAACGGATCCGGCAAATCCACCCTGCTGAAAATTATGGCGGGTGTGGACAAGGAGTTTGAAGGCGAAGCGATTCCCATGGCGGGCCTCAATATTGGCTACCTGCCGCAAGAGCCCCAACTCGATCCAAGCCAAACGGTGCGGCAGTGCATCGAAACCGGTATGGGTCAGATCCTGGCAGCCAAGAGCCGGCTGGAAGAAATCTATGCGGCCTATGCCGAAGAAGGCGCGGACTTTGAAAAACTGGCCGAAGAGCAGGGGCATCTGGAAGCGCTCATCGGCAGTGCCGGTACCGATTCCGAGCATCAGCTTGAAATCGCCGCCGATGCCTTGCGTCTGCCGCCGTGGGAGGCTGTGATTGGTGTCCTGTCGGGCGGCGAAAAACGCCGTGTTGCCCTATGCCGTCTGCTGCTCTCCAAGCCCGACATGTTGCTGCTCGACGAGCCCACCAATCACCTGGATGCCGAGTCGGTGGACTGGCTGGAGCAATTCCTGAAGCGCTATCCGGGCACGGTGGTGGCCATTACCCACGACCGCTACTTTCTTGACAACGCGGCAGAGTGGATTCTGGAACTTGATCGCGGCGCGGGCATCCCCTACAAGGGCAATTACAGCGCCTGGCTGGCGCAAAAGCAGGAGCGCTTGCAGCAGGAACAAAAGGGCGAGGAGTCGCGCGCCAAGGCACTCAAGAAGGAACTTGAATGGTCACGCCAAAACCCCAAGGCGCGCCAGGCCAAGAGCAAGGCCCGACTGGCCCGTTTCGAGGAATTGTCCGACTTTGAGTACCAGAAGCGCAACGAGACCAATGAGATATTCATTCCGGTGGCCGAACGTCTGGGTAACGAAGTGATCGAGTTTGTCAATGTGAGCAAGTCCTTCGGTGAGCGGCTGCTGATTGACAACCTGAGTTTCAAGGTGCCCGCCGGTGCCATTGTCGGCATCATTGGCCCTAATGGTGCGGGCAAGTCAACCTTGTTTCGCATGATTGCGGGCAAGCAGATGCCCGATAGTGGCGAGGTGAAGATTGGTGGCACTGTCAGAATGGCGTTTGTTGACCAGAGTCGCGATGAGTTGGCAAACGAAAAGACGGTCTGGGAAGACGTGTCGGGGGGGCTCGATATTCTCAATGTCGGCAAATTCCAGATGGCCAGCCGCGCCTACTGCGGGCGCTTCAACTTCAATGGGGCCGACCAGCAAAAGCGTGTCGGCACGCTCTCCGGCGGCGAACGCGGACGGCTGCACCTGGCCAAGACCCTGATTGCCGGTGGCAATGTGCTGATGCTCGATGAACCGTCCAATGACCTGGATGTGGAGACTTTGCGTGCGCTGGAAGACGCCTTGCTGGAGTTCGCCGGCTCGCTCATGGTGATCAGCCATGATCGCTGGTTCCTGGACCGGATCGCGACCCATATTCTGGCTTGCGAAGGCAACAGCCAGTGGACCTTCTTTGACGGCAACTACCAGGAATACGAAGCCGACAAACGCAAACGCCTGGGCGAAGAAGGTGCCGCCCCGAAGCGCATGCGCTTCAAGGCACTCAAGTAAGCCCCCGGCCGGGTCCCCAGGGCACTCAGGCGACGAGGTCCTTGGTGGCTGTGACGATTTGAAAATTGCCGAAGAAAACGGTACGACGCTCGCACGTCAGGCCGCCCAGGGCTTCGAGTTGTTTGAGCGGGTCGTGTGAATCCCACAGGGCCAGTCCGAGCGGCTCGAAGACTTTGAAATAAGTCCAGCTCAGGGTACGCAACACCCACAGATCGGGGCGATGGAACTCGGCCAGATACAGTTTGCCGCCAGGAGCCAACACACGCACCGCCTCGCTCAGGGCAACGCCTTTGAGGTGGTGCGGCAGTTCATGCAGCAGGAAAAAGATGACGTTGGCCGAGACCGAGCCATCGGCTTGCTTCATGGCGGTGGCATTTTCCTGCAGAAACTCGAGTTTGCCGGCAAATTGCGGCAGCTTGCTGTTGGCGTGCTCAAGCTCATTCTTGATGATGTCGGCAATCAGCACCCGGCGTGCGCCGGACTCGACCGCCGCCGTCACGACACGTGGAATCACATTGCCAAAAGCGCAGGACGTGATCAACACGTTTTTGCCACGCAAGTCCATGTGATGCAGGCCGCTGGTGATGGCAGAGACCAGGCGATCATATTGAAACAGCAGGATGGCGGCGATCACAGGCTGAAAATCGACCAGCCGAATCAAGCGC
The DNA here is from genome assembly GCA_963750665.1 of uncultured beta proteobacterium. Lineage (GTDB taxonomy): Bacteria > Pseudomonadota > Gammaproteobacteria > Burkholderiales > Burkholderiaceae_C > Rhodoferax. The sequence continues at coordinate 30,076 of CAVVRQ010000019.1, forward strand.
ATGTTGGAGTACAGCGGATAGACGTGCGCCGCATCGCTTTGAGATTGACCCAAGGCACTGCGCATGATCAAGGTGCCGCGCGTCAACGCGAAGAAGAACAAGGCGGTGCTGGAAAGCACAACAAAGATGGCGATAAAGGCATACAACAACCAGTCAGACATTGCTTTCCTCAAAGTTTCAGGTGTAAATGCGAATCATAACTGAGGCAGGGGCATTGCGTCGCCTGTCAAAGCTTGACCTGACGCAATAGTTGGGTGTTAAAGCGCCAAGCCTTCCCTTGCTGGTGGTGGCAACCACCAGCCATGAGATCAAAACAAGATGCCTCAATGCCCCAGGATCTTCGACAGAAAGTCCTTGCTGCGTTCGCTTTGCGGGTGGTTGAAGAAGTCGTGCGGGTTGTTTTGTTCAACGATCTGGCCCTGGTCCATGAAGATCACCCGATCCGCCACCGCTTTGGCAAAGCCCATTTCATGCGTGACGCAGAGCATGGTGATGCCCTCGCTGGCCATGGCGACCATTACATCGAGCACTTCCTTGATCATCTCGGGATCAAGCGCTGAAGTGGGCTCATCAAACAACATGATCTTGGGCTTCAGGCACAGGGCGCGCGCAATCGCCACGCGCTGCTGCTGACCGCCCGAGAGTTGCAGCGGGTACTTGCCTGCCTGCTCGGCGATGCGCACGCGGGTGAGTTGCAGCATGGCCTTTTCTTCGGCTTCTTTCTTGGGCAGCTTGCCGACCCACATGGGTGACAGGGTCAAATTCTCCAGCACCGTCAGGTGCGGGAACAGGTTAAATTGCTGAAACACCATGCCCACTTTTTTGCGTACCTCGTCAATCGCCTTGACGTCATCTTTCATCTCGACACCATCGACCAGCAAGCGCCCCTGCTGGTGTTCTTCGAGCCGGTTAATGCAGCGGATCAGCGTTGACTTGCCGGAGCCCGACGGGCCGCAAATGACGATGCGCTCCCCCGGCGCCACGTCAAGGTCAATATCACGCAACACGTGAAAACTGTTGCCGTACCACTTGTTGAGCTTTTCAAATTTGATAATTGGAGCGGGGTCTTTGGTGTCGGCCATGATATGTTCAATTAATCAGTTGGGGACAGAGCTTGTCACGTACAACGCTCTGTCCCACAAGTTATCCTATTATCTTAATTTGCTCTTGTTGACCTGTTTTTCGACCCACTGGCTGTAACGCGACATGGAAAAACAGAAGATGAAATAGATGATGGCAATGAACATGTAGCCCTGCAGTTTGAAGGGCTTCCAGTTGGCGTCGGCGTTGATCGCCATATCGAGTGCGCCAGTGAGTTCATACAGGCTCACAATGCTGACCAGGGAAGTGTCTTTGAAGGTGGCAATAAAACTGTTGACGATGCTCGGAACGACCATGGCCAACGCCTGCGGCAGCACAATTTTGCGCTGGGTTTGCCAGTACGACAGGCCAAGTGTGGCGGCGGCCTCGATCTGACCCTTGGGCACCGCTTGCAGACCACCGCGTACCACCTCGGCCAGGTAGGCGGCGTTGAACAAGGTGATGCCCACCAGCACCCGCAGCAGCACGTCGATGGTCAAGCCGGGTGGCATGAACAGCGGGAACATGAAGGAGGCCATGAACAATACCGAGATCAGCGGCACACCCCGGATCAGCTCGACGTAAAGTGTGCAAAACACCCGGATCGCAGGCAGATGGGCGCGCCGCCCAAGCGCCACCACCAGCGCGATCGGGAATGCCATGACAATCGACAGCGTGGCCAGCAAAATGGTCAGCGGCAGGCCACCCCAACGATCGGTCGGTACGGTTGCCAGACCAAGCACATTGCCATACATCAAAACGAAAAAAACGATCAGCACGGCGACCCATAAACCGGCCAGCCACGGTTTCCAGAAGACACGCAGGCAGCTTGCCACCAGCATCGCCATCATCAACAGGGTGGCCACCAGCGGACGCCATTGCTGCTCGAACGGATAGCGGCCGAAAATAATGAGGCGATATTTTTCCGCGATGACACCCCAGCAAGCACCTGATTCCTGTGCCGCACGACAAGCCTGCACATTGGGTGCCCAGACTGCACTGAGCAGCGCCCAGTTAAGCAACTGGGGCACAAACCATAGCAACAGCGCGCCCAGAACGAGCGTGGACACGCCGGTCCTGACGTCGCCAAACAGGTTCGCGCGCAGCCAGACCAGGGGCCCGCTGATGTTGGCCGGAGCCGGTCGCGCTGCAATCGGTTGGTAGGACAGGGCGTTCATGGACATGTCTGCGCAATCAACGCTCTTTGATCGCCATGCGATTGTTGTAACTGTTCATCAACAACGAAGTCGCCAAGGAAATGCTCAGGTAAACCGCCATCACAATCGCGATGCATTCGACCGCACGACCGGTCTGATTCATGGCCGTGTTGGCAATCGAGACGATGTCCGGGTAGCCGATGGCCACCGCCAGCGACGAATTTTTAGTGAGATTCAAATATTGATTGGTCAGCGGCGGAATGATGACGCGCAGTGCCTGCGGCAGGACGATGAGCCGAATCTCCAGACGCGGATCCAGCCCCAGTGCGGCGGCGGCCTCGCTTTGCCCTCTGGACACCGAAGCAATGCCCGAGCGCACCACCTCGGCAATGAAGCTGGCGGTGTAAATGCTCAGACCGAGCAACAGTGCCAGAAATTCAGGCGTCAGCGCACCGCCATTTTCGACCGAAAACTCGCCTTTCACCGGGCTGTTGAGTGCGCTTGGTGCGCCAGTCAGCAGCCAAGCCAGCAAACTGCTGGCAAGCACCATCAAAATGGGAACCCAGACCATGCTCCGGATCACGCCGGTGGCTTCAAAACGGCGGCGCGCCCAGCGCAAATAGAACGCGGCCAGGGCGATGCCGATGAGCAGACCGGCGACCGCCCCCAGATGACCGGTTTGCCAGACCGGGATCGGATAATTAAAGCCGCCTTTGCTCAGGAAGAATGGGCCCACTTTCCAGGCATCCTGAATCGACGGCAGCATCTCAGTGAGCAGCAGGTACCACATCAGCAATTGAAGCAGCACTGGAATATTGCGAAAACATTCAACGAAGGTCGAGCACAGGGCGCGAACCAGCGCGTTGCGCGAAAAACGACCCACGCCAACCAGGGTGCCCAGCACAGTGGCAAAAATAATTCCCACCACAGCGACACGCAAGGTGTTGGACAGACCCACCAAAAAAGCGCGCCAATAAGACTCGGCGGAATCGAACGGAAACAGGCTTTCGCCGATGGAGAAACCGGCCGGCTGACTCAGAAAATCAAAGCCGCTCTGGATGCCCCTCACGCGCATATTGGTGAGCGTGTTGGAGGCCAGAAACCAGACCGTCAGAGCGATCACACCGAGTGCGACGATTTGGTAGATCAGGCCCCTGAAGGCCTGACTGCGCCAGGACCAGCGGCTCTTCTTCGGAGGGGAATCCAGCGCCATGACAATCCGGGTGAGTGGTCAGCCCGGACCTGGCCGGGCCATCCAGTGGTCAATGCTTAACGCAGCGGGTAGGCGTACATCAGGCCGCCTTGGTTCCATTGGTTGTTCAGGCCGCGTGGCAGCCCCAATGGCGATTTGGGTCCAACGTTGCGCTCGAAGATTTCACCGTAGTTGCCAGTCGCCTTGATCGCCTTGGCCATCCAGTCCTTGTCCAGACCGAGCAGTTTGCCGGTGTCTTCGCCGGTGCCCAGAATGCGCTTGACCACCGGGTCCTGACTGCTGGTCTTGAGCTGATCGACCTGGGCTTCAGTGATACCGTATTCTTCTGCCTCAATCAGACCATAGATAACCCATTTGACGATGGCAAACCATTCATCGTCACCGCGGCGCACCATCGGGCCCAGCGGTTCCTTGGATACCAGTTCGGGCAAGATGATGTGGTCGGCCGGTACTGGCGCGACTTTGTTGCGAATCGAGGCCAGTCCCGAAGCGTCGGTGGTGTAAGAGATGCAGCGACCGGCGAAATAGGCGGCGGTAGCAGCTTCTTCCTTTTCGAACACCACGGTCTTGATGTTCAGGTTATTGGCTTTCGAATAGTCAGTCAGATTTTTTTCGGTTGTGGTGCCAGATTGCACGCAGACCGTCTGATTCTTGAATTGCTTGGCGCTCTTGATGTTGCTCTTCTTGGGCACGATGAAACCCTGGCCGTCGTAATAGGTGACGACGGTGTCGTTCAGCCCCAGTGAAGCGTCACGCGTGAGTGTAAAGGTGGTATTGCGCGAAAGTACATCGATCTCGCCCGACTGCAGGGCGGTAAAACGCTGTTGCGCGGTCAGGGGCACATATTTCACTTTGTCAGCGCTGCCCAGTACGGCGGCGGCAACGGCACGACAGATATCGACGTCCAGCCCAGTCCATTTGCCGGCCGAGTCGGCCGCCGAAAAACCGGCCAAGCCCGTGTGCACGCCGCACACCACTTGGCCACGGGATTTAACTGCATCGAGTGTCTTGCCGGCATGCGCCGGAGCCGCGACGACGGCGCCCAAGGTGGCGGCAACGACCGCCAGTGTTTTGAGATGGTTGAAACGCATGGTGATTAACTCCATTAAGTAAAAAAATTGAATCGGAAATTTTGGTCCATTCACGCAACAAACCAAAACATCAGCAAGTTCAGCACTTTAACAGCGTAGCGATCCTTGCAGCATCGGGGTTTACTCTCGTGATTTATGCAAACAAATCATAACCAGATCAGAAAACACGCAAAGGGTCGCTGGCTTCAGTGAAGAAACCAGGCTCAAAGCGCCAGCAGGGCCATCACCAGAGAAACCGTGAGCAGGGCCATGACGGTGGACACCGCCACGCTGGCCGTCACGAGTTCCTGGGCCACCTGGTAGCGCTGCGAAAAGAGAAAAACATTGGCACCAATCGGCATGGAGGCGGCCACAATCATCACCGACAAGGCCATGCCGCTCAAGCCAAGCGACCAACTCAAGCCGGCCACCAGCGCCGGGAAAAGCAGATTCTTGATCAGGGCCAAACCGAGCGCACCCTTGAAGTGTTCGCCCACCCGCACAAAGGTCAAGGTGACGCCAACCAGCACCAGCGCCATGGGGCCAAACGCGTTGCCCAACAGCAGCAAGGGCTTGTCGATGATCGGCGCAATGACCCACCCGGTCTGCGCAAACGCCAGACCCAGCAGGATCGGCAGCGGCACCGGGTGAAAGATACCATTGCGCACAGCGCCCAGCAGCGTGAGCACCAAGTGCCGCCCAGTGCGCTCACCTAGAGCCGCCCCTTCGCGTGCCACGGCCAGTTCCAGCAGCACGGTGGCCAGCGTCAGTAACACCAGGGCATGCACCGAGATCAGGGTAAACAGCGTCACCAACCCGGCCTGGCCGTAGGCCAGACTCACCAGCGGCACGCCAATCATCACGGTGTTGCTAAAGGTCGCCGCCAGCGCCAGCACGGTGGCGCGCCGTGTCACGCCCTGCCAGAGCAGCATGGCCACAAACAGCAGCGCTGCCGCGACAAAGTACATCGCCACCGGCTTGAAGTTCAGTTCTTGCACATGCACCGTGCTCATGGTCCGAAACAAGAGCGCCGGTGTGAGCACCATAAACACCAGATTTGACAGGTCTTTTGTTGCTTCAGCCCTTATCCAGCCTGCCCGGCCAGCTATAAACCCAATAGCAATTAGCAGCACCACCGGCAGCAGTGCAGAGACTACTGGGTTAGGCATGGGGTGCAAAGAAGCGCTGCAAATCCTGCACCGGGGCCGGGCAGCCAAACAGGTAGCCCTGGTAATTAAGGCAGCCCTCGCGCACCAAAAAGTCGCATTGATCTTGTGTTTCCACCCCCTCGGCAATAACCATCATGCCCAGGCACTGCCCCATGGCCACGGTCGCTCGAACCAGGGCTGCATCCTTCGTGTTGGTAACCGCCTCGCCGACAAACGACTGGTCGATCTTGATCTGATCCAGCGGCAGCCGCTTCAAATACGACAGAGACGAATAACCGGTACCAAAGTCATCCAGCGAAAAACCCACGCCGTGACTTTTGAGCGCCACCATTTTTGCAATGATGTCCTCAATGTCCTTCACCAGCAAACTCTCGGTCAGTTCCAGTTTCAGACGCTCAGGCGGCGCACCCAGTCGCTCAACGGTGGCCAGCACCTCCGCGACAAAATTGTCCCGCTGAAGCTGCAAGGCACTGACATTGACAGCGATGGTTAAATGGGACCACGCGGGTTGTGCGGCCCACTCTGCCAATTGGCGGCAAGCGGTCTCCAGCACCCATTGGCCCAATGGCAAAATGAGACCGGTTTCTTCGGCCAAGTAAATGAAGCTCTCCGGTGCGACCATGCCCCGGCTCGGATGCTGCCAGCGCAGCAGCGCCTCGACCCCGATCAAGTGCCCGACCTGATTCACCTGCGGCTGGTAATAAAGCCGCATCTGGTCTTGTTGCAAACCTTCGCGCAAATCGGCTTCGAGCTCGGCGCGCGCGCTCAGTGTGGCCTGCATCTGTGGATCAAAAAAGCGCAAGGTATCGCGGCCTGCATCTTTGGCCTGGTACAAGGCCAGGTCGGCGCGTTTGAGGACCTCTTCCACCGTATCCTGGCGCGCCTGGAACAAAGCAACGCCGACACTGACGCTGCCGTGGTGGCTAAAGTGTCCAAACTGGAACGGCTGGCGCAAGGTATCGAGGATTTTTTGCCCGACCGTCTCGGCCTGCGTGGCGGCTTCGGTCGTGTTGTCGCTCAAGTCCAGCAACATCACGACAAAATCATCCCCCGCCAGCCGTGCCACGGTGTCGCCCTCGCGCACGCAATAGCTCAAGCGCGTGGCCACCTGGCACAGCATCAGATCGCCTTGCGCATGCCCCTGCGTGTCGTTGAGTGTCTTGAAATTGTCCACATCAATGAACAGCAGCGCACCGTTGCCCTGTTGGTGACCCCGCGCACGCATTGCCAGCGCCTGCGTCAGGCGCTCCACCAGCAGGCGCCGGTTTGGCAGGCCGGTCAGCGAATCATAAAAAGCGAGTTGCTGGATCTCGGCCTCAGCCGCCTTGCGCTTGCTGATATCCGAGAGGGTTGACACGTAATGGGTCACCAGCCCGACCTGGTCCCGCACCGCGGCGATCGCCAGCCATTCCGGAAACACGTCACCATTCTTGCGCCGATTCCAGATCTCGCCCTGCCAGGCACCTGTTTCCTTCAGCGTGGCCTGCATGGCAGCGTAAAAGGCGGCGTCGTGGTGCCCGGAACTCAGCAGACGTGGCGTTTGACCCACCGCCTCATCCGCCGAATAGCCGGTCAGCCTGCAAAAAGACTGATTGACGCGCAGGATGACCCCGCTGGCGTTGGTAATGAACATGCCCTCGTCGAGTTCGAAAGCGGTGGCGGCAATACGCAAGTTTTCTTCAGCTCGCTTTTGCTCTGTGACATCCGAAACAAATCCATTGCACAAGACGGAGCCGTCGGCCTGCGCCTGGGGTGCCGCTTTACCCATCAACCAACGCTGCGTGCCATCCGCAAACACCACCCGGTATTCTTGCGACCACGGTAGCAGCGCATTGACTGAGCGCTCGATTGAGGCCGCCACCCGGGCTGCGTCATCGGGGTGGATCAGGGCCAACTCCCGCCCGGCATCCTGCATGATTTCTTGCGGGCTGAGCCGGTAAATTTCACGCGCGCCGCGGCTCACAAACTTGAAAGATTTCTTACCGTCCGGGCGCACCAGGTATTGATAAACCATGCCCGGTACGTGATCTGAGAGATTTTGCAACTGCAGCAGCAGCAGTTGTTGCTGCTGCGAATGGCGTCGGCGCACCACCACGTACCAGGAACACAGGCCCGCAGTCACCAACAGCAGAGAACTTAGAACGACCGCCTCCCAGAGGCGCTGTACGCGGACCTGGGCGTAGGTCCCGAATACGTCCACGTCGGCCAGACCGATCAAGACGGTCAGCGGGTAGGAAGGCAACTTGCGGAAGTGGTAGAGACGCTCCAAGCCATCCGTCACGCTGCGGAAAGTCATGGTTCCGCTGACTTCGCCCCGGGCCAGGCGTGCAAACACGGGTTCGGTGGAGGCATTGCCCACAAAACTCTCGGATCGCGGCGTCTTCCTGGCCAGCAAGAATCCGCGCAAGTCATACAGTGCCGCAACACCGTTCTGTCCCAAATTGAATTCGCTATAAAAACGATTGAAATAGTCCGGATCAAGTGACATCACGACGACGCCGGCAAATTCTGCATGCTCGCCCGAGATGCGGCGCGCCAGGTGAATAGCCCATCGACCCGTGATGGGCTCGATCACCGGTGGCGTAATCAACAGCGTATCGTCACGCGCGCGCACCAGCGTCTTGAAGTAAGCTCGATCCGACAGGTCAAGCCGCCCCTGATAGGGCAGACTGCTGAGCAGCACGACCCCGTGCGCATCGAGCACACTGACCTGCAAAATCGTTCTTTCGTCAAAAACACCGTCCTCGCGCATTTGCCGTAGGTCAACCAGCCCCTGGTGCGCCTGCTCTTTGTACTCCGCTCGCACCAGCCGCAAGGCCTGATCCGCGCTAAAGATGACACGCTCTGCATGCTCCTGACTGACACGCGCCAGATTGACGATTTCAGTTTCCGCAACCGCTTTGGCGCTGGCATGGTCGTCGTCAATCAACTGCAAGGTATGCAGCCAGAGTGCGGCAAAAACCAAAGCCGCCAGCAGCCAGATTGGCACATGCTGATTGACTTTGGCGACGGCGCGGCTGAGTTGACTGGCAAGAGGCATGAGTTGGATGCGTTCGTTGTTTTATTAGCCTCCCAAACTTCGGTCAGAACGAGTGTTCACTGACCTGCGTCATTTTAGGGAGATAGGCCCCGGCACCTCACACTTTTTTGCTGACCTGCATCAAGCATGATGCTGATTGCGATCCGCCGTGGCGACTCATTGCGCAGGGGCGCACGCCGCAAGGGCGCGCAATCAGTCGGGCCGACCTGCTTGAGTTGCGATAAGCTATACCGCCCTTCCGTTGCATTAAGTGATTTTTGAATGACCTGCCATGCCCCAGTCCACGCACCAGCAGCCAAGCCCCGACGTCCATCCTCCCGCATTGAGTAAGTGGGGCGAGGGCCGCAGCCTGCTCGCCTGTCCGGCCTGGCTGCGCATGTTGCTGGTTCTGCCTGGGCTGCTGGCGCTGTGGCTGGCGGTGTGGTGGGCCAACGGCGCAGCGACGCCATGGTAAGCATTGACAACCTGACAGTGAGTTACCGCCAGCACCCGGCGCTGCACCACATCTGCGGCCAGTTCGCGCCGGGTTCGCTCACGGCGGTAATTGGCCCCAATGGCTCGGGCAAAAGCACGCTGCTCAAAAGCATCATGGGGTTGCTGCCGGCCGCGACCGGGCGCGTCAGCGTGGGCACACCGATTGCGCGCATGGCGTATTTGCCGCAAGTCTCGGAAATTGACCGCAGCTTTCCGCTGTCGGTGGGCGATTGCGTGCTGCTGGGTTGCTGGAGTGCCGTTGGTGCCTGGGGTGGCATCAGCGCGGCCCTGCTGGCGCACGTGCAGGCCGCCATTCACACGGTCGGACTGGACGGCTTTGAGCAGCGCAGCATCGGGTCGCTCTCCAGCGGGCAGTTTCAACGCGTGCTGTTTGCCCGCCTGCTGGTGCAGGACGCCAACCTGATTTTGCTCGACGAACCCTTTAACGCCATCGATTCGCGCACCACCACGGCGCTGCTGGCATTGATCCAGCAGTGGCACACGCAGGGCCGCACCGTGATTGCCGTGCTGCACGACGAGGCGCAGGTTCGAGCGCACTTTGAACAATGCGTGCTGCTGGCGCGGGAACTGGTGGCTTGGGGCGACACACGCCAAGTGCTGACCGAGCCCAACTTGCAACGCGCTCGCGCGCTGGCCGAAGCCTGGGACGACCATGCCGACATTTGCCACAGCGACGCGTCCGTCGCATCATGATGGCGTCCTATCAAGCCTGCTGGGACTTGCTGATCGCTCCGTTTGCCGAGTTTGCCTTCATGCGCCGCGCGCTGGTGGCCACACTGGCGCTGGCTATCAGCGCGGCGCCGCTGGGTGTGTTCCTGACGCTGCGGCGCATGAGCCTGCTGGGCGACGCCATCAGCCATGCGGTGCTGCCCGGTGTGGCCGTTGGCTTTATGCTGTTTGGCCTGTCGCTGACTGCCATGGCCACGGGCGGCGTGATCGCTGGCCTGCTGGCGGCAGCGCTGGCGGGTTTGATCAGCCGCTTCACCAGCTTGAAAGAAGACGCCAGCCTGGCCGCCATTTACTTGATGGCGCTGGCTCTCGGCGTCTCGCTGCTTTCCGGACACGGCACGCAACTCGATTTGCTGCACATCCTGTTTGGCAGTGCGCTCGGGGTCGATGCGTCCGGTTTGCTGCTGGTGGCCAGCGTCGCCAGCGTCAGCCTGATGGCTTTGGCAGTGCTCTACCGCGGTCTGGTGCTGGAGAGTTTTGACCCGGTGTTCTTGCGTGCCTCGGGGCATCGCGGCTGGCTTTGGCAACAGGCTTTTCTGATGCTGGTGGTACTCAACCTGGTGGCAGGATTTCAGACTCTGGGTACGCTGATGGCGGTCGGCCTCATGATGCTGCCCGCCGTCTCGGCTCGGCTCTGGCATGAATCCTTAAGCGCCCAGTTGCTCAACGCCAGCGCGCAGGCAGCCTTGGCGAGCGTGGCCGGTTTGCTGCTGTCTTACCACCTGGACACACCCAGCGGAGCCACCATCATTGGCTGCGCAGGTGCCCTCTACGTGCTGTCACTGCTGCTGGCACCCGGCGGCTGGTTACCGCAGGTGCTGAAACGTCCGCACCGGGTCGGTTAATTGGCTAAGGAAACACATGAAACAGTTTGCTATTGACTTAATAGCTGTTTGCGCTTTACTGACGGGCTCTAGCACGTCTTTTAATGCCATGGGCGCGACTGCCGAGACGCTGCCGGTGGTGGCCTCATTCAGTATTCTGGGCGATCTGGTCCAAGTGGTTGGCGGCGACCGGGTCAAGGTCACGACCCTGGTCGGTCCGGACCAGGATGCGCACGCTTTCGAGCCCAAACCGGTCGATGCCAGGGCCATTGTGGCGGCCAGATTGTTCGTCATCAACGGCCTGAACTTTGAGCCCTGGGCGCAAAAGCTGGCCCAGTCAGCGAGCTACCCAGGCCCGACACTCGTCGCCTCGCAGGGTATCCGCCCGCGCACCCTGCCCGGCGAGCCCGGACACGCGCAGAAGCAGACCGACCCCCATGCGTGGCAAGACCCGACGAACGTCATAATGTATGTAAGGAATATAACAAAGTCGCTCTCCAGCGTAGATCCAGAGGGCGCAAGCAGCTATCAAAAAAATAGCGATTTGTACATCCGTCAACTCACCGAACTGGATCAGTTGGCACAACAACAGGTGGCAGCCATCCCGGCTTCCAAGCGCCAGGTCATCACCTCGCACGACGCGTTTGGCTACCTGGGCGCGCGCTACCAGATCAGATTTTTGGCCCCCCAGGGACTCAATGCAGACACCGAACCCAGCGCCAAAGCGGTGGCACAGTTGATCCGCCAGATCAAGCGTGAACAAATCAGGGCGGTGTTTGTGGAAAACATGCGCAATCCCAAGCTGCTGGCACAAATTGCCCAGGACAGCGGCGTCACGCTCGGACCCAAGCTTTACGTGGACGCCCTGTCTGGCCCCGCCGGACCGGGCCCAAGTTACCTCAAGATGATGCACCAAAACATCACCGCACTGGTGGCCGGCATGCGCCTGAACTAAGCTGCAGGCCGTGGCACTCACAAGACCCGGTGCAGTTTCTGACCGATCATCTCGGGCGTGATCAGCGCCACGCCGCGCGGCGTGACATGAAAACCGCGTGCGCGGTCAAACGCGGCGTCCAAACCAGCGCTGAAACCGTCGGGCAAGCGACAGTGTTTGTCGATGATGGTGCAACGCAGGTTGACCCCTTTGCCAACCACCACATCGGGCAGCAGCACGGAATCTTCGATCAGGCTGCCCTCGCCCACGCGCACCTTGGAGAACAGGATGGAACGCCGCACCGTAGCCCCACTGACAATGCAGCCGCTTGAAACCAGCGAGTTGTAGGCAGCACCGCGCCGGTTGTAGTCCTCAAAAACAAACTTGGCCGGTGAAAGCTGGCGTTGCAGGCTCAAAATCGGCCAGTTGTCGTCGTACAGGTTGAGCTCCGGCACGACCGACACCAGATCCATGTTGGCCTCCCAGTAGGCGTCCACGGTGCCGACGTCGCGCCAGTACGGCACACCATCGACCATGTTGACGCAACTGTCCTTGAAACTGTGCGCATAAACCTGGTGTCGACCCAGCAGGGACGGAATGATGTCCTTGCCAAAATCATGGTGCGAGGATGGATCGGCCGCATCCCGCACGGCTTCGTCCACCAGCAAGTCGGTGTTGAAGACGTAGATGCCCATGCTCGCCAGCGCGTGGGTTGGGCGCTGCGCCAGCGCCACGGGTTGCGTCGGTTTTTCATGGAACGCGGTGATGCGCTGCGCCGCATCCACCGCCATCACGCCGAACTCAGTGGCTTGCGCCAACGGAACTTCGAGACAGGCGACGGTCAATTCTGCCCCGCGCGCCACATGTTCAGCGAGCATGATCGAGTAATCCATCTTGTAGATGTGGTCACCGCCGAGGATCAACACCAGCTCCGGTCGGGCTTCGTCGAGGATGTGCAGGTTCTGATAGACAGCGTTCGCAGTGCCGCTATACCAACACTCACCATGCTGCTGTTGCGCGGGCATCACCTCCACATACTCCCCCAGACTGGCGGCCAGAAAGCCCCAGCCGTGTTCAATGTGGCGGATCAGGCTTTGCGCCTTGTACTGCGTCAACACACCAACATGGCGCACGCCCGAATTGACACAGTTGCTCAGTGCAAAGTCGATGATATTGAGGTTACCGGCGAACGGCACGGCCGGTTTGGCGCGCCACGCGGTCAGTTCATGCAGCCGACTGCCGCGACCACCCGCCAGCACCAGTGCGTAGGTTCGATCAGTGAGATGGTTCTTCAGCTCGAATGTCATGACCTGACTTTCAATGGTTGAACTTGCACATGATCTTAGGGACATTTCTATCCGCCGTGCTTGATTCAGCGCAAGGCCAAGCGTCAAAGGCTCAGGTAAGCGCGCCGCACCTCCTCATTGTTAGCCAGCTCCGTCATCGACGCCTGATAACGAATCTGCCCTTTTTCGAGCACATAGGCCCGATCCGAGACCAGCTCGGCAAAATGCATGTTCTGCTCGGACAGCAGAATACTCACGCCTTGCGCCTTGAGCGCCAGGATCATTTGCGCCATCTGCTCCACAATCACCGGGGCCACGCCCTCCGAGGGCTCATCGAGTAAGACCAGATAGGGGTTGCCCATCAGGGTGCGCGCAATGGTCAGCATTTGCTGTTCACCGCCACTCATTCGACCGCCCAGGCGGCGGGTCATTTCACCCAGATTCGGGAACAATTGGCAGACCCGCTCGAGAGTCCAGCAAGGTGCCGCGCTGCCGTCCGCCCAATGGCGCGGCGCTTGCTGGCCAACGCTCAGGTTTTCCAGCACCGTGAGGTCGGTAAAGATGCGACGATCTTCAGGCACATAGCCCAAGCCCAGGCGCGCCGCCTGATAAGGCTCGTTGCGAGAAATATCGTGTCCCAGAAATGTCACCGTGCCACGGCGTTTGGGCAGCATGCCAATCAAGGCCTTGAGTGTGGTGGACTTGCCCGCGCCGTTACGCCCCATCAAAGCCACTACCTCACCGCGCTGCACCACCAGATTCACGCCGTACAGAATTTGCGCCGCACCATACCAGGCGCACAGATCATGCGCCTCGAGCAGCGTGCTACCACTGGCGGCAGTCACGCTGTCTCCTTGACCGCGGCAGCAGGCGCTTTTTCAAAAGTCTTGCCGCTGCCAAAATACACTTCTTGCACCTTGGGGTGGTCGCGGATTGCCAGCGGCGCGCCCTGGGCTATCAGGCGGCCCCGCGCCAGCACAATGATGCGGTCGGCATAGGCAAAAACCACGTCCATGCTGTGTTCGGTAAACAGCACCGACATGCCGCGCTCAAGCACCAGCTTCTTGGTCAGCGCCATGAGCTCGTTACGCTCCTTGGGGGCCATGCCAGCGGTGGGCTCGTCCATCAACAACAGCTTGGGCTGATTGGCCATGGCAATCGCCAGCTCCACCCGTTTGACGTCACCGTAGGCCAGCACATTGCAGCAGCGCAAGGCCTGCGCGCTCATGCCAACCAGCGCCAGCACCGCCATGGCTTCGTCGCGTCGGTAGTGGCTGGCGCGGCGCCACATGGAAAACAGCTTGCCGTCTTGCGACAACAGCGCCATTTGCACGTTTTCCAGCACGGTCAACGAGGCAAAGGTCTCGGCAATCTGGAACGTGCGCCCGACACCCAGGTGCCATATTTCACGCGGCTTGCGCCCGACCAGTTCCGCGCCGTTGAGCCGGATCGAACCACTGTCTGCGCGCAACTGACCGTTGACCATATTGAAGGTGGTCGATTTGCCCGCACCATTGGGGCCAATCAGCGCGAGCAGTTCCCCGGCGGCCAGATCAAATTGAATGCCATCGACCGCTTTCACGCCGCCAAACGACTTGCCAAGATTGGCGACTTGCAGCAACGGCGTCGGTTCATCCGCCTGCACCCGACTCATGGGTCTACCTCCTGTTTGGCACGGCGCTGATCAAACAAATGCTGGACAAACCCGGCAATCCCCTGCGGAAACAGCAGCACCAGCAGCAGGATGATGGCACCCAGCATGGCGCGCCAGTAATCGGTATTGCGCGCGACCGTGTCGTGCAGCCAGGTAAAGGTGACGGCACCCACCACCGGCCCGGCCAGGGTCTGAATGCCACCGAGCAAGACCATCACCAAACCATCCACCGATTTTGTCACCGACAGCGTCTCGGGCGAAATGCTGCCTTTGGAAAACGCGTATAGCGCGCCAGCCAGTCCGGCAAAGGCACCGGCCAGGGTAAACGCCGCCCACTGGTTTGCCTTCACGTTCATGCCGATGGCATCCGCGCGCAGCGGCGAGTCACGACCCGCGCGCATGGCATAGCCAAACGGTGAAAACAAGATCCGCCGCAACAGCAGCACGCCCGCCGTCACCAACAACAAGCTCAGGTAATAGTAATTTTGCTTGTCCGCCAGCCACGCTGCCGGCCAGACACCGGTCAAGCCGTTGCTGCCCCCTGTAAAGCTGTCCCACTGGTAGGTGACGGCCCAGGTGATCTGGGCAAAGGCCAGCGTCAGCATGGCCAGATAAACGCCCGACAAACGCACTGCAAACCAGCCAAATAGCAGCGCGCCCAGGGCAGCAACCGTGGGTGCCAGCACCAGTGAAAGCTCCATCGGCAATCCGGCATTTCGCGCCAGCAGCGCCGCCGCGTAGGCCCCCAAACCAAAGTAGGCAGCATGCCCAAACGAATGCATGCCAGCTGGTCCCATGATGAAATGCAGACTGGCCGTGAACAGCGCCGCCACCAGCAGATCAATCATCAGCACGGTGACGTAGGGCGAGTCGGCCATGACCCGTGGCAGAGCAAGCAGTGCCAACCCCACCAGAGCGGCCAGCAGGAGGCCGCTTTTGCTGGCCCCGCGCAGCGGCTCTTCACGCATGCCGACATAGCGATTGGCGGCCTGGGGTCGGCCCAGCAGGCCCCAGGGCCGGGCCACCAACACCACCGCCATGACGAGAAACTCGACCACCAGGGTCAGCTTGGAAAATGACAGGCTGATGCCCGCGATTTGCACCACACCGAGCCAAATACAGACGGCCTTGATTTCAGCAATCAGCAGGGCCGCAACGTAGGCACCCGGAATGGAGCCCATGCCACCCACCACAACCACCACAAAAGCGGCGCCGATGGTGTTCAGATCAAGCTCCATGCTGGCGGGCTCGCGCGCCAGTTGCAGGGCACCCCCCAGTCCGGCCAGCAGCGCCCCCAAAGCAAAGACGGCGGTGAACAGCCAAGCCTGGTTCACCCCCAGCGCACTGACCATTTCCCGGTCCTGCGTGGCCGCGCGCACCAGCGTGCCCCAGCGCGTGCGCGTGAGCACCAACCAGAGCAGGCCCAGCATCACCGGACCCACCACGATCATGAACAAGTCATAGGTCGGAAAGGCACGCCCCAGAATCGGCACGGCACCCGACAGCCCCGAGACCCGCGGACCGAGCAGTTCGTCCGGCCCCCAAAGCCACAGAACCGCATCCTTGATCACCAGCACCAGGGCAAAGGTGGCCAGCAACTGGAATAGTTCGGGCGCTTTGTAGATGCGCCTGAGCAACACGACCTCAATCACCGCACCCAGCACGCCGACGACCAGCGCAGCCAGCAGCACGGCCGGCCAGAAACCAAAACCGGCACCGAAATGATTGACCAGCGTGTAGGCGACATAGATGCCAACCATGAAAAACGAGCCGTGCGCAAAATTGACGATGCGGGTAACACCGAAAATCAGCGACAGCCCCGCCGCCACCAAAAACAGCGAGGACGCACCAGCCAGACCATTCAACAACTGGACCAGAAAGCCTGAAAATTCCATCCCATTCCTTCAAAACGTTCAGGGCTAGAGCTGGCTGGATCGCCCCGGAGTCAATCAGTCAGGTGCACGAAGTTTGGCGACTTCGGCGTCAGACGGCAGGTATTTGCTGCCATCCATATAGACGTAATCAACCATCACACCCTTGCCACCTTCATTTTTGGTTTTGCCAACAAAAGCACCCATGGTGGATTGGTGATCCTGCGCCCGATACGTGATAGGGCCAAACGGCGTCTCGACTTGCAGACCCATGAAGGCAGCGACGAGTTTTTCCGTGTCACTGCTCTTGGCTTTTTTCAA
The DNA here is from genome assembly GCA_963750665.1 of uncultured beta proteobacterium. Lineage (GTDB taxonomy): Bacteria > Pseudomonadota > Gammaproteobacteria > Burkholderiales > Burkholderiaceae_C > Rhodoferax. Next base: position 46,919 of record CAVVRQ010000019.1, read on the forward strand.
ACCAGCAACGATCGACTGGACCGCGCTATAGCCGACCACCGAGCCCAGGCGTGGGTAGTCTTGGTACTTGTCCTGGTAGGCTTTCAGGAACGCCTTATGCTGTGGCGTTTGAATCCCGTTCCAAGGGTAGCCAGTGACGATCCAGCCGTTGGGTGCCTCTTCTTTCAGGGGATCGAGGTACTCCGGCTCGCCCGTCAAGACGCTGACCACGGAACGCCCCTGAAACAGTCCGCGCGTATTGCCTTCGCGCACAAACTTTGCCAGGTCGGCACCAAAAAGCACGTTGAAAATGGCATCCGGCTTGGCATCGGCCAGGGCCTGCACCACGCTTCCAGCATCCAGCTTGCCCAGCGGAGGTGCCTGTTCCGCCACAAACTCGACATCAGGTTGGGCGGCCTTGAGCAACTGCTTGAAGGCTGCAACGGCCGATTGGCCGTACTCGTAATTGGGATAAACCAGCGCCCAACGTTTTTTCTTCAACTTGGCCGCATCCGGCACCAGCATGGCGGCCTGCATGTAAGTGCCCGGACGCAAACGGAAAGTGTATTTGTTGCCACCGGCCCAGATAATCTTGTCAGTCAGGGGTTCGCCCGCCAGGAAGAAAAACTTCTTCTGCTTGGCAAAGTCGGTCACGGCCAGACCGGTGTTGGACAGAAACGTCCCCATCAGTGCATCGACCTTTTCGCGTGAGATCAACTCTTCCGCAATGCGAACGGAATCGCCCGGATTGGCGTTGTCATCACGGGTAATTAACTCGACCTGTTTGCCATTGACGCCGCCCGCAGCGTTAACTTCGGCCACTGCCAGTTCCATGCCTTTTTTGTACGGACCCAGAAAAGCCGGGAAGGCCTTGTAGCTGTTGATCTCACCAATTTTGATGACGCCCTGGGCCTGCGCCGGCAGCAGCAGGCCCACACCTGCAGCCAAGCCGACGGCGCAGACGATTCTTCGTACCATTTTCATATCAAGACTCCTCGTTGAAAAATTGAAACTCCACTCACTAGCAAAAAATAATATTCGGGATTTGCGCGGCGCTGGCTTAACGCAAGCCATCTTTGCCGACAATCTCGCTGACCTGCAAACCACCGATGCGCGCCAACGGACGGCCGCTGGCGCTCACCGCCACCGCGACCACAATTTCGTTGGCGCGCGGGGCATCGCTGACCCGGGCCTCCATGGCATCAAAATGACTGCGCACAAAAGCAGCATCCTTGTGGCCCAGCGGAACATCAACCGCCGTGCCCAGCCCGCCCATCTTTTTCGCCGAGGGCACCAGCGCCGCACCCTTCTCAACCGCTTTGCGCAGCGGCGCACCGAGCTTGGGGTGCAGAATCGCGGCGGCGTGTTCGAGCTCGCCAGCTTCACCCACAATGGCGGCTTTGCCGTAACTCTGCGCCTGCCCCGGCAAAATCCCAAGGGCCGCCACGCACTTCTGGCCCAGCAAAGCACCCAACTCTTCGCCAATGGCAATCAACTCGTCGAGATTTTGAGAATAATGCCCAGCATACGGATTTTCAATCACCGCCATGGCCAGCGCCTTGCGAGTGGGGGGCTCAATAGTCTGACCCATTTCAATGCGCGTCTCATCGATCTGCACAATAATTTTCCGAATTTTGGCTGTCATGTCTTTCCTTTCAAGGTTAGCAATCGGGATCAAGGAGAATCAACGCAGACCGTCCCACTTGCTGATCGCGCTGGCGCTGAGACCACCGACCCTGGCATGGATGCGCGCCCCGGTACTCATGGCCAGGATGTAAACAATCTCATCTGCTTTGGGCGCACCGGGAACGCGCACTTCAATGGCATCAAAATGGCTGCGCACGTAGCTCGCGTTGATGTGCGTCAGCGGAACGTCCAAAGTCGCGCCGGGCGCACCCACCTTTTTGCTTGAAACGACGATCGCCAAGGCGTTCCCCGGCTGCCCGCTGCCGAGCCCGGCCTGGCCCTGCGCATAGGCGGCGCGATCCCCCGTCCAACCCAGCAGGGCGCGCATCGCGTAGCCGCCAGGCACATGCCAGAGTGCGCCATGTTCGAGCTCACCAGCCGCGCCCACAATGGCACCCTTGCCGTAGCCCTCAATACGCTCGGCGGGCACTTGCATGGCGGCGCGCAACTGCTCTGCCAGCGCGACCCCGAGCGGCTCAAGCTCCTGCATCATGGGCACGATGTCTGGCTCGTAACGGCCAGCAAATGGATTGGTGAGCACCACGGCAATGGTACCGCGCTGCAGGGGCGTGGCAGCTACCGGGCCAAATTCGTGGTGGATTTGCTCCACGTGCGTCAGGATGCGTCGAATTTCAAGTGTCATATCAAGTCTGGTTAAGGTTAAGCAAATACCAAGCCAGTTTGTCGCCGTGAGCGCGGCCTGATGCGGCTTGGCACTTGCGCCATTTGCCTGTTTTCGGTCGTCACGACCTGCTGTTGACAGACCAGCGCGGCTGACCAGATCAGGCCGGCTGCACGCAAGGCCTGCGCCCGTCGCAAACCGGCCCGCAGCGCCTGCTGCACCAAAATGGGCTCCAATAGGGCCACCGCCCGCGTCACCGCAAGCGTGCCGAGGTCACTGTCATCCCTGACCTCACACGCAGCCTGTCGCACGATACGCGGATCATCAAGGTTGACCGCATTGGCAATCACGGTCGCCGCCGCATCAGCCGCCGCCGCCGTGCCGGCCAAAACCGTGACACTGTCGGCAATGCCCAAAGAAAAACTGCGCCCGCGCCAACCACTTGTAGCGACCCCGCGCACCGGCAAGGCGCTGGAAATTTCAAACTGGCCATCGAGTCCAATCCCGGTGCCCAGTTCGGTCTCGTCAAGCTGCGCCAAATCGGCATACAGACCGATTCGCAAAGCCTCGCCCGGTGTCAGGTGCAAAGCAATATCGCCGCCGTTATTGACCCAGGCGCGCTCAATGCCTGGACTGTCGTAGCAGGCAATCAATTCCTGCGCGACGGCACCGGCCACCGCTGCCATGGGCGTGATGAAACTGCTTTTGTACGGCACACAAGCCTGCCACATGCGCCGTGCCACCGCGCCGTGCAAAGGACACTTGTCACCCACAACCGCCGCGCGCAATCCGCCTAGCTCCTGCACCAGTTCGCCCAGAATGCCCCTGAAGCGCTGCCACGCCTGCTCGTGCGCCCTGGCGACTGCCGCCAGCTGACCCTTGGCACCCAACACCAGATCAATCGGTCCGTGCTGAAAATGCCAGCGCTCGTCTGACAGGGGTGCGCGTTGTGCCGTCATCGATGCTGCCCCTTAACCCAGCAAAGGGGCTAGCCCCATTGGCCAGGGATTTTGCGCTGACATGCGTATCGACTGACGTGCCAACGGTGCACCGTGCTCGTGCCAGGCACCCCGCGACAGTGCTTCTTCAAGCGTTCGGACATAGTCCATGTGCCCCCCCAGCGCGCGGTAATCTTCGAGCTTCAGGCTGAATTCAATTGGTGCCACCAGGGCTGGTGTGGGGACGATGCCAAAGCTGTTGTCAGGCATCCGCAGCACATCGACCATCAGGGTGATGCCGCCACCCGGCCAGACGTAGGCTGGCGCACCGCCGCAAGTCACATTGACCAGCGCCGCTTTAACGGCACGGGTCAGCAACACCGGGTTTTCGGTGACGCCCGCGCGCAAACTGCCACCGGCACCAGCCAGAAACAGCACAGTCGTCAAGGAGGGCTCACAATTTTCACCAACGCGCTGCACAATGCGGCGTACGGCCGCCGGCATCTCCTGCTCGACCGGGCGCAGGGCCTCGTCCAGAACATACCAGCTTGCATGTTCTCCGGTGGTCGAAGTCATGAGCAGGCGCAAGCCGGGCCAGGCCTTTTTGGCATCCCAGCTCTTGATGATGGAGAGCGGCTCCGAGATGTCAGTGCCGCCCCAACCGGTGCCCGGATTGGCAACCTGAAAATAGCGCCCCGCAGTCGATCTGCGGCCCCGGATTTTGATCCCCGAAGCGCGCATATCGAGACACTGACCGGCCTGGTGTTCAGTCAACACACCGGTGATGTGATCATCCACCACGACCGCTTCGTCCACTTGGTCACGCAACTGCTGCGCGAAGATGCCCACCGTGGCCGAACCACAACCCACGCGCATGCGCTGCTCTTGCACACCGTTCACAAGCGGTGCGCAACCGGCTTGAATCTGGATCTGTGAGCCGCCTTCGATACTAAGCTCGACGGCCTGCTTGTTGCCCAGCGCTGCCAGCATTTCCACCGTCACCCGGCCCTCTTTGCGGCTGCCACCGGTGAGGTGGTGAACACCGCCGAGCGAGAGCATCTGTGAGCCGTACTCGGCGGTCGTCACGTGACCAACATGCTCGCCTTTGCACAGCACCTTGGCACACTCGCCGCCCAGGAAACGATCCGTGTCGATCTTCACCTTCAGGCTGCAGTAACTGAAAATGCCTTCCGTGACGACGGTGACCAGATCAACCCCAGCTACGCTGGAGGACACAATGAAAGGAGCGGGTTTGTAGTCCGGGTAAGTCGTTGACGCACCCACGCCGGTGATAAAGGCATCTTCTGCCAACGCGATTTCCGACGGCACCGGGGGTTTTGCAGGGGCGAAAGCAACGACGCCCGTTTCGTCGCCCGTCAGGGCACGACGCAGCACCAGCACCGGATCCAGCCGCACCAGCATACCGCCGTGGTTGGCATAGCGATCGCAGGCGCCATTGCGACCCTCCGAGATCTTGCAGCAAACCGGGCAGGCCAGACACTCGAGCCGGCCAGCCAGCAACTCCTCTTGCGTCCTGGGCGCTTCCGCGGCGACATCGGCGGTCTGCGCCGCAACCGGTTCTGGCACACCCACCACTTGGGTCGATGGCGTCATGCTACACACTCGCTTGCTGCCAAGATGGCCTGACGAACACGCTCTGGTGTGGCTGGAATCTGCCTGATGCGAACGCCCACCGCATCGTAAATGGCGTTCAGAATGGCCGGCGGTGTTGCCACTAGCGCCGGCTCTCCAACCCCTTTTGCACCGTAGGGCCCGAGCGGCTCGACGTCTTCAATGATGTGCACCGTGATGGGCGGAATGTCGCCCACTGTGGGAATCAGGTAGTCGTGCAGGTTGTCGGTCTGGCCGCTGATGTACTCTTCCATCAAAGCCAGCCCCAAGCCTTGCGCCACACCACCGTGAATCTGCCCTTCCACCTGGGTCGGGTTGACCGCGCGACCAACATCGTGGGCTGCATCAATATGCAAAACCTTGACCGTGCCGAGTTCCATGTCAACTTCGACTTCTGCCACCTGCGCCGCAAAGCCATACGTGGCGTAGGGCACGCCCTGGCCGTTCGCATCCAGCGGCACGGTGGCCGGATTGAAGTAGCCACGGCCCGACACGAGATCGCCGCGCGCATCGGCTCTCAGACTGGCCAGATCCAGCTGCTTTTCAATCCCGTTTTCGCTGCCCCGCAGGACCGCTTGCGACACACTCAAACTGGCGTGCTGTCCCAGGCCCAGCAACTGCAGCAACTGTTGGCGAATGGCCTCACCGGCAAACTTGGCCGCATTGCCAGAAACAAAAGTCTGACGCGAGGCTGACGATTTGCCCGCATCTTGCGTCAGGTCCGTGTCACCCATCACCTGGTCCACCAGCGCCACCGGCAGCCCCACGGCATCGGCAAAAATCTGCGGCATCACGGTACCGGTACCCTGCCCGATTTCTTGCGCTCCGTTGTAAAGAAAGAGCCGCCCGTTGCTGCGCAGGGCACCCGTCATGGTGGAGGGATTGGCAATCACCGTGTTGCCAATGCCATACCACATGCTGGCGATGCCGATGCCGCGCCGCAAGGGACTGCCACGGCCAATGGCTTGCTGATTAAAGGCGCTCACGCGGGTGCGGCCGTTGCGCCAGGCGGGTCGTGTCGCCTCCAGGCATTGGCTCATGCCAACACTGGCGGTGAGCACTTGCCCGGTGGCGGTCGCCTGCCCCACCCGAATCGCATTCTTGAGTCTGAATTCGAGCTGGTCCATCCCAACTTTTTCAGCCAGCTCGTCGAGCAAAGCCTCGGTCACGATGTGCGCTTGCGGCACACCAAACCCGCGAAACGCGCCGGCGATCGCGTTGTTGGTGAATACCGCGCGTGTCAGCGCCCGCAAGTGCGGCACAAAGTAAGGCCCGGTACTGTGCACCGGCACCCGGTTGGCGACGGTGCTGCCCCAGCTGGCGTAGGCTCCGGTGTTGAAATCGCCATGAAAATCGAGCGCCGTCAGATTGCCCTCGGCGTCGCACGCATAGCGCGCACGAATCCGCGACGGATGCCGTTTGGTGGTTGATTGCATCGACTCAAAACGGCTATAGACGGTACGCACCGGGCGTTTCAGATGCCAGGCCGCCAGCGCGAGCAGGGGTTGAATCGACACGTCAAGCTTGCCGCCAAAACCACCGCCAATGGCCGACGGCACAATGTGCACGGCCGATTTTTGCAGTTTCAGGACATGCGCCACTTCGTCGCGGTCCATCACCGGGGTTTGCGTGCAAACAAAAAGACGGATGCGCTGCTCACCGTGCTCGTCAACGACTTCGGCATAACCCGCTTCCGGTTCAATGTAGGCGTGCTCGACATACGCGGTCCGATATTCGTCCTCGGCCACAAAAGCCGAGGCACGCAAAGCAGTCTCGACATCACCCTTGACCACGCGGCCTCGGCACAAAACATTTTCCGGCGCAAAATCGTGCAGCAAATTGCCGGTGGCCGTGAGTGCCTTTTCAACGCTGTCAAGCGCCTCTTCAGGCTGCCAAAGAACGGGAACCTGGGCTTCCGGGATCGCCTTGACGGCCTCCATTTCGCCCACGATCAAGAGCACGGCTTCCCCACGAAAGCGCACCCGCCCGTCGGCCAGAACCGGTTGATCCTTCGGTGTTGGAAACACTGCAAAACTGTTTTCGGGCACATCCTTGGCCGAGAAAACCGCAACAATCCCGGGGAAGCGTCGCTTGAATTCTTCCAGATCTCCCAGCTCGAAATGAGCGCGCGCATGGGGCGAGCGAACCGTGCGCAACCAAAGACAATCTGGCGGGAATTCATCGGCACCAAATTTTTCCGCGCCGGTGATTTTGCTCAACCCGTCGCAGCGCGCAAGGCGCGCGCCGACGGCTTGCCCAGCCTCGGGTTGCGGCAAATGAATGTCGCCCTGTGCCACAGCCAGCACGGCTTCGACAATTTTGCGGTAACCGGTGCAGCGACACAGAACGCCCGCCAAACCATCCTCAACCTGCTGCTGCGTTGGATCCGGATAACGCCGCAGCACGTCAGTGGCAGCCATCAGCATGGCCGGCGTACAAATGCCGCATTGCGCCGCCCCGTGGGCCAGAAACGCTTGCTGTAGCCGATTGAGCAAGCCATTGCACGCCAGTCCCTCGACGGTTGTGACCGCCCGGTCAGCACACTGCGCAATGGCCGTGATGCAGGAGCAAACCTGTTCGCCATCAAGCAGGACGGTGCAAGCACCGCAGTCGCCAGAATGGCAGCCAATTTTTGTTCCGGTCAAGCCCAGATCGTCGCGCAACACATCCGACAAGCGCTTGCTCGGCTCGCAAAGCACCTGGGTGGATTTGCCGTTGATATTCAAACAGATGGTTTGCCGTGCCTGCAATTTGTCCCGCCTTTCAGTCTTGTTGCCCATGGATGGCCTCGCCAAGGGCCCGCTTGACCAGCGTCAGCGCAATATCGCGCCGATAGTCAGCGCTGCCGCGCACGTCGTCAATCGGTGTGAGCGGACTCAAATCGTCCGAGTGGAACAGGGCCAACACATCGCTTGATGCCCTTCGACCCAGCAGCCGATGCTCCAGCGCAGGCAAGCGTTGTGCAACGGCCGAGCACGACCCCACGGCTACTGCGGCATAAGCAATCGCCCCAGCGCTGTCAAGTTCCAGCAGCACCGAGACCATCGCAATCGAAATCACCAGATAGCGCCGGTGTCCGAGCTTGAGAAAACTGGAACGGGCGGTCTTGCGCATGGGAACCAAAATGCCGGTCACCAGTTCGCTCGGCAGTCGGGCGGTCTTGCGCGCACCGAGCACAAACTCGGTCAATGCCAACGTGCGCTGGCCCGACACCGATGCAAGTTCGATTTGGGCATCCAGTGCCAGCAAGGCCACGATGCCGTCTGCCGCCGGGGATGCGTTGCAAATATTGCCCGCCAAAGTTGCCATGTTTTGCACTTGCACACCGCCAATCTCGCGCGCTGCCGATTGGAGCGCGGTCAATTGTTCCGACAAAGGGGTGCGCACGATTTGGCTCCAGGTCACCGCCGCGCCGATGCGCCAATGCGTCCCCACGTCGCTGATCAGTTTGAGTTCAGGGATCGCCGTTATGTCGAGCACCGGCTCGGTAATGGCTTGGCCGGCCCGGGACGCATAAAAATCGGTTCCCCCCGCCAACACGGTCAGAGGCCTGGCGGCGAGTTCCGTCAAGGCTTCACGCAATGTCTGCGGTCGCAGGTAAGCGCCTGTGTTGCTGGTCAATTGATAGCTCCTTGGCTGACCAGCGGCTAAGCGTGTGCAACGACCACTGGTATCTCGGTCGCCGGCGGCGTGTTGCGGCTGCGACCACAGCGCACAATGCCGCCGATCATGACCATGCCAACGCCCGGCAAATCACCGCACTGAACACTCTCAAGCAGACCCCGCCCGACTGAATGCTGGGCCTTGTCCATAAAGACAAAATCAGCGTCGCGCCCGACTTCAATCAAGCCACAGTTCAACTTGCGCAAACGCGCCGTGTTGCCAGTGGCAAAACAGAACACCAACTCGGCCGGAATCCGGCCCAGGCTCGACAGCAACGCCACCATGCGCAAGATGCCCAGCGGCTGCACACCGGAGCCCGCCGGACCGTCGGTACCCAAAATGACCCGGTGCGGGCACTTGAGTTGTAAGGCCGCCTGGGCTGCCGCAATGGCTACTTTTTCATTGCCGTTGTGAACGATTTCAATGGCCCGCGAAGACTTTTCGCAGAGCTCGCAGACATGTGCTTCAGGCAATGCCGTGTGGCCGCCATTGATATGACCAATCACGTCGGCGTCTGCCTCCAGTACCACATCCTTGTCGATCAAACCCGAACCGGGAATCGATGGGCCACCGGTGTGAATGGTGCTCTGGATGCCGTACTTGCGGGCCCAGCGCACCATTTCAGCGGCTTCATAACCCGCCTTGACCGAACCCAGACCGACCTCACCGATGAGGGTCACGCCGGCTGCGGCCAGCTCCTGGAAATCCTGCTCAACCATGCCCTGTTCGATAATCGGCGCACCGGCAATAACCTTGACCCCGCTTGGACGGAAATTGTCAAAAGCGCGCTGCGCCGTAATGGCCAGCGCTTTCAGGCCAACGATGTCTTTTGGCCGTCCCGGCAGGTGCACTTCGCCCGCCGAAATCATGGTCGTGACACCACCGTTCATGGTCGATTCAATCCAGCCGGTCTGGTTCTGCCGCGGTGTCCAGTCACCAAAAACCGGGTGGACGTGGCTGTCAATCAGGCCCGGACAGACACAGGTCTGGCGGGCATCGATGACCGTTTTGGCATTTTCAAGCTGACAATCCTGGGCCTTGCCGACTGCCACAATCAAGCCATCGTTGACGACAATTGTGTCAGCATCCAGAACGGGCTTGTCGACATCTCCGGACAACAGTAAACCAATGTTCCTGATGACGACTTTGCCGGATGTTTCGGAAAGGATCTGAGTGGCCATTGTTTCTCCTTGGATCGTGATGGATTGCAAAAAGTGTCCGTCAGCAGGCTCAACTGCCTGTTTCGGCCGCCTGGCGGACTGGTGCAACGACACGCAAAACGGCCTCCGTGATAAATTCCTCCCAATGCGCCAGGGCCGTCGCTGATTCAATGTTTTCACCCAGAAATGCAGTCAGCGTAAATCGGTTCGAGAGGTAGAAATAGCTCAGCGAGGAGATCAGCAGGTAAACATCACGCGGCAGCACGTCGGCGCGAAACAGGCCTTTGGCAATACCGCTGTCGAGCACGCCCCCCAGGATCGCGATGGCGGCTTTGGAATAATCCCGCGCACGCATCGACTTGGAGATGTGTTTGCCACGATGCAGGTTCTCGCTGTTGAGCAAGGTGATGAATTCAGGGTGCTTCTGGTAATAGGTCCAGAAAAATCGGACGATGCCACGCAGCGACTCGACTGGGTATTGCAAATCAAGATCCACCTTGGCTTCGGCCTCGCAGAAGCGGTGGTAAATCTCTTCCAGCGCGGCGATAAACAGTTTTTCCTTGCTGCCAAAATAATAGTAAATCATCCGGTCATAGGACTTGGCAGCGCTGGAAATTTTCTCCACCCGACCGCCCGCAAAACCGGCTTTGGCAAAGACCTTGACGGCGGCTTTCAGAATGCTGTCACGCGTTGCCTGGGCGGCCTGCTTCTGAGCTCCCGCGCGCTGCGCCAGCGCAGTTGTGGGACCGGCTTTTTTGGACTTTGCGGCTGCGAGGGGCATGACGGTTTAGAGGCGCTTTGGCAGGAATGTAGGCAGCAAACTATTGGCAACGGATGTGTTGTGCCAGGCAAAGGTTGGCTTCCTTGGCATGATGGCGAGCCCGGTTGCCGGTCGGTGCCAGCGCCTCGGAATAGAAAAATTCTGGCAACTCGTCGTCGCCGTCGGTGAACCCGGCGAGCCGATTGAAGCGCCATTCAAGTTCCAGCACTTCACGCCCGAGTTGCTTCAGAAACGATTCATCCAGCGCCGTGCCATGCGCGTCATTGAGCGCCGCCACCACCAGATCCGGATGGGTATCGGTCACGGAACGCCCAAAAATGCAAAAGCCGATTGAATCCGCCGCTGCCACCGAAATCTGGGTTGTCACACTGAGGGCGACCAGCTCTTCGGTCGTCTTGCCCTTGCACTCGTAGGCGGGCATATTGCCAGCCGTGTGATCCGCCCCCTGTGCTGTGAGCATCATGGAAATACCGGTGACCTCAATCACGCGCGGGTCGTAAGCGCTGATAGCCTGCTGCTTGATGACCGGAACCCGTTGCACCTGAAAATGCTGGCCCACGCGGGCGGCACCTTGCGCCAGCAAGCGCCCCCGCGCATTGCCTTGGCGAATGTCTTGCAGTGCTGCCTGCATGAACGCGATATCACCAAAAGCGCCCTGCCCGGCTTGCATCAGCACGCCCAGCGTGGCACCCAGATCAATCGTGTCAATGCCCAGGTCGTTCACCACGGCGTTCAATCGGGCCACATCATCCGGGTCGTCCAAGCCGCAATTGCTGCCCACCAGACCGAGTGTTTCGTATTCCAGCGGCGACACCAGTTCCTGGCCCTGTTCATCAACATAAACGTTGCTGCACTGGATCAGGCAGCCCGGCATGCAGGCGTGCGCAGTCTTGCCAGCGCGCGCCAGATTGCGCTCGCGTATGTAGCGACCGCCCAGTTTGAAGGGTCCGTCAGCTTCTTCAACCATGCGCCCGACGCTGAAGTTGCGCACCGGCAGGCCGCCAATGTAGTTGGTCAGATCGGCCACCATGGCCGTGCCCAGGCGTTTGAAATTGTCAATGGCCGGCTCTTTGCCAAGCAGATCGCCGTAGTCGCGTATGGCAGCTTTGAGTTTTTGGCGGTCATGAAAAGGTGGCAACTTGTGCATGTCAATCACGATGGCCTTGATCTTCTTGGCTCCCATCACGGCACCCACACCACCGCGTGCCGCCAAGCGCGACGGGCGGCCATCGGTATCGGCAAAAGCAATCCCAGCCACCAGACCCAAATATTCGCCGACCGGCCCACACAGTGCAAAACTGACTTTCTTGCCGTATTTTTCCAGCAACAAGCGAGCGACTTCGTTGTTGCCCTTGCCCAGGTAGGGTTGCGCGCTGTCAAAGCTAATCTTGCCGTCTTTGGTCATACGCAGCACGCTCCAGTCGGGTGCCGTACCGTGCAGCGTGAACCCGGCCAACTCAAGCTGCCCCATGGCATAGGCGAAGGTGCCGCCCGCGTTGGCCTCCTTGATGCCACCTGTCAACGGGCTCTTGCAACCCACGCTGAGCCGATTGGCATTGGAAAAACTCGACCCGGCCAGTGGACCGGCAGAAAAAATCAGGGGATTCTGCGCTGACAGCGGGTCAACCCGGGCCACATCCATTTCGAGCAGCGTCCTGGCAATCAGAAAACGCCCGGCGCGAATGACGGCCTCTCCTTCAAGCGCTTGCACTTGGGTCGATTGATCCGTCAAATTGATGTGCAGGAATTTACGCATGAATCAAGCAGGCTGATGAGTTGTTTTGGACCGATTGCCGACCAATGTAGCGTACGCTGAACGCCAATGCAAGAGGGCTTGCCCCAATAATTCCGCTTTAATGTTGCAAATACAACATTTTTTTGTTGTAATCACTACATTGCGTGCGCTTGCGCGGATTGCCGCCAAGGCTCCGCATGGACCCATCTTTGCTATTCATTCAATAGCTGTTCAGGCAGACGGGCTAATCGCTGGAGGCCTAAAATATCAACAACATCCGGCTCCGAGGACTCTTCTTGCCTTACTCCCATCTGCTGCTTGCCCTGTCCGTCGTCTTTGTCTGGGGCACAAATTTTGTCGTCATCCGCTGGGCGCTCGATGGCCTGCCGCCGCTACTGCTGGCGAGCCTGCGTTTTGCCTGCTCGGCACTGCCCTGGATGCTGTTCATCCGCCGCCCCATCGTGTCGTGGCGGCTGCTGGCAAGCTTTGGCGTGCTGTTGGGCGTGGGTATGTTCGCCTTGTTGTTTCTGGCCATGCGCGCCGATATTTCACCGGGCCTGGCCTCGCTGGTGGTTCAGGTGCAGGTGTTCTTCACGATTGGTTTGTCGATGTTGACGCTGGGCGAGCGCGTGCGCGGCTTTCAGCTGCTCGGCCTGGTGCTGACGGTGGCCGGTCTGGGTGTGATTGCGGCGCATCTGGATGCCAGCCTCACCGCCAAAGGCCTCGGCCTGGTGCTGGGTGCGGCTTTCTTTTGGGCCTGCGCCAACATGGTCGCCAAGGCCGCCGGGCGCGTCGATATGCTGGGCTTCATGGTCTGGAGCAGTCTGTTTGCGATACCGCCCCTGTTTGCCTTGTCGCTCTGGCTGGAAGGACCGCAGCTCGTGCTGCAAAGCGTGCAGCAGGCCAGCCTGGGCGTCTGGATCAGCGTGCTGTGGCAGGCGCTCGGCAATACGCTCTTTTGCTATGGGGCCTGGAACTGGCTGCTGGCGCGCCACCCGGCCGCCACGGTCACCCCGCTGGCAATGCTGGTGCCGGTGTTTGGCATGGGTGCCTCCGCCTGGTCGCTGGGCGAGCCCTTGCCGCTGTGGAAGCTGGCCGCTGGTGCCCTGGTGTTGCTGGGCCTGCTGGTGATCGTGCTCTGGCCGCGCCTGCGGCTGGCCTTGGCCCGCAGCAGCGAGGTAGCCTGACTTTATTCCATTTCAAAATCATTCCTGTCTAGGCGTCGAGGCGCAAACACTGCCATCGCACGGCAAGGCGAGACAACCAGGACAGGGGTGATCTGGAGATGGAATCAGCCACAGCAGACCTGGTTGCGGCCTTCGTTCTTGGCGCGGTAAAGCGCATCATCAACGCGCTTGACCAAGGCCTCCGAGGGCTCGTTGGGGCGGTATTCAGCCACGCCAAAGCAGCAAGTCTTGCGCCCAATCACGGAGAAATCCGTGCCGCCGATGCTGCGACGAATAGTTTCTGCCAGGGCGCAAGCGTCGGCCAGGCTGGTCGCCGGGCACAGGATCATGAACTCTTCACCACCCCAGCGCGCCACCGTGTCCACCCGGCGCACGCCCTGCTGCAACAGGCGCGCGATGGCCATCAGCAGCTCGTCCCCGATCTGGTGCCCGTGGCTGTCGTTCACGCTCTTGAAATGATCAATGTCAGCCATCATCAGCGCCAGCGGCAGCGCGCTGCGCGCCGCGCGCTCGCACTCGTTGGCCAGCACTTCGTCAAACTTTCGGCGGTTGAACAAACCGGTCAGCCGATCCGTCACCGACAGGCTTTCGAGCATCTGGTTCTTCAGCGCCAATTCGGCGTGCGCCTCGCTCAGGTTGTTCTGCATGGCCTTGATGGCGCTGATGTCGCTGGCAATCGAATACAGAGCCGTGCGACCATCGGACAGCCTGAGCGTTCCCTCTTGCAACTGAAACCAGGCGTCAGCGGCCTCATTGAAACGCTCGTACGTCAGGCTCAGGCCGTTGCACTGGCCCGCTGCATTCATCAGTTGGGCAATCTTGCAGTCCAGACAGGGGCTGTTCTGCTGGTACATCAATTGATAACACTTGCCGGGCGTGCCGCCCTCGGCTGCTGCCTGCAGCCCAGACTGGTGGTTGGTATAGATCAGTTCATGGGAGCGAACATCAACCACATAGACCGTAAATTGGGCCAGGTCAAGGATGTCCCACATCGTCAGCACCGCAGGGACGCGGGCGCGACGCGAGGCTTTGACAGAAGCTGCTTTCACGCCGCGCCGTCCCGCGCCGATGATTGCGTCTTACCGATCACTTCGGGCAGCTTGTCGGGCCGACGGTTGCGCGTGACTGCGGTCTCGATGACTTCCTTGAGCTTGTCCTCCCGGAACGGCTTGAGCACATATCCTTTGGCACCCGCCTTCAAGGCATCGAGCACCATCTTTTCCTGTCCGTGCGAGGTCACCATGATGATCAGCGCATCAGGAAACTTCTCGCGGATTCGGCGCGTTGCCTCGATGCCATCCATGTCGGGCATGGTGATGTCCATCGTCACCAGGTCGGGCTGGCAGGCCTCGTAGGTGGCAAGCGCCTCGACGCCCGTGGCGGCAGTGCGCACCACCTGGTGGCCCAGCGCGGTGAGCATGCTGGAGAGTTTTTTCACGGTGATGAGCGAATCATCGACCACCAAAATTTGCAGACAGGTCATAGCCAACTCACTTCACGTAATTGAGGTCGCGGTCAAACAACTCGCCCGGGCCAACCAGGTTGATATCAACATTGCCAAACTTTGAATTCAGGCTGCGGCTGATGAACACCGCATTATTCATGCGGTGAATATGCTTCGCGCTGTCAATAATCATCGGCGGTGTGAGCGTAATGGCCGCATCGAACTGCTGTAACTCGGCCGTGCAATTGCCAATAATCGTGTTCACAATCTCGGCGGCGACCGAGCTGCGGTAGTTTTCTTCTTCGCCCGGCGGCACCTCAATGCCCTTGATCATGCGCGCATAGAGCACGTCCATCAGGCGCGGGTCAAAGCTGAAGGCCACCAGCAAACTGACCGGGCCGCCAACGCCGACGATGGCGGTCAGGCCCCGAATATCCAGCGTCGCCACGTTGCCGCTGTCCTGGCTGATATCGGCCACCAGAATATCAAACTCTTCTTCGAAATAGCTGCGCGTGCGCTCCATGGCCGCGGCCACCACCTCGGCCACCCATTTGTTGATTGGCATTGCGTCTCCTACAGGTCAAAAATGTCGTCTTGCCATGGCAGGGTAAAAACAAACCAGGTTCCTTTGCCTGGCACAGAGTGCGCCATCACCTCGCCGCCAAGTTTACGCGTCTCGCTGCGCACCACCGCCAGGCCGACGCCGCGCCCGGCCAGTTCGGAGCTTTCTTGTTGCGTGCTGATATGGTCCAGAAAGATCAATTCCAACACTTGTTCCTCGGACAGCGCCGCCACGGCCTGCGGCGTGAGCAGGCCCAGGCTCACGGCGCGCGCGCGCAGCGCCGTCACATCGACACCGGCGCCGTCGTCGGCGATGCCGAGTGTGAGCCAGCAGCCATCGGTCTGCACGTCACAACTGATGGTGCCAAGCTCCGCCTTGCCGCATTCCAGGCGGGTGTTCGGGTCTTCAATGCCGTGCACCACGGCGTTGCGAAAGACGTGTGTCAGCGAGCGCAAAAAGGGCCGCCAGCTTTGCGGATCAATCCACACCGCTTCGCCACCCCGCACCAGCAGCGGGCCAATCTCTTTCTGCAGCCGATCTGCGGTCTGCTTGAGCACCCGCTCAAAGCTGCCCAGCGCCTGTCGGATCGGTATCTTGTGCAGGTGTTCAATTTCCAGCAGCAATTTGCGAATGGCTCCCAGCGTGATGTCGATCGGTTCACCGCGCAGCAGCCGGTCGGCGAGCCGGCGCAACTGCAAGGCCTGCTCATTGGTCACCACAATGCGCTCGCCGCAGGCCAGGAATTCAGCGCCGAGTGCCTCGCGCAACAGCGCCAGATCGGCCTCCAGCAAAGCCGCCAAGGGTACCGCTTGCATCACCTGCGCCAGCTCGGCTGGCGTGACGCGCTCACCCAGTTGGCGCAGCCCCTCAAGCTGGCCCTCCAGCGCATGCAGCGCGCGCGGCGTCTGGCCAAAACTGAACTGATTGAGCAGCCCCTTGAAGGTGTGCACCTGGCGGTACAGATCGCGCGCCATGTTGACCGGTTGCGCAGCCGACCCGAGCAGGCTGGCGAGCCCGACCGTGGCAAATTCGCGGAACGCCTCCACCGTATCGAAGAAGTCGCGGCTGTCGGTGATGGCCGCAACGATCATCTCCAGGCGTTGGCGCTCACTCTGCACCTTTTGTTCCAGCCGCCGCTCGGCCGTGACATCCGTCAGCACCACCATGACACGCTTGTTTTCGATCAGCTTGTACTCGGCCTTGAGCAACAAATCAGCGCGCGCAAACTCAGCCGGCAATAGCGACAGCATGGTCTCGCCCTGCCAGGTATCGCTCTCGTCGAGCGCCGCCGGCACAACCTGGCGCAGCAGGTCGGCCTTGGCCGCATCGCCGCCAAACAGCGCCAGCGCGGCATCCTGCCCGGCCGCCTCCAGACCCAGCATCGTGGCACAGGCGCGACTGCACTGGGCCTGCACCACCAGGTCGCTGCCAAAGGACATAAATCCCTGACCCGAATGATCGAGCAGGCTCGCCACCTGTTCTCGCCGTGCCTCGGCTGCTTCCTTGGCTTGCACCAGTTCAGCCTCGACGCGCTTGCGCTCGGTGATGTCAATATAAATCGAGACAAAGCCGCCGCTCGGAATGGGCGTGCCGCGCACCTCCAGCCAGCGCCCATCCGGGCGCGCGCGCTCAAAACAGTGCGCCGTGAAATTGCGCGCCCGCTCAACCGCTGCGTGCACCTGCTGCTCGGGGTCGCCCGGGCCGTATTCACCGCGATTCACATTGAAGCGCACCAGCTCTTCAAAATCAACCCAGCCCTTGGCAAACAGTTCGGCCGGGAAGCCCAGCAGGCTCATGAGCTGATCGTTGTACGCAGTGAAACGCAGATCGGCATTGCACAAGGAAATGGCACCCGGAAAGTTGTCGATGATGGTTTTGACTTCGTCACGCTGGCGTGTCAGCAGTTGTTCGGTCTGGCGCTGCTGCGTGATGTCGGTGTAGGTGGTCACAAACCCGGCAACCGCTCCGCCGGACCTGAAGGGTCTGCTCTCCACCAGCACCGTGCGTCCGCCCGGTAGCGCACGCTCGAAACGATGCGGCACAAACTCGCGCGCCCGGGTCACCATCGACTGCACCAGTTGCTCGGGCTCGCCTGGCCCATACTCACCGCGCAGCGCGTTGAAACGAATCAAATCCTCGAAACGGGCGTTCCTGAACACCATGCTCGGCGGGAACGCGAGAATTTCCTGGAAACGCCGGTTCCACAGCGTGAGCTTCAAGTCCTTGTCATGCACGCTCACGCCTTGCGGCAAGACATCCAGCAAGGCCTGCATCTGCGTGATGACCGACTCGTATTCAACATCGGTTTGGCGCCGGTCCATGCCCACCTGTCGTGCTGCTGTGTTCATAGATTTGCCGCCATGTCCGTCCGCCTCAATGCTGCACCAGGCGCGCAAAAGTCTCGCGAAATTTGGCCACCTTGGGCGCCGCGACGGCAAGACAATAAGCCTGATCCGGGTTTTTTTCAAAAAAATCCTGGTGGTAGTCCTCGGCCGGCCAGTAGTTGGCCAGCGGCAGGACCTCGGTCACGATCGGCTGGCGGTAAGCGCCGCTTTGATTGAGCTCGTCGATCAACGCCTGGGCAACTGATTCCTGCTCGGCACTTGAAAAATAAATGCCGCTGCGGTATTGCGTGCCGTGGTCATGGCCCTGCCGGTTGCGCGTGGTCGGGTCGTGGCAGACAAAGAAAATTTCCAGCAGCTCCCGCAAGCTGACACGCAAGGGATCAAACACCAGCCTGACCACTTCGGCGTGGCCCGTGTTGCCGCTACAGACCTGCTGGTAGCTGGGACGCGCGACCTGCCCATTGCTGTAGCCGCTTTCCACGTCGGTGACGCCCCTGACATGCACATAGACGGCTTCCAGGCACCAGAAACAACCGCCACCCAGGCTAATGGTTTGCGAATGATCGGTCATAAGGCAATTTTCGATGAAACGGCGACGTCGATGGATGGCGTCTATCTTACTCGCCTGATTCGGGCCATGACCGACCGTGTCAGCCGCGCTGCCAGACGATACGGGTAAAGGCCAAAAACTCATCCAGATGGCCGCTGGACATTCGGGGCGGCGGCGTCAGCGCGCACTAGAATCAGTCCGCAAGCGAGCCAGCACTGACACAGCAGAGGCTGCCGGGCCAGAGTTGACCGACACCAACTATTGCCATTTTTCATCGCGGGCTTGACCCGCAATCCAGTGGGTGAGCGGCACTGGATGCCGGATCGGGTCCGGCATGACAGGCGGATGGCATCCAGATGTAGTGAGTTTTGCATTTTCTGTTTCCCATTGCGGACCCGAGGTGCTACTATTCGTGTAGCTGCTTGCGCAGACGCAGCAAGTGCTACAAGGCGATTTAACTTAAAGTTTTGAGGTGAGGCCGATGACCAGCAAAAAAGCCATTGCAGCGCAGACTCCGTCCCAGCCTGCAGCCCTTGCCAGCGCCACCCCAGCGGGTTTTCCGATCGTCGGCATTGGTGCCTCAGCCGGCGGGCTGGCGGCCCTGGAAGCCTTCTTCTCGGCGATGCCCGCCGACACCGACCCCGGCATGGCCTTTGTGCTGGTGCAGCACCTCTCGCCGGATCACAAAAGCATCCTCACCGAGATCATCCAGCGCTACACCCGCATGCAGGTCTCCGAGGTGCAGGACGGCATGCGCGTGCAGATCAACTGCGCCTACATCATCCCGCCCAATCGCGACATGGCATTTTTGAACGGCACGCTGCAGCTGCTCGAGCCGTTTGAGGCGCGCGGCCACCGCCTGCCAATCGACTTCCTGTTTCGCTCCATGGCGATCGACCAGCATGAGCGCGCGATTGGCATCGTGCTCTCGGGCACCGGCAGCGACGGCACGCTGGGCGTGCGCGCCATCAAGGGCGAAGGCGGCATGGTGATGGTGCAAAACCCGGAGTCGGCCGAGTTTGACGGCATGCCGCGCAGCGCGCTGGCCACTGGCCTGGTGGACTACCAGCTGCCCCCGGCCGAGATGCCCGCGCAGCTCATTGCCTACGTCACACATGCTTTTGGCAAGCCGCCGCAGCCCGCCACGGCGGCCTCGTCGCACTCCGAAAGCGCGCTGAAAAAGGTCTATGTGCTGCTGCGCGCCCAGACCGGGCACGATTTCTCGCAATACAAGCCCAACACCATTTTCCGGCGCATCGAGCGGCGCATGGCGGTACACCAGGTGGACAGCATGGAGACCTACGTCAAATACCTGCAAAAGACACCGGCCGAAGTGCAGGCGCTGTTCAACGATGTGCTGATTGGCGTGACCAATTTTTTTCGCGACCCCGAAGCCTTTGACGCGCTGCAACAGCAGGTGATTGCCCAGCTGTTTGAGGGCAAGCCTGCCGGCAGCACGCTGCGCGTCTGGTCGGCCGGCTGCTCCAGCGGCGAGGAGGCGTATTCGCTGGCTATTCTGCTGCAAGAACAGATGGAAGCGCTCAAGAGCAGCTACAAGCTGCAGGTTTTTGCCACCGACATTGACAGCCGCGCCATCGCCACGGCGCGCGGCGGCATTTACCCGGCCAGCATTGCTGCGGATATCTCGTCCGAGCGGCTGGCGCGCTACTTCACGCTGGAAGCCGATGGCAGCGCCTACCGCGTGCACAAGTCCATCCGCGACCTGCTGGTGTTCTCCGAGCAGGACGTGGTGCGCGACCCACCGTTTTCCAAGCTCGACCTGATCAGCTGCCGCAACCTGCTGATCTACCTCGGCCCGGAGCTGCAACAGAAGCTGATCGCGCTCTTTCACTACGCCCTGCAACCCGGCGGCAGTCTGTTTCTGGGCACCTCGGAGACCGTCAGCGAGTATGGCGACCGGTTTGCCGTGCTGGACCGCAAGGCCAAGCTGTACCGCCGCAAGGAGAGCTTTCAGGGCGCGCAGCGCGGTGCCTTGCAGCGCTTTTTGCCGCCTTTGATAGAACGCGACGCGACGCCGCTGGCGCCGGCCGGGGGCCCGGCACGGGCCGCAAAACTCTCGCTGCGCGAACTCACCGAGCAAAGCATTCTGCAACAGATGGCCCCGGTGGGCGCACTCGTCAACGCGCAGGGCGACCTGCTCTACCTGCAGGGCCGCACCGGCCTGTATCTGGAGCCGACACCGGGCGAGGCCGGCAGCAGCAATGTGCTGAAGATGGCGCGCGAAGGCCTGCGCCGCGACCTCACCACGGCGCTGCACCGGGCCGCCGCGACGCAAGAAAACGTGCGCGTTGCGGGCCTGAATGTGAAGACCAACGGCCATTTCACCGGGGTCAATCTGAGCGTCTGCCCGGTGCTGGCCGGGCCCGGCGGGGCGCTGGAAACGGCGCTGTACCTGGTGCTGCTCGAAGCAGTGGCACCGCCCGGGCCAGCGCTGCTCAGCGCGCTGGCGCCGCCCCCGCCGAGCAGCGCGCTGGCTGGCGCGCACGCCAGCGCTGACGACAGCGCGCAGATTGCCGAGCTGCGCGAAGAGCTGCACGCCAAGGAAGAATACCTGCACGCCACCCACGAAGAGCTGGAGACCTCCAACGAGGAGCTCAAATCGAGCAACGAGGAGATGCAGTCGGTGAACGAAGAATTGCAGTCCACCAATGAAGAGCTGGAGACCTCCAAGGAGGAGCTGCAATCGGTCAACGAAGAGCTCAACACCGTCAACACCGAGCTGCAGATCAAGGTGGGCGACCTGTCACGCGTCAACAACGACATGAACAACCTGCTGGCGGGCACCGGCATTGGCACCGTGTTTGTCGATCACGCGCTGCGCATCCTGCGCTTTACGCCCACCGCGATGCAGATCATCAACCTGATCCAGAGCGACGTTGGCCGCCCGGTCGGCCACATTGTGAGCAACCTGGTGGGCTATAACGCGCTGGTGGCTGACGTGCAGGAGGTCCTCAAGACGCTGATCCCGAAAGAAGTGGCGGTGCAGACCGAAGACGCCAAGTGCTACACCATGCGCATCCTGCCGTATCGCACGCTCGACAACGTGATCGAGGGCGCGGTGATCACCTTTGTCGAGATCACCGAGGTGGTGCGCGCCCGCGAAGCGCTGCGCCTGGCCAACAACCAGCTGCGCCTGGCGGTGGTGGTGCGCGATGCCACCGATGCCATCACGGTGCAGGACCTGGACGGCCGCATCATCGCCTGGAACCCGGGTGCGGTGCGCCTGTATGGCTGGAGCGAAGACGAGGCGCTGGCCATGAACGTGCGTGAGCGCATTCCGAAGGCGCTGCAAAAAGAAGCCCTGCTGCAGGTGCACCAGCTCAGCCAGGCGAAAGTGCTGATGCCCTGCCAGACCGAGCGGCTGAACCAGGCCGGCCAGCCGCTGGAGGTATCTCTCACCGCCACCGCGCTGGTCAACGAGAGCGGCCACATGTACGCCATCGCCACCACCGAGCGCGCCAGCGCCGCAGGCTGAGTCAGCGGCCATCCCGCCCCAGCCTGTCATCCCGCCCCGGGTGTCATACCGCCCCGGGTTGTCATACCAGCCCGGTTTGTCATACCGGGCTTGACCCGGTATCCAGTGCCACGCACACCCTGGATTGCGGATCAGGTCCGCAATGACAACCAGCAACTCCGCAATGACAGCCATCGAGTCCGCAATGACAACCAGCGGGAGCCATGACAGCCATACTGCTCCACAGTGTCATCCCGGCCCAGCCTGTCATCCTGGCCCATAGTGTCATCCCGCCCCAGCCTGTCATCCCGCCCCAGCCTGTCATCCTGGCCCAGCCTGTCATCCCGCCCCAGCCTGTCATCCCGCCCCAGCCTGTCATCCCGGCCCAGCCTGTCATCCCGGGCTTGACCCGGGATCCAGTGCCACGCACTCACTGGATTGCGGATCAGGTCCGCAATGACAACCATCGAGTCCGCAATGACAACCATCGAGTCCGCAATGACAGCCATCGGGTCCGCAATGACAACCAGCGGGAGCCATGACAACCAGCGGGAGCCATGACAGCCAGCGAGTGCAATGACAGCCAGCGAACGCAATGACAGCCAGCAACTCCGCAATGACAAGCAGCGTGGGTATCACCACCGGCACTACTTCGGTCTTGTGACGATTGAGACCAAGGTTCTGCCGGGTCATGGGCAGATGAAAGAGGTGCGTGCATCAGCCGGAAGTTTTCGCCTCGAAGCGATGGTCATGTGACAAGATCGTGCCTGAACGCCCTTGCCTATTTCGCCCTGCGCACTAGAATCAGCCGACCCACCATCCCCAGACGCAGGAGGCGCCCGATGCAAGGCAAAGACGTTCTCCCAGTCCCCCCCCCAGAGGCTTCGGCGATGGCCGCAGTGACGCTGCGCCAGCGCGCTGAGGCACGCTTTATCGAGAACACCGACCTGGCTCAGGGTGCGCCGCTCTCCGCGCTGGCCACGCAGACGCTGATGCACGAGCTGCAAGTGCACCAGATCGAGCTGGAAATGGAGAATGGGGAGCTGCGCCGCACCGAGGCCGCACTCGACGCGGCGCGCGCACGCTTTTTTGATTTTTACGATCTGGCACCGATGGGATACATGACGGTGAATGGGAAAGGCCTGATCAGCCAGGCCAACCTCAGCACGGCCGCAATGTTGGGGCTACCACGCGGCGAGCTCATGAAGCAGCCAATCAGCCGTTTCATCCTGGGGTACGACCAAGACATCTACTACCATTTTCGCCGCAAGCTGGTTGACAGTGGTGCATCGCTCACTTGCGAACTGCGCCTGGTCAAACCCGATGGCGCGTCCTTTTGGGTTGAAATAGCGGGGCTGGCGTTGCCCAACGAACAGGGTGAGCCTGCGCTGCGCCTGGTGCTCAGCGACATCAGTCTGCGAAAAAAAGCGCAGCAGCAGGTCACCGCCGGCCAGGCCCTGCTGGTGGAGGCGCTGGAGCACAGCCAGGCGATTCAGGACAATATGGTGGACGGCGTGGTGAGCATCGATGCACACGGCCTGATCCAGTCATTCAACAAGGCCGCCTGCCGCATTTTTGGCTACGCACCCGACGAAGTGCTGGGCCACAATGTGTCGCTGCTGATGCCCGAGCCGCAGCGCAGCGCGCACGACGGCTACCTGCAGCACTTTCGCGCCACCGGCCAGACGCACATTCTTGGCAAGGCGCAATTCGTGTCGGGCCAACGCAAAGATGGCAGGGTTTTCCCGCTCAGCTTGTCGGTGTCACAGATCACGCGCGACGGGCAGAACACTTTTGTTGGCATTCGCGACGACATCAGCGAGCAGCAAGCCAACGCCGAAGCGATTGCGCGGCTGGCTTTTTACGACCCGCTCACCGGCCTGCCAAACCGGCGCCTGCTGCTCGACCGCGTGCAACAGGCGCTGCTCAACTCCTCGCGCAACGGTTTGCACGGCGCCCTGATGTTTCTCGACCTGGACAATTTCAAACTCGTCAACGACTCGCTCGGCCACGATGTGGGCGACCTCCTGTTGCAGCAGGTGGCCGAACGCCTGCAGGCCTGTGTGCGTGAAGGCGACAGCGTGGCACGGCTCTCGGGCGACGAGTTTGTGCTGCTGCTGGAGGGCTTGAGCAGCGAGCCGCACGACGCCGCCGCCCAGGCGCAGGCCAGCGCGAAGAAGATTCTGGCGTCTTTGAGCCAGCCCTGCTTGCTCGGCGAGCACCGCGCCAATTGCGGCGCCAGCCTTGGCATCGTGGTGTTTCTGGGCACCGAGCAGAGCCTCACCGAGCTGCTGAAAAAGGCCGATATCGCCATGTACCAGGCGAAAGATGCCGGGCGCGGCACGCTGCGCTTTTATGACGCCGACATGCAGGCCGCCGTGCTGGCGCGCAGCCAGCGCATCGCCGACCTGAAGCGCGCGCTGGCGCAGCAGGAGTTTGTGCTGCATTACCAGATTCAGGTCAATCAGCAGGGCGCACCGATCGGCGTGGAAGCGCTGGTGCGCTGGCAGCACGCCACGCGCGGCCTGGTGCCGCCCGGCGACTTCATCGCGCTGGCCGAAGAAACCAAGCTGATTTTGCCGCTCGGGCAATGGGTGCTGGAGGCCGCTTGCGCGCAGTTGGCGGCCTGGGCGGCGCAGCCACAGACGGCGCTGTGGACGATGTCGGTGGCGGATTCAACCGGTCGATGCAACACACTAGAAACTGCGTAAGCAGAAGGAGTGTTGCAAATGAAGCAAAGACCAAGAATTTATTACTCGGAAAGTCAGAAAGCGCTGATGTGGGAGCGTTGGCGCGCCGGTGACAACCTTCACCAGATTGCAAGCCTGTTTGATCGACATCACACATCGGTACAGGGAATTCTGGTGCGAACTGGCGGCATTGAGCCCGCGCAGCGACATCGCTCAAGCCTGGCGCTGACGTTGGTCGAGCGGGAGGAGATATCGCGTTCGGTAGCGGCGGGGAAGTCACTGCGTTCAATAGCGACGCTACTTGGGCGAGCTCCCTCCACCGTTAGCCGCGAGATCAATCGTAATGGTGACCGGCAAACCTATCGGGCAAATCAAGCCGACCAAGCCGCTTGGGACCGAGCGACGCGCCCCAAGACCAGTAAACTCGTCGGAAACCGAGCATTGGCGTCCATCGTGGCCGGGAAACTCCAGAGGCAGTGGGCTCCAGAGCAAATCGCTGGATGGCTGAAGCGAACGTACCCGAGCGACGAAACTTTCCGAGTGTCACACGAAACCATTTACCGCAGCCTCTTCATTCAAGCCCGTGGGGCATTGAAGAAGGAATTGTTGCAGCATTTAAGGCGGGTTAGAGTCATGCGACGCTCACGCCATCACACGCTGAAGAACACAGATCACGGAAAGATCAAGGATGCGGTATCGATCAGCGAGCGCCCCGCCGGCGTTGAAGATCGGGCCGTACCAGGGCACTGGGAAGGAGACCTGCTATTCGGCAACAGCACCAGCCAGATTGCGACCCTGGTCGAACGTCATACGCGCTATGTGATGTTGGTGAAAGTCGCCGGCAAAGATACCGAGACGGTGACCAATGCGCTGATTAAAAACGCCCGAAAGTTACCGCAGGAACTGTATAAAACGCTGACGTGGGATCGGGGGAAAGAGATGGCCGCCCACAAACGCTTCACCTTGGCAACGGACATCAAAGTTTACTTCTGCGATCCCCATAGCCCTTGGCAGCGTGGGTCTAATGAAAACACGAATGGGCTGTTGCGGCAGTATTTCCCCAAGGGAGCCGATATCTCGAACTACTCCCAAGCACAACTAAATGCCGTGGCCAGGAGATTAAATGGGCGTCCAAGGAAAACACTAAACTACGAAACGCCCGCTGAACGATTCAGCCAATCTGTTGCATCGACCGGTTGAATCCGCCGTGAATGTCAGCGCCTTGCAGTTTGCGCAGGCCGACTTTGTAGCCAGCGTGCACGCCGCGTTGCAAAAGACCGGCGCCGATCCAGCCCTGCTCAAGCTCGAGCTGACCGAGAGCATGCTGATGAGCGATGTTGACGCCGTGATTGCCAGAATGACCGCCCTGACGGCGCTGGGCGTGCGCTTTGAGCTCGACGACTTTGGCACCGGCTTCTCCTCGCTGAGCTGTCTGCAGCGCCTGCCGCTGGAGCGGCTGAAGATTGACCAGTCGTTTGTGCGCGACATCCTGAGCAACCCCAACAGCGCCATGATCGCCTGCACCATCGTGGCGCTGGGCCACGGCCTGGGCCTGCAGGTGATCGCCGAAGGCGTGGAAACCGCCGGGCAGCGCGAGATGCTCACCGGCAAGCACTGCGATGCCTTTCAGGGCTATTTTTTCGGCCGCCCGGTGGCCGTCGCCGAGCTGGCCCGTTTTATAAGCCATTAAGGCCTGCAGCGCCCGTGCTGCTTGCTCAGGCAGCTATCATTTTTACAGTACCACACGGACCAGGCAGCCGCCTGGCATGGCGTCGCTGCCTGTCATCCCGTCGCTGCCTGTCATCCCCGCCCAGTCTGTCATCCCGGGCTTGACCCGGGATCCAGTGCCATGCATGCACTGGATTGCGGATCAAGTCCGCAATGACAACCATTTGGCGCAATGACAAGCCATCACGGCCCCGCTTGTCATCCCGGGCTTGACCCGGGATCCAGTGCTTCACAATCCCCTTCATGAATTACTTCGTTTACATCCTGGCGAGCCAAAGAAACGGTACTTTGTATGTGGGTGTCACCAACAACCTGGTGCGCCGCGTTTACGAACACAAAAATAACCTGGTGGCGGGGTTTACCGAGCAGCACCGCATCCACACGCTGGTCTGGTTTGAATCCACCGACTCCATTGAAGCCGCCATTGCGCGCGAAAAGCAACTGAAGAACTGGAAGCGCGAATGGAAACTGGCGTTGATTGAAAAAGCCAATCCCGATTGGATTGATCTCTATGACGGTTTGTTGTGATGCGCCAAGCATGTTCCCTGTCCTCCTGCCAGCCCAGCCTGTCGCACCCGCCGAGCTTGTCATACCCGCCCAGTCTGTCGCACCCGTCCCGTCTGTCATACCCGCCCCGTCTGTCATACCGGGCTTGACCCGGTATCCAGTGCCACGCAACGACTGGATTGCGGGTCAGGCCCGCAATGACAATCTGGGCACCATGACAGCCTTTTGGTGCCATGACAGCCTGAACACAATGACAACTTCGACACAATGAAAACCTGGACTCGGCAAGTGTCATACCGGGCTTGACCCGGTATCCAGTGCCACGCAAAGACTGAATTGCGGGTCAGGCCCGCAATGACAATCTGGGCACGATGACAATCCGGGCACCATGACAATCTGGGCACCATGACAGCCGGGGCACCATGGCAGTTTGGGCACCAAGACGTCAAACGCCCTCACTGCCTGGCCATGCGCGTGTTGCCGGGCAGCGCTTGCGGGTAGCTGGTGCGAAAGGGGTTGATGTCCAGACCACCACGGCGCGTGTAACGGGCATAGACCGCCAGCCGCGTGGGCTGGCAGCGCCGCCACAGGTCCATGAAGATACGCTCGACGCACTGCTCATGAAACTCGGTGTGCTGGCGGTAGCTCACGAGGTATTGCAGCAAGCCTTCCTGATCGATTGGCGCGCCGCGGTAGCTGATCTGCACGCTGCCCCAGTCGGGCTGGCCGGTCACCGGGCAGTTGCTCTTGAGCAGGTTGCTGACCAGCACCTCGGACACCGGCGGCTCGCCGGGCAAGACGCTGAGCAGTTCGGGCGCCGGCGTGTAATGGCGGCATTCGATGTCCAGGCGGTCCAGACTCAGGCCGTCGAGTTCCTGGATCGGCTGGCGGTCAAACAGCTCGGGCAGCAACAGAGTTACGCCGATGGACGGCCAGCTTTGCGCTGGCACCGCGCCCGCGACTGGCGACAGGTCGCGCCACGCGACCTGGCTCAGATCGGTGCGCAGGAGCGCCTTGACCTCCTCTATATCGGCAAAGCGCGTGTTGCTAAAACTGTTGAGGTAAAGCTTGAAGGACTTGCTCTCAATGATGTTGGGCGTCTCGCACGGCAGCGTGACATGCGCCAGCGCCACCTGCGGCTTGCCGCGCAGGTTGAGCCAGCTCAGCTCGTAGGCGCTCCACATGTCGGCACCCAGAAAGGGCAGCGCGCCGGTGAGGCCAAGCTCGGCGCGCTTGGCCGCACGGGCAATCGGAAACAGCAGCGAGGCGTCGTACTGGTCAACATAAGCCGAGGCCCGGCCAAGTGGAGAATCTGATGGGGTCGTCATGCTGTTGCCGCCGGTAAGCCATCGGTGCCTGGGCGCGCATCAGCTGCCCTTAAATGCGGCAGCAGCACGGCCAGCAGGCGCTCCACCACACCGGGTGCCAGGTCGTGACCCATGCCCTCGATGCCGACCAGCCTCGCACCCGCAATGCGCCGGGCCGTGTCTTCGCCGTGCACAAAGGGCAGCAGCGGGTCGGCCTTGCCATGCACCACCAGAGTGGGCAGGTTGATGCGCGACAACTCTGCCGCGCGGGTGGCGTCGGCCATGACGGCGAGCATCTGGCGCAGCGTGCCCACCGGACGGTAGTCGCGCGCAAAGCCGAGCAGGATGCGCGCGCGCAACTCCGGCTCGGGCGTCGGAAACGCCGGGCTGCCGATGACCCCGAACAATCTGACGTAATGATCGGCCACCGCCTGCGCACCGCCGTCGGCCGGTTTTTTGAGCAAGGCGCGAAGCACCTCGGGCCGCGCTTGTGGCAAGCCTTTGGCACCGCTGCTGCTCATGACGCTGCTCAGGCTCAGCACGCGCTCGGGTGCCGCCAGCGCCACCCGCTGGGCGATCATGCCGCCCATGCTGACGCCCAGCACATGCGCTTGTCTGATGCCCAGCGCATCGAGCACACCAAGCGTGTCGAGCGCCATGTCATGCAGGTGGTACGGCGCGTGCAGGGTCCAGCCGAGTTTGAACTTGAGACTCTGCCAGATCAGGTGCGGCTTGCCCAACGCATCAAAATGCTGGCTCAGGCCCACGTCTCGGTTGTCAAAGCGGATGACGCGGTACCCGGCATCCACCAGGGCCTGCACAAATTCGCCAGGCCAGGCCACCAGTTGCATGCCCAAACCCATGATCAGCAGCACCACCGGACGCGCCGCGCCAGCCGCCCCGGCGCCGCTGTCTTCGACTTCGATATCAATCTGATTTGCTGTAATTTTCATAGCTGCTTGCGCTTGCTAGACGGGGGCTAGATGGCAATATTACCTCTTCTATGTCATTGCAGGCTCGATCCGCAATCCAGTGTTTGCGAGCCACTGGATGCCGGATCTGGTCCGGCATGACAAAGTAAACAGTGGAGCAAGCCGTCGCGCGTTCGTACATATTCAATTCGCCACCCGGCGCCGAAAGACGAGCCGCTCCGGCGCGGACACCCTGGCGGCAAAGGCGTAGCCGTCCAGGTCAAAGGCTTCGAGCTGGCGCGGCAAGCTTAGCCGGTGCAGCGCTGCAAAGCGCGCCATCAGGCCGCGCGCGCGTTTGGCGTAAAAACTGATGTTCTTGTAGCGGCCGTCCTGGAAGTCTTCAAACACGCAGTGCACCACACGTGCCTTGAGCGCTGGCGGGTCCACCGCCTTGAAATACTCCTGGCTGGCCAGATTGACCAGCACCGGCGCGGCCTCGCGACGCAAACGCTGTTTCAAATAGGGCGTGATATGCGCCGCCCAAAATTGATACAGGTCCTTGCCCTGCGCGTTGGCCAAGCGGCTGCCCATTTCCAGCCGGTACGGCTGCATCCAGTCCAGCGGTCGCAGCACCCCATACAGGCCGCTCAGGATGCAGACGTGGTCTTGCAGCCATTGCAAATCGTCCGCCTGCAAGCTGCGCGCGGCCAGCCCGTCATACACATCGCCATTGAAAGCCAGCACCGCCTGCCGTGAATTTTTGGCGCTGCAGCGGGGCCGCCAGGCCTGGTAACGCGCCACGTTCAGGCCCGCCAGCTTGTCGCTCAACTTCATGAGGGAGGCGATTTGCGGCGGCGATTTTTTTCGCAGCAATTCAATCAGTTGTGCCGACTGCTTGACGAACAGCGGCTGGCTATGCGCCGCGTCCAGCGGGGGTGTCTCAAAGTCAAGGGATTTGGCGGGCGACAGCAGAAACAGCATCGCCTGAGTCTAGTCCAGGTCTCCGGCCAGCGCGGCCAGCGTTTCGGGGGCAACGCTGGTGTGCGCTGGGTAGTGGCTGTGGTCACAGCCGATCTTGACGCTGGCCCCGGCCTTGACAGCGGCGCACATCGGCGGCGTCAACTCAAAACGCACAAAGTGCACGGCCGAGGTCTTTTCGTCGTTCTCACGCTCCATGTCCTCGTCGGCAATGGCATAGACACGGCTCTGGCCTTCAACCTCGACAAACAGATGGTCTTCGACGCCGATCAGGCGCGCGAGTTCGCGCTTGCGCTCGTTCACATCCGGGTACTCCAGCATGACCGTGGCTTTCCAGTTGTGACCGGTCGGCACCAGCGGCGCGTAGGCGTCAATTTCCTGCTGAATGCCGTCTTCTTCAAAGACTTTCTCGATGCGCAGCATTTCCTGAATCTGGTAGCGGATGGTGGTCTCGCTCTCGAACTGCAGGTTGATGAATTCACCCAGGCGCACGCTGCGCAGCTTGCGCTGCGTCATGACAGCGGGCTTGTTCGCCTTGCGCCACTTGCTGTAAGCCTCCAGACTCATCAGACTTTCGGGGGTAATGGTGCCGGCAATTTGCATAGGAACTCCAAAATTTCAATGATTAGTCAGTCATCCCGCGATCAGTTTGTCATCCCGCGATCAGTTTGTCATCCCGCGATCAGTTTGTCATCCCGCGATCAGTTTGTCATCCCGCGATCAGTTTGTCATTCTGAGATCAGTTTGTCATCCCGGGCTTGACCCGGGATCCAGTTGTTGGCGAGCACTGGATTGCGGATCAGGTCCGCAATGACAGCCATCAGCCATGACAGCCATTAGCTATGTCAGCCGCCGGGCCATGCTGACACATTATTTCAAACCGTAAGCCTTGGCCACCAGGCTTAAAGGGTGCAGCAACTCCGGCGTGCCGAGCTGATTCACTTCAAAACCCTGCGCGATATGGTGGCCGCCCAGGGGGCAGTCGGAGCTGATGTAGTCGGGCTGGCTGCCGTCTTTCATGGCCGCCATGCCTTTGAATAATGGTTTGCCAATCTTCATGGCCTGCTCGTGGTGCGCTTTCTTGACGCCAAAGGTACCGGCGTGGCCCGAGCAGCGCTCAAAGGTGTTGACGGTGGTGCCCGGAATCATCTTGAGCATCTCTTCGGTCTTCTTGCCGATGTTCTGCACCCGGCCGTGGCACGGAATCTGGTAGCTCACGTTGCCCAGCGGCACCGGGAACTCGGTCTTGAGCAGGCCATCGCGCTTGCGCTGCATCAGGTATTCGAACGGGTCCCACATCGCCTCCTTGACCAACTGCACGTCGGCATCATCCGGGTACATCAGCGCAATTTCCTGCTTGAACATCAGCGCGCAACTCGGCACCGCAGCCAGAATGGCAAAGCCGTCTTTGGCATAGCGCGCCAGCACCGGAATGTTGGCTTCCTTGGCAGCGTTCACCGATTCCAGATCGCCGAGTTCGAGCTTGGGCATGCCGCAGCATTTTTCCTTTTCCACCAGCACGTAAGGAAT
Organism: uncultured beta proteobacterium; assembly: GCA_963750665.1. GTDB lineage: Bacteria > Pseudomonadota > Gammaproteobacteria > Burkholderiales > Burkholderiaceae_C > Rhodoferax. The sequence continues at coordinate 78,329 of CAVVRQ010000019.1, forward strand.
GTCGTTGTGATCCAGAATCTTGAGCAGGTCCAGGCCAATGCCGGGCTCGTTGTAGTTGATAAAGCAGGTGGCAAAAATGGCGACCTTGCCGGGTGTCTTTTCACCGTCCTTGACGACGCTCGATTTGGCCTCGGGCGCTGCCGCGCGAAACTTCTTGCTTGCGAGCGCCGGCAACCAGGCATTCTTGTCCACGCCCGCGACGCTTTCCATCACGCGGCGCGCCACCTTGGTCTGGTTGACGGCATTGGCGACCTGCACCACGATCGGAATACCGGCCAACTGGCCATGCACATCGGTTGAGGCCAGAAACTTCTCGGCCGTCGAGACATCGCCTTTTTTGAATTTGATCGCCTTGGCGCGCAGCATGGTGTGCGGAAAGTCCAGATTGAACTGGTGCGGCGGCACGTACGGGCACTTGGTCATGTAGCACAGGTCACACAGGTAACACTGGTCCACCACCTTCCAATAATCTTTTTTGTCAACGCCATTGACTTCCTGCGTCTTGCTTTCATCGACCAGGTCAAACAGCGTCGGAAAGGAGCCGCACAGGCTGACGCAGCGCCGGCAGCCATGGCAGATGTCGAAGATGCGCTCCAGCTCGTGAAACGTCGCCTCTTCGTTGTAGTAGTCCGCTCCCTTCCAGTCAATCGGGTGACGCGTCGGAGCCGCAAGATTGCCTTCTGTTGCCATGTGTGTTCTCGATTCAAAATTGATCCACCGCAGAAGAGCGGCGTAAAGCCAATTTTGTCATCCCTGCATCAGTATTTGTCATCCCCGCTGCAGAAATTGTCATCCCTGCTGCGGAAATTGTCATCCCGGACTTGATCCGGGATCCAGTGGTTCGCATGCACTGGATTGCGGATCACGTCCGCAATGACAGCCACCCGCAATGACAGCCACCCGCAACGACAGCCACCCGCAACGACAGCCACCCGCAATGACCCTCATCGACCATTACAGCCGCGCTGGGATCACCTCAATCCACCAGTTCGGCCAGCGCCTTGGCGTAGCGGTTCGCGTGCGAGCGCTCGGCCTTGGCCAGCGTCTCGAACCAGTCGGCCACTTCGTCATGACCTTCGTCGCGCGCAGTCTTTGCCATGCCCGGGTACATGTCGGTGTACTCGTGGGTCTCGCCTGCGACTGCCGACTTGAGGTTGTCGCGCGTGGCGCCAAAGGGCAGGCCGGTGGCCGGGTCGCCACAGCTCTCCAGCCATTCCAGGTGCCCGTGCGCATGGCCGGTTTCACCCTCTGCCGTGGAGCGAAACAACGCTGCCACATCGGGCTGACCTTCCACGTCGGCCTTGTTTGCAAAATACAAATAGCGGCGATTGGCCTGGGACTCGCCTGCGAAGGCGGCCTTCAGGTTGTCTTCTGTCTTCGAGCCTTTGAGTGCTGCCATGAAATTCTCCTAGAGGTTAAAAGAAAGCGGGTTGTCCCGGCCCAAAATCTGCCTGGGACCCTGTGAAGCTTAACCGCGTCCGTCCGAAGCGTCCAATTGGGCGTCTCAATTCCGCTCATTGGCTTTGACTATTCGCGCCCGAAAGCCAACATAAAATCAGTGCATGACTGACGCACTGCAACACCCCGGCCTGAACCGCCTGTCGAAATCCTTTGAACCCGCCGCGCTGGAGGCCTTCTGGGGGCCCGAGTGGGAGCGCCGCGGCTATGCCACGGCGGGCTACCGGGGCACCGGAGAGGCCAAGGCCGGCGCGCCCTCGTTTGCCATCCAGTTGCCGCCGCCGAATGTGACCGGCACGCTGCACATGGGGCACGCGTTCAATCAGACCATCATGGACTCGCTGACACGTTACCACCGCATGTGCGGCAGCAACACGGTGTGGATTCCGGGCACGGATCACGCCGGTATCGCCACGCAAATCGTGGTCGAGCGGCAATTGCAGGAGCAAAAAATCAGCCGCCACGCGCTGGGACGCAAGAACTTTGTGGCGCGTGTGTGGGAGTGGAAAGAAAAGTCGGGCAACACCATCACCACCCAAATGCGGCGCATGGGCGACAGCGTGGACTGGAGTCGTGAGTACTTCACGATGGACGACAAGCTCTCCAGAACCGTGACCGAAACCTTCGTCCGGCTCTACGAACAGGGCCTGATTTACCGTGGCAAACGGTTGGTGAACTGGGACCCGGTGCTGCAAAGCGCGGTCAGCGATCTGGAAGTCGAAAGCGCCGAGGAAGACGGCAACATGTGGTACATCAGCTACCCGTTTGCAGATGGTGCGCAACTGGTGGCGGGCGTCATGGCGCTGGGCCTGACGGTGGCCACCACGCGCCCCGAAACCATGCTCGGCGACGTGGCCGTGATGGTGCATCCCGAGGACGAGCGCTACCAGCACCTGATCGGCAAACAGCTCGATTTGCCCTTGTGCGGGCGCACCATTCCCATCATCGCCGACAGCTATGTTGACAAGGCGTTTGGCACCGGCGTGGTCAAGGTGACACCAGCGCACGACCAGAACGACTACGCGGTCGGACAACGCCACCAGTTGCCGATCATCGGCGTGCTCACGCTCGATGCCAAAATCAATGCCGAGGCCCCTGCGGTTTACCAGGGACTGGATCGTTTTGTCGCGCGCAAGCAGGTCGTGGCCGACCTGGAGGCGCTCGGACTGCTGGTCGAAGTCAAAGCACACAAACTGATGGTGCCGCGCTGCGGCCGCACCGGTCAGATCATTGAGCCCATGCTCACCGACCAGTGGTTTGTTTCAATGAAAAAACCGGGACCATCCGGCGTCAGCATTGCGCAAGGAGCTATCAATGCAGTAGCAAGCGGCGAGGTCAGCTTTGTGCCGGAGAATTGGGTCAACACCTACAACCAGTGGATGAACAACATCCAGGACTGGTGCATCAGCCGCCAGCTCTGGTGGGGCCACCAGATTCCGGCCTGGTACGGCGAAGATGGTACAGTTTTTGTAGCAAGAAATGAAGAAGATGCAAGGGCAAGCGCCCTAAAAGCTGGGTACACCGGCGCACTGACACGTGACGAAGACGTGCTTGACACCTGGTACTCCTCCGCGCTGGTGCCGTTCAGCACCATGGGCTGGCCAGACAGCGATTCAGTCAGCCACGACGCAGCGCTGGAGCGAGGCGGACTTGGCCGCAGCGATTTGGCAAGCGAAGTGCCTATGAGCAAGGCCGAGCCCGCCTTGCTCCAGCGCGGGGAAGAGCCAAACAGCCTGAGCGACTACAAGCTCTACCTGCCGAGCTCGGTACTGGTGACCGGATACGACATCATCTTCTTCTGGGTCGCCCGGATGATCATGATGACCACGCACTTCACGGGTCAGGTGCCGTTCAGACACGTTTATATCCACGGCCTGGTGCGCGATGCGCAGGGCCACAAGATGAGCAAATCCGAAGGCAATGTGCTCGACCCGGTGGACCTGATCGACGGCATTGCACTGCCCGAACTGCTGGTCAAACGCAGTGAGGGCCTGCGCAAGCCGGAAACCGCGCCGCAAGTGCGCAAGAACACCGAAAAAGAATTTCCCCAGGGCATTCCAGCCTTTGGTGCCGATGCCTTGCGCTTTACTTTTGCCTCGCTTGCGTCCCTTGGTCGAAGCATCAATTTTGACGCCAAACGCTGCGAAGGCTACCGCAATTTTTGCAACAAGCTGTGGAACGCCAGTCGCTTTGTCCTGATGAATTGCGAGGGCCAGGATTGCGGCCTGAAGGACCACACCAAAGAAGAATGCGCCCTCGGTGGCACCGCGCACGGCTACCTTGATTTCAGCCCGGCCGACCGCTGGATTGTTTCGCTGTTGCAGCGCGCCGAGGCCGCTGTGGCACAGGGCTTTGACGACTACCGCCTGGACAATGTCGCGGGCACTCTCTACGACTTTGTCTGGAACGAGTTTTGCGATTGGTACCTGGAAATTGCCAAGGTGCAATTGCAGCAAGCCAAAGAGCAAGCTGACGCGCAGACCGGTGCGGCGCAGCAACGCGCCACGCGGCGCACACTGATTCGCACGCTGGAGACTATTTTGCGACTGGCGCACCCGGTGATTCCGTTTGTGACCGAAGCGCTCTGGCAGCAAGTGGCGCCGGTGGCCGGGCGACTTGCAGCCAATAGCGCACAGGGCGCGCACAGCGCTGGCCAGTCCGTCTCCATCGCGCCCTACCCTGTCAGCCAGCCCGAGCGCATAGATGCCGCTTCAATCGCTTATGTGGCCAAGCTCAAACAATGGGTCGATGCCTGTCGCAATCTGCGCGGCGAGATGCATGTGTCGCCGGCCACCCGCTTGCCACTGTTTGTGCTGGCGGGGTCGTCCGACGAGGCGGCCGTGATCAACCAGTCGGTGCCGGTGCTGCGGGCGCTGGCCAAGTTGAGCGAGGTGCGCGTGTTTGAGGACGAGGCGGCTTGGTCCAAGGCAGCTCATGGCGCGCCGGTCGCCATGGTGGCAGAGACCCGCATCTGCCTGTTCATGGAAATTGACCTGGCGGCCGAAAAAACGCGCCTGAGCAAGGAAGTTGCGCGCCTGCAAGGCGAAATCGTCAAGGCGCAGGGCAAGCTGGGCAATGCATCCTTCGTTGCCCGCGCGCCCGCTGCGGTGATTGATCAGGAACGCCAACGCCTGGCTGATTTCGAGGCCACGCTGGGCCAGCTTGGCGAGCAGTTGGCGCGGCTGGACGACTAGCTGCTTTAGCGCCGGCGCAGGATGTGAATGTAATCCGCGCCCTGCGTGTGCTGCTCCAGCAGTTCATTGCCGGTTTGTTTGGCGAATGCCCGGAAGTCACGTGTCGAGCCGGCATCCGTCGCTGTCACCTGCAAGGTTTGACCGCTCTGCATGTCGGCCAGCGCCTTCTTGGCTTTGAGTATGGGCAGCGGGCAATTGAGGCCACGCGCGTCAAGTTCTTTATCGATATGCATCAAGTTTCCTTCTTCTGAATCAATCCTGGCAGCAAAAGACCGTCAGGCCGGGAACACCCCCGTTGACAAGTAGCGGTCGCCCCGGTCGCACACAATGAAGACGATTGTCGCCTTGCTCTCGCGCCTGGCAATTTCCTGCGCCACCCAGCAGGCGCCTGCGGCCGAAATGCCGGCAAAAATACCTTCTTCACGCGCCAGACGGCGACACATGTCTTCGGCGTCTTCCTGACTGACATAGAGCAACTCATCAACCTGGCTGGGATCGTAAATTTTTGGCAAATAGGCTGGCGGCCACTTGCGAATACCCGGAATGCGCGAGCCTTCGCTCGGTTGCACGCCAATGATTCGGATCGCCGGGTTCTTCTTCTTCAAAAACTGCGAGACGCCGGTAATGGTGCCGGTGGTGCCCATGGCGCTGACAAAATGCGTGATCTGGCCGCGCGTATCGGCCCATATTTCAGGACCCGTGGTCTCATAGTGGATGCGTGGGTTGTCGGCGTTCGCGAATTGATCGAGCACGCGGCCCTTGCCGTCCTGCTGCATCTGCAACGCCAAGTCGCGAGCGTACTCAATGCCGCCGCTCTTGGGCGTGAGGATCAGCTCGGCACCAAACGCCTTCATGGTTTGCGCGCGCTCGATCGACAGGTCTTCGGGCATGATCAGAATCATGCGGTAGCCCTTGATGGCACAGGCCATGGCCAGGGCAATGCCGGTGTTGCCCGAAGTGGCCTCGATCAGCGTGTCGCCAGGCTTGATCTCGCCGCGCTCCTGCGCGCGTGAAATCATCGAAATCGCAGCCCGGTCCTTGACCGAACCGGCCGGGTTGTTGCCCTCCAATTTGCCCAGAATGACATTGCCACGATCCGCCACGCCCAGGCTGCCAATCCGTTGCAGTCGAACCAGGGGGGTTTTTCCAATCGAATCTTCAATGCTGGGGTATTTCATAACCCACACTGTGCCATAATTTAAGCTCGCCCCCTCGAAATGGCCTCGGTGGTGGAATTGGTAGACGCGCCGGACTCAAAATCCGGTACCGAAAGGTGTGACGGTTCGATTCCGTCCCGAGGCACCATCACTTTCCTGCTATGGAAACCTGCAACGCATCGAGCGGCCGCACCCCGCCTTGCGCCAGCACTTGGCAAATATTTGCAGTAAACCGGCCTGACTGGAACTAGAATAGCTATGAAACTAGTAGCAGGTTCAAATTTGCAGTATAGTTTCGGTCCGCACCGGATTACAGTTAAAACCCCCGGTCATCAACCCCATGCTTTGAGGAGAGCCATTCATGAGTTCCAAAGAAACTGTCGCAGTAGGTCAATTGCTGAGCTTGCTGGAGTCCCGCTACGCGATTCGTGTGTTGTGGGCCTTGCGCGATGGCCATGCCCAGACCTTTCGCCTGTTGCAGGACAGCGTGGGCGGCATTACGCCCAATACACTCAACACCCGCATTAAGGACTTGCGCGCAGCCGGCCTGCTCAACCACGGTAGCGATGGTTATGTTGTGACGACCCTGGGTGCTGACTTGCTTCGGCGTCTGGCCGATGTGCCGGCATTTGCCACCAAATGGGCCACCAGCCAGGCCAAAAAAGCCGCCTGACCAGGCCATCCCTCAAAGAAGACGGGCTGGAACCGTCTTGGTTTGCAATAGGCACTTGCCTATCGCGGGCAGGCTGCTGGGCCAGGGGCCAGGTGGCCACAATCACTCGCCCCGCACAAGGCTTGATTGGGAAAATGGCCCTGTACAGTGGCCATTTAAAGCTATCTATTTACTAGCAAACAAGGATTTAATCATGATTACAAGCGCCTCCGGACTGCAATACGAAGACACGACGCCTGGCACTGGTGCGCCTGCCGCCAGTGGCCAGCGCGTCAGCGTTCACTACACGGGCTGGCTCTACAACGACGGCCTGCAGGGGGCCAAGTTTGATTCCAGCAAAGACCGCGGCGACCCGTTCGTGTTCGCGCTCGGTGCCGGCCAGGTGATCCGCGGTTGGGACGAGGGCGTGGCGGGCATGCAGGTCGGTGGCGTGCGCTGCCTGATCATACCGAGTGCGCTCGGCTATGGCGCACGCGGCGCGGGCGGCGTCATCCCGCCCGATGCCACCTTGAAGTTTGAGGTCGAATTGCTCGGCATTTCCGGCTGATCCTGCGCCCAGCCAGGGGTCAGCCGATTGGCGCATCTGACCCTTGAAATGGCACACGATGCCCTCAAGTTCCCGGGCATCGCTTTTGAACTTTTGACACCACAGCATGCCTGAATCCAACCCAATCCAACCCAATTCAGCACCTGCCGACTACCCGGCAGGCGAAGAGAGAATCGCCGCCCAGTTTGCCGAGGAATCCGACGCCCTGTCCCGGGCGCAGGCTGATCTGGCCGATTTACAGGCCAGGAGCGCCGACCTGGCCGACCAGTTTCTGCGCGCCAAGGCCGAGGCCGACAATGCCCGACGCCGCGCCGATGAAGAGATCTCCAAAGCACGCAAGTTTGCACTGGAAAGCTTTGCCGACAGCCTGTTGCCAGTGGTGGACAGCCTGGAGGCGGGTCTGCAGCTCAAAGACGCCACAACCGAACAGATTCGCGAAGGCGCGCAGGCCACGCTGCGTCAATTGCTGGCGGCACTGGAACGCAACAAGGTCATCGCCATCAACCCGGCCTTAGGCAGCAAGTTTGACCCGCACCAGCACCAGGCCATCAGCGTTGCCCCGTCCGAATTCGAGACCAATTCAATTGTGACCCTGCTGCAAAAGGGCTATTCGATTGCCGAACGCGTGCTGCGTCCGGCGCTGGTGATCGTGGCGGCACCAAAATAATCAGCTGGAACGGCTGCGCGACTTGAAAAGATTCGACTTATCCACAAGTTGAGCCTATCTGAATTTGTTATTTAAGGAAACATCATGGGAAGAATCATCGGTATCGATCTGGGCACCACCAACAGTTGCGTCGCCATCATGGAGGGCAACACACCCAAGGTGATCGAGAACGCCGAGGGCGCGCGTACCACGCCTTCCATCATTGCCTATCAGGAAGACGGCGAAGTGCTGGTCGGCGCTTCGGCCAAACGGCAGGCGGTGACCAATTCCAAGAACACCTTGTATGCCGTCAAACGGCTGATCGGCCGCAAGTTCAGCGAGAAAGAAGTGCAAAAAGACATCGATCTAATGCCTTACAAGATTGCCGCTGCCGACAACGGCGACGCCTGGGTCGAGGTGCGTGGCAACCGCATGGCACCGCAGCAAGTCAGCGCAGACGTGCTGCGCAAGATGAAGAAAACGGCGGAAGACTATCTCGGCGAGGCCGTCACTGACGCCGTCATCACGGTGCCCGCTTACTTCAACGACGCGCAGCGCCAGGCGACCAAGGATGCCGGGCGCATTGCCGGGCTGGAGGTGAAGCGCATCATCAACGAGCCGACCGCTGCGGCGCTGGCTTTTGGCCTGGACAAGAACGAAAAAGGCGACCGCAAGATTGTGGTTTATGACCTCGGTGGCGGCACGTTTGACGTCTCCATCATCGAAATTGCGGACGTCGATGGAGAAAAGCAATTTGAAGTGCTTTCAACCAATGGCGACACGTTCCTCGGCGGCGAAGACTTTGACCAGCGCATCATCGACTTCATCATCGCCGAGTTCAAGAAGGATCAGGGCGTGGACCTGGGCAAGGACGTGCTGGCCTTGCAGCGCCTGAAAGAAGCCGCTGAAAAAGCCAAGATTGAGCTCTCCAGCAGCGTCCAGACCGACATCAACCTGCCCTACGTGACAGCGGACGCATCGGGTCCCAAGCACCTGAGCATCAAGCTCTCGCGCGCCAAGCTGGAGTCGCTGGTGGAAGACCTGATTGAGCGCACGATTGCCCCGTGCCGCACGGCCATCAAGGACGCCGGCGTCAAAGTAACCGACATCAATGACGTGATTCTGGTCGGCGGCATGACACGCATGCCCAAGGTGCAGGAAAAGGTCAAGGAACTCTTTGGCAAGGAGCCGCGCAAGGATGTGAATCCGGACGAAGCCGTGGCCGTTGGCGCTGCCATTCAGGGTCAGGTGCTGTCGGGCGACCGCAAGGATGTGCTATTGCTGGACGTGACGCCTTTGAGCCTGGGCATCGAAACGCTGGGCGGCGTCATGACCAAGATGATCACCAAGAACACCACCATTCCGACCAAGTTTGCCCAGACTTTCTCGACCGCTGATGACAACCAGCCGGCCGTGACCATCAAGGTATTTCAGGGTGAGCGCGAAATCGCGACAGGCAACAAGATGCTGGGCGAGTTCAATCTGGAAGGCATCCCGCCCGCCGCGCGTGGCACACCGCAAATTGAAGTGTCTTTTGACATTGACGCCAATGGCATCTTGCACGTAGGCGCCAAGGACAAGGGCACCGGCAAAGAAAACAAGATCACGATCAAGGCCAATTCGGGCCTGAGCGAAGCGGAGATTCAGCAAATGGTGAAAGATGCCGAGCTGAACGCCGCCGACGACAAGAAAAAGCTCGAACTGGTGCAGGCTCGCAACCAGGCGGACGCCAGTTTGCACAGCGTCAAGAAGAGCCTGACCGAGTATGGCGACAAGCTCGATGGCGGCGAGAAAGAAAAGATCGAGGCCGCCGTCAAGCAACTTGAAGACGCTCTAAAAGGCGATGACAAGGCCTTGATCGATGAAAAGAGCGCGGCCTTGATGACGGTCAGCCAGAAGCTGGGCGAGAAAATGTACGCCGACATGCAGGCCAAGCAGGCCGCTGAGGCCGGCAGCGCTGGCGCTGCAGGTGCGGCAGGTGCTGCTGCGGGGGCGCAAAATTCTTCCGCCCAGGCGGCTGACGACAATGTGGTCGATGCCGAGGTGAAAGAAGTCAAAAAGCCTTGACCACTTGGACTAAGCTCTGACATTGAAAACCGTTATCAGGCGCCGCGTTGAACAGCAAAAATGTTCAACGCGGCGTTTGCGTTGAACCCAGGCACTGAGAGACCATGGCTAAAAGAGACTACTACGATGTACTGGGGGTGCCCAAGAACGCCTCCGAAGAAGAAATCAAAAAATCTTATCGCAAGCAGGCGATGAAGCATCACCCGGACCGCAACCAGGGTGATGCCTCCAAGGTGGCTGAGGAAAAGTTCAAGGAGTGCAAGGAAGCCTACGAAATGCTGTCCGACCCGCAAAAGCGCGCGGCCTATGACCAGCACGGCTTTGCTGGCGTGGACCCGAATTTGCGTGGCGGCCCTGGCGCAGAAGGCTATGGCGGTTTTGCCGAAGCCTTTGGCGATATTTTTGGCGACATGTTTGGCCAGCAGCGGGGCCGCGCTGGCGGCGCACGCCAGGTCTTTCGCGGCGGCGACCTGAGCTATGCGATGGAAGTGACACTCGAAGAAGCCGCCAAAGGCAAGGACGCGCAGATTCGCATCCCGAGCTGGGATGCGTGCGACCTGTGCCACGGCAGCGGTGCCAAGCCGGGCACGCAGGCCAAGACCTGCAGCACCTGCGGCGGCTCGGGTGCGGTGCAGATGCGCCAGGGCTTCTTTAGCGTGCAGCAGACCTGCCCCACCTGTCGCGGCACCGGACGGGTCATTCCCGAGCCCTGTACCGCCTGCCATGGTCAAGGCAAGATCAAAAAGCAAAAAACCCTGGAAGTGAAAATTCCGGCCGGTATCGATGGCGGCATGCGCATCCGCAGTTCGGGCAACGGGGAGCCCGGCACCAACGGCGGTCCGGCGGGTGACCTGTACATCGAAATCCGCCTCAAGAAACATGACATTTTTGAACGCGAGGGTGACGACATCCATTGCGTGGTCCCGATCAGCATCGTAACTGCCGCGCTGGGCGGCGAAATCGATGTGCCAACGCTGGTTGGCAAAGCCGCCATCGACATCCCGGAGGGCACGCAGACCGGCAAGCAGTTCCGCCTGCGTGGCAAGGGCATCAAGGGCGTGCGCGCCAGCTACCCCGGCGACTTGTATTGTCATATTACGGTGGAGACGCCGGTCAAGCTCAGTGAGCCTCAGCGCAAGCTACTGCGTGAACTCGATGAATCGCTGAAAAAGGGTGGCAGCAAGCATTCCCCCAGCGGCGATAGCTGGACCGACCGGCTGAAGAATTTTTTTAGCTGAGCCCGCTGCCACATCAACAGTTAGACGAGGGAACAGCCAGTGAACGACGAAACAAAAGATTGTCCGGTATGCGGTGAAAGCATCAAGGCCGTGGCGATCAAATGCCGGTTTTGCAACACCGACCTGGCCACCTACGCCGCCGCCAAAGAGGCTGAGACGGAGAACACCCTGTTTAACGGCCACCCGAACGTCATTTACAGCGCTTGGCAATGGCTGGCGGTAATCTTCACGCTGGGCATCGCCTATGCGGTCTATTGGTTGCGCAGCCTGGCAGCCTCCTACGAGATCACCAGCCAGAGGGTCAAGGTGGAACGTGGTCTGTTCTCCAAAACCAAGGAGAACGTGGAACTGTTTCGCATTGATCATTTCGAAATCCACAAACCGCTGGGAATGCGCCTGGTCGGCCAATGTGAACTTCACCTGCGCTCGTCGGACGCCGGCTTTCCGACCGTCATGATGGTGGGCATTCCCAATTTGGAAACACTGGCCGACACCTTGCGCGAATGTTCCTTGCGCGAGCGCAGCAGACGGCGGGTGACGACCTTTGTGCAGGCATAAGGTTCGCGCGGCGCACTAGTTTAGCTACGCTTTATGTAGCTGTTCGCGAAGATTCAACGAGGGCTACAGCCTTATTAGGCTTAATGTTTTGCGAGCAATCGGTGCCGTGCAGCAGCGTACTCGCGCTGCAACTGGGCGACATAGTCAGCCGCACTTTGAACCCGTGTCACGGCACCAATGCCCTGGCCGCAGCCCCAGATGTCTTTCCAGGCTTTGGACTTGTCGCCGCCGAAGTTCATCTTGCTCGGGTCGCTTTCGGGCAGGTGTTCGGGGTCGAGGCCAGCGTTGCGAATGCTCGGTGCCAGGTAGTTGCCATGCACGCCGGTGAACAGGTTGCTATAGACGATATCGTCCGAGTTGGCGTCCACAATCGCCTGCTTGTAGGCCTCGGAAGCGCGCGCTTCGCTGGTGGCAATGAAGGCCGAGCCAATGTAGGCGAAGTCCGCTCCCATGGCCTGCGCGGCCAGCACCGCGTCACCGGTGGCAATGGCACCGCTTAGCACCAGTGGCCCGTCAAACCACTGGCGAATTTCCTGGATCAGCGCAAACGGGCTCTTCAGCCCGGCGTGACCACCCGCCCCAGCAGCCACGGCGATCAGGCCGTCGGCGCCCTTCTCGATCGCCTTGTGCGCGTGCTTGTTGCTGATGACGTCGTGCAGCACCACACCGCCATAGGAGTGGGCGGCGGCGTTGATGTCTTCGCGCGCACCCAAGGACGTGATGATGATCGGCACTTTGTACTTGACGCACAGGGCCATGTCGTGTTCCAGCCGGTCATTGCTCTTGTGCACGATCTGGTTGATGGCAAAGGGCGCTGCGGGTTGCCCGGGGTAGGCCTGGTTGTAGGCAGCGAGCGTCTCGGTAATCTCGATCAGCCAGACTTCGAGCTGCTCGGCCGGACGGGCATTGAGCGCGGGCATGGAACCGACCACCCCGGCGACGCACTGGGCGATCACCAGGGTCGGGTTGCTGATGATAAACAGCGGCGAGCCGATGACCGGGAATGGCAGGTGATTCAGGGGGGCTGGAAGCTCTCGCATGGTCAGAAAGCCTCGATGGCCAGCGCGGTGACGCAGGCAGCGCCTTCCACAATGGCATCGCGCAAACCCGGCACCCGGGTCAGCAGGTGGTCGGCGTAAAAGCGTGCCGTCACGATCTTGGCTTGCATAAACGCAACATCCACGCCCTTGGCAATCTGCTCTTGCGCCACCAGCAGCGCACGTGCCAGTTGCCAGCCGGCCATCAGGTTACCGCTCAGCATCAGATAGGGCACGCTGCCGGCAAAGACGGCGCCGGGATCGGTCTTGGTTTTGTCTGCAACAAAGTTGACGGCATCGACAAACGCCAGCCGGGCGGCCGCCAGACGCTTGGCGACTGCCAGTGCGTCGGCGCTGGCGCTCTGGAGCAGCATGGCTTCGGTCGCCTCGATCTGTGCCGCCAGTGCTTTTGCGGCCTGGCCGCCATCACGCGCGGTTTTGCGTCCGACCAGATCATTGGCTTGAATCGCGGTGGTGCCTTCGTAAATGGTCAATATCTTGGCGTCGCGGTAGTACTGCGCTGCACCGGTTTCCTCGATGTAGCCCATGCCGCCGTGTACTTGCACGCCCAGCGAAGTCACCTCCAGGCTCATCTCGGTGCTGTAGCCCTTGATCAAGGGCACCATGAATTCATAAAAGGTCTGATTTTGCTTGCGCGCATCGGCATCTGGGTGATGGTGTGCAGCGTCATACGCAGCCGCAGCGACCGATGCCATGGCACGACAACCCTCGGTGACGGCGCGCATGGTCATGAGCATGCGCCGCACATCCGGGTGATAGATGATGGCGGCATTGGCCGGTGCCGTCGCATCAACCGGACGACTCTGCACGCGCTCGCGAGCAAAGCTCACCGCCTTCTGATACGCCGTTTCGGCAATCGCAATGCCTTGCACACCGACGCCGTAGCGCGCGGCATTCATCATGATGAACATGTATTCCAGGCCGCGATTCTCCTGGCCCACCAGGTAGCCCGCCGCACCCCCATGGTCGCCAAACTGCAGCACTGCGGTCGGGCTGGCCTTGATGCCCAGCTTGTGCTCGATGCTGACGCAATGCACGTCATTTCGCCCGCCCAAAGAACCGTCCTCCTTCACCATGAACTTGGGCACCACGAACAGACTGATGCCCTTGACGCCAACGGGTGCGCCCGTGACGCGCGCCAGCACCAGATGAACGATGTTTTCGGCCATGTCGTGTTCACCCCAGGTGATGAAGACCTTGGTGCCGAACAGCTTGTAGCTGCCATCCGCCTGCGGCTCGGCGCGTGAACGCACGGCGGCCAGGTCGCTGCCGGCCTGCGGCTCGGTCAGATTCATGGTGCCAGTCCATTGGCCGCTGACGAGTTTCTCGAGATATATGGCATTGAGTTCAGGCGAGCCCGCTGTCAGCAGCGCCTCAATCGCACCGTCAGTCAGCAAGGGACACAGCGCAAAGCTCATGTTGGCCGAGTTCTGCATCTCGCCACACACCGCACCGATGGTTTTGGGCAGGCCCTGGCCGCCAAAATCGACCGGGTGTTGCAGCCCCTGCCAGCCGCCCGCCGCAAATTGCTTGAACGCGTCCTTGAAGCCGGGTGCGGCCGTCACGACGCCATCTTGCCAGCTCGAAGGATGCTTGTCGCCCTCCCAGTTCAGGGGTGCCAGCACGCCTTCATTGAATTTGGCGGCTTCCTCCAGCACCGCCTGCGCGGTGTCAAAGCCTGCGTCTTCAAAACCGGGCAACTCGGCGATGCGCTCAATATCAGCCAGATACTTGAGGTTGAACAGCATGTCTTTCAGAGGGGCTACATAACTCATGATTCGCTCCAGAAACTAATCCCTTGCAGTCAGGCCGAGAGCGCCGCCACCAGCTCCGGCACGGCCACAAACAAGTCGGCCTCCAGGCCATAGTCCGCAACCGAGAAGATCGGCGCTTCGGGGTCCTTGTTGATGGCCACGATGACCTTGGAGTCCTTCATGCCGGCCAGATGCTGAATGGCACCGCTGATGCCTGCCGCAATATAGAGTTGGGGCGCCACAATCTTGCCGGTCTGGCCGACCTGCCAGTCATTGGGTGCATAGCCGGCATCGACCGCCGCGCGCGAAGCCCCCACGGCCGCACCGAGTTTGTCGGCCAGCGGCATCAGGACGGACATGAATTTTTCCTGCGAAGCCAGGGCCCGGCCACCGGCGACGATGACCTTGGCCGCGGTCAACTCGGGGCGGTCGTTCTTGGCAATTTCACTGCCGACATAGCTGATCTTGTCGCTCGCTGGCAACGCGCTTAGGGTTTCAACGCTGGCCGAGCCGCCACTGGCTGCGGCGGCTTCAAAGCCAGTGGTGCGCACTGTGATGACCTTGATCGCGTCGCTGCTTTGCACCATGGCAATCGCATTGCCCGCGTAAATCGGGCGCTCGAAAGTGTCGGGACTATCGACCTTTGTCACGTCTGAGATCTGCCCGACATCGAGCTTGGCGGCCACGCGCGGCGCAATGTTCTTGCCTGAAGCCGTCGCGCCAAACAGGATATGGCTGTAGTTGGCGGCGACGCCAAGAATCTGTGCCGTGACGTTTTCGGCCAGGCCATGGGCCAGGTCAGGACTGTCGACGTGCAGCACTTTGGAAACGCCAGCAATTTGCGCTGCTGCAGCGGCTGCCGCGCCGGCGTTGGCCCCGGCCACCAGCACGTGGACGTCGCCCCCGCACTGAGCGGCAGCGGTCACGGTGTTGAGGGTTGCGCCCTTGATGGACGCGTTGTCGTGTTCGGCTATTACAAGAGTTGTCATTTTTTTGTTCCCAAAAAATATTAATCAGTTGAGGACAGAGCTTGCCCACTGCGTGTGGCTACGGTCTGTCCCGCAAGGTCTTAATTTGTTGGGGACAGAGCTGGCTCGCTTCGCGTAGCTGCGGTCTGCCCCACAAAGTATTCATATTACCTTTGCCTCGTTTCTGAGCTTGGCCACCAGCGTGGCAACATCAGGCACCTTGACGCCGGCGCTGCGCTTGGGCGGCTCCGACACTTTCAGGGTCTTGATGCGCGGTTTGACATCCACGCCCAGGTCTTCGGGCTTGAGGATTTCAAGCGGCTTCTTCTTGGCCTTCATGATGTTGGGCAGCGTCACATAGCGTGGCTCGTTCAATCGCAGGTCGGCGGTGATGACCGCCGGCAGGCTGATCGACAGCGTCTCCGAGCCGCCATCGACCTCGCGCGTGACCGAGGCCTTGCCGTCCGTGATTTCGACTTTGCTGGCGAAGGTGGCTTGCGGCAAATCAGCCAGCGCGGCGAGCATCTGGCCGGTCTGGTTGCAATCGTCGTCAATCGCCTGCTTGCCCAGGATGATCAGGCCGGGCTGCTCCTTGTCAACCAGCGCCTTGAGCAGTTTGGCCACCGCCAGCGGCTGCAGTTCTTCCGTGGTCTCGATCAGGATGGCGCGGTCGGCACCGATGGCCATGGCGGTGCGCAAGGTTTCCTGGCATTGCGTCACGCCGCAGGAGACGGCGATCACTTCCGTTACCACGCCCTTCTCTTTCAAACGCATCGCCTCTTCGATGGCGATCTCATCAAAAGGGTTCATGCTCATCTTGACGTTGGCGATATCGACCCCGCTGTTGTCCGACTTGACGCGGACCTTGACGTTGTAATCCACCACGCGCTTGACTGCGACCAGGACTTTCATTGCTTCAACTCCAGATAGTTAAAAATTTGGCGATTGACTTGACGTTGACGATGCAAGGGTTGACGTGTACGTCAATCAGTGGATTCTATGCTGCACGCAGCGTCAGCCTAGTCATTCACACGACAGTCAATCCATCAAGCACAAAATAGTACGATCGTGCTTTTAATAATTATAGCGGCATCCAGCGGATGCCTTATGCGATATCAGGCATGATCAACTTGTTACGACTCTTCAGACCCATGACTTCTTCCCCGTCTGCTGCAGGTGCCACGCACGCCGCCCCCCATCGCCTGCTGGCCTATTTGTGCCTGGCCCTGAGCATGTCACTGGTTGGCAGTTATGTCGCCTTGTCAAAGCCGCTGGTAGCGGCAATTCCGGTCTTGCTGCTGGCCTGGCTGCGCTTTGGCATTGGGGCGCTAGCGCTGTTGCACTGGCTAAAAAAGCCAGCGACCGAAGCGCCTTTGAGCGCCCACCTCAAACGCCTGCTTTTTCTGGAATCCTTTCTCGGCAATTTTCTCTTTACCCTGTGCATGTTGTACGGCGTCAGCCTGACCAGCGCGGTCTCGGCTGGCGTCATCATGGCCGCCATCCCGGCCGTGGTGGCGCTGCTGAGCTGGACTTTTCTGGGCGAGCGCATCGGGCTGCGGGTGTGGGCGGCGATTGCCTGTGCCGCATTCGGCATCGCCCTCTTTGCACTCACTAAATCGGAGCTATCTACGCAGGCTGGACGCGGGCTGGAGCCTTATTTGGTACATAAAAGTGAATGGTTGGGAAATTTTCTGGTGCTGGGTGCCGTGCTGTGCGAGGCCTCCTACGCCGTGATTGGCAAGAAGCTCACGGGTGCCCTGACGCCCAAACGCATCACGTCGCTGATCAACTTGTGGGGCTTCGTCCTGATGACGCCGATGGGCATTTATGCGGCCCTCAAATTTGATTTTGGCGCGGTCTCAGCCAGCGTCTGGCCCTTGCTGGTGTTCTACGCCCTGGCCGCCAGTGTCTGGACGGTGTGGCTATGGATGACCGGCTTGAAGACGGTCCCGGCTGCACGGGCTGGCGTGTTCACGGTCATGCTGCCCATTTCAGCGACGCTGGTGGGGGTGTTCGTGCTGGGCGAGAAGTTGCAGGGCCTGCAATGGCTGGCCTTCGCCATTGCGCTGCTCGGCCTGCTGCTGGCCACCCTGCCAGCACGCACCAGATGAGTCCCGGATGGGAACGAAAATCTGGACAGGGGGCAACTTGCACCTCTAAAAACAACATTCTCCAATGAAAAAACACGATTTTCGCTTGGAAACATGCAAATTCTCCAGTAGCATCCACACTGCCAGCGAAGAAGCAGTTTTTTACTGGTGATTAATCAACTTTTAAAAGGACAATAAATCATGGCAACTGCAAAAAAAGCGCCGGCCAAAAAAGCTGCACCAGCAAAAAAGGCAGCACCGGCAAAAAAACCAGCCACCAAGGCTCCGGCCAAAAAGGCAGCACCGGCTAAAAAGGCGGCACCAGCAAAGAAGGTCGCTGCTAAAAAGGCACCCGCCAAAAAGCGCACCGCCAACGCCGCCTTCATGAAAGCCCTGACACCCAGCGCCGCATTGGCCGCTGTAGTCGGTGCCGGGCCCCTGCCACGCACCGAAGTGGTCAAGCAACTCTGGACTTACATCAAGAAGAACAAGCTGCAAGACGCCGTCAACAAACGCATGATCAACGCCGACGCCAAGCTGAAGGAAATCTTTGGCAAGATGCAGGTGTCGATGTTCGAGATGGCGGGCCTGATCGGCAAACACCTCAAGTAAGCAGCTTGGACTGGCTACTGCAAGGGCCGACGCGAGTCGGCCTTTTTTTGTTCTGGCATGATTCGCCCTGGTATTGACCCCCACCTGAGCCATGCTGCGCTTTCTGCTAACCCGCTTCAGCCTGATCATTCCGACTTTCATCGGCATGACGCTGCTGGCATTTTTTTTGATCCGGCTGGTGCCCGGCGATCCGATTGAAACGCTGGCCGGTGAACGTGGCATCGACGCCACGCGGCACGCTGTGCTGCTCAAGGAATACGGTCTGGATCGCCCGGTCATGGTGCAGTACGGCATCTACATTGGCCGCGTGCTGCAGGGCGATCTGGGCAAATCCATCATCACGCACGAACCAGTGTTAAATGAATTTCTGGCGCTGTTTCCGGCCACCATTGAACTCGCGCTGTGCGCCATTTTGTTTGCGCTGCTGCTGGGTATTCCGGCGGGCATTCTGGCCGCCGTGCGCCGCAATACCGTGCTCGACCACGGCGTCATGGGCGTCTCTTTAACCGGTTACTCAATGCCGATCTTCTGGTGGGGACTGTTGTTGATTCTGCTGTTTTCCGTGCAACTCGACTTGACACCGGTTTCCGGACGGATCGCGGTGCAATATTTTATTCAGCCGGTCACCGGCTTCCTGTTGATCGACAGTTGGCTGGCCGACGACAAAGGCGCGCTCTGGTCGGCCGCAACACATCTGATTTTGCCGACCATCGTGCTCGGCACCAATCCGCTCGCCGTGATTGCCCGCATGACGCGCTCAGCGATGCTTGAAGTACTGGGCGAAGACTACATCCGCACGGCACGCGCCAAAGGCCTGTCGAACCTGCGCGTGGTCGCGCTGCACGCCTTGCGCAATGCGCTCATTCCGGTCGTCACCGTGATTGGCTTGCAGGTCGGCGTGCTGTTCACCGGTGCCATCCTGACCGAGACCATCTTTTCCTGGCCCGGTGTCGGCAAGTGGCTGATCGAGGCGATTGGCCGGCGCGACTATCCCGTGCTGCAGGGCGGCATGCTGCTGCTGGGCAGCATCGTGATGGCGGTCAACCTGCTGGTTGATGTCACTTACGGCATCATCAACCCGCGCATCAGGCACTAGCCGTGGACGCCCAATTGCCACTCATTGATGCGGTGACCCCGCCGCATCCCTTGCGCGAGTTCTGGGGCTATTTCAGTGCCAACCGGGGTGCCGTGGCGGGACTGGTCATCGTGACACTGGTGCTGCTGATGGCAGCCTTCGCGCCAGCCATCGCACCGTTTGCGCCCGATCTCACGGACAGCGCGGTGTTCCTGAAGCCACCCGCCTGGCAAGCCGGTGGCAGCGCGGGCCACTGGCTTGGCACCGATGCGATTGGCCGCGATATTTTCTCGCGTCTGATTTTTGGCGCGCGACTGTCGCTCTCGATCGGTCTGGCGGTGGTGGCGCTGTCGGTGCTCATAGGCACTGTGCTGGGGCTCACCGCGGGCTATTTTCGAGGCATTTTCGAAATTGCGGTGATGCGCCTGATGGACATCATCCTGACGCTGCCGAGCCTGCTGCTGGCGATTGTGATCGTCGCCATACTGGGACCAGGCCTGATGAACGCCATGCTGGCCGTGGCCATCGTGGTGCTGCCGCACTATGTCCGCATCACGCGCGCCGCCGTGATCTCGGAAATGTCCAAGGATTACGTCACGGCGGCGCGCATGAATGGTGCCGGT
This sequence comes from uncultured beta proteobacterium, assembly GCA_963750665.1. Lineage (GTDB taxonomy): Bacteria > Pseudomonadota > Gammaproteobacteria > Burkholderiales > Burkholderiaceae_C > Rhodoferax. The sequence continues at coordinate 98,047 of CAVVRQ010000019.1, forward strand.
CATCTGCGACTGATGTTCAATGAAGTTTTGCCCAATTGCCTGGCACCGCTCATTGTGCAGGCCTCGCTGGGCATCTCGACGGCTATTCTGGATGCAGCGGCGCTGGGTTTTCTGGGCCTGGGCGCGCAGCCGCCTGCGCCCGAGTGGGGCACCATGCTGGCCGACGCGCGCGAGTTTGTCATGCGCGCCTGGTGGGTGGTCACGTTTCCGGGCCTGGCAATTCTGATCACCGTGTTGGCTTTCAATCTGCTCGGTGATGGTCTGCGCGACGCGTTTGACCCCAAACTCAAGCGCTGAAGGCGAACCCACATGGCCTTGCTGGAAATAGAAAATCTGTCGGTCGATTTCCCCTCGGGTAACGGTATCATGCACGCCGTCGAGGCTGTCAGCCTGTCGCTCGAAGCCGGAGACGTGCTGGGTATTGTGGGCGAGTCGGGCTCGGGTAAAAGCGTCACCATGATGGCACTGATGGGCCTGGTTGCCTACCCGGGCGTGGTGCAGGCCGAGCGGCTGCGCTTTGACGGTCACGACCTGCTGGCCTTGTCGGCTGCGCAGCGGCGCCAGCTGACCGGCAGGGATGTGGCCATGATCTTTCAGGACCCGACCACCAGCCTGAACCCCTGCTTCACGGTCGGTTTTCAATTGGCAGAGACGCTCAAACTGCATTTGGGGCTGGATGCAAAGAGCGCCCGGCAGCGCTCGATTGCGCTGTTGGAGCAAGTCGGCATACCGGCACCCGAGCGGCGCCTGAAAGATTATCCGCACCAGCTCTCGGGCGGCATGAACCAGCGCGTCATGATCGCCATGGCCATTTCCTGCAACCCCAAGCTGCTGATTGCCGATGAGCCCACCACGGCGCTCGACGTGACGATCCAGGCACAGATTCTGGACCTGCTGCGCAGCCTGCAACAGCAACGCGGCATGGCGCTGGTGTTGATCACGCACAACATGGGTGTGGTCTCCGAGATGGCACAGCGCGTCGCCGTCATGTACGCCGGGCAAATCATGGAGCAGCAAAAAGCACAGGTCTTGTTCACGCAACCGTGCCATCCGTACACCGAAGCACTGATGGCGGCCATGCCCGAACGCAGTGACGGCTTGCGGCGCCTGACGACCATCCCCGGCATGGTGCCGGGCCTTTATGACCGCCCTTCTGGTTGCCTGTTTGCGCCGCGCTGCGGCTATGCGACGGACCATTGCCGCAGCCAGCGCCCCGACCTGCGGGATGGGCAAGGCGGCCAGGTACGCTGCCACTTTCCGCTCGGAGCGCTGGGATGACGCCAGCCCCAGAGACACCGGTCGTGCTGGCGCAGGACCTGCGTCAGATCTATCGAATCAGCCGCGGTTTATTTCGCCCTGGCGATCAACTGCAAGCCGTCAGCGGCGTGTCGTTCTCGCTGCTGGCGGGTAGAACGCTGGCGGTGGTGGGCGAGTCAGGCTGCGGCAAATCGACCCTGGCGCGCATGATCTCGCTGATCGAGACACCCAGCGCCGGTGCCTTGCAACTCACCGGCGTCGATGTCATCCATGCCAGCCCGGAGCAACGCCACAAACTGCGTCGCGCGGTGCAACTGGTCTTCCAGAATCCCTACGGCTCGCTCAATCCGCGCAAAAAAATTGGTGCCATTCTGGAAGCACCGCTGGAGATCAACACCGACTGCGCAGCCGCTGATCGCGCCGACCAGGCGCGCGCCATGTTGGCGTTGGTCGGGCTGCGCCCGGAGCACTATGATCGCTACCCACACATGTTCTCCGGCGGCCAGCGCCAGCGCATCGCCATTGCCCGCGCGCTGATGCTCAAACCCGCCGTAATCGTGGCGGACGAACCGGTATCGGCACTCGATGTGTCGATTCAGGCGCAAGTGCTCAACCTGCTGGCCGACCTGCAACTGGAACTCGGGTTGGCCTACCTGTTCATTTCGCACGATTTGGGCGTGGTGCGCCACATTGCCCACGATGTGCTGGTGATGTACCTTGGTCACGCGGTGGAGCAGGGCAGCAAGCAGGCCATCTTCGCCCAGCCGCTGCACCCCTATACGCAAGCGCTACTGGCCTCCACGCCCGGGCTGGTGGGCAGCGGCATCAGTCGCCAGCGCATCGTCCTCAAAGGTGAGTTACCCTCGCCCCTGGAGCCACCGCGCGGCTGTGTTTTTTCGACGCGCTGCCCGAACGTCACGGCACGCTGCCGCGCCGAGCGGCCGGCGTTACGCGAACTCGCTGCGCGCCAAGTGGCGTGCCATGAAGCTGAACAATTTATCCAACCCGCTGCCGCGCAGCATTAACCTGTAAGGAGTCCACAAGATGACTTTTCTGAAATCAAACCGCAAATTTGCATTCAAACGCACGGCTCTGTGCGCGCTTGCGCTGCCCGCGCTGCTGTTCATGGGCCAGGCGAGTGCCAAAACACTGGTGTTCTGCTCCGAAGGCAGCCCGGAGAACTTCTATCCCGGCATCAACACCACCGGCACCTCGTTTGATGCCAACAGCCAGATCTACAGCCGTCTGGTGGACTTCGAGCGCGGCGGCACGGCTGTGGTTCCGGGCCTGGCCGAGCGCTGGACGGTGTCACCCGATGGCAAGGAATACACCTTCTTCCTGCGCAAGGGGGTCAAGTGGCATAGCAACAAGAATTTCAAGCCCAGCCGCGAAATGAACGCTGACGACATCATTTTTGCCATCGAACGCCAGTGGAAGCCAGCGAACCCCTATTTCAAGGTGACCAGCGCCAACCACTCCTATTTTGGCGACATGGGCATGGACAAGCTGCTTAAGTCGGTTGAGAAGGTCAACGACCTGACGGTCAAGATCACGCTGAACAAGCCGGAGGCACCTTTCCTGTCCGGCTGGGCCATGGAATACGCCGGCGTGCAATCCAGGGAGTACGCGGACGCCATGCTTAAGGCGGGGACGCCGGAGAAGATTGATCAGGAGCCGATTGGCAGCGGCCCGTTCATGCTGGTGCAGTACCAGAAGGACGCCATCATTCGCTACAAGGCCTTCCCCGATTACTACGCGGGCAAGGCCAAGATTGACGATCTGGTGTTTTCCATCACGCCCGACGCCTCAGTGCGCTGGGCCAAGCTGCAAAAGGGCGAATGCCATGTCATGCCCTACCCCAATCCAGCAGATCTCGACGCGATGCGGAAAGACTCAAAAATCCAGGTTCTGGAGCAGGCTGGCCTGAACATCGGCTACCTGGCCTACAACACGACCAAAAAGCCCTTTGATGATGTGCGCGTGCGCAAGGCGGTCAACATGGCTATCAACAAGCAGGCCATCATCGATGCGGTCTATCTGAGCACAGGGGTGGCCGCCAAGAACCCGATTCCGCCCACCCAATGGTCCTACAACAACGCCATCAAGGACGATCCGTTTGACCCAGCCGCCGCCAAGAAGTTGCTGGCAGCGGCGGGCCTGCCGGACGGTTTCACAACCGACCTTTGGGCGATGCCGGTGCAGCGCCCCTACAACCCGAATGCCAGGCGCATAGCGGAACTAATGCAGGCCGATCTGGCCAAGGTCGGCATCAAGGCTGAAATCAAGAGCTTTGAGTGGGGCGAGTACCGCAAACGCATGCAGGCGGGCGAACACCAAATGGGCATGCTGGGCTGGACCGGCGACAACGGCGACCCGGACAACTTTTTGCACACCCTGCTTGGTTGCGATGCGGCCAAATCCAACGGCAGCAATGTGGCCAAGTTTTGCTTCCAGCCGTTTGAAGACCTGGTGCAAAAGGCCAAAGTGGTGAGCGACCCGGCCGAGCGCAGCAATCTCTACATGCAGGCGCAGGTGATCTTCAAGGAGCAGGCACCCTGGTTCACGATTGCGCACGCGGTACAGCTAAAACCAGTGCGCAAGGAAGTGGTTGACTTCAAACTCAGCCCGTTTGGTCGCCACAATTTCTATGGCGTGGACCTCAAGTAATAGACCTTAATGACGCAAAAACGCCGACTGCAAGTCGGCGTTTTTTTCTGATCACCAGGTCGGCATCGCGCCAACCAGGCTTAGTTTTCGGTCAAGGAAACTTAAGCCGATTCGCCGTAAACAGAGACCGTAATATCCACGATGACGTCCGTGTGCAAAGCCACACCCACCGTGCTATCGCCAACCACCTTGATCGGACCGTTTGGCATACGGATTTGGGACTTGACCAGTTTGAAGCCACCCTTGGTCAACTCTTCCGCAATATCGGCATTGGTCACTGAACCGAACAGGCGGCCATCAACACCGGCTTTTTGCATCAGCTTGCAGATCGTACCAGCCAGTTTCTCCCCCACGGACTGAGACTCAGCCAATTTGGCAGCAGCCGCTTTTTCGAGTTCAGCACGCTTGACTTCGAACTCTTGCTTGGCCGCTGCCGTGGCGCGACGGGCCCGGCCAGAAGGAATCAGGAAATTGCGGGCGTAACCGTCTTTAACACGAACGATTTCGCCGAGATTGCCAAGGTTAACGACCTTGTCGAGCAGAATAATTTGCATGGTCGTGGTCCTCAGATTTTGTGCTGATCGCTATAGGGCAGCATCGCCAGAAAGCGCGCGCGCTTGATCGCGGTGTTGAGCTGGCGCTGGAAAATGGCACGGGTGCCAGTCAGGCGCGCAGGAATTATTTTTCCATTCTCCGCAATGAAATCGCGCAAGGTATCAATATCTTTGTAATCAATCTCTTCAACACCCGTTACGGTAAAGCGGCAAAAGCGCTTGCGCTTGAACAGCAGGTTTTGTGCTGGGCGTTTGGGGCGCTTGTCTTTGTTGTTGAAACGTCTTGGTCCGGCCATGATGGACTCCTATAAATTTAATGAACTCGTTAATCGTTGAAAATCTTGAATATGAAGCACGACGTATTTGCCAGTGCGCGGGCTTGCCAGAAAACCGTTGAACTTCCAGTGGCTGCCTATCGCCTGCTTAATCAAACGCTCGGCTACCGCACCAAAGGCCACCGCCTTCACAGCGGCTTTGACCTGTCTTGCCTGTCCTGCCTCCTGAATCTCTGACTCATGCTCTACTCGCAAATTCAGCGCCGGCAATCCGGCCGGTGTGTAGCGCAAAGCATCCATCTCGACGATGCAGGCAGTCAGGACAAACTCATTGGCAAGGACGTTCACGCTCCTGACTGGTGCCGCCGCGGCTAGGCCTGGTATTCGGCTTGTTGCGTCTTACGGGCATCTTCGCGCTCGACGGTCTTCATCATCGACGACGGACCGGTATCCGCTGTCTTCTTTGATACGGTCAAATGACGCAGCACCGCATCATTGAATTTGAAGGCGTGCTCCAAATCCGCCATCACGGCTTGATCGGCCTCAATGTTGATGCACAGATAATGCGCTTTGGCGAGCTTGTTGATCATGTAGATCAGTTGGCGGCGGCCCCAGTCCTCCACCCGATGGACTTTGCCACCCCCCGCGGTGATCATGCCCTTGTAACGCTCCAGCATGGCTGGAACTTGTTCGCTCTGATCCGGATGGATCATGAGAATAATCTCGTAATGACGCATTGATACTCCTTGTGGATGGCCCAGAATCGGGCGAAAAAGCCACCTTCAGCGTCTTGGTGAAGTGTGGCAAGGTAAGCCCGATATTATAGTCGGTTTACTCCGATGTGGGAGTGCCGGCCGACGTCCTTGCCACAGGTCGGGAGAGGAGACTCACGAATACAGTAACCGTGGCCCCGGCAAGAACGCCAAACAGGCCCGCGGAAACCGGCTGAATATCAAACCATAAGCCGGAACCGTGCAAGCCCAGGGCCAATCTGGCAGAGTCGGCGTTAATTGCCATGTAATAGATGGTCAATCCAAGCCCCGTCAACATGCCACTGACCGCCGCCTTGCGTGTCGTCCTCGTCCAAAATATACCCGACACCATGGCAGGTACAAACGCAGCGCCAGCCAGAGAAAACGAAGCCGACACAAGATACAAGATGTCCGCCGGACGTTGCGCAGCGACATAGGCCGCCACCAGCGCCACCAACAGCAATGCAAACTTTGACAACATGACCCTTCGCACGGCACCGGCCTTGTCAGTCTCGCCTTGAGAAAAGAAGTCATGGGCCAGTGCATTGCCGATTGTCAATAACAAACCGTCTGCCGTCGACAGCGCCGCCGCCAGACCCCCTGCCGCGACAAGACCTGAGACCACGTAGGGTAGGCCACCCAATTCTGGCGTCGCCAGCATCACAATATCCGCCCCCAATTTAAGCTCCGAAAATTGGAGAATATGGTCGCCGTTGACGTCGCTAACCGAGATCAGGGTCGGGTCCACACTGGCCCACTGTGCAATCCATGCGGGCAGTGAATCGAAATTTTGTCCCACCAGTTGGTTCATGATTTCGTATTTCACCAACACGGCCAAAGCCGGTGCCGACAGGTACAAAAGAGCAATGAAAAATAGCGACCAGGCAACCGATGTCCTTGCCTCGGCGACCGTGCGCGTCGTGTAAAAACGGGTCAGCAAGTGGGGCAGCCCCGCTGTGCCGACCATCAGACAAAACATCAAAGCCAAAAAATTGCGTCGTGAAACGTCAAATAGTTCCCGCTCAGTCGCGTTGCCCTTGGGATCCCCGGCAAACGGCTTGACATGGGGTGGCATACCAGCCAATGGCTTGGCTCGCTCCAGGTTGTCCTGCATGGCGCGCAGCCAGCGCTCGCGTGCCGCGGCAGCATCCTTGGGCAGGTTGGAAAGCTCGCGCCTGGCGGCAACGATGAGCGACTCATCGGCCTGGCGCTCGCTCAGAAAGCGCACTCGCTCCCTCAGTGCCTTGCGTTCAACAGCGAGTGACGCGTCCACGTTGTCCAGCTTCGCTTTGAAGTCCCGCGCCCGTCGTGCATATTCCTCGATTACCTGTCGCTCCGCTGGTGAATCACCCAGTTGCCTTTCCAACTCTGTAATCTTTTGCAGTTGCTGGCCATAGACAAAGGGGGCCAGCGGATTGCCGACCTGCTTGTACGCCAGCCAGGAAACCGGAATCAAGAACGCCAAAATGAGAACCACGTACTGCGTTACCTGGGTCCAGGTGACCGCGCGCATGCCGCCCAGGAACGAGCAAACCAGGACACCGCCGAGTCCGAGCAAAATGCCGATTTCGAACTGAACCCCGGTCAAACGCGACGTAATCAAGCCGACACCGTAGATTTGGGCCACAACGTAAGTAAATGAGCACAGGACTGCCGCAAAAGCGGCAATGATCCGGGGCCATCGACCACCAAAGCGAACATTGAAATAGTCGGGCACGGTGTAAAGACCCAGTTGGCGCAAATAAGGCGCGACCAACAGCGCAACCAGGCAAAACCCGCCGGTCCAGCCCAGCACATAGACCAGTCCCCCCGGTTGTGATTCCGAGCCGGAAAAGCCTTGCAGGTAGAGCCCCCCTGCCAGGCTGATGAAGGAGGCTGCACTCATCCAGTCAGCGGCAGTGGCCATGCCGTTGTACACCGCCGGAATGCTGCGTCCGGCAACGTAATATTCGGCGGCATCCGAGGTTCGCCCATAGATACCAATCGCGGCGTATAGACCGACGGTTGCCAGCAGGAAGATTGATCCCACCCAGGCCTTGCGCAGGCCCCAGCGCTCGGCCAATGCCAGCACCAGCAAGAACAATAGCAGGCATATCACGTAGCCAGCAAAGCGGCGATGCAACCGCCGCTTGTAGGCTGCGTAGTGGAAATCGTCGTCGGCACTTGCACCGTCACGACGATTGGAAACCCAGGCAAAGATGGCAACAATGGCGATGAAAACAAACACACTGCCCTGGGCCACGAACCAGTAGTCCAAAGGCCACCCGGCAATGACAAGCTGCAGGTCCCGGGCGTAAAAGACCACGCCAAATGAGGCAGCAAACCAAATGGCAAGAAGCCAGCCGTGCAGGCCCAAACCGCCCGCAGCGACTTGGCCCGGATGCATGGCGGCAGCCCGATCCCGCATCATGGCGTCATGTCGCCCGGTGACGGCGTTGGCAATTGCTCGCCGCTAATGTCTGGCCAATCGCTGCCAGGTCGCAATCACTGAATCCGGATTCAGTGAAATCGACGAGATCCCTTCTTTGGCAAGCCACTCGGCAAAGTCCGGGTGATCACTCGGACCCTGACCACAAATGCCGATGTATTTGCCCTGCGCCTTGCACGCAGCAATGGCCTGACTGATCAGCGTGGTCACAGCAGGATCGCGCTCGTCAAAGTCGGCAGCCAATAGCTCGAGCCCGGAATCGCGATCCAGCCCAAGCGTCAGCTGGGTCAAATCATTGGAGCCAATCGAGAACCCATCAAAGTACTGCAGGAACTCCGCCGCCAGGATGGCGTTGCTGGGAATCTCGCACATCATGATGATTTTGAGATCGTTTTCCCCGCGTTTAAGACCATGAGAGGCGAGCAGTTCGGTGACCTTCCTGGCTTGCCCCAGGGTTCGCACAAACGGCACCATCACCTCGACGTTGGTCAATCCCATGTCATGACGCACGCGCTTGAGCGCCTCGCACTCCATCGCAAAGGCCTCGCCAAAGTCGGCGCTGATATAACGCGCCGCGCCGCGAAAACCGAGCATTGGATTTTCTTCTTCCGGCTCATAACGACTGCCGCCAATCAACTTGCGGTATTCGTTGCTCTTGAAGTCAGACAGACGCACAATGACCGGCTTTGGCCAAAAGGCAGCACCAATGGTGGCAACCCCTTCGGCCACCCGATCTACATAAAATGCACGCGGGGACGCATGACCCCGAGCCACCGATTCAACCGCTTTTTTCAGGTCTTGATCGATATTTGGATAGTCCAAAATGGCCTTCGGATGCACACCAATGTTGTTGTTGATGATGAATTCAAGACGGGCCAGTCCGACCCCGGCATTAGGCAGTTGACAAAAGTCAAACGCGAGTTGCGGATTGCCGACGTTCATCATGATCTTGACGGCAATTTCTGGCATCGCACCACGCTGCACCTCGATCACCTCAGTCTCCAGCAAGCCATCATAAATAAAACCGGTATCCCCCTGCGCGCAACTGACCGTGACCAACATGCCCTCCTTTAGCGCTTCGGTCGCATGACCACACCCGACCACCGCCGGAATGCCAAGCTCACGCGCAATAATGGCTGCATGGCAAGTACGACCGCCCCGATTGGTCACAATTGCCGAAGCGCGTTTCATGACTGGCTCCCAATTGGGGTCTGTCATATCAGTCACCAACACATCGCCCGACTGCACCCGATCCATCTCGCTAATGTTGTGCACAACGCGCACCGGCCCGGTTCCGATCTTCTGTCCTATTGCCCGCCCTTCGATCAGGACCAAGCCTTTGCCCTTGAGCTTGTAACGATGCTCTGCCTTGTTTGCCGCTTGGCTCTTCACTGTCTCCGGCCGTGCCTGCAAAATATATAGCTCGCCATCCAAGCCATCTTTGCCCCACTCAATGTCCATCGCACGACCATAGTGCTGCTCAATAACCAGCGCATAAGCGGCCAGCTTTTCAACTTCAACATCGCTGAGCGAATAACGATTTCGCATTTCGGTCGGCACATCCGTCGTTTTGACCAGTGCGCCGCTCGCGGTCTTTTCCTGTGGCGATGTAAATTGCATTTGCACCAATTTCGAACCGAGACTGCGCCGGATCAAGGCGCGCTTGCCGGCCCTGAGCATCGGTTTGTGCACATAAAACTCGTCCGGATTGACGGCACCTTGCACTACCGTCTCGCCCAATCCGTAACTGGACGTGATGAACACGACCTCCTTGAAACCCGACTCGGTGTCGATGGTGAACATGACGCCCGCAGCACCAAGGTCTGATCGCACCATGCGTTGAACACCCGCACTCAAGGCCACGTGCTCGTGGGCAAATCCTTTGTGCACGCGGTAGCTGATGGCGCGGTCGTTGTATAGGGAGGCGAATACTTCCTTGATTTTTTGCAGTACTTCCTCAATACCGATCACATTCAGAAACGTCTCCTGCTGACCCGCAAACGAGGCGTCCGGCAAGTCCTCGGCAGTCGCCGACGAACGCACTGCAAACGACGCGTCCCGACGGCCCGCATTCAAGCGAACGAATGCGTCACGAACAGCCTGCTCAAGCGCAGCAGGGAAAGGCTGTGCCTCCACCATCTTGCGAATCGCGGCACCGACCTGGGCCAGCGCCCTGACATCCTCGGCGTCGAGGGCGTCTAGACGAGCCTTGATCTTGCCCCCGAGACCTGCGTAGGCCAGAAACTCGCGGAATGCATGGGCGGTGGTGGCAAAACCGGTGGGTACATTGACGCCGGTTGGAATGTTTGAAATCATCTCGCCGAGGCTGGCGTTTTTGCCGCCAACTGACTCGACATCAGTCATCCTCAGGTTTTCAAACGGTACGACCATGGCGGTCGCGTCAAATAGTGCAGACATGGGAATTCTCCAGAAGTTAAAAACGGATTAACACGCGAGCCTGGGCGTTCTGGCACGCCAGGCCGCTCCTGCACTGCCGCTTGACTTTGTGCTTGTTCTGATAGGCCAAAGCAGTTCATGGAAAAATTCAGTTTGATTGCTTCCATTGTAGGGTCTGAATCAGCACACAATGAGGCTCCCCTTCACTGCACATCTGAACACCCGATTCCTTCCATTCATGTCCGATCGAACTGTATTCTTTGTCTCAGACGGCACCGGCATCACGGCGGAAACGTTTGGCACCGCCATTCTGGCCCAATTTGAAACCAATTTCAGGTATGTTCGGCTACCGTTTATCGACTCGGTCGATAAGGCGCATCACGCGGTTCGCGAGATCAATCACAGCGGAATGGTGGATGGAAATAGAGCCATTGTGTTTACAACGCTGGTCAACCCGGAAGTGCTCTCAGTCATTACCGACCAGTGCCAAGGCATGCTGCTGGACATGTTCGGCACCTTTGTTCGCCCGTTGGAGTCGGAACTCAACCTCAAGTCCAGCCACCGTATTGGTCGCTTCAGCGATGCCAGCAAGAGCCGTTCCTACCAATCCCGGATTGAAGCCATTAACTTTTCGCTGGCCCACGACGATGGCCAATGCAACACAGACCTTGATCATTCCGATGTCATTTTGGTCGGCGTCAGCCGCAGCGGTAAGACCCCTACGTCGCTCTACCTGGCAATGCAATACGGTCTCAAGGCATCAAATTACCCGTTGATTCCAGAGGACTTTGATCGACGACAACTGCCCGCTGCCCTCAAATCACACGAGGGCAAGCTGTTTGGTCTGACCATCCAGCCCGAACGTTTGAGCGAAATCCGCCGGGAACGCCGTCCCAACTCACACTATGCCTCGCTGGAAAACTGCCGCATGGAGGTGCATGAAGCCGAGGCCATGATGCGCCGCAGTGGTATCCGGTGGCTCTCAACCACAACCAAATCGATCGAAGAAATTGCGACTACCATCCTGCAGGAAATCCGGCCCGAACGACTGACCTATTAAATTGTCATAGCTCAAGCGCGGCAATGCCGGCTCTGGCTATTTGGGCATCTTCGCTGGACTTGACGCCGCTGACGCCCACGGCGCCAAGGCATTCACCATCTTTCAAAATCGGCACGCCGCCTTCGAGCAGGCCCTTGATTTCGGGCACACTCAAAAACGATGACCGGCCGCCATTGATGACCTCTTCATAGCCCTTGCTCTCGCGGCGGCCCAAGGCCGCCGTGTGAGCCTTGGCGGGCGCAATATGCGCCGAGATTGCGGCCGCTCCATCAAGTCGCTGTAGCCACAGCAAGTGCCCGCCCTCGTCCACGATGGCAATGCTGACCGCCCAGCCCCGGCTGATGGCCTCGGCTTCGGCTGCCGCCGCGATGATCTTGACATCCGAGAGTTCAAGAATAGATTTGTTTTTCATGTTAAGCGTTGTTGTTGAGAAAATGTCCAAAGCGCCGAATTGATTGGCCCACTGGATGACGCCGCAAAAGCCTGGAAGTAAAGTTACACAAAGTTGGCCTGTGACTTGAAAGATTTTACCGAGACCTCTTGATTCGCCATAAAATTTGCCCCACTTGCACCACTCTAATGCAGAAGGAGTTTAAGACCATGGCTGACAACATTCAATCCATTGATCGCGGCTTTGGCTATGCCGCCTCGGCCGAGCAGCGCAACAAGGTATTGCGCAACACCTATTGGCTGTTGGCACTAAGTCTTGTGCCCACTGTTCTGGGGGCATGGCTGGGGGTCGCCACCGGCATTACGCTGGCGTTAACTGGCGGCATCGGGCTGGTGGTATTCCTTGGGGGCGCTTTTGGCTTCATCTATGCCATTGAAAAGACCAAGAATTCAGCCGCCGGGGTACCAGTGCTGCTGGGCTTTACTTTCTTTATGGGCTTGATGCTGTCGCGCATGATCGCCATGGTACTGGGCTTCAAGAACGGCCCGGAGCTGATCATGACCGCCTTTGGCGGCACGGCAGGCGTGTTTTTCGTTATGGCCAGCCTGTCAAGCGTCATCAAACGCGACCTCTCCGGCATGGGCAAGTGGCTGTTTGTCGGTGCTCTGGCGATCGTGGTCGGTGGCATCATCAACGTGTTTGTCGGATCAACGGCGGGCATGATGGCGATTTCGGTGGCGGCCATTGGTGTTTTCAGCGCCTACATGCTGTATGACCTCAAACGCATTGTCGATGGCGGTGAAACCAACTACGTCAGCGCCACACTGGCCCTGTATCTCGACATTGTCAATGTATTTCAGAGCCTGCTGGCCCTGCTTGGCATCTTCGGCGGCGAGCGCGATTGATGCACCGGGTCAGCAAGCAGTTTCGGCATAGGCTTTTTTCAGGCAATCTTACTTAAACCAGTGCGAAAGCGGCGTGCGTTATCGACGTACTGCCGCGCACTGAGTTGCAGGTCTTCCAGTTGCGCGCTGGTGAGCGGACGAACCGCTTTGGCCGGACTGCCAAGAATCAGCGATCCATCCGGAAATTCTTTGCCCTCGGTCACCAAGGAGCCGGCACCAACCAGACAGTGCTTGCCAATTTTGGCCCCATTGAGAACGACGGCGCCAATGCCGATCAGGGAGCCGTCGCCGATGGTGCAGCCGTGCAACATGACCTTATGCCCCACCGTGACGCCTTCGCCAACGTCCAACGGCATCCCGATATCCGCATGCAGAACGCTCAAGTCCTGAATGTTGCTGCCCCGACCAATCCGGATGGTTTCGGTATCCCCGCGAATGACGACGCCAAACCAGACACTCACCGCATCGTCCAGGACGACATTACCCATGACCTGGGCGCTGTCGGCGACCCAAGCCGAGTCGGCGATGCAGGGCATCATTCCGTCCAGTTCAAAAATTGCCATGTTGCTTCCTTTTCTTCCAGTTGCGTGAATTTGTAAATTTGGAAATCGCGTTAACCACGTGGGTGATGCTGGCCGTGCAAGACCTTGAGTCGTTCGCGCGCCACATGGGTGTAAATCGTGGTGGTTGAAATATCAACATGCCCAAGCAGCATCTGGACTGCGCGCAAATCGGCACCATGATTGAGCAGATGAGTGGCAAAAGCATGACGCAGTGTGTGCGGCGACAGCGGTGCCATGATGCCCGCGCTGAGCGCATATTTCTTGACGATCAGCCAGAACATCACCCGGCTCATGCCGGTGCCGGGCGTCATTCCGCGGTGCGTCACAAACAAATCTTCAGACTGTTTGCCTGCCAACAATTGCTGCCGTGCGCCCGCCAGGTAACGCCTGAGCCAGAGACTCGCCACCTCGCCAAACGGCACCAGCCGCTCTTTGCTGCCTTTGCCCAGAACGCGCAAAACATTGTCCGACTGACTCACGTTAAACACCTTGAGCGTGACCAACTCACTGACCCGCAAGCCACTCGCGTACATCAGTTCCAGCATGGTGCGGTCGCGCACGCCGAGCGCGGTCTGGCCATCTGGCGCGTCCAGCAGCGCCTCTACTTGGGGCTCTGTCAGCGTCTTGGGCACGCGCAATGGCTGCTTGGCAGCCTGCAACTTGAGGGTGGGATCAAAGCCCAGCAGTTGTTCCCGCAAGGCCCAACGGAAATAGCGTTTGAAAACCGTCAATCTTCGATTTGCCGTTGTGGCTTTGGTTACCCGGTGCTGGGCCGAAAAGTAAGCGTTCAGATCCTGCTCAACCGTGTCGATCAACCCGCGCCCGCGCCCGGCCAGCCAGACGGCATACCGCGTCAGATCACGCCGATAAGCCGTCAATGTGTTCTTTGCCAGCCCCTCTTCCAGCCACAGTGCATCAAGAAAGGTGTCGATGGATGCGTCCGGGGGTAGGCCCATGACCCGCACCCGCTCAGGCAGTCTGAAGCGACAGCGCCACGTCGTCAATTTGCCATGGATTGAGGAACTGCTGCGCGTAGCGCAGGTAAACCTTTTTATTCACAAACACATCAAACAGATCCGGGTCAATATGACCGCCGTCCTTGAATTTCTCCATGATCCCCATGGCCTGCGACAGCTTCATGCCGGACTTGTATGGCCGATCACGCGCGGTCAGGGCCTCAAAAATGTCGGCAATCCCCATCACCCGGGCTTGCACCGACATTTGCGCGCGCGTGAGCCCTCTGGGATAGCCCTTGCCGTCCATGCGCTCATGGTGACCGCCTGCGTATTCGGGCACATTTTTAAGGTGCTTGGGCCACGGCAACTGCTCCAGCATCTTGATGGTGGCGACAATATGGTGGTTGATGATGTCCCTCTCAGCGTGCGTCAAGGTCCCCGCGCGGATGCTCAGGTTTTCAAGTTCGTCGGCGCTTAGAAACTCGGTTTGCACACCCTCCACGTTGCGCCAGGTCCGCCCGCTGGCAATGGCACGCACGCGCTCAACATCGCTTTCGCTCATGGTCTCGCCGCCAACATTGGCAGCGCGCAAAAAGTCACGGTCGGCGTCGAGTGCGTCAAGCTTGGCTTGACACTCGGCTACGCTGCCAGACTCGGCCGACGCATCAACGCAAGGGCGCAGCGCCAGTTGCTGGCGCAGGGCGTCGATTTCGGCATCGCGCTTCAAAACTTCAAACCGGGTATCGATCAAATGCACACGGTCAAACAAAGTGTGCAGCTTGGTGGCTTTATCCACCACGTGAACCGGTGTCGTCACCTTGCCACAATCGTGCAGCAGGCCGGCAATCTTGAGTTCATAGCGATCATGCTCATCCATGACAAAGCGGGCAAGCGGTCCCTCTGTGGTTTCGGATACGGCATCGGCCAGCAGCATGGTCAGGGCCGGTACGCGCTGGCAATGACCGCCGGTGTAGGGTGATTTTTCGTCAATGGCCAGATTGATGAGGTTAACGAATGCCTCAAACAAGGCTTCCAGTTGTGTCATCAACAGGCGGTTGCTCAATGCGATGGCAGCCTGCGATGCCAGCGACTCTGCCAGACTTTGATCGGCAGCGGAAAACGCCAGCACCTGATGGCCACCGGGCGCCTGCGCGTTGATGAGTTGCAGCACGCCAATGACCTCGCCTTCATGATTCTTCATGGGTACGGCCAGCATCGACTGTGAGCGATAACCTGTGCGTTCATCAAAATGACGGGTGCCGGAAAAATCAAAATTTGGCTCGCTGTAGGCGTCGGCAATGTTGACCGTCTGATTGTGAATCGCCGCATAGACGGCAACCAGCGAGTCGTTGGCCGCGCCACTTTCTTCGTGCAGCGGAAGATTGGGAAAGCTGATGGGACTGCCCGACGTGCCACCCATCGCAATGTTCAGCGAGTCGGTGCGCAAAATCTCAAAGCGCAGGTATCGACCGTCCTCCATCATGCGGTACAGCGTGCCACCATCGGCATTCGTGATGGTCTTGGCCGCCAGCAGAATGCGCTCCAACAGACGTGTGATGTCCCTTTCCTTGGAAAGCGAGGCCCCAATATCATTGAGCTGTTCGAGGCGTTTCAACAAATCATCAACCGAATCCATCTTCAACCCCTAGGAAAATCAGGTCTTCAGCAGGACCTTCAGAACGCTTTGCAGTCGGCGTGCCAAGCTTTGGTCAAAACCACTCGCCAGCACACTGCCAACATCCGGACCCCAGGTCTGCGCCGGTGGCGGATCGTTGCGTCGGGTCAATAGCTGCAACTGCAAAGCTCGCCGCGCGTCGAGCAAGTCAGCGGGTGTCGGCAGCTCGGCGGCCATCTCCAAACGCAATATCGCCTCACGGGCGTCACCAACCGGCTCTTGCGCCAAGGCTTTGGCCCAGGCGCTTCGGCCAACTGCCGTCACGCGACCACCCAAATCCTGCACTGCGGGCAATTGAGAGGCGTCGCGCTGCTCCCAGGCGCTCATCAATTGGGTCAGGGCCTCGCCATGCGCCTGCGCAGCGAGCTTGCGCAAGGCAAGCTGTGCATGCTCCAGGGCATCACGTTGAGCACGAAATGCGCTGTCACCCAGCCGCGGCGCTTCTTGCCACGGCAAGGGCGCGCTGGCAAAACTGTCGCGGCGCGGGGCTCTGTCATCCGGGCGGGCAGCCAAGCGCTCCTCGCGTGGGCCGCGCGCGCTGTCTCGGACCCCCCCCCGGGTACCCTCCTTTCGATCAGGGAAGCGACCCGGGCGCCCCAGCGCTACAGGCTCAGGCTTCTTCATGCCGGGTCGGTCGTCACCGCGTACCGCGACGACCGGTCGGGCGGCAACTTTTGTCGGCGCCGCTGGCTCGGCTGATACGACAGGCGCCGTTGCACCACTGGGTTCCTCGGGTGAACCGGCCGCCGCGCTTGCCGGCACTTGCACCGGTACTGCAGCCGCTATGCTTTCAGTAGCTTCTTGCGCATTATTTACGGGCGCTAGAGCTTGATTTGTCATAATATCTTGGGCAGCTGACGCAGCCAGGTCGACCGCCGCCTTGGCCGCCGCCTGACCTCGCAGCGCTGCTTCGAGTGCCGTCATGGCCTGGCGAATGGCGCTCGCATCGCCCGCCGCGTTGGCCGCTTCGAGCGCTTTGGCGGCGTCGAGCACGACGCGGTCGCGCTCGCCCAGGGCCGCATCGGCCTTTTCACGCTCGGCGGTTTTGCGGTTAAAGGCATCGTCAATCGGTTTGCGAAAAGCGTCCCACAGCTTTTGTTCGTGGCGCCGCTCCAGTGGCACGACCCGTGTCTCGGCTTGCCAGCGTTGCTGCAAGGCCTTCACTGCATCAATACGCAGCTCGGGTTGGGCACCCAATACCCTGGCCTCTTCGATTAAAGCCTGACGCGCCACCAGGCTGCTCTGTTGCACAGCTTCCAGTGGCGCGGCGGCCGCGCTGATTGCGGTCGTCCAAAGCGGCTGCAACTCGGCAAATATTTTTTCACCCACGTAGCCACCTTCGCGCCAGCGTTCGCCAAATTGGTGCAGCAGGCGGCTAAAGCCCTTCCAGTCATCATCGAGCGCCACCCGGTTGGCAGCGGCCCAGGCGTTGACCTCGTCGATCAAGGCCAGGCGCTGCGACCGGTGCTCGGCCGACTCGGCCTTGACCTTTTCCAGCCATGCCTCGACGACTTTATGTGCTTCATTGCAGGCATCATCAAAACGCTTCCAAAGTGCGTGATTGGGCACGCCACCCTGGTCCGTCTGCTTCCATTGCTCGCGCAAGGCGCGCAAATTCTCCTGCATCTTGCGCCCGCCCATCGCCTGCCCTTGCGGGCGCTTGAGCAGAGCCTCGGCCTTGACCACCAACTCTTCCCGCAACTGGTCAGCCCGCCAACGCTGCCAGCCCTCCAACTCGCCGGCCGCGGCGAGCGCTGCGTGCGCCTGGTTTTCGAGTTTGTCGTCGATGATCCTGCCATATTCCTTGAGCGCGTTGCGCAAGGCATTGGCGGCACCGGCGCTCGCCTTGCCATGTCCTTCGGCAACTTCCAGTTCCAGTTTTGATAGCACCTCGCGCACGCTGGCGGTCGCCTGCGCTTTCACCTCGGGGTCAATCTTGGGCTTCTGTGGCTTCACGCTCACTTCGATCGGCACACCGCGCGCCAGCCGCAATTCATCAGCCCACACCGGCACCGATGGCAATGCCGCCGCGGCGTCATCAGCGGCAACAACGGCCTGCGCCAGCGCACCTTTGAAAGCGTCCCAGACCACCAGCAGCTGCGTGCGTGAGGCTTCCAACAACGGGGGAAACTTGGCCTCAACACTGGGCCAGTCCGCGTCTCCCAGCAAGCTGGCCGCCTGTGCCTGCCAGTGGTCGACGTCTGCATTCAGTGGCTCCAGCACCGCTTGCGCATCGCGCCACGACTTGGTGGACAACACTTCAATGCGCTGCGCCAGCAAAACGGCCGCTTCGCGCTGCACCTGCACGCGGTGCTGCATGTCTTCGATCACTTTGACGCGCTCGCCAAGTTGCACGCGCAGCGCGCTCAGGGGCTCCTTGCTCAGCGGTGCGCCAGCCTTGGCCGCGTCACGCTGCCAAGCCATGGCATCGGCAATGTTGAGCTTGCTCAAGGCCAGCAGTGCCTGCGCCTTGTCGGCCCATTCCCGGGCAATCGACTCCTGGCCCTTGCTGCGCTTGATTTCATCGAGCTTTTCGCGCAGCAGCTTGGCCGCGCCCTTGTCCTTGCCGCTGAGTTCCTTGAACACCGCCTGCATTTGCTCCACAGCCGGCGAACTGGCCAGCCAGTCGCGGATGCGAGCCGTGCGCTCGGTTGAGGTATGGGCCGAAAACGCACCATGCGTCAAAGCGTCCAGGGGGTGCGGCACACTCGATTTGGCTGGAGGGACTGGGGTGTCAGGTGCTGGGACGGTTTTATTGGGCACAGAAAAAGGAAACATGAATCGCTCAAACAAAGACAATCGGTATTCCCGTCGATTTACGGACAGGGCTCATCGCCTATTTTCGCCGCTATTTTGCTGATTCCGTCAAAAGTCCGTCAATCGGCAGCGGATGAACAAAAGAAAGCCCGATGATCAGCAAAATAGCCGAGGCATCGGGCTTGACGGCTGACACAAGGTCCATGCCGTCATCTGATTGCCCAACGGGAGGGTTGAGTCCCACCGGGCTTGGCGGCAATAGATTGCCACCACAAAGTGTCGGGGCCGCTTCATCACCGCTACCCTGGGGTGGGGACTGGCTACTGCCGACACGCCGCCTGTCGCAAGACAGGCAACCCGAGTCTAGGCCGCAACGGAGTCAAAATCAAGTTGAATTTGGATGCCTCCTACGATAATTTTTAGAATAACAAACCTATTTCATAGGGTTGACTTGATATAATGACTCCCCCTAGAATGCGCCCATCCCAACCAAAGCCTAGGGATAACCCGAACCCGCTGCCGATCCCGGCATAGTCAAGTCTCTGCACAACCACCAATTCTCAACGCAGGACATTGATAGCGTACCAACCGAAACGTGGTGCTGCGGTCATGAATAGTCAAACCATTCATGGCTAACGCCCCCGCCCAAGAAGGAGCAGCTATGACAGCGCAAACCAAAATCACCCAGGGCCTGCGAGACTTCGCATCCAATATGGCCCAGGGTTTCTTTGAAATCACACATAACAGTTTTGCCCTGCTGGGGCTGGCCGTCATGTTTATCGTCATCACCTTGACGGCACGTCCCGAACTTCGCCAATTGGGAGAAGTGCAACTTATTAGTTGGCTACAGACGCGTCAGGCACCCATCACCGAATCCACGCTCGAAAGCGATGCGGCTGAGCGCCTGAGTGCGACCGACCCGGCGCATTTGCCACAACAGCAAGCCGCCGTCGCCTCGTGGCTCAGCAGAAAGTACCGCGTGGCACCTGATCCCCTGCGGGCCCTGGTGGCAGAAGCGTACGAGCTTGGCCCGCAAACCCGGCTTGACCCCACCTTGATCCTGGCGGTGATGGCGATTGAGTCAGGATTCAACCCGTTTGCCCAAAGCTCGGTCGGCGCGCAAGGCCTGATGCAGGTCATGACTCAAGTCCACAGCGACAAATACCAAAGCTTCGGCGGACGATTTGCCGCGTTTGACCCACTTGCCAATTTGCGCGTTGGCGTCAAAGTGCTGCAGGACTGCATCCGCGTTGCCGGGTCAGTAGAGGGTGGTCTGAAGAGCTATGTGGGCGCTTCCAATAACGAAGACGACGGCGGCTATGCGGCCAAGGTGATGTCCGAACATGCCAAATTGCGACTGGTCGCGCAAGGCCGCAAGGTGCCGGCCTTGACGCAGCCGGCTAACCCACCCGCCACAGCGGCAGCCATCAAGGCAATCCCGCTGACGCCCCCGAACCAGGTGGCCACGGTGGCGTTGAATGAGCTGCGTCAGTTAAACTAGACCGGCACGTGACAGGCGATAGGTGCCCTGCGCTTGCGGCTTGGCGCGTCGGCGCGGAGCATCATTGTGATCAAGGACGTCCATGTTTAACCGCAATATTCTCATCGAGCAAACCGACCCCGAGCTGTTTGCTGCGATCCAATCTGAAAATCAGCGCCAGCAAGACCACATCGAGTTGATTGCCAGCGAAAACTACGCTTCACCTGCCGTCATGGCCGCGCAAGGCACGCAACTAACCAACAAATACGCCGAAGGCTACCCCGGCAAGCGTTACTACGGCGGTTGTGAATTTGTTGATATCGCCGAGCAACTGGCGATTGACCGTGTCAAGCTGCTTTTTGGTGCGGAGGCCGCCAACGTGCAGCCGCATTGCGGCGCGTCGGCCAACGAAGCTGTTTTCCTGGCCTTTTTGAAGCCCGGCGACACCATCATGGGCATGAGTTTGGCCGAGGGCGGCCACCTGACGCATGGCATGGCGCTCAACATGAGCGGCAAGTGGTTCAAGGTCGTGTCATACGGTCTGGATGCCAATGAGGCCATCGACTACGACGCGATGGAACGCAAGGCCCATCAGAACAAGCCAAAACTAATCATAGCCGGCGCCAGTGCTTATTCTCTTGCTATTGATTTTGAACGCTTCGCCAAAGTCGCGAGAGACGTTGGTGCCATCTTCATGGTGGATATGGCGCACTACGCCGGGCTGATTGCAGCCGGTGTCTATCCCAACCCCGTCCCGCACGCCGACATCGTGACCAGCACCACCCACAAGAGCCTGCGTGGCCCGCGCGGTGGCTTTATCCTGATGCAGGCGCAGCACGAGAAAGCCATCAACAGCGCCATCTTCCCCGGTCTGCAGGGCGGCCCGCTGATGCATGTGATAGCAGCCAAGGCAGTTGCGTTCAAAGAGGCACTGCAACCTGAATTCAAGATTTATCAACAGCAAGTCGTGACCAACGCCCGCATCGTCGCCGAAACACTGGTAGCGCGTGGCCTGCGCATCGTCAGCGGGCGCACCGAAAGCCATGTCATGCTGGTGGACCTGCGCGCCAAAGGCATTACCGGCAAAGAAGCCGAAGCCGTGCTCGGCAGTGCCCGCATGACCATTAACAAAAATGCCATTCCCAACGACCCCGAGAAGCCCATGGTGACAAGCGGTGTGCGCATTGGCACGCCGGCCATGACCACGCGCGGGTTCAAGGACGAAGAAGCCCGCACGACCGCCAATTTAATCGCCGATGTGCTCGACAACCCGCGCGACGCGGCCAACCTCGCTGCCGTGCGCGCAAAGGTCAATTTGCTCACCCAGCGCTTCCCGGTGTATCAATAATTCAGGATGAAATGCCCCTTCTGTAGTCATGCCGACACCCAAGTGGTGGAGACCCGGATTTCTGAAGACGGTGACTTCATCCGTCGCCGACGCCAGTGCGCCTCGTGCGAAAAGCGCTTCACCACCTACGAGCGCCCGGACGTCAACTTTCCGGCGATTGTCAAGAAGGACGGGCGGCGCATTGAGTACGAGCGGGCCAAGTTGCGCGCCTCCATGAACCTGGCGCTGCGCAAGCGCCCGGTCAGCACCGAGCAGGTGGACAACGCCATCGAACGCATGGAAGAAAAGCTGCTGAGCCTGGGGCTGCGCGAACTGCCCTCTGCCCGCTTGGGCGAACTGGTGATGCGCGAACTCAAAAAGCTTGACAAAGTGGCCTACGTCCGCTTTGCCAGTGTCTATCGCAGCTTTGAGGACATTGACGAGTTCAAGACGCTGGTTGATGAGGTGAAGCGATAATCATCGCAGCAGGTGGCAGGTAAAACCGTTTGGCTGCGCCGGGCCGCGTCAAGCGCCGTAACTTCCAGAACCCAGTCAAAGGATGCATTGAATGAAAAAAATCGCTTGCACCGTGTTCCTTTCAGCCCTGCTCTCAGCCTGCGGCGGCGGCGGCGGCGGCAGTTCCTCCACGGCACCGGTGCCGGTGGCGATACCAGTGCCGCTGGCCAGCGCCAAGTTGGCCCAGCAGTGCGTGACACCGCGCGCCAGCGGCAGCATTGATCCGTTTACCCAGCAAGCCTACGGCGATGTTCCAGGCTCGCTCGAGACCGAGAAACAGTGGATTCGGGCCTGGGTCAACGACACCTACCTCTGGTATCAGGACATTGTGCCGCCGGATCCGGCCCTGTTTGTGCTGGGTGCCACGGTGCCGCGCATCAACCCGGCCAACAACAATCGAAGCCTGGTCACGCTGCTGACCAACTTTGATGTGCTTGATACCTATTTCAATAATCAGCGCTCCATGCTGCTGACCTCTTCCGGCAAACCGAAAGACCAGTTTCACTTTACCTACCTGACCGATGAATGGGTGGCGTTGTCACTGTCCGGCAGCAGCGTCGGGTTTGGCTTTCGGGTGGCGCTGCTCGCCGCTTCGCCACCGCGCAAGGTGCTGGTGGCCTATTCCGAACCCGGCTCGCAAGCTGATTTGAACCACCTCGGCCGCGGCGCGCGCTTCCTCAGTGTCAACGGTGTTGACGTGAGCGCGGGCAGCCCGGCGATGCTCAACGAAGGCCTGTTCTCCCCGCTACCTGGCAAACCCTATACCTTCGAGGTACTCGATCAGGGCAGCAGCGCGCCCAGAAGCATCACGATGACGGCGGGCACGGTGATTTCGACTCCGGTGCAAAACGTGCGCACCCTGCCTGCGCCCAACAGCCGCGTCGGCTACGTCCAGTTCAACGATCACCTGGCCACGGCAGAGAGTCAGTTGATCGCCGCCGTCAACCAACTCAATGCAGCCAATGGCGGCAGCGGTATTGCGGACCTGGTGCTTGACCTGCGCTACAACGGCGGCGGGCTGCTCGATATTGCCAGTGAACTCGCCTACATGATTGCCGGATCGACGGCGACCAGCGGCAAGACATTTGAAACGTTGGCTTTCAACGACAAAAACCCGTTCCATCTGAGCGATGCGGACCGGGTCACGCCCTTTCATCAAGTTACGCAGGGGTTCTCGACCACCACTGGGCAGGCCCTGCCGCAACTGGGCCTGCCGCGCGTTTTTATAATCACCGGCAGCGGCACCTGCTCGGCCAGCGAATCCGTCATCAACGGCCTCAAGGGCGCGGGCATTGAGGTCATTCTGATCGGTGGCACGACCTGCGGCAAGCCTTACGGCTTCTATCCACAGGACAACTGCAGCGTCACCTATTTCACGATTCAATTCAAGGGTGTCAACAACGCTGGTTTTGGCGACTATGCCGATGGCTTCAGCCCGGGCGGATCGGGCAGCCCGGCCAGTCACCTACCGGGTTGCACCGTGGCCGATGATTTCAGCAAGCCGCTGGGCGACAGCAGCGAAGCGCGACTGGCCGCTGCCTTGCATTACCGCGCCAACGCAAGCTGTCCAGCGCCGCCGTCAATGCTCAAAGCCTCGGTGCCGACTGGCACTGGTGGCGAAGCGCTGTCCGGGCCGTCCCAACTTTTGGAAAACCGATTCTTGCGACCTAAAACGAGATTCTAACGCTCGTCCAGCAAGCCCAGGAAGCTACTAATTACATAGCAAATCACACACGCTTGCGGCGGCCACTAGCGCAGGCGCTGACCCGGTAGTTGGGCCGACCAGTCAATCGGGTCCTGCCGCAGCACGATATCAATATCAAGCCCCAGCACCTCCGCCACCTCACCCGGAAAGCTAACGGCCAGGGCATTCTCGGACAGGCCGGCCTCGCCAGCGCGGGCACGCCAGGTAGCGAGATGAATCAAGCCTGCCAGCGGCTCATAAACATCTTCCTGAAAAGGTGCGCACTGGTGTTCCAGGGCATCCACGATCGGCTGCGGAAACTGCCATTTCTTGGTAAAGCCAGCGCCCACCTGGGCGTAGCAGAAACCAAAGGTCCGCAGTTCCGCCTTGGCGCGTCTCAAATCCAGTGGCACCACCTCAAGGTCGAGTTTGGCCACCTCGTCGGGCATGCCAAGGTGCATCGCCAGTTCGCCCAACGCGTGGATCAGGCCGCAGGTAAAGGCCGCCTGCTGGTTGAGGTGCACCACACCCGCCAGCGAACGGGCCACCTTGGCAACGTTCAGGCTATAGGCCCAGAATTGCTGCAGGTTGAGACCCGGCATGGCTTTGAATGAGGCCGCTGCCGCTGCCGCTGCGGCCATCGTGTGGACGTGGCCCAAACCCAGAATCGCCAGCGATTCAGAGACGCTATTGATTTTGCCCGAGAGCTTGAAGAAGCCCGAGTTGGCAGTTTGCAGCAGGCGCGTTGTCAAGGCCGGGTCGGTACTGATGAGCTGACTGATCTTCATCAGGTCAGGCTCGGGCCGCGCGAGTTCATTGAGCAGCAGGGCCAGCACTTTCGGGATGCTGGGCAACACAAACTGGGACGCCAATAGCGTATGAAGATCCATGCTCAAACCCCCTCTGCCTTGCTGCTGCTGACGGCAGGCCCTTGGCGCGCCGGCAGCCGGATTTCTTGTGCACTCTGACGGATGATCTTTTGCATGAGCTGGAGCAGGGTCAGCCTGGTGCCGACCGGGATGAAACGATGACCGCGAGTGTGCCACAGAGTCTGTCGGGCCGGCCTCAGGGCGAGCCAAGCTCCTCCTACAATGCTGCCCAAGCTGTTTTAACCTGTGAGGTTTTCATGAACGTCATCCGATTCGCCGACCTTTGCGCCCAGGGCAAGGTCAGCGGCAAGCGCGTTTTTATTCGCGCCGACCTCAACGTGCCGCAGGATGAGGCGGGACGCATCACCGAAGACACGCGCATTCGCGCTTCCATCCCCTGCATCCAGATGGCCCTGGACGCTGGAGCTGCGGTGATGGTGACTTCGCACCTGGGACGCCCGACCGAGGGAGCCTTCAAGCCCGCCGACTCGCTCCAACCGATCGCCACACGCCTGTCCGAGCTGATGCAACGACCGGTGCCGCTACTGGCCAACTGGGTGGACGGTGTCGAAGTGCAGCCCGGCCAACTGGTGTTGCTGGAGAACTGCCGCGTCAACCCGGGCGAGAAGAAAAACAACGAGGCATTGGCCAGGAAGATGGCCGCGCTGTGCGACATTTTTGTGCATGACGCCTTTGGCACGGCGCACCGGGCGGAGGCTTCCACCTACGGCATCGCCGAGTTTGCCAAAGTGGCCTGCGCGGGCCCGCTGCTGGCGGCCGAAATGGATGCCATCACACAGGCGTTGGCGCATCCGAAGCGGCCCTTGGTGGCGATTGTGGGCGGTGCCAAGGTCTCGACCAAACTCACTATTCTCAAAGTCTGGCCGACAAGGTTGATCAACTCATCGTCGGCGGCGGCATTGCCAACACCTTTCTGCTGGCCAGTGGTCTGCCGATTGGCAAGAGTCTGGCCGAGCCCGACTTGCTGGAGCAGGCCAAGGAGGTCATCGCCGTGATGCAAGCGCGCGGCGCTGCCGTTCCGATTCCAAGCGATGTGGTCACGGCAAAGACGTTCGCGACCGATGCTGTGGCCAGCGTCAAGCCGGCTTCGTCGGTGGCGCCAGATGATCTGATTCTGGACATCGGCCCGCAGAGCGCGGCCACCCTCGCTGCGCAGCTCAAGGCGGCCGGCACCATTGTCTGGAACGGACCGATCGGCGTGTTTGAGTTCCCGGCGTTCGAGCACGGCACCAAAACCATTGCCTTCGCCATCGCCGAGTCAAGCGCATTCTCCATCGCCGGGGGTGGAGACACGCTGGCGGCCATCGCCAAGTACGGCTTGGAGAGCCAGATCAGCTACATCTCGACCGGCGGCGGCGCGTTTCTGGAAATGCTGGAGGGCAAAACATTACCGGCCTTCGAGATTTTGAGTCGCCGCGCGGCCGAGTGAGAAACGATCAGCAGGCCGGAAGCTGAGGCGGCCACGCCAGCTTGCCAAAGCTCAACGCGCCGCGCGCAAAGCGCGCTTGAGTTCCAGACCCAACTCGGGCTTTTGCACAAACGGATCCGTCGGGTTGCGCGAGAGCATGATGTCTTCGAGGCGGGTCTGCACCGAGCCAAGCGCTTTCGGGTGGCTGTAGATATAAAACTGGCCGGCCGCGATAGCGTCAAACACCTTTTGCGCCACCTCGGCGGCACTTACCTTGCCGGAACCCACCGCCTTGTCGCTCATGGCCTGGCCGATCAATTGGCTGCGCGTGGGCATGCTGCCTTGGCTGGTGAGCTCACTTGGACGGTTGCGCTGACTCTGGCTGATGCCGGTCGGCACAAAAAACGGGCATAACACCGAAGCGCCAATCTGATCGGTGACCAGCGCCAAGTCCTGGTACAGCGTCTCGCTGATGCTCACCACGGCGTGCTTGCTGGCGTTATAGACGCCCATATTGGGCGCATTGAGCAAGCCCGCCATGCTGGCGGTATTGACGATATGGCCGCGGTAAGCCGGGTCTTTTTCAGCGGCCTGCAGCATCATCGGCGTGAACACGCGCACGCCGTGCACCACGCCCATCAGATTTACGCCCAGCACCCATTCCCAGTCTTGCGCGCTGTTCTCCCAGATCAGGCCACCGGCACCCACGCCAGCGTTGTTGAAGACAAAATGCGGCGCGCCAAAACGCTGTTGCACAGCGCGCCCCAAATCCTCCATCTCGCCCGCTTTGGAGACATCCACCTTGAGCGCCAGCACGCTCGCACCAGCAGCCTGCAGCTCGGCGGCGGCTTGATCGAGCGCATCCTGCTGCACATCGACCAACACGAGTTGCATCCCCAGACGGGCACCAATGCGCGCGCATTCCAGCCCGAAGCCAGAACCGGCACCGGTTAGAACGGCGGTCTTGCTTTTGAAATCAGTAATCATGATGTTCCTGTCATTGCCATAAAACGGGCAATCAATCGATCAACTTGACCAGCTGTTTGCCAAAGTTTTCGCCCTTGAGCAGGCCCAGAAAAGCCTTTGGTGCGGCCTCAATGCCCTGCGCAATCGATTCTCTGGCACGCAGCTTGCCGGTGGCCACCAACGTGCCCAATTCCTTCAGCGCCTCAGGCCAGATTTCCATGTGTTCGCTGACGATAAAGCCCTCCACTTTCAAACGGTTCATCAGGATCAGCGCCGGGTAAGTGAGCGGCAGCGGCGCCCCGTTGTAACCGGCAATCATGCCGCACACGGCGATGCGGCCAAAGGCGTTCATGCGCGACAGCACGGCGTCGAGCACCATGCCGCCGACGTTCTCGAAATAGCCATCAATCCCCTTGGGACAGGCTTCCTTCAAGGCTTTCGAGAGCGAGGCGGCGTCCTGATGCAACTTGTAGTCGATGCAGGCGTCAAAGCCGAGTTCTTCCACCGCATATTGGCATTTGGCTGGGCCCCCGGCAATGCCGACGGTGCGGCAGCCCCGCGCCTTGCTCAAGGCGGCAAAAGCACTGCCGACGGCACCGGTGGCAGCGCTCACCACCATCGTCTCACCGGCTTTGGGCGCGATGATCTTGAGCAGGCCATACCAGGCCGTGACGCCGGGCATCCCAACAGCACCCAGGTAAGCACTCAGGGGAATGTGGGTGGTATCGACCTTGCGCAAGGCACCGGCTTGGTCCGCATCGACCACGCTGTACTGCTGCCAGCCGCCCATGCCCACCACCTTGTCACCCACAGCAAATTTGGCGTTCTTCGACTCCACCACCTCGCCCACCGTCCCGCCGCCCATGGTCTGGCCCAGCGGCTGCGGCGCGGTGTAACTCTTGGCGTCGTTCATGCGTCCGCGCATATACGGGTCGAGGCTCAGAAAGTGATGTCGCACCAGCACCTGAGCGTCCTGGCGTGCGGGCGTGTCGCCCACAACCAGCTTGAAGTTGCTGGCGACAGCCTCCCCGGTGGGGCGCTTGTCGAGATGAATCTGCTTGTTTTGGGGCATGTGGAGTCTCCTGAAAAATTAATCGGTGGCAATCTGGGGCGCTGCCTGGTCTGGGTTGGCTGCACCGTGCAGACGCCGCACGTATTTGAAAGTGCCGGTGGCATGGGCGCAGGCACGCCCGGCTTCGTCAAACACCGTGCCCTCGGTAAACGCCATGGTCGGCGTGCGGTGCAGCAAATGGCCTTTGCCGGTGAGCCGGCCGCGCGCCGGCTGCATAAAACTGGTCTTCATCTCGATCGTGACGGCACCCATATCCTGCTGCACGCTGCGCGCCGCCACTGCCATCGTCACATCGAGCAGCGTCATCAGCGCGCCGCCATGCGTCACATGGAACGAATTGTGGTGCTCGGGCTTGGGCTGATAGCCCAACTCCGAGCGTCCGCCCTCATACAAGCGCAGCTCAAAGCCCAGCAGATCAACAAATGGAATCGCAACGCCGAAATTCATGCCAATGGACCAGTGACAAGCGTGGGGGCCATGCCAGGCCGCCGCGCCGGGCCGCCCCAAGCAAGGCCAGCCCCCTCGGGGGCAGCGCAGTACACGCAGTGACAAGCGTGGGGGCCATGTTAACCACCCAGCACTGCGCTGACGCCGCCATCCACGGCCAGCCACTGGCCGGTAATGTGCTTGCCCGCTGCCGAGGCAAACAGCACGCAGACGCCTTTAAGGTCTTCGTCATCGCCCAGGCGCTTCAGCGGCGCACCGGCGGTCAGCCGGTCTTCGCCCAGCGCCTTGAGCGTGCCCATGGTCATCTTGCTCGGGAAGAAGCCGGGGCAAATGGCATTGACGTTAATGTTGTAGCGGCCCCACTCGGCCGCCAGCGCACGCGTGAAATTGATCACCGCGCCTTTGGAGGTGTTGTAGGCAATGGTACCCATGCCGCTTGGGTTGCCGCCCAGCCCGGCGATGGAAGCGAGGTTGATGATGCGCCCCGAGCGCCGTGCAATCATGCTTTTCTTGGCGATCACCTGGCTCAACAAAAAGTAGCCGCGCACGTTCAGATTCATCACCTTGTCCCAGGCGTCCAGTGGATGGTCCTCGGCTGGCGCGCCCCAGGCGGCACCGGCGTTGTTGACCAGAATGTCGAGTTCACCCATGCGCTCCAGTGTCTCGCTCGCCAGGCGATGAATATCAGTTTCTTTGGCGCAGTCTGCGGCGATCCAGCGCGCGTCGATGCCAGCATCCTGCAACTCGGCTGTGGCCAGTTCCAGCTCGTCGGCCTTGCGCGCGCTGAGCATGACGCGCGCCCCGGCCTCGCCCAGTGCGTGCGCCATTTGCAAGCCCAGGCCGCGCGAGCCGCCGGTCACCAGGGCGGTCTTGCCGGTAAGGTCAAATAATTGTTGAATGGTATGGGTCATGATGCAGATCTCCGGAAGGCAGTTATAAAGATTCGCTTGGGCGGACGGGTCATTTTGCAGGAAATTACTGACTTGGGTGCCGGTGACTGTCTCACTTGCGATAGGGCACCGGTGCTGCGCGCTGCCGGGGCAACATTGCCGCTCACTTCAGCATGCGCCAGACCATGGCCACGCCCAGGCCCCACAGATCGACGCCCGCGGCCTCCAGGCTAAACGCAGTGCCATTGGCCTTGGCCTCGCGCTCGGCGCGCAGGCGATCACGCTCCACACCCATTAATGCGTCAGCCAGTTCGGGAATCTTGATGGCACCAGCGCTGCTGGCGGCCTTGACGTAACCCTGCAGCGCCTGCTCGACGGCTTTGGGGTCGAGCAGCGAAAAGGCCGAGCGGCAATGCGGGCAGGCGTGCTCCCGGCGCAGGTCAACCGGCGCGCCGCAACCGGTGCAAGAAATCACCGCCACGCGCTGCGCCATGTCCTCGATCTCGGCTGACGTGAGCTGGCGCACAAAGCCTTTTTCGATCATGAAGCTGGAGAATGCGCTAAAGCGCCCATGGCGCTGCGGGCAGCGGTAGGTGATGTAGCGCCCGCTCTTGACCACATCAAAGCCCTGCACCAGCGCGCGGCCGCACTGCGGGCAGTCCATCTTCAGCGCCAGTGGCGTGCGCACCGCCTCACGGTGCGTATGCAGCAGCCGAAATAACTCCACCACCGCAGCCGGCGCGAGCTTCAGGTTCTCCTGCGGGTCAAACCAAATGCCGTGACAGGAAAAACACAGGTCCAGCTCAAGCGTGCCCCCCACAAGGCTGGGCAGAGTGTGCGCCGCCATGACAGCTTGGCAAGAGGGGCACTTGGAGGGGCTGGGCATGGCGGTGGCGACCAGCTTGAATCATACGTTGAACTGCAGCGCCGCCAGCCCGGCATAGACCCCGCCGCGCGCCACCAGTTCGGTATGCGTGCCTTGCTCCACCAGCCGCCCGTGGTCCAGCACCACGATGTGATCGGCTTTGATCACGGTGGCCAGCCGGTGTGCAATCACCAGCGTGGTGCGGCCCTGCATGGCAGATTCGAGTGCTGCCTGTACCATGCGCTCGCTCTCGGCGTCGAGCGCGCTGGTGGCTTCGTCGAGCAACAGCAGCGGCGGGTTCTTCAGCATGGCGCGGGCAATCGCGATGCGCTGACGCTGGCCACCTGACAGTCGCACACCGCGCTCGCCCAGAAAGGTGTCGTAGCCCTGCGGCAGGGCGCTGATAAATTCGTCGGCAAAAGCCGCCTGCGCCGCCTGCCTGACCTCGGCCTCGCTGGCGTCGGGCTTGCCGTAGCGGATGTTCTCGAGTGCGCTGCTGGAGAAGATCACCGCGTCCTGCGGCACGATGCCGATGCGCTCTCGCAGATCCTGCAGCGCCATGTCGCGCGTCGCCACGCCGTTGAGCGTGATGCACCCGGACCCCGGGTCGTAATAGCGCAGCAGCAACTGAAACACCGTGCTCTTTCCCGCACCGCTGGGCCCCACCAGCGCCACGGTCTGGCCGGGCTGCACGGCCAGCGAGAATTGGCACAGCGCCGCGTGCTTCGGACGGGACGGATAGTTGAAAGTAACAGTATCAAATTTAATAGCGCTTCCCGCAATCTGCACGGGGGCTGGCACCGGATTTAAGGGTGAAGTTATGGGCGAGCGGCTGGCTAGCAACTCCATCAGCCGCTCGGTGGCGCCAGCGGCGCGCAGCAAGTCGCCATAGACCTCGCCCAGAATCGCAAAGGCGCTGGCCAAAATGATCACGTAAAGCACGGTCTGGCCCAAATCTCCAGCGCTGATGCGCCCGGCCATGACCGCCTGCGTGCCCTGGTACAAGCCCCACAGCAGCGCCGCCGAGGTCGCAATGATGATGAACGCGACCAGCACCGAGCGCGCCAGCGTGCGCTTGACGGCGGTGTTGAAGGCATTGTCGGTGGAGGCATTGAAGCGTGCGGCTTCGCGCGCCTCGGCGGTGTAGCTCTGCACCACGGGAATGGCGTTGAGTATCTCGGCCGCAATGGCGCTGGAGTCGGCGACACGGTCCTGGCTGGCGCGTGAGAGTTTGCGCACGCGCCGCCCAAACCACAGGCTGGGCACGATCACCAGCAGCAGTATTCCCAGCACCTGAAACATGACATACGGATTGGTCCAGATCAACATGCCCAGGGCGCCGATGCCCATCACCGTGTTGCGCAGCCCCATGCTGAGCGACGAGCCCACCACGGTCTGCACTAAGGTGGTGTCAGCGGACAGGCGTGACAGCACTTCGCCGGTTTGCGTGGTCTCAAAAAACTCCGGGCTCTGCTGCAGGACATGACCATAAACCGCGTTGCGCAAGTCGGCGGTGACGCGCTCGCCAAGCCAGCTCACCATGTAAAAGCGCGCCGCGGAGAATAGCCCCAGCGCAACGGCCACGCCAAACAGCGCGACAAAGTGTTCACGCAAAGCCATCATCTGCGCGCCCTTGTCGGCCTGCACCAGGCCGCCGTCAATCAGGTAGCGCAGTGCCACCGGAAAAGCCAGCGTCGCTGCGGCGGCCAGCACCAGAAACACGAGCGCCAGCGCAATGCGGCCACGGTAGGGCCGCAAAAACGGCAGCAAACCCGAGAGCGAACGCGGCGAGGCTTTAAGAGGGGTGGGCTTGGACATGGCTTGGAGTTTAGCCAACAACCAGAGAATCAGTTGCCGTGCCAAACAAAGCCTTGACAATCATTGCCTATGCAAATAATATCCGCGCCCTGATGAAGCCCCTGTCAACACCCGTTAAGCCGACCTCGCCCCGCGCTGCCAAGGCCCGGACTGTGCCCGCCCAAGCGGCTGGTGCCGTCCTTGAGTTCTATCGGGCCCAGGGTTATGACCCCGAGGAGAGCGTCGGCTATTTGATGCGCCGCGTGCTGACCCTGGTCGCGCAGGAGGTTGAGCGCCAGCTCGAAAGCAGCGACCTGACCAACGCGCAATGGGTGCCGCTGTTCAAGCTCTCGCTCGGCCAGGTGTCCACAGTCGCCGAACTGGCGCGCGACTGCCATCTCGACGCCGGTGCCATGACCCGGCTGCTCGACCGGCTCGAAGCCAAAAACCTGTGTCGCCGCGTGCGCTCGCTGGCCGACCGGCGCGTCGTGCATATCGAGTTGACCCAAGCGGGACGTACGGCGGCACAAGCCATCCCGGTGGTGCTGAGCCAAGTACAAAACGCACATCTGGCGGGTTTCTCGGTCAAGGAGTTTGAAACCCTGAAGGGCTTTTTACGCCGCATTCTGGGCAACGCGCAAAACGCGCAGCAGGTTTGAGGAAATGAAAATTTCAAACGCACCCAAGTCTCTGCATGACAGACTGATGCGGAGGCGGCGCGGGCTGCGGGGCAGCACGCAGGCACGCACGCTCTTCAGCGTCCGTCATTGCGGGCAAAATGCAAAAAAAAGATTTTGACGGCCACGCTGGCTCTTGGCAGTGATTCAGACTGAAGTTGGCCTAGAATGCGGCTCAGCACGGCCTCAAGAATAAGTACAGCGGCGGTGGCATGGCAGCGTAGCGTGGAGGGAAGGCCTCAGGATGACTATATTTCAAACATTTGCAAGCGGCTTCGCATTCTCAGTGTGCATCATCTACGCGCTGCGGCCGGTTGCGGTGCAAGTCGGCTTCGTCGATACCCCGTGTGAACGCAAGCACCATGTCGGGCAAATACCGCTGGTCGGCGGTGTGGCGATCTACGCCGCTTTGCTGGCCATGTGTCTCATTTTCCCTTTCTGGCGCGCGCAGAGCGGTGCCGGGCTGGTGGCGCTGGGCTTGCCCCTGTTGTTGATTGGCATGGCTGATGACAAGTGGCAGCTCTCCGCCTCGATCCGCCTGCTGGCTGAAATTTGCTGTAGCCTGATCGCCGCCGTTTACTTCGGCATCCGGCTCGATGATCTGGGCCGCTTGCTGCCCAACCTTGGCGGCACCCTGTTCTGGCTGGCGATTCCGCTCACCGTGATCGGCACCGTCGGTGCCGTCAATGCCTTTAATATGTCTGACGGTGTCGATGGTCTGGCCGGCGCCCTGGCAGCGCTCATCTTTGGCGCACTGGCCTGGCTGGCGTACCCAACCAATATGGCGGTGGCTTTGCAACTGACCAGTTGCATGGCCGTTTTGCTGGGCTTTCTGGTCTTCAATTCGCGCTTCTTTGGGCGCCGACAGGCCTGCATTTTTATGGGTGATGGGGGCTCCATCTTGATCGGCTTTGCCCTGGTCTGGTACCTGATCCTGCTGTCGCAGGGCCCGGCTGCCGTCATCAGGCCGGTGTCGGCCTTGTGGCTGTTTGCGCTGCCCTTGCTGGATACGGTCTCGATCATGTCACGGCGTATCGCCCGCGGGCAGTCGCCGTTCGCCGCTGACCGGGAGCACCTGCACCATTTACTGCTGCTGGTGGGGTTGAGCGTCAACCGGGTGGTACTGGTCATTCTTTCAGCGCAAATGGTCTTCATCCTGTTTGCCGTGGCAGGCCTGTACTTCAAACTACCCGAGTGGATTTCCTTCACCTTGTTTCTGGGCGTCTTCGCGATTTATTTCGCCAGTACCCGGTACGCGTGGAAATTGATCAAGGAGTCCAGCGCTTTCGTCGCCGCCGGCTCCGACTCAGGGCTCGACGTCGCTAAGCGTCCATGGCACCCGATCGGCGCGCCGTCGCTGGACCAGGCTGACTGATTCCATTTCTAAACCATCCCTGTCGTTGTTGTCTGAGCTTGTCGTGCAATAGCGCCGCCTGCGGCTTCGACGCCTAGCCCTGGGCTGCGGTCCGGTCGCGTTGGGATGCAGTTCATCGGCGCTTGGCGCAGCGCATCGCCTGCCGCTGGTGCCAGACCGCCTGATTTGCGTACAGTCGGGCTATTCAATCCCTTCAAGCACCGCACCATCATGAACGAACTCACCACCCCGCCCCGCAGCGATGACCGCTGGTCGCGCCTGAGCAATGCCAGTCGCCGGGCGTTTCATACGTACGCCCGCTGGCTGGTGAGCATGAGTTGGTGGCGCTTTTTTGGCTTGAGTCTGCTGCTGCTCATCGCCATGGGCATTGTTCACGATTTGCCACCCTTTAGCTGGACCTATTCTGAAGTCATCTCCGGTGGCACGTCCCCGCGCCAAGCCAGCAAGCAATCGCGAACAGCGTCGACACCGGACACGTCGGCCAAGGTGCCAGGCAAGGAGGGCGTCGATATTTCCATTGATGAGCGCGGCGTGCACATCTCGACCCGGCCCGTTGCGCCCACCGTGCCGGCATCAGACGCCGCGGTGCCGCGGACACCGCCCAGCACACCAGAAGTCACCATCAAGCTGCCGCCCGGCGCGGACTCGGATGCCGTGCGCGAGGCCATTGGCGAGGCGCGCCGCGAGGTGATCTCGGCCCTGGAAGAGGCAGCGGCAGAAAAGGCCTCGCAGGACGCTGCCGAGGCAGGCGCTGACGAGCCGCGCTCGCGCGTCGTCAAGGTCAAGTTCGGCGAACCGCTGATGCCGCTGACGCTGCTTTTCATTCTGCTCTCCATCGTCATCAAGGTCACTTACAAAGGCACCGTGCAGGCGCAGGCCAAGGCCGCCGAAGCGACCGAAGTGGCAGAGTCGGAGTCCTTGAAGCGCCAGGTGGTGGAGGCGCGCATGGCGGCCATGCAGGCGCAGGTGGAACCGCACTTCCTGTTCAACACGCTGGCCAGCATTGAACATCTGATTGAGACCGACGCGCCGCGCGCGGCCAAAATGCAGCGAAACCTGATTGACCTGCTGCGTGCCAGCATGCCCACCATGCGCGAGGCCAACGCGCAGGGCACGGGTGAACTTGGCCGCGAACTGGCGATGATTCGACCCTATCTTGAAATTTTGAAAGTCCGAATGGAAGAGCGCTTGCAGACTGAGGTGCGCGTCAGCGACGGACTACTGTCCGCCGAGTTCCCGCCCATGATGTTGCAAAGCCTGGTGGAAAACGCCATCAAGCATGGGCTGGAGCCCAAAGCCGAAGGCGGCCGACTGACGGTCAGCGCAGAAATTGTGCATGGCAAGCTGGTGGTGACGGTGGCCGACACGGGCCTGGGCTTTGGCAAGGCCGACAGTGCCGGTACCGGCATTGGTTTGAGTAACATCCGGGAGCGCCTGGCCCTGCTGTATGGTGCCAAAGCCGGACTGGTCATGACGGAAACCGAAGGCGGTGGTACCTCAGCCACCATCACACTTCCTTATGTTGTCCACGCCAGTGAGAAAACTTGATATGCCAACTGCCCTGCTTGCCGATGACGAACGCCTGATGCGCGAGCAACTGCGCGCCCGCCTGCGCGAAGTCTGGCCGGAACTGGAAGTCGTCGGCGAAGCCCGCAACGGCCAGGAGGCGGTCGCCCTGACCGAGCAGTTGCACCCTGATATTGTGTTTCTGGACATTCGCATGCCGGTGCTCAGCGGCGTGGATGCAGCGCGCCAGATGGCCCAGCTCGCCACCTATGAAGAGGCCGATGGCTGGCCCGGTTGCGAGATTGTTTTCATCACGGCTTATGACCAGTATGCCGTGCAGGCGTTCGAGCAGGGTGTGGTGGATTATGTACTCAAGCCGGCCGAGCGCGAGCGCCTGCTGGTGACGGTGCAGCGCATCCAGCAGCGCATGGCCGAGCGCGCGCGCCTGCACCCTGAAAGCGTCGATGGCCGGGACGCAGCCATGGCACCGCTGCCAACCCACACGCCCGACATGCAACAACTGCTGCAGCGCCTGGCGGCCCAGATTGAACCGGCGCGCGCGCCCAAGCTGCAATGGATTCAAGCCAGCGTGCGCCAAACGATTCAGATGATCCCATTGCAAGACGTGCTGTTTTTTATCTCGGATGAA
This sequence comes from uncultured beta proteobacterium, assembly GCA_963750665.1. Lineage (GTDB taxonomy): Bacteria > Pseudomonadota > Gammaproteobacteria > Burkholderiales > Burkholderiaceae_C > Rhodoferax. The sequence continues at coordinate 134,233 of CAVVRQ010000019.1, forward strand.
AAATACACGCGGGTGCAAACCGCCACGCAAGAGGCGCTGATTCGCAAACCGATCAAGGAACTGGTGGAAGAAATCGACATGACGTTGTTCTGGCAAATCCACCGCTCCACCCTGGTCAACATCAATGCAATTGCCGGTGTAACGCGCGACGAGCGTGGGCGCCAGTTGGTCAGCGTGCGCGGTCACCCGGAAAAACTTGAAGTCAGTCGCAGCTACGCCGGGTTGTTTCGCGGCATGTAGCCACCCGAGTCAGCCACGTTCTTCTTAATCTATGCCAAATTGGCCTCTAGCCCCAACACTGTTCACTTAATGTCATTGCGGGCTCGACCCGCAATCCAGTGTCCCAAGCACGCCTGGATGCCGGATCAGGTCCGGCATGACAAAATGCACAGTATTGCCATTTAGCCCCCGTCCATCAAGCGCGAGAAGCTATAATAAAAGTAGCAGTCTGGATCCCGGCCAGTGTCATTGCGAGTGAGCCAAACAGGTGCAGCGCGGTGGTGCCAAAGGCCAGCGCATAGCGCTGCTGCCCGAGCATGCCCACGACTTCCGCCGAAAAGCTCGAAAACGTCGTCAGGGCACCCAAAAACCCCGTGATCAGCGCCAGCCGCCAGACCGGGTCCAAATTGGGTAGTGCCTGAAACACCGCCACGCACACGCCCACCAGATAGCCGCCAATCAGGTTGGCTGCCAGCGTGCCCAGCGGCAGCACGGCACCGGCATTGAGCCACAGCCCCAGACGCCAGCGCGCCAGCGCACCCAGGCAGGCGCCGATGCAGATGGCCAGGACTGACAACATACAGTTACCGGCTCATTTGTTGCGGCAGCCAAGTCACAACGGCCGGAAACAGGTAGATCAGCCCAATCGCGACGCACATCAAAAAGAACATTGGCATCGTCACTTTGGCAATCCAGGTGAGTTGACGCCCGGTCATGCCTTGCAACACAAACAGGTTGAAACCCACGGGCGGTGTAATCTGCGCCATCTCGACCACCAGCACGATGAAGATGCCGAACCAGATGGCATCAATACCGGCTGCCTGCACCGTGGGCATGAGCACGCCCATGGTCAGCACGACCATCGAGATGCCATCCAGAAAACAGCCCAGGATGATGTAGAAAATTGCCAGCGCCACGATCAGCATGGCCTGACTCAAACCGAGCGACGCAATCCACTCGGCCAGGTGGCGCGGCAGGCCGATGTAGCCCATGCTCAAGGTCAAGAACGAGGCGCCAGCCAGGATCAGCGCAATCATGCAATACAGGCGCGTGGCACCCATCAGCGCGTCGCGAAACGTCGGCCAGTTCAGCGAGCCCTGCAAAGCCGAAATAATAAGCGAGCCCAGCACGCCCACCGCAGCGGCCTCGGTGGCAGTCGCCACACCGGAATAAATGGAACCCAGCACGGCAATGATCAGCGTCACAACCGGGATCAGGCTGCGTGATGCGGACAGCTTCTGCATCAAAGAAAACTGGCGCTCCGACTTGGGCACTTGTTCCGGGTGGCGCAGCGCCCAGAGCATGATGTAGCCCGAGAACAGCAGCGCCAGCATGATGCCCGGCAAGACTCCGGCGATGAAGAGTTTGGAGATCGACACCTCGGCCGCCACGCCATAAACGATCATGATGATGGACGGCGGGATTAACAGACCCAGCGTGCTGGCACCGGCCAGCGTGCCGATCACCATGTGCTCCGGGTAGCCGCGCCGGGTGAGTTCGGGCAGGGTCATTTTGCCGATGGTGGCGCAGGTGGCTGCGCTCGAGCCTGACACGGCGGCAAAGATGGTGCAACCGATGACGTTGGTGTGCAGCAGGCGACCCGGCAGATTCTGCACCCACGGTGCCAGGCCCTTAAACATGTCGTTGGACAGGCGCGTGCGAAACAGGATTTCGCCCATCCAGACAAACAGCGGCAACGCGGTCAGCGTCCAACTCGAAGAAGTTCCCCAAACCGTGACCGCCATGGCATCGCCCGCCGGACGCGACGAAAACAAGGTGACGGCCATCCAGGCCACGCCGGTGAGCGTCAGGCCGACCCAGACACCACTGCCCAGGATCAGCAACAGCATGACCAACAGCGTGGCGGTAATCGCAAAGTCATTCATTGCGCAAAGCTTCACTGCTACTTTTTTTGACACGCTGGCCGCTCGCTTCAAGCACCAGTTCGTCGGCAAATGCAATGGCCAGAATGACGCTGCCCACGGCCATGGCGATCTGCGGAATCCACAAAGGCGTTGCGTCATTGGCGGTCGAAATGTCGTGATAGCTGTGCGACTGCCAGGCCAGTCGGCAGCAGTACCAGGCAAACAGAGCACTGATGGCACTGGCAAAGCCCAAGGCCCATAACTCCAGCCCTTTTTTCCAGCCGCCCTTGAGTGCCCCCAGCAGCAGCGTGACACGGATATGCTCGCCGCGCTTCAAGGTGTGCGCCAGCGCCAGAAAGCCACTGGCTGCCATCAGATAACCGGCGTAGGCATCCGTGCCGGGCACATTAAAGCCGAGCTGGCGCTCCACGATGGAGAGCAGCACCATGCCCAGCAGCCCGACCAAGAACAGCGCCGCCAGCGCCGCCGCGCCGTTGTAGAGCGCATCAAGCGTTCTGCGCATGAGGGGCACTTTGCCGATCAGGACTTGTTGAAAGCGTCAACCAGCGCCTTGCCGTCCGGCCCGGCCTTGTCCAGCCATTCCTTGAGCATCACGTCGCCGACTTTCTTCATGTCCGCCTTGAGTTGCGGTGACGGTGTGACGATGGCCATGCCATTGGCTTTGAGCTTGTCGAGCGAATCGGTATTGGCCTTCTTGGAAGCGGCCAGGCCGCGCACTTCGGCGGCTGCCGCCGCCTTGAGCAGGGCGGCTTTGGTCGGCGCATCCAGCGCATCCAGCGCGGCCTTGTTGACAATCACGGCGTTCTTGGGCAACCAGGCCTGCGTGTCGTACCAGTTTTTGATGTGTTCATAGGTCTTGGTGTCATAGCCGGTGGAGCCCGAGGACATGTAGGCCTCGACCACGCCAGTGGCCATCGCCTGCGACAGCTCGGCCGCCTGCACGGTCACGGGCTGCGCCCCTACCAGCTCGGCAATGCGCGCCGTGGCCGGGCTGTAGGCACGCCATTTGACGCCCTTCAGGTCAGCACCCGAATTGATCGGTTTTTTGACGTAAATGCCTTGCGGCGGCCATGGCACGGCGTACAGCAGCGCCATGCCCTGCTCGGCCAGCTTTTTCTCCAGGAAAGGTTTTTGCACTTTGTACAACTTCATGGCTTCGTCGTAGCTGTCGGCCAGAAAGGGCAAGCCATCAGCGCCAAAAAGCTGCCATTCATTTTGAAAATTGACGAGCAGGATTTCACCGATCTGCGCCTGCCCGCCTTGTACCGCGCGCTTGATCTCGGGTGCCTTGAACAGGGAACCATTGGCGTGCACCGTGATCTTGAGCTTGCCGCCACTGGCTTGGTCCACGTCGTTCGCAAACTCGCTGATGTTGACGCTGTGGAAGTTGGTGGCCGGGTAGCCTGCGGGCAGGTCCCATTTGGTTTGGGCGGCAACCAGGCCCGCGCTCAGGAGAGCGACGGCGGCACAAGTGGTTAAGGCGAACAGGCGACGTTTCATAAAAACTCCAGTTGATTGGGGTGACGAAAAGAGATGCTTGAATGTAGCAGTGCGGTAGCGTGCAGGGCTGAGACGTGACATTCTAGCTACGAGATGAGCGAAGTCTTGCTGGCATAGACGCGACGCGCGTCCAGGCTGTTGGCCGTGATCCCTGCGTCTTTGATCTGCGCCGGCAAGTCGCCTGTCAAAGCCATGGCGACGGCGCAGCGACCGAGGGCGTCCGAAGTCTTGATGCCATAGCCGCCCTGCCCGGCCAGCCAGATGAAATTGTCAGCCTGCGGGTCGCGCGCCACCACCGGCGCGTCGTCGGGCAAGAAAGTGCGCAGACCGGCCCAACAATTGATGATTCTCTGCACGCGCAATGTGGTGCGCTGCTCGAGCAGCCAGGCGGCGCGGGCGATGTCCTCTTCTTCGGGCCGCACATCCTGTGGCGCGAGCCGCGTGGTGTCCATTGGCGAGGCGAGCAGGCTGGCACCCTCGGTCTTGCAATAGAACTTCTGGTCCAGCGAGATGAGCATCGGATAGCGCCGGTTTTGATAAGCCGCAGGCAATGCTACGCTGATGACGGTGCGGCGTTTGGGCACCAGACCGAGCGGCTGCAGGCCAGCCATTGCGGCGACCGGGTCGGCCCAGGCACCAGCGGCATTGACAACAATGGCGGCCTCGTACACCGCCTGCGCCGTATGCACCCGCCAGCAGCGACCTTGGCGCGAAATCTGTCGCACTGGCGCATTGCAGACCAGCGTCGCAGCGCGCCGCTTGAGGCCGCGCAGATAACCCTGATGCAGCGCGGCGACGTCCATTTCCTGCGCGCCGGGGTAGCTGACGGCCACGGCTGCGTGTTCAGGCTGCAAGAAAGGCAGCAGCGCCAGCGCATCGCTCGCGGTCAGGCTTTGCAACTGGGCGGGTCGGCTCGCCGCTGCGGTCAGCATGTCGCGCCCTTTGGCCGCTTCTGATTGCGATCCGACAAACAGCATGCCACGCTCGCTCAGAATCGGCGTGTCGGTAAAGCCATCTGGCGGCTGCTCATAGAAGGCATGGCTGGCGCGTGCCAACTGGCAGACCAGCTTGGGGCCGTGGTATTCGCTGAAAATGGCGGCCGAGCGCCCGGTGCTGTGGTAACCCGGCTGCGATTCCATCTCCAGCACGACGGTCTTGCCATGCGGCGCGAAATAATAAGCGGCTGCGGCACCCGCAATGCCGCCACCAATAACCAGGAAGTCAACTTTTGTGGCCATCGACGCATTCTAATTTCGCTATTTCGCATAAACTTTTAATCATGCATTCAAGTCAACAAGACACACGCTGGCAGTTCTGGATCGACCGCGGCGGCACGTTTACCGATGTGGTGGGCAGGCGTCCGAACCAGGATGGCAGTTTCACGCTGGTCACGCACAAGCTGCTAAGCGAAAACCCGGAGCATTACGCCGATGCTGCGGTAGCCGGTATCCGGCACCTGCTGGGGCTCAAAGGGGATGAGCCGGTCACGCCAGCGCGCGTCGCATGTGTCAAGATGGGCACCACGGTGGCCACCAACGCCCTGCTCGAGCGCAAGGGCGAACCCACGCTGCTGGTCACCACGCGCGGTTTTCGCGATGCGCTGCGCATTGGCTACCAGAACCGGCCGCGCATTTTTGACCGCCACATTGTGTTGCCCGAACTCCTGTACAGCGCCGTGGTGGAGGCGCAGGAGCGCGTCGGCGCGCATGGCGAGGTGGTACAGCCGCTCGATGAATTGCTATTAAAACAAGAGCTTGCTGCGCAGTATCAGCGGGGGCTAAGGGCTGTTTCCATTGTATTTATGCATGGCTACCGCTACCCCGCCCATGAACAGGCAGCCAAGCGCATCGCGACCGAGGTGGGTTTTACGCAGCTCAGCACCTCGTTTGAGGTCAGTCCGATGATGAAGTTTGTCAGTCGGGGTGACACCACCGTGGTGGACGCTTATCTGTCGCCCATACTCAAACGCTATGTGGCGCAGGTGGCAGCCGAGATGCCGGGTGTCAGCCTGTTCTTCATGCAATCCTCCGGTGGCCTGACCGACGCCCGCGTGTTCCAGGGCAAGGATGCAATTTTGAGCGGCCCGGCCGGCGGCATTGTCGGCATGGCGCGCACCGCTGCGCTGGCGGGGATCGAGAAAGTCATTGGCTTTGACATGGGTGGCACCTCGACCGATGTGTCGCATTTTGCCGGTGAGTTCGAGCGCGAGTTCGAAACCCAGGTGGCCGGCGTGCGCATGCGCGCCCCGATGATGAGCATTCACACGGTGGCAGCCGGCGGCGGCTCGATCCTGAGCTTTGACGGCGCGCGCTTTCGGGTTGGGCCGCAGAGCGCGGGTGCCAACCCCGGGCCGGCCAGTTACCGCCGGGGCGGGCCGCTAACGGTCACCGATGCAAATGTCATGCTGGGCAAGATCCAGCCGCGCCATTTTCCAAAAGTATTTGGTCCTGGCGCCGATGAAGCGCTCAGTCTTGCGCTGGTGCAGGAACAATTCAGTGTCCTGGCCGGCCAGACGGCAAGCGCTGCAGCGCAGGCACCCGGTGAACTGGCTGGCACCAGCGCCGTACGGCTGACGCCGGAAGCCTGCGCCGAGGGCTTCATCAACATCGCTGTGCAGCAAATGGCCAATGCCATCAAGAAGATCTCGGTGGCACGCGGCTACGACGTAACCCGCTACACACTGCAGTGCTTTGGCGGTGCCGGGGGCCAGCATGCCTGTCTGGTGGCCGATGCCCTGGGCATGACGCGCATTTTTGTGCATCCACTGGCGGGGGTGCTGAGTGCCTATGGCATGGGACTGGCTGATCAGAGTGTGATTCGCGAGCAGGCCAGCGAGGTCAAGCTCGCACCTGACGGCATCGCCGGGATTGGCCTCCAGCTTGATGCACTGGCACGGGCAGCCGAGGCCGAGCTCAGGCGCCAGCAGCTTGGCTTTGGTCAGGTCAGCACACGGCGGCGGGTGCATGTGCGCTACGAGGGTAGCGATGCCGCACTGATCGTTGCCTATCCGCACAGCGGCGACGCCAGTGCGGCGGCGGTGATGAGGCAGATTGAGGAGGACTTTGCAGCTGCTTATCGCCAGCGCTTTTCGTTTTTGATGCAGGGCAAGGGTCTGGTTGTGGAAGCGGTGTCGGTCGAAGCCGTGATTGCCGGCGACGCCCCGGTCGAGCCGCGTCATGCCTTGCAGGCGCCGCGCGATCTGCAGGCCTGTGGTGTCGTGCGCGAGGCGGTGCGCATGTACTGCGACGGTACGTGGCTACAGGCGGCGCTGGTGGTGCGCGAAGATCTGCGGCCGGGCGATGTCATCAGCGGCCCGGCCATCATTGCCGAAAAAAATTCGACTACCGTGGTGGAGCCGGGCTGGGCTGCCAGCGTGACCGAGTTTGACCATCTAATGCTTGTAAGACGGGCGCAACGCGCTATTAAATACGCAGCAGGTACCAGCGCTGATCCGGTCTTGCTGGAGGTCTTCAACAACCTGTTCATGAATATTGCCGAGCAGATGGGGTTGCAACTGCAAAACACCGCTTACTCGGTCAACATCAAGGAGCGGCTGGACTTCAGTTGTGCGCTGTTTGATGCTGCAGGCAACCTGATTGCCAATGCGCCGCACATGCCGGTGCACCTGGGGTCGATGGGCGAGAGCATCAAGACCGTGATTCGCGAGAACGCGCGCAGGATGCAGCCAGGCGATGTCTATGTGCTCAACGACCCCTACCATGGCGGCACCCATTTACCCGACATCACCGTCATCACACCGGTGTACCTGAACAAGCGGGCCATGTTCTACGTCGGCTCGCGGGGCCACCACGCCGATATTGGTGGCACCACCCCGGGCTCCATGCCGCCGTTTTCGAGCTGCATTGAAGAAGAAGGCGTGCAGATCAACAATTTCAAGCTGGTCGATCGGGGCGTGTTGCGCGAGGCCGAAATACTTGCATTGCTCCAGAGCGGAGACTACCCTTCACGTAACCCGCAGCAGAACCTGGCCGACCTGAAAGCGCAGATTGCAGCCAACGAGAAAGGTGCGCAGGAGCTCGGCAAGATGGTGGATCATTTTGGCCTGGACGTGGTACAGGCTTACATGCGTCACGTGCAGGACAACGCCGAAGAATCGGTGCGACGGATCATCACGCGTCTCAAAGATGGTCAATTCACCTTGCCCCTCGACAATGGCGCCCAGGTCACGGTGGCGATTCGGGTCAACGCAGCCGAGCGCAGCGCGGTGATTGATTTCACCGGCACCTCAGCGCAACAGGGCAACAACTTCAATGCGCCGACGGCCGTTTGTATGGCGGCTGTGTTGTATGTTTTTCGGACACTGGTCAATGACGACATACCCCTCAATGCCGGTTGCCTCAAGCCGCTGCAGGTGATCGTCCCGGCGGGCTCCATGCTCAACCCCAATCCGCCGGCTGCCGTGGTGGCGGGCAACGTGGAAACCTCAAGCTGCATCACCAACGCCCTGTATGGTGCGCTGGGCGTCATGGCTGCCAGTCAGTGCACCATGAACAACTTCACTTTTGGCAACACGCAATACCAATATTACGAAACCATTTCCGGTGGCTCCGGCGCGGGTGGCGGGCTCAACGCCGAGGCTGAGGTCAGCGCGGGCTTTGATGGCTGCGACGTAGTGCAAACCCACATGACAAATTCGCGCATGACCGACCCCGAGGTGCTGGAGTTTCGCTTTCCGGTGCGCCTTGACAGTTATGAAATCCGCCCGGGCTCGGGCGGTGCCGGTCAGTGGCACGGCGGCAATGGCGGCGTGCGGCGGGTGCGCTTTCTGGAGCCCATGACAGCCAGCATTCTGTCCAATGGTCGCCAGCACGGCGCTTTTGGCATGGCAGGCGCAGAGCCGGGTCAGGTCGGCATCAATCGCGTGCTTCGCGCCAATGGTAAGGTGCAAGCAATCGGCCACATTGCCCAGGTCGAAATGCAACGCGATGACGTTTTTGAAATTCTGACCCCAGGCGGGGGCGGCTTTGGCGTCTATCCCCCAAATGGGGGATAGACGCTGACAAGGCCCGTGTTCAAAATCCGCTAGGTCCAGGCATTGATCGACTTGACTCTTGCCAAGGAGGGTTGACGCGCCTTGCCGGACCAATCAGGCGACTGGAGACTAGCATGTTGGGGCTTGCGGGCAATCCGGAACAGAAGAATTCATTTGGCTGGCACGCTCTGGCAGTAGTTGTTGTGTTGCTGGTGGGTGTCAGCGTGTATGCCGGGGTTGAGCACGTGCTGGCCGAGCCATCGATGGCCGCCCTGCTGGCAGGGTGTTTGATGCTGCTACTGGGGATTCTGTTCGTCACGACGTTCCGGTTACGATGGGTGCGACTTCAGTGCGAACAGGTGCTGCGCCTTGCAGGAAAATCTGAGTTGAACATTTCGACCCTGGTGCAGATTCAGGACTCGCGCCTGAAAGCGTATGTTGTGCGGCGTTTTGAAGACTTGCAGCATGAAGTTGACGAACTGCGTGCCAGAGAGCAACTGCTCAAGGTCCAGGCCTATCACGACGGCCTCACAGGGCTGGCCAATCGCCTGTTGCTGGCGGACCGCTTCAATGTCGCCGTAGAGCGGGCCAAGCGCAGCAGTAAATGCTTTGCACTTTTGATGATTGACTTGAACGACTTCAAGTCGGTCAATGATCTTTACGGCCACGCCGCCGGAGACGTTGTGTTGATCACCACGGCCCGGCGGCTGACGGGTTCGGTCCGGGCGTCCGATACCGTGGCCCGGCTTGGTGGGGACGAATTTGCACTTATCATCGAATCGATCGAAGAACCAAAAGAAGTGATCAAGCTCGGCGAAAAGCTGTTTGATTCGCTGGCCGAACCGATCAAACTTGAGGCCAGCGTGCTTGACCGGATGGGTGCCAGCATCGGCCTGGCCATGTACCCGGTTGATGGCTTCACGCTGGATAAATTGTTATTGGTCGCCGACCAGGCCATGTACAACTGCAAGTCAACCGGGTTCATCACTCTTCAGTGACATGGCGCAACAAAAAAACCCGCTTCCGCGGGTTTTTTTTGGTTGCGCCGGAGCGGAATTATTTGCTGGCGCTGGCTGCGGCTTTCGCTGCCTTCGCTTTTGCTTTTCCCTTGACGACGGCTTCAGAGGCAGCCGGGGCGACGACCGCTGCAGGCGTGGCATCCGCTTTCTTCTCCGCGACCTTGGCGGTGGCCTTGCTCTCCTTTTTGGCGGCGGCAACAGCGCCCTTGTAAGTGGCGCCATCAACGGTCAAACCTTCGGCTGATAATTTGACAGCATTATTTTCACCGACACCCTTGACCCGGGTGACCAGATCGTCCCAGTTCTTGAAGTTGCCCTTTTTGCGCTCGTCAAGAATCTTGCTGGAAAGCGAGGGGCCAATGCCCTTGACGGCGTCGAGTTCCGCCGCTGTGGCCTTGTTCGCATCGACAGCCGCAAAACACGCTGCCGCATACAACATGGCCAGCAAAACCAATAATTTTTTCAACATATTGCAACTCCTGAAGTTAAAGATTGAAACCAGAACACGGCTCAAGTGCGCTTGCCTTGAGCCAGCACCATAACGAAGGCCAGGCGGTCGGCGTTGACTGAGCGCGTCAAGTCTGCCCGGCCAACCATTGGACGTATTGTGCGACGCCGGTTTGCACATCGGCAAATTGATGCGTGCAACCCGTGCCGCGCAGCGCGGTCAAATCGGCCTGGGTATAACACTGGTATTTGCCACGCAGGGCGTCGGGGAAAGGAATGTATTCGATCAACCCGGCCTGGAGCATAGCAGGCAGCGACAAGACAGGCTGCTGTTGCAGGCCGCGCATGGTGTTGACGACGGCACCTGCGACATCATTGAACGGCTGGGCGCGGCCCGTGCCAAGATTAAAGATACCTGACAGATCCGGATGATCAAGGAACCAGAGATTGACCGCCACCACATCGTCAATGAAGACAAAATCACGCATTTGGCTGCCCGCCGCATAGCCCGCATAGTCTGCAAACAGTTTGACTTTGCCCTGAGAGTGAAACTGGTTGAACTGGTGAAAAGCGACGCTTGCCATGCGGCCTTTGTGCTGCTCGTGGGGTCCATAGACATTGAAGTATCTGAAGCCGACCACCTGGCTGGTTTCGCCAAGCACCGAGCGCCGAAAATCAACGCCACATTCGCGCCGCAGGCGTTGATCAAACAGCAGCTTGGAGTAGCCATAGACGTTGAGCGGTTGCTCGCAAGCGGGCGTCTCGACGAAGCGCTCGGAGCCACCGTACGTGGCGGCGCTGGACGCATACAGGAGCCGCGTGCCATGTTTTTGGCAAGCCTGAAACAGGCCGACAGACGTGGTGTAGTTGTTGTCCATCATGTACTTGCCGTTGAGCTCCATCGTGTCGCTACAGGCGCCTTCATGAAACACGGCTTCAACTTGACCATAGCAACCCGCGCTGAACTGCGCGTAAAACACAGCCGCGTCGATGTAGTCAGCAATCTTCAGCGCTGCCAGGTTGCGAAACTTGTCGCCTTGCGTCAAGTCATCGACGGCGATGATGTCATTGAGGCCGCGCACATTGAGTCCCTTGATGATATTGCTGCCAATAAAGCCAGCAGCGCCAGTGACAACGATTCGGGTCATGCAAATAACTCCTCATAGGAAACGGTCGCCGTGCCAAACTTGCCGACCACCAGCCCACCGGCCTGGTTGGCCCAGGGTAGCGCCTCACGCAGAGCCATGCCAGCGGCGACCAAGGTGGCCAGCGTGGCAATGACCGTGTCACCGGCACCCGTGACGTCAAACACTTCCCGCGCCTGCGCGCTGACACTGAGTTGACCCGCTGCGTCAAACAGCGTCATGCCCTCCTCGCTGCGCGTCAACAGCACGGCACCCAGTCCGAGTTGCGCACGCAGGTTCTGGGTTTTGGCCTGCAGTTCCGCTTCATCGGCCCACGGCCCGATGACTTGCTGCAGTTCGGTGCGGTTGGGTGTAATGACACTGGCGCCTTTATAGCGTGAATAGTCGGTTCCTTTCGGATCCACCAAGATCGGTTTGCCAGCCGCGCCGGCGCGCGCAATCATCTCGCCAATGTGCGCCAGGCCACCTTTGCCATAGTCGGAAAACAGCACGACATCGTGCGCAGGCAGCAGTTCCAAAAAAGTGGCCGTCTGCGTCGCCAGCACCTCCGTCTTGGGTATGTTCTCGAAGTCAAGACGCAGCAATTGTTGCTGGCGCCCAATGACCCGCAATTTGACAGTCGTCCTGAGGTCAGCATCACGACCAAAGTGGGTACAGATGCCCGTGTCGGCCACCAGTGCTTCAAGCTTGTGGCTGGCTTCATCTTCGCCCACAACGGTGAGCAGTGAAGACTGGCCGCCCAGCGTCACCACGTTGTAAGCCACGTTGGCTGCGCCGCCGCTGCGTTCTTCTTCACGCAAAATGCGCACGATCGGAACCGGCGCCTCTGGACTGATACGGTCCACCGCACCGTACCAGTAACGGTCAAGCATGACATCACCGACCACGAGCACGCGCGCCTTGGCGAGTTTGTCTTTTGAAACGGTCATAATTCCTCAATCCGTCGGGTCGGGTAGCTGTCCCAGGTCTGGCAGCCCGGGCATTGCCAGAAGTGCTGATTGGCTTCGAATCCGCAGGCTGCACAGCGGTAGCGCAAGAGCGGTTTGACGGCATGATCGAGCGCGCGTTGCAACTGGGGGTGAAATTGCTCGCGTTCGAGCTTTTCACCGGCAATCCACTTGGCCGCAGCTACCAGCGAAGGCTGTTGTTCGAGATGTCGCAGGTACCCGTCGCGGGCATTGACCGACGGCGGCACCTGGACAGATTCAAGCGCCACAATGGCATCCAGCACATCCAGCGACGGGGTCAATTGGTAATGAGCTTTGAGCTTTTCCAGGGCTTGCGCAGAATGGCCGCTGGCGCTCGCCAACCGGGCCAGTTGCGTTGCCAACAGGCCAATGGCAGCGGGCACCGACTCAAACCCCTGCAGCAGGGCTGCGTAGGCATCTGCGGCCTTGTCCTGAGCGGCCAGCAAGGCGGCCAGATCGATGTATGCCCGCGGTGCATCGGGCGCCAGACGAACGGCCTGCTGCAGCAGCAACAGCGCCGCATCAGACTGCTGCGTGGATTGCAGTTCGGCCGCTTGCTCACACAGGTAGTGGGCCAAACGCGCATCAAAGTTACCCTGGTTCGACTGCGCCAGCTTTTTCGCAATCTGGGCGGCCTGCCGCCAGTCACGGCTGCGTTCGTAGTTGGCCAGCAGGGCCAGCCGCGCCTGCGCCTCAAACGGGCTTCCTTCGAGCTTGAGCAAAGCCTCTTCGGCCCGGTCCAGCAAGCCCGCTTTGAGGTAGTCCAGCGCCAGAGCGTGCTGCGCGCGCTGGCGATCCGTCTGGCTCAAGTCGCCACGCGACAGCAGGTGCTCGTGCACGCGCACGGCACGCTCATACTCACCCCGACGCCGAAACAGATTGCCCAGCGCAAAGTGCAGCTCGGACGTGTCCGGATCGTTCTGCACCGCTTCAATAAACGCGTCAATGGCCTGGTCCTGCTGCTCATTGAGCAAAAAATTCAAGCCCCTGAAATAGGCTTTGGGTGCGCGCCTGTTTTCAATACGCATCTGGCGCAAATCCAGACGCGAGGCCAGCCAGCCCAAAACAAAGGACAGCGGCAAGCCCAGCAAGACCCAGCCGAGATCAAAGTCCATGCGCAATGCTTGGTGGCGAAGGCAATGCGGCCGCCTGGTTGCCCGGGGCTGGCGTTGTCAGTTTCAGGTCGCCGGACGTCGGCGCGCCGCGGCGGCCCTTCCACCAGTGCGGCAACATGCCCAGCACGCCGACCACCAGCCCGGCGCTAAATGCAATCAATACCACCAGCACCTGCGGCGCCCGCCACTGCGTACCGAAAAAGAAATGAACCGTCGTGTCCTGCTGGTTATTGAGGGCAAAGGCAAACAACGTAAAAAAAATGGCCGCTTTAAGAACCCACTTAAGCAGCCACAGGATTTGTTTCATTGGCGGTCCCAGGCAATCCGGCGATTCTAGCGGCGGCGCGGTCCTGTTTCCAATTCGGCGGTGCGCCGATCAACCGCTTCGCGCAGCGCTTTTCCCGGCTTGAAGTGCGGCACGTGCTTCTCTGGAATGGCGACACTTTCACCGCTGCGTGGGTTGCGCCCGAGTCGCGGTGAACGATGGTTCACCGAGAAACTGCCAAAACCGCGAATTTCGATTCGATGTCCGCGCACCAGCGCCTCGTTCATTGCGTCAAGAATGGCCTTGACCGCAAATTCCGCGTCACGCTGGGTCAACTGGCGAAAGCGTGCGGCCAGTTCTTCAATGAGATCGGAACGTGTCATGATTGAAGCTCTTCAGTTCTTTGCGACTTTATGACGGAATCCTGGCTGTCCCGGCGATCGACGCCTGCAAGCGCCAGGATGCCCGCGGACAGCGCCCGCAGGCCGCATCATCGGGTCTGGCATGACCGTCTGGAGCTACTTCTCATTGTTGTCAAGCTTGGCCCGCAGCAAAGCACCCAGGCTGGTGGTGCCCGCGTTCTCGCGCGCCGAGGTTTGACTCAGCGCGGCCATCGCTTCGTTTTGATCAGCCGCGTCCTTGGCCTTGATCGACAACTGGATGTTGCGCGTCTTGCGATCCACATTGACCACCACAGCGGACACTTCGTCGCCCACTTTGAGCACGTTGCGGGCGTCTTCCACCCGATCGCGCGAGATTTCACTGGCGCGCAAGTAGCCCGTGATGTCGCCGCCCAGATCAATCTCGGCACCTTTGGCATCCACCGTTTTCACCTTGCCATTGACCACCTGACCCTTGTCATTGAGGGTGGCAAAAGTCGTAAACGGATCGGAGTCGAGCTGTTTGATACCGAGCGAGATGCGTTCCCGGTCCACATCGACGGCCAGCACCAGGGCTTCGACTTCCTGGCCCTTCTTGTATTCGCGCACAGCGGCTTCGCCGGATTCGTTCCAGGACAGGTCGGACAGATGCACCAGGCCGTCGATGCCGGCCGCCAGGCCGACGAACACGCCGAAGTCCGTGATCGACTTGATCGGGCCCTTGACGCGATCACCGCGCTTGGTGTTTTGCGCGAACTCCTGCCATGGGTTGGCCTTGCATTGCTTCATGCCCAGGGAGATACGGCGTTTGTCTTCATCGATTTCGAGCACCATGACTTCGACTTCGTCACCGAGGGCGACGATCTTGGCCGGAGCAATGTTCTTGTTGGTCCAGTCCATCTCGGACACGTGCACCAGGCCTTCGATGCCGGGTTCCAGTTCGACAAATGCGCCGTAGTCGGCGATGTTGGTGATCTTGCCGAACATGCGCGTGCCTTGCGGGTAGCGCCGGTTGACGCCCATCCAGGGATCGTCGCCCAACTGCTTGAGACCCAGCGACACGCGATTTTTCTCGGTGTCGAACTTGAGAATCTTGGCGGTGATTTCCTGACCAGCCGTCACCACTTCGCTCGGGTGGCGCACACGGCGCCAGGCCATGTCGGTGATGTGCAGCAGGCCATCGATGCCACCCAGATCGACAAACGCGCCGTACTCGGTGATGTTCTTGACGATGCCTTGCACAATGGCACCTTCCTTCAGGGTGTTCATGAGCTTGGCGCGCTCTTCGCCCATGCTGGCTTCGACCACGGCGCGGTGCGACAACACCACGTTGTTGCGCTTGCGGTCGAGCTTGATAACCTTGAATTGCAGCGTCTTGTTTTCGTACGGAGACAAATCCTTGGTCGGACGGGTATCGACCAGCGAGCCCGGCAAAAAGGCGCGAATGCCGTTGACCAGCACTGTCAAACCACCCTTGACCTTGCCACTGGTCGTGCCGGTGACAAACTCGCCGGTTTCCAGGGCTTTTTCCAGGCTCATCCAGGATGCCAGACGCTTGGCGGTGTCGCGCGAGAGGATGGTGTCGCCATAACCGTTTTCGATCGAGCCAATGGCGACCGAGACAAAGTCGCCCACTTGCACTTCGATCTCGCCCTTGTCACTCTTGAATTCTTCAAGCGGCACGTAGGCTTCAGACTTGAGGCCAGCGTTCACGACGACGAAGCTGTGTTCAATACGGATCACTTCAGCGGTGATCACTTCTCCGGTGCGCATTTCGGTGCGTTTTAGGGACTCTTCAAACAGGTCGGCAAAAGATTCAGACATTTTTGGTGCGGATGCATCCGCTGGGTTAAGTTTTTGAACCCCGCAAGCAATGCGCTTGAGCAGCGCGTGAAGGCTTGTGGGGACCGGTGCTGTTCAGGCTGGCCTGAACGGCTGTTTGCCCTGCCACCAACGCAACACCAGACTGAGCGATTCTTCAACCGTCAAATCCGAGTTGTCCAGCAAGCAGGCATCTACGGCTGGCTTGAGAGGCGCGACGCGGCGGGAGCTGTCCCTGGCGTCGCGTGCTTCCAGGTCCGCGCGAAGAATGTCGAGTGTAGTCGAAATTCCCTTTGAAATCAATTGTTTGTAACGCCGCTCGGCACGCTGCGCGGCGCTGGCCGTCAAAAAAACCTTGAGTGGCGCGTCCGGGAATATCACCGTGCCCATGTCTCGGCCATCCGCCACCAGACCCGGCAATTGACGAAAACGCTGCTGCAGGTCGATCAAGGCCAATCGCACCCGGGGTAAGGCCGAGACTTGGGAGGCGTTCATACTGGCCGCTTCGCTGCGAATGGCAGCGCTGATATCGACGCCGTCCAGGCGCACCTGCTCGCCCTCAAACTCGATGCTCAAGCGCTGAATCATTTCGGCAATTGCCGACTCATGCTCTGCCTGCAGCGACAGACCGGCCTGCAGCGCGGCCAGCGCGGTAATGCGATACAGCGCGCCTGAATCGAGAAAGTGGTAGCCCAGCGCCTGGGCCAGCGCCGCCGCCAATGTGCCTTTGCCGGAAGCGCTTGGCCCATCCACACAGATCACCGGAATCGTGTCGGCGCAGGCCGTCACGACGGATAAGAAAGTCTCAAAATAATCGGGGAAAGTCTTGGCAACACATTTGGGGTCAACGATCCGCACCGGCAGACCGGCCGGGTTGAAAGCCGCCAGCGAAAAACACATCGCCATGCGGTGGTCGTCATAGGTGTGAATACGCGCTGCCTGCCAGTCGCTGATGGCTTGCGGCGCGGTGATGCAAATGAAATCGGGGCCTTCTGTCACCGTGGCACCGAGTTTGCGCAGCTCACAGGCCATGGCAGCGATCCGGTCGGTCTCCTTGACGCGCCAACTGCCAATGCTGCGCAAGGTGGTAGTGCCCTGGGCGAACAGAGCCATCACAGCCAGTGTCATGGCGGCGTCCGGGATGTGGTTGCAGTCCAGTTCGATGGCCTTGAGCGGCCAGCGACCGCGCGAAACTTGCAGCCAGTTGGCCCCGCTGGTGACGCGTGCACCCATCATCTGTGCCGCCTCCACAAAGCCGATGTCGCCTTGAATCGAGTCTGCGCCGACCCCTTCGATTCTGATACATTTTTTGCCATTTGCACCCGCTGCTATTGCGCCTGCAGCTATAAAATAGCTAGCAGACGAAGCGTCCGCCTCGACTTGCAAGCGACCGGGCGACTGGAACTGGCTGCCCGCTGCAATGGTGAAGCGCTGCCAGCCATCACGTAGCACCCGAATTCCGAAACGCGCCAGCAGATTCAGCGTGATCTCGACGTAAGGCCGCGAAATCAGTTCACCCACCACCTCGATCGTGATGTTCCGTTGGGCCACCAGGGGCAATGCCATCAACAGCGCCGTGAGGAACTGGCTCGACACATCGCCACGCACCCGGATCGGTGCGTCCAGTGTTAAAGCTGGTGAACCAATTTGCAGCGGTGGAAAGCCAGTCTGTCCCAAGTAGTCAATCTGGCAACCCAGTTGGCGCAACGCATCGACCAGGTCCCCAATCGGGCGTTCGTGCATGCGCGCCACGCCGCGCAGCTCGTAGTCGCCGCCGAGCAAGGCGAGCACAGCCGTCAACGGACGAATCGCCGTGCCGGCATTGCCCAGGAACAGCTTGGCCTTCTGGTTCGCCCGACGGCCACCGAGGCCATCGATTTCGACGCTGGTGCCACTTTGCCGCACGCCGCAGCCCAATTGTCGCAGCGCGTCGAGCATGACACGCGTGTCATCAGAATCGAGCAGACCGGGCAAGGTGGTCGTGCCCTGACTCAGCGCCGCCAATAGCAGCACCCGGTTCGAAATGCTTTTGGAGCCGGGCAACACCACAGTGCCACTCGCCCCGATCAGCGGCGGCAAATCCAGAAACGCGGTCGAAAACATTATTTTTGGTGCTGCGACATGCGCCAATGCGCGCGCGCTTGACTGGCCTGGTCAATCAGGTCTTCCAGCGCCGCGCCGTTGCCACTGGCGATCATGTTTTCAAGCGCCTGCAGGTTGCGCCCAAAAATCTTGCACTGGGTCAGCAACTCTTCGCGGTTGGAGACCATGATGTCGCGCCAGACCTTGGCGTCACTGGCGGCAATTCGGGTGAAATCGCGAAAGCCCGGACCCGCCAGCGACAAATAGTCTTTGCCCTGGGCTTGGCCCGATATCGCGTTCATGAGCGCAAACGAAATCAGATGTGGCAGGTGACTGACCGCCGCAAATGCCGCGTCATGCGCCTCCGGCGACATCTGAACCACACGGCAGCCCAAAGCTGACCAGACATCAATCGCTTTTTGCAGTTGCACTGTCAAAGTGCGTTCAATGGGTGTCAGAATCACCTGGCGGCCCGCGTACAGATCGGCGTCAGCGTGTTCAACGCCCGACACTTCCTTGCCAGCGATGGGGTGGGTCGGAACGAAAGAGCCAACCTGTTCGCGCAGCGCGCGGCGACTGGCGTCGATGACATCGCGCTTGGTCGAGCCCACGTCCATGATCAGCATTTGGGGCGTCACCAGATGCTTGATCGATTTGAAGGTGGCCTCTGAAGCCGCCACCGGGACGGCGATCAGGACGATGTCAGCGCCGGATACCGCCAACAGCGCTGACGGGGCCTCCACGTCGATCACGCCCATCTGGCGCGCGCGCTCCGTGGTCGAGGGCGATTTGCTGTACCCCACCACACGCTTGACCAGGCCAGCGCGCCTGAGCGCCAGCGCGAAGGAGCCGCCCATCAAGCCGCAACCAATCACAGCGAGTTGTTCAAACATCAAGGCTCCCGGCGAGGCGCATCTTATTCACCGACCGGATAGGTGCCCAGCACCTTGTAGAAGGCACTCAGCCGCTGCAGCTCACTCAGCGCCGCAGCGACATGGGCTTGCGCGGGGTGGCCCTGGATGTCGATATAGAAATAGTACTCCCACTGGCCGGTGCGCGCCGGTCGGGATTCAAAGCGTGTCATCGATACACCATGCGTCTTGAGCGGCACCAACAGGTCATGCACCGCACCAGGCCGGTTCGGCACCGACACCACCAGACTGGTGCAGTCGTTGCCTGACGGCGGCGGTGTTGCAACCGTTTGCGGCAGGCAGATGATGGCGAAGCGGGTGCGGTTGTAAGCCTCGTCCTGGATCGCGTGGGCTGCTATGTGCAAGCCAAACTGGGCGGCGGCGTGTTCACTCGCCAGTCCGGCCCAGGCCGGGTTGGTGCTGGCCAGGCGTGCCCCTTCAGCATTGCTCGAGACGGGCCGACGTTCGGCATCTGGCAGGTGCTTGGATAACCAGGCCTGGCACTGCGCCAGCGCCAGCGGGTGGGCCAGCACGGCTTCAATGCCTTCGAGCGAATTCTCCAGACGCAGCAGGTTGTGACGCACCAGCAGCGTGACCTCGCCGATCACATGCGTGGGCGAATGCAAAAACAGGTCGAGCGAGCGTGTCACCATACCCTCGGTCGAATTCTCGACCCCGACCACACCATACTGCGCGCTGCCTGCAGCCGTGGCATGAAACACTTCATCAAAGTTGGCGCAATAAATCAGATCGGCGGCACCACCAAAAAACTCGATTGCGGCCTGTTCGCAAAAAGTGCCAGCCGGCCCCAGCACGGCCACCCGGGGCGGGCATTCCAGCGCCAGGCAGGCCGACATGATTTCGCGCCAGATGGCCGCCACATGCGCACTCTTCAACGGCCCCGGATTGACCTGCTGGATATGCTCGATCACCTGGGCCACGCGGTCCGGCCGGAAATAGGCGGTGCCCTCCAGCTTCTTGACTTCTCCGACCTGTTCGGCCACCTGGGCGCGTTGGTTGAGCAGCGTCAGCAGTTGTTGATCGAGCGCGTCAATCTCCAGGCGCAAGTCAGACAGACTGGGTAACTGGGTCAGGGGGGTGATCGGCTCGGTCATGCGTCAGGCCCGGGTTTGCTCAAAGTCGCGCAAGTAGTCCACCAGTGCCTGCACGCCTTCAAGCGGCATTGCGTTGTAAAGGCTGGCGCGCATGCCGCCGACCGATTTGTGGCCTTTAAGCTGCAGCAGGCCGTGCGCCAGCGCACCCGCCAGAAAGGCTGCATTGAGGCTTTCGTCACGCAGGTAAAACGGCACGTTCATGCGTGAGCGGCAGTTGGGTGCCACTTTGTTGTAGTAAAGCTGTGAGCCATCAATTGCGGCGTAAAGCAGCCTTGCTTTGGCGATGCTGCGGGCTTCCATGGCAGCCATGCCACCCTGGCGCTTGAGCCACTGAAACACCAGCCCGGCGACGTAAATGGAATAGGTCGGCGGGGTGTTGAACATCGACTGGTTGTCGGCCACGGTCTGGTAATTGAAGGCGCTCGGGCAGACCGGCAGTGCCTGGCCGAGCAGGTCTTCGCGCACCACCACCAGGGTCAGGCCGGCCGGGCCGAGATTTTTCTGGGCGCCGCCAAAAGCCAGGCCGACGCGCGACCAGTCCACCGGGCGCGATGCCACGTGCGACGAAAAATCAATCACCAGCGGGGCATCACTGCCCAAGGCTTTCAGGCAGGGCAACTTGTGGTACTCAACGCCATGAATGGTTTCATTGCTGCAGATGTGAACGTAGCTGGCGCTTGGGCTAAGTTGCCAGCTGGCCGGGTCAGGCAAACGGGTGTGGTCATCGGCCTGGTTGCTGGCGGCCATGTTGACGGCGCAATATTTACGCGCTTCATTGAACGATTTCTGGCTCCAACTGCCGGTGATGACGAAGTCAGCGGCGATGCCACGCGACAAGTTGAGCGGCACGATGGCGTTTTCGGCCAGACCGCCGCCCTGCATGAACAGGATTTTGAAGTTGGCGGGGACGGCGAGCAGTTCGCGCAAGTCCGACTGGGCTTGCGCGTAGATGCTGCCGAACTCTTGACCGCGGTGACTCATCTCCATCACGCTCATGCCGCTGCCCTGCCAGTCCAGCATTTCGGCTGCTGCCTCGGTCAGAACTTCCAGCGGCATGGCAGCCGGTCCGGCAGAGAAATTGAAAGGGCGGCTCATCAACGGTTTTGTATATAAAATAGGGCTTTAGCCCCCGTCTATTATGCGTAAACAGCTATTATAATAATAGCAATCAGGAATTGTTTTCTGGCTCGTCACGGGTCTCGTCAGGGCTTTCATCGGCACCGGGGATCGCGTCATTTTCGACAATCCGCTGCAGTCCACTCAATTGCGAGCCCGGGTCCAGCCCGATCAGCGTGACCCCTTGCGTCGCGCGGCCCAGCTCGCGAATCTCCGACACACGGGTGCGTACCAGAACACCGGTGTCGGTGATCAGCATGATCTCGTCATCGGCGTGCACCAGCGTGGCCGCTACCACCTTGCCGTTGCGCTCGGACTGGGTGATGGCGATCATGCCCTTGGTGCCACGACCGTGGCGCGTGTACTCGGTGATGCTGGTGCGTTTGCCAAAGCCATGCTGGGTGGCGGTCAGGACGCTCTGCAACTCGTCCTCGGCCACCAGCATGGCGATCACGCTTTGGCCCTCCTCGAGCATCATGCCGCGCACGCCGCGCGCCTGGCGGCCCATGGGACGCACATCGTTTTCGTCAAAGCGCACGGCTTTGCCGCCGTCGCTGAACAGCATCACGTCGTGCTGACCGTCAGTCAGGGCCGCGCCAATCAGGAAGTCGTCCTCGTCCAGATCGACGGCAATGATGCCGGCCTTGCGCGGGTTACTGAAGTCATCCAGCGTCGTTTTCTTGACCGTGCCCATGCTGGTGGCCATGAACACGTAATGGTCAGCCGGGAAAGTGCGCATGTCGCCAGTCAGAGGCAGCACCACGGTGACCTTTTCGCCCTCGGTGAGCGGGAACATGTTGACGATCGGGCGCCCGCGCGAGCCGCGCGAACCCTGCGGCACTTCCCACACCTTGAGCCAGTACAGGCGACCCCGGTTGCTGAAACACAGGATGTAATCGTGCGTGTTGGCGATAAAGAGTTGATCGACCCAATCGTCTTCCTTGGTGGCGGTGGCCTGCTTGCCGCGGCCGCCGCGCCTTTGCGCCCGGTATTCGCTGAGCGGCTGGCTCTTGATATAGCCGCTGTGCGACAGCGTCACGACCATGTCGGTCGGCGTGATCAGGTCTTCGGTGCTGAGGTCGAACGAGCTGTACTCGACCAGGCTGCGCCGGGCACCGAGTTTGGTCTTGCCGAATTCAGTCTTGATGGCGGTGAGCTCGTCACCAATGATGGTGGAGACGCGCTGCGGGCGGGCCAGAATATCGAGCAGGTCATCGATCTCGGCCATGACCTCCTTGTATTCGGCGACGATCTTGTCCTGCTCCAGGCCGGTCAGTCGCTGCAAACGCATTTGCAGAATTTCCTGCGCCTGCACCTCTGACAGGCGATACAGGCCATCGCGGCCCATGCCGTATTGCTCTTCCAAGCCTGCGGGGCGGTAGTCGTCGGCATTGACCACAGCCCCATCGGCGCGGCTGCGCGTGAGCATTTCGTGCACCAATTTGCTGTCCCAGGGCCGGGCCATCAGCTCGACCTTGGCGACCGGCGGCGTCGGCGCATTGCGGATGATGGCAATGAAATCGTCGATGTTGGCGAGTGCCACGGCCAGGCCTTCGAGCACGTGACCGCGCTCGCGCGCCTTGCGCAAGTTAAAAATGGTGCGCCGCGTGACGACTTCGCGCCGATGCTGCAAAAAGACCTCGATCAGGTCTTTCAGGTTGCACAGCTTGGGCTGACCATCGATCAAGGCCACCATGTTCATGCCAAAGGTGTCTTGCAACTGGGTCTGCTTGTACAGATTGTTGAGCACCACCTCGGGCACTTCGCCGCGCTTGAGTTCAATCACCAGGCGCATGCCGGATTTGTCGGACTCGTCCTGGATGTGACTGATGCCCTCAATCTTTTTCTCATGCACCAGGTCGGCCATGCGCTCCTGTAGCGTCTTCTTGTTGACCTGGTAAGGCAACTCATCGACGATGATTGACTGGCGCTGGCCTTTGTCGATGTCTTCGAAGTGCACCTTGGCGCGCATCACGACCCGACCGCGACCGGTGCGGTAGCCGTCTTTGACTCCGTTGATGCCATAAATGATGCCGGCCGTGGGGAAGTCAGGCGCCGGCACGATTTCCATCAGCTCATCAATCGAGGCCTGCGGGTTGCGCAGCAGGTGCAGGCAGGCGTCGACCACTTCATTGAGGTTGTGCGGCGGAATGTTGGTCGCCATGCCCACGGCAATGCCGGAGGACCCATTCACCAGCAAATTGGGGAAACGCGCGGGCATCACCAGCGGCTCGTGTTCGCTGCCATCGTAGTTGGGGCCAAAATCGACGGTTTCCTTGTCCAGGTCAGCCAGCAGCTCATGGGCGATCTTCGACATGCGGATTTCGGTGTAGCGCATGGCCGCGGCGTTGTCGCCATCGACCGAGCCGAAGTTGCCCTGGCCATCGACCAACATGTGGCGCAACGAAAAATCCTGCGCCATGCGGACAATGGTTTCATAGACGGCGCTGTCGCCATGCGGGTGGTATTTACCGATGACATCGCCAACAATGCGGGCTGATTTTTTGTACGCCTTGTTCCAATCGTTACCCAGTTCGTGCATGGCAAACAACACACGTCGGTGCACCGGTTTGAGGCCATCACGCGCATCGGGCAAGGCGCGTCCCACAATCACACTCATGGCGTAATCGAGGTAACTGCGGCGCATTTCCTCTTCGAGGCTAACGGGAAGGGTTTCTTTGGCGAACTGGGTCATTGGGGGTCTTGGATCGGGCTGTGGCAACGGCAATTGTCGATTCTACTGGGCGTCGCTCGATTTGAACCTGTGGTTTACCGGCAACGGCGGCTCCGTTTGCGTGCCGCTTTTTGTAGTTGGATAGGCCGAACCCCTGCTTTGCGCTGCTAGGGCTGAGTTGGCTGTGGCACAATACGGACAGCGATTTAGGTGATTGGCATCTAGAGCGTGTTACAAATATTTGCCGCGCTGCTGCGGCTTTTTCCCCCTAAGGAGAACCATGAAGAAATTAAACAAAGTGGCAATGCTGGTTGCTGCCGCAGCATTTGCAAGCGTCGCTGGAGCCCAAACAATTGATAACTGGGTCAATCCCACCGGCATTACCTGGAAAAACGGAACCAATGAACTGTGCTGGCGTGACGCCAACTGGACACCTGCTACGGCAGCGCCCGGATGCGATGGTGCCATCGTGGCTCCCAAAGCTGCGGAACCTGCTGCTGCCGCTCCTGCAGTAGCTCCTAGTGTGGCTCCGGTTACAGCCAAACCGCCAGCTCCGTCGCAGCCAGTTGCTGCTGCCAAAGTGACTTATGCCGCGGACGCCTTCTTTGACTTTGACAAATCAGTGCTCAAGCCTGAAGGCAAAGCCAAACTCGACGACCTGGTTGGAAAAGTCAAGGGTATCAATCTGGAAGTGATCATTGCAGTGGGTCATACCGACTCGGTTGGCAGTGACGCCTACAACCAAAAACTGTCGGTCCGCCGTTCAGAAGCTGTCAAGGCCTATTTGGTGTCCAAGGGTATCGAGAAAAACCGCGTTTACACCGAAGGCAAAGGCGAGAAACAGCCAGTGGCTGACAACAAGACCAAAGAAGGTCGCGCCAAGAACCGTCGCGTAGAAATCGAAGTTGTGGGTACACGCGCCCAATAATCTGAAAACCTGAGTTTTCATGTTTTAGTTGCCTCTTGGGGCAGCGTCACAAAGAACCCCGCTGTTGCGGGGTTTTTTGTATCAGTTTCACCACTTCTCTCTTTTTACGAAGTGATCTTGCAATTCCCCGAAAATCTCACCATGACTTCAACCCTTAATGCGGATCCGGCCGAGTTGGCCAAATTTTCTGACCTGGCCCATCGCTGGTGGGACCTGGACGGTGAGTTTCATCCACTTCATCAAATCAATCCGCTGCGGCTGGCGTGGATCAGCGAACAATGTCTCCTCAAGGGCCAGAGGGTGCTGGACGTCGGTTGTGGGGGCGGTATTCTGGCCGACGCGATGGCGCGCGTTGGTGCGCAGGTCACCGGCATTGATTTGGCCAGCAAGGCGCTAAGGGTGGCGCAGTTGCATGCGCTGGAAGCCCAGACCCCAGACGTGGCGTACCGCGAAGTCAGTGTTGAAGCCTTGGCGCAACAGCAACCGGGCCATTTTGACGTGGTGACTTGCATGGAAATGCTCGAGCACGTGCCCGATCCGGCGTCGGTGGTGCGGGCCTGCGCCACTCTGGTGAAACCCGGTGGATGGGTGTTTTTTTCCACCTTGAATCGCAGCCCGAAATCATTTTTGCTGGCGATTGTCGGCGCTGAGTATGTGCTAAACCTGCTGCCACGTGGAACCCATGAATACGCCAAAATGATACGGCCCAGCGAGTTGGCCGCTTATGGTCGATCGGTTGACCTTGATCTGCGGCACACGCGCGGTATGCAATACAACCCAATCACACGTCGTTATTCGATGAGCGCCGACACCAGTGTGAATTACCTGTTTGCAACGCAAAGGGCGTCGGGTTCGAAGCCGTGACCCATCGCGTTGGAATATTTGCCGACGTGCGAGCGGTTCTGTTCGATCTGGACGGCACCTTGATCGATAGTGCGCCAGATCTAGGTGCCGCAGCCGACAAGATGCGTCTGGCCCGGGGCCTGCCAGCTTTGCCGCCAGCGCACTATCGCTGCATGGCCAGCGCCGGTGCGCGCGGCATGATTGGCGTCGCCTTCGGCGTCACGCCAGAGCAGCCCGATTTTGCTGCCCTGCGGGACGAATTCCTGGCCAATTACGAGCGGTGTATGACACACCGCACCTATGCCTTCGAAGGCGTGCCTGAACTGATCGCACGATTGCAGGCACTTGGTATGCCGTGGGGCGTGGTTACCAACAAGGCGGCTCGTTTTACCGAACCGTTGACACGCGCCGTGCCACTGTTTGCTTCGGCCGCCGTCGTCGTCAGTGGCGATACCACAGCCTATGCCAAACCGCACCCCGAACCCCTGTTGGAGGCGGCCCGGCGCATGCTTGTTGAACCCACACGTTGCCTCTATGTCGGCGACGATGAACGCGATATCGTGGCGGGTCTGGCGGCGGCTATGGGCACCGTGGCCGCCACCTATGGCTATTTGGGCGAAAGCGCCGACCCAACCCAATGGGGCGCGCACGCCGTCATCAATTCCCCGCTGGAGCTCTTGCATTTGCTGGCGAAGGCCTAAAATGCGGCGCTTGGGGCTGCACTGGTTTCGACGTGGGTACGGAATCGCTGTGGTGCATGTCGAGCTGAATGCGCTCGTAAAACAGATTCAAAAAAACTAACTGCAAACGACGAACGTTTCGCACTCGCTGCTTAAACACCAGTGAGCCTTACAACAGCAGGCCGATGGGCTGGGCAAGGGTGACTGAACCGCAAGGTTGAGTCGTCCAGGCTGTAAGGTCATACACATCGGCTGGCGCTGAACCGGGTACCTTGGTTTGGCGCAAGATCATAGGGTACTGGCGAGGGTGAAAGCGTGTGGCTGCGCGTGCACCGGGGCGAGACTCAAATCAGACCACTAAACATGTAGATCTGCTCGAAGATGGCTTGCGGACGCGGGTTCAAATCCCGCCAGCTCCACCATATACGGCCTAAGTGATTGATTTTACTTAGGTTTTCAAACCAAGACTTGGCGGCTTTCCGCTCTGGTGTGCCACTTTGGTGTGCCAGCGCGTGGGGAAGTCCATGCCAATCAGGGTCGCGTCGCATCTGTACCGGAACCGACACGGTACATTCTATTTCCGCTTCATTCTGCCAAAGTGCTTGCGAAGCGTCGCAGGCGCGTCCGAAGTGCGCTTCAGTATGCAAACGGAGCATCGGCAGGGCGCGATAATTGACGCCCTACCCTTTATCGCAGACCTGCCCCATCTGACAGCCTGCCTACGACGCATGGCAGACACCAACGAAAGCGCACCGCCTGACTATTTCAAGCTCTGGCGCCTCAAGATAATCGAAAACGCTTCGCTCAGGACAAAAATCACAATTCTGAAAGAAGAGTTGGAGGAACAACAGTGTCAGATCGCCGGGATGGTTCCTCGCGCTGGTGACCATTTATTGCCCCGGAGTTGTACAAGCTCACCGGCAAGGGCGCAGTCATTCACCCGCATGGTGTGCTGTTCCGGGGCGGCGCTGAGGCGGTGATCAGAAAGCGCATCGTGCGTCAGGGCTTCATCAAAGGCATCATTGGTCTGCCCGCCAACCTGTTCTATGGCACCGGCATCCCGGCCTGCATTCTGGTACTGGACAAAGAAGGCGCGGCGGGGCGCAAGGGCATCTTCATGGTCGATGCCAGCAAGGGCTCCCTCCACCGTTAGCCGCGAGATCAATCGTAATGGTGACCGGCAAACCTATCGGGCAAATCAAGCCGACCAAGCCGCTTGGGACCGAGCGACGCGCCCCAAGACCAGTAAACTCGTCGGAAACCGAGCATTGGCGTCCATCGTGGCCGGGAAACTCCAGAGGCAGTGGGCTCCAGAGCAAATCGCTGGATGGCTGAAGCGAACGTACCCGAGCGACGAAACTTTCCGAGTGTCACACGAAACCATTTACCGCAGCCTCTTCATTCAAGCCCGTGGGGCATTGAAGAAGGAATTGTTGCAGCATTTAAGGCGGGTTAGAGTCATGCGACGCTCACGCCATCACACGCTGAAGAACACAGATCACGGAAAGATCAAGGATGCGGTATCGATCAGCGAGCGCCCCGCCGGCGTTGAAGATCGGGCCGTACCAGGGCACTGGGAAGGAGACCTGCTATTCGGCAACAGCACCAGCCAGATTGCGACCCTGGTCGAACGTCATACGCGCTATGTGATGTTGGTGAAAGTCGCCGGCAAAGATACCGAGACGGTGACCAATGCGCTGATTAAAAACGCCCGAAAGTTACCGCAGGAACTGTATAAAACGCTGACGTGGGATCGGGGGAAAGAGATGGCCGCCCACAAACGCTTCACCTTGGCAACGGACATCAAAGTTTACTTCTGCGATCCCCATAGCCCTTGGCAGCGTGGGTCTAATGAAAACACGAATGGGCTGTTGCGGCAGTATTTCCCCAAGGGAGCCGATATCTCGAACTACTCCCAAGCACAACTAAATGCCGTGGCCAGGAGATTAAATGGGCGTCCAAGGAAAACACTAAACTACGAAACGCCCGCTGAACGATTCAGCCAATCTGTTGCATCGACCGGTTGAATCCGCCACACGTTCCCGACACTGGACTTTCGCAAGTGCCCGCCAGACAGCGGCCACTGGGTGCCACGCTCTGGGAGCAGTGATTGATCCAGCGGGGCTTATGTCAACTCAGTTTGGATGATGTCCACCGCCGGAAACGAAAGTCCAAGACGCTTGGTCGGTACACGAAATTCAGTTGAAGCCTCAGCGCAGTGCCAACCCTACCAGGGCTGCACGGCCACCGCAAAGTCGGCAAGACGGTCTGGGCGGGATACTACCCGTCGCGTTGTTACCTGGCTGACCACCCAACGCGGCAGCAATGTCGGCAAGCCCAGCGCAAGGATTGCCAGTTTCAGCCTTTTACTGCGTCCCTTTCAGGATCATGTCGTTCTTGACCGATTTCACACCCTTTACGCGCTTGGCAACCTTGGTAGCTTTGTTGATATCAGCGCGAGACCTGACGAAGCCAGACAACTGAACAATACCTTTGAAAGTTTCGACGTTGATTTCGGCTGACTTGAGCGATGCTTCTTTCAACAATTGTGCCTTGACTTTGGTCGTGATAAGGGCGTCTCCGGCATATTCCCTAGTGGATTCCTTCGTCGATATGGGGCTTGCGGGTTTCTCTTCGCCCGGTTTGCTTGCGGCTATTGCCGGCATCGGCGCTTTCGCGTCAGCCATGGCGCCTGTGCCATCAGTCTTGTGGCATTTCATACAATCGCTCGGAGTCTTTACGCTGAACGCCGTCTTGCCGTCATGGCAGCTACCGCAGAACTTGCCCTCGTTCATCGCGGCCATCGTTATCTTGTCGCTGCCTATTTTCTTTGCGAACAGCTTGGGTTCGGTGTGGCAGTTTGCGCATTTCAAGCCCTTGTCCGCATGTACTTTGCCATCAAAGGTCACTTTGCCCATGGGGCTTGCAAACTCCACTGTCCTGCCTGATGGAACAGCCATCACGTTTCCAATCGAAAGCACAGACGCTGCAAATAGCGCCAACATTCTCACAAGTTTCATTTTGTTTCCCGTCTTGATTAGTTGCATCGAAAGAACGTTATGCTTGATGCGGCAGCTGCCGAATCGATCTTCGACCGGGGCATTAGATACCTTGCGCACGAGACGTTCTGTGCGGCACCGTACCAATGTTGAGTTGTACGTGTCCCCCTGCTAACGCCAACTAGCAGATCAGTCAAGACCGCGGCTATACCGAAACCCCATCAGAAATTTGGCTGGCTTTGGCTATGAGTAAAGCGACCCATCTTCCCTTACGGCAACCAGTTGTTTGTCGTATGAAGGTGCAACGTAACGGCTGGGGCAGGCGCTTACGAATGGTGCAAAAGTACTGCCGTCCGGGCCGCCGCCAAGTCCCAACCTGCCCAGCCGCAACTCTTGAAGAGCACTGGTCCTTGCTGGAGTGAAAGGTGCTGGCACAGCACATCGCGCAAGGTGACAAATTTAGCCACATCCAGTCCAGCCTGTATCAGGTCGCCCGCTTCATGACGGGCATCGGCAGTGTCCAGCACCACGGTGCCATGGCTTGCGATGCCCTGACACAATTCCGTGCTCAACTCAACCATCTTCGACGTGAAGGCACCGACCGCAGCGATAAAGCAGTCCTGGCGCGGCTTGGCGTGCAGCACCACGGCGCTGGCAGGTGTGCAAGTCACCACCAGGGGGCAATCAGCCAATGCGTCGTTCGGGTCCGAGACAACACGCGCCTTTGCACCCAGCGCCTGAGCATAGTCTGCCAGGGCACGGGCGCTTGCAGCGCTGCGAGACGCTATCAGCACCTCCTGCACGCCTAACCCCTGGACAAATGCCTGCAGGTGGGAGCGACCTTGGACCCCTGCACCAACAATTAGCAGTGGGCCGTCACGCTGCGGTGCTAGATGCTGTGCGGCCAGCAAGGACACTGCGGCAGTGCGCCGGGCGGTAACCGTGGGCCCATCCAAAATGAGTTTGCGCTGCCCGGTGGCGATGTCAAACACCACAACATCACCCTGGATCGTGGCTCGGCCTGTGCCGGAATTGGTTGGCGTAAAGGTGATGAGCTTGGTGATTGCAATATGGCGGTCCAGCGCCGGCATGACAAACAGGCTGCCTCCGCCAGGAAGCGCTTGCACCAGTCGCGCTGGAACCTGCACATCGTCGTCGCGCAGCAAACTTTCAATTTCTTTAGCAAGAGCAGCATAAGGTAGCAGCGCGGCGGTGTCGTCGGCATCGAAAAGAATAGTGTCTTTACCATTGCGAGCGGGTTCATGGATCTTGGTCATGCCAGCACTTTACACAATTCGGTCTCTTGAACTCGGAAGCAGTCGTTCAACCGAGGTCACTGGTTTTCCTGGTTGAAGTGCTCTTGTGCAGCGGAAGACGACATTCAGGCGCACGGCCCACTGGGAAGAGCCATCCGCAGACTTGACCGGTATGACCGCTGCTATCCGTTTCCAGCATTCACCGATACTTGACGCTCAATTTACCGTAGCGGCTCTGGCCAAGCTTCCGCTATAGACAGCATTTGCTAACCAAGTTGTTGAATGCCACCCAGAATTGACCCCCTGAAGGCAGTTTTTTCCATCCAAATTTGACCCCTGTTAGAAGCACTGTGCGTACGAAGTTATGCACAGGAGAAACAGGAGTGATCAAAGTGGGAACATTGGCAAAAATACGGCGTTTGTACTTTCGAGATAAACAGCCGATCAAAGAAATATGCAGACAGACGGGCCTGTCTCGCAACACGGTACGGACATGGTTACGTGAGAGCGAGATGGTGGAGCCCAAATACCCGGTGCGCCGAGTCGTCACCAAACTCGACAATTACGCGGAAACCTTGCGGACGTGGCTCAAGGCAGATAGCACTCGTAACAAGCGAGAGCGACGCACCAAGGGGCAGATGTGGCTGGAACTGCGTGCGTTGGGCTACACCGGCAGCTACGGGCGCCTGTGTGCCTTTGCCCGAGCATGGAAGGCAAGCGTTACTCTGGCGGCTACCAAGGGCGCCTTTATACCGCTGAAGTTCCACCTGGGGGAAGCCTTTCAGTTCGACTGGAGCACCGAATACACCTTCATCGCCGGGTTGCGCCGGCGGGTCGAGTTGGCACACACCAAACTGTGCGCCAGTCGTGCGTTCTGGCTGGTGGCCTACCCCGGTCAGGGTCATGAGATGCTGTTTGATGCCCACGCCCGAGCGTTTGAAGCCTTTGGCGGAGATGCCTCAGCGCGGCATCTACGACAACATGAAGACCGCCGTTGATCAAGTCCTGACTGCCGCTCTGCTGGATCGCCTGACGCACCACTGTCACATCGTTGAGACGGGCAACCAGAGTTGGCGTTTCAAACACTCCAGTGCCAAAACAAAAAACGCCACCGGGGTTGCAACCCCGGTGAAACAGAATTCAAAAGTCAAACAGCCAACAATCGAAGAAGGAGAAACAACAACTCGCTGAACTTGTCCACAGTCCAATTGCAGGGCTTTAAACTGCAACAGGTGGGGTCAGTATTGAATGGAAAACCGGGGTCAAGTTTGCTTGGAAATCAACACGTGTCCACCAGTTTGCGGCGCACGCTCACGCGCTGACGCCGGCCGGACACCAGCGAGGTGAAGGTGTGCTCACCACCCTGTTGCCCATACCGGCATTGTGGGTGGTAGGCCACGCGCCCAGTGGGCAGGAACTGCTGCTGCATCACCTGCTCGAAGTAGCTCAGCACCTCGGCGCCGCTGGCCAGTTCGTCCAGGCCAGCGTTCAGACCGGTGGCGTCCTTCGTGCCGTGGCCCAGCGCGCGCGAGTTGACACCGTAATTCGCCGAAGGTTGGTGCAGGCGCACGAAGGGGTAAGCGTCGTTCCAGTAGCCGCCCGGCCGGTCGTGCAGATCGACGAAAACGATGTTCGCATCGGTCTCGTTCAGGATCACATCGCTGAAGGCCCTACCCACTGCGCCGCTGCCGATGACCAGGTAATCAGTTTCAATTGAGTGTTTATCCATGCCGCCTTCCTTGCGCCTCATTGTGAGGATTGTGGATCGGTCGAAGGCCGGGCCATTCAAACATCGTTCACCGTCTCATGCTCTGCCGGAAGAATGATCTCAAGCAACTCGCAGTCATCCGACCAGCCAAGCACGCTGTGACGAATGCCGGGTGGCTGAATCCAGCATGAGCCTTGCCTCATCACATGGACGCCTTCTCCTTCAAACTCATTCTTGAACCAACCCTTGAGAACATAGACCAGCTGAAACTCCACGTTGTGGTGATGCTTCTGACGTTGGTCTTCGGTGAACGGTGCCGTCATGCGAATGACATGGCCAGTAGCCAATCCTTGGGTCGCTGCGGCAATGCCAAGATCGCGATAGGCCGAATAGCTGCGCAGTCCCCCGGTCTTGAAATCTGATTCGTTCAGATGGCTGACCACAAAGCTTTGGGCGGGTAGGTTTATTGGTTTCGATCGCATCGCCATCTCGCTTTGAGTGTGCTTACAGACCTTCGACGCTCACAAGTCGCGCCGAGCTGCATTCATCCCGTATTGACTTCAGCCCCTGGTACACGGGGCCCTCATAGAACTGCTCCCATGCGGCAACCGACGGGAACTCGAGTATGACAATGCGTCTCGGGGTCCAGTCCCCCTCGTAGACCTTATGCGCACCGCCTCTTGCCAAGTAGCGAGCGTCTGCAGCTTCAAGCGCGGGTTTCACCTGTTTCATGAACTCCTGATACCTGTTCATATCACGGATATCAACATCGAAGACGACGTACGCGCTCATTGCCAACTACTGGCTCAGACAGTGCGCCACATCGCGTCGCGGATCGACCCCGCCATGAAGTTGTCAGTACCCTTGTTCACCATCTCCCAGTATTTCGGGTCAGCGGTCATCTTTGCGGTCGTGGCTTCCATCGCTGCAAGATCCTTGTAGCGCGTTGACCAGCCGATGCGATTTGGATTGCCACCGATCGGCATCAGGACCTCAAGTTCGATGCCACATGTAGTTTTCAGATAGGCACTGATTTCATGGGCAAAGGCGATCGCACTTGCGGTCTTACCCGGCGCTATGGATGCGCCACGACTAAATACAACCATCATGAATCTCCTTGCGCAGATTAGAGCTGCGGCCTGCGCCACGGGATGCGGCAGTTTTGATTCTGTTCCTGGATAAATCTCCCTCGTTGATGCAAGGTCACTTTCAACGCGGCTTGTGGAGAAGTGAGCCCACAGACCTCGACTGGTCCCCAAGAGCCCACGGACAGCTTGAAACGCTCGCCCGAAACTTGCCGTTCGGGGGATTCATCAAATCAGGTTACTGCACAACTGACGGTCGTCAGCGCGAACAATGTGCCCAAAATGGTCAGCGGCGAAAGTGAGGACCGGCCGTTCGCTACCCCGGTCCGGGAAGTCGAAGCAGTCGTTCAAATTGGGGGGGTGCGTCTTCCTTAACGCAACCGGCTCCGGTGCAGCGGGTCCACATAAATCCAAATTGCCCGCCCGATACCCGCTTCGTGCCCAGACGGGTCGATCCTGTCTAGAGAGGATGTCATTCAACTGACATTATGGAAATCAAGTGGCTGACCATCCTTGATGGCGCTATCAAAGCCACACTGCTGGGCGGTTTGTACTTGGCGAATTGAGGGTTTTCCAGCTGATCGATGGATGATCAGAGATGTGATACTGGATTTCACGTGATTGAAAAGTCAGCTTTTGCCCTTTGCCGCCGCAGGTCGCGGCGTTTCTATAGTCACCACTGTCCGCCCTTCGGACGTGTGCCCATGTCCACGGGGGAGGGGAACAATGAATCTCGTCTGCGAGTACGAGTCGCAATGGCTCGAAGATACGTGCGTCGGAAGTGCGCCGCGCTTTCCGGTTGAGTCCGATGACCACCGTTGAATCTGCCCGCGCGTTGCTGGTCGATCCGCAGGACCGCGTTCTGCTGATGGAACTGGCGTTCCGGCGCGAGGCGCCGGGGCCAACGGCATCGCGGCAGTCGTTCTGGTTGACACCGGGCGGATACCTGCTTCCGGGCGAGTCGTTCGAGAACGCGTTGATGCGCGAGATCTTCGAGGAGACTGGCCTGCGCCTCAGCCATCCGGGCCAATGGATCTGGACTTCGCCCAAGCGCATCGTGCGCGATGGCCGGTCGGTCGACACGTTAGCGCGCGTTTACATTCAGCGCGTGCCGTCCTTCGAGCCGATGCCGACGGCTCTCACCGTTGAAGAACGTAAAAGTTTTCGCGAATTGCGCTGGTGGAGTATCGACGAGATCGCGGCCTCCAGCGAGACCTTTGTCCCGCACCAGCTCGCTTTACTGCTGAAACCACTGCTTACCAGTACGTGGCCAGCCGATCCGATCAGGATCGTGCCTTAGGGTTAACCCGGCAACGCAAACGCCCCGGGTGGGTCGAAGCTGGAGAATGAACGAGACCTGCATCAAGGTGAGTGGCCAATGGAAATACCCGTATCGCGCCCTTGATGAATCCGCTCACACCATTGACTTTCTACGGGCAGCTAAACGTGATCTGGCAGCTGCTCGGCGTTTTCTGGAGCGGGCCATCAACCCGCACGATATTTCGGAAAAGATCGCCATCGACAATAGTGGCGCCAGCACCGCCGCTATTGAAAGCATCAGGGCCGATCCCCGTCCGGATATTCAATTGCGCCAGTCCAAGTATCTGAACAACATTGTCGAGCAGGACCATCGTTCCATAACGCGGATAGCCAGATCGATCATGGGCATCAAGTAATTCTGGAGCGCGCGCATCATAATTGCGGGTATTGAAGTCATGCACATGATCCGCTTGGGCAGATGGGTGTCAAGCGCGCGCTGATGATGCCCGACAAGGGCGGGGTCAGTGCCATGCTGATCCGCAGCATGGCACGCGAGCACGAACTGCTGCACGCCTTTCCCGAGGTGCAATTCCTCGACATGGTGCCCACCACCACGGTCAACGACACATTCACCGCGGCGCGCCTGATGCGCGAGGCCGGGGTCAAGGTAGTCGTGGTTGCTTTTGAAGGTATGAGCTTACCGCTCATGTGAGACACTTGTGAAATCCGTCCATACCGTCGACACCTACCTCGACAGACCCCTGTCCAGCTTTGCAGAATTCAAGGATGGGCCGACCGATCTGCTGCGCACGGTCAAGCGCGATGCGTTTACCCTTCCGGCCATGCGGCTCTGGGATAGGCATGGGGCTTGGTGCTGACAGAGGTGGCACCGGAACACGCAAACGCTTTGCTACAACGTGGCAAAGTGTTTGGTCAGAGTCGTGGCCGAGGTACGCAAGGACGTGCTGGCATGGCTGGCCGATGGGCCGGTTCAACTCTAAATACTGCACATTAATGCAAAATAGTATTGATTAATATTGCTTTATAGTGCAATATATTGGTTATTTTTTTGCATTACAGCGCAACATCATGAAACCGAACTTTTCTGATCTGAAACTTCAACAGCTCGACGCTGCCCTGGCGCGTTGGCGCTTCGCTGACTTGCCTTCGCGCCCACCTTCGGGCTGGCTCAAGGCCATCCGCGAGGCGCTGGGTATGCCCGCGACACAACTGGCTAGGAGGCTGGACGTTGTTGCGTCCACCGTGACCCGGCTCGAAGCATCCGAGGCCGACGATACCATCAGTCTGGCCACCTTGCGCCGAGCGGCTGAGGCGCTGGGCTGCGAGCTGCGCTATGCCCTGGTGCCCAAGCAGTCGCTGGCAGACACGCTGGAATCACGCGCCGCTACACTGGCTCGCCAACGCATGTCCACCGTCAGCCATACCATGGCGCTCGAAGCGCAGGCCACGTCAAAGAATACCGTCGCCCAGCAGACGCGCAGCCTCGCTGCAAACCTGCTGCAAGGCTCCCGGCGCGAGTTGTGGCGCGAGGGCAAGTAGCCATGGCCATCAATCTTGACTACCCGAGCGGTGCCACCCTGCTCGATGCCGATGAACTGGCCAGTCTGATTCCAGGCCACATCACCACGCAGGGCGAGTTGGATGAGTGGGAGCAGCTCAACATTGTTCACGGCGAGGACTGGGCACGAAAGCAGCGCAAGAAAATCCTCAATGAGGCTTTCCTACGCCAGTTGCACAAGCAGATGTTTGGCGAAACCTGGAAGTGGGCCGGTGACTTTCGCAAGTCCGACAAGAACATCGGCATTGATTGGCTCACGATCGGTGTTGAATTGAAAAAGCTGCTCGACGATGCGCACTACCAGATCGAACACGCCAGCTATGTGCCCGACGAAATCGCCGTGCGCTTCCATCACCGCCTGGTTGCCATCCATCCATTTCCGAATGGCAACGGACGCCACGCGCGCCTGATGGCCGATCTACTGGTTGAGCGTCTTGGGCAACCGCGCTTCACCTGGGGCAGCCGCAGCCTGGTCGATGCCAGCGCCACGCGGCAAGCCTACATCGCCGCCCTGCAAGCCGCCGATGCCCGCAACTATGCGCCCTTGCTTGCATTTGCCCGAAGCTGACTGCAAAAATCTACCAGACCATGAAACCTTGAGCGCCGCAAATTCGCAACAGCCCAAAAACCAGATCCCCGAAATTTACAGAAAAGAAGTTGCTTTATCTTTCAAAAAATACTCAAGCCCTATTTATTGCTACCAGAGCGTCCCATCCCATCTGTGTGCGCTAGCAGACTGATGCAATGCAAGCGCCAGATGCATAGTTCAGCCCAACGCTATGAGTACACGAATCCGAAATCCTCTATGGAGTCGCTCATTGCAGCGCACGCTAACCGCCATGACCCATACAGCCATGCGCGCAGGATCGAAGGCAATAACACAGGCCCTGCGACCACGCAGACCGACGTCGGTGAAGAATGCCGCAGTCGAAACGGCAGCGCCTTTTGCGGCTCAATGGAGCACTGGCTTCGCCGCCGGGACGGCAGGGGCGCTGCGTTACCGGCTCTTCAAGCCGCCTGGCGTGCGGCCTGGCGAGCGCCTGCCGCTGCTGGTGATGTTGCACGGGTGCGCGCAGGATGCGCAGGCGCTGGCCTCAAGTACGCGCATGAACCAAATTGCCGCGCGGGAGCGCTTTCTTGTACTCTATCCCGAGCAGGACCGCCTCTCAAATTTGCAAGGCTGCTGGAACTGGCACCGAACGCGCTCGGGCAAGGCCCAGGCCGAGGCTGGCACCATTGTTGCGACGATCGACCAGATTTGCCTGACACAGCCGGCTGACCCGGCACGCATTGCCGTCGCGGGGCTGTCGGCGGGTGCCGGGATGGCCGCGTTGCTGGCGACTCGGTACCCGGAGCGTTTTCGGGCGGTCGTGATGCATTCGGGTATCGCACCGGGCGTCGCCCATTCTTCGGCCACTGCGCTCAGCGCCATGCGCGGCCGTAGGGCGGCCATGCCCCTCGCGTCACCGGCCGACGGAGTAAACCTGCCTGCGTTGTTGGTCATCCAAGGCAGCGCTGACCCCCTCATCGCGCCGAGCAATGGCGTCGCAGCAGTGCGGCTGTGGGCGGATAGGGAAAGCGCAACGGCGGGCTTACCAAGTACCCTGCAACGTGGCGCGCGCTACCCGGTCCACATGACCGACTATCGGTCCCAGGGCCGATTGGTGGCAAGACTCTGCGCAATTGTCGGGCTTGGCCATGCATGGAGCGGGGGGGCGGCCAGTCAAGCTTACAGCGACCCGAAGGGACCCGATGCCTCGCGCATGGTCTGGGCGTTCGCCAAATGGCAATTTGCGACGACGCGCAAAAATTCAGCTTAAGGACGAACGCTGCAGTCCGAGGCAGTCAATTTCTGGTTTGGCCAACCGGCGTGATGCGTAACTGGATTGAATCGCCCGGATCGCTCAACATTTGCGCTGAATATTGCTTGCCCGCATATTCATAGACAACGTTGAAGGCGACGGTGCGATTTTCATAAAAGTTCTGGGTTTCGCAACGCTGCACGTTTTGCACCTGGTTCGGCGAGGAGCCTTCGATGCGGTCACCCACCATGGCACCGCCCACAACACCCAGCACGGTGGCTGCAGTTCGGCCGGATCCGCCACCCACAGAATTGCCAATGGCGCCACCGGCAATGGCACCCATCAAGGCGCCCGCACCCGACCTGGGCTGCTGCACGCTGACCTGCTCGGTGGTGCAAACCTGACGCGGCGTTGTGACTTGCTGAATGACCGGTGTGGCAGAGATGACGCGCCCATAGTCTTGCGCTAGCGCCATCCCGCTGGCGACCAGTACAAGAGCAAAAAGAAGCTGCTGTTTCATAAGACCCGCCTTGGAAGTTTTCCTGCGCGAATCATAGAACGAATCCAATGACCTCACCAGCCGCCATTGCGTATCAGAACGGTAAAAGGCGTAAAAAATGTGCGGCTGAATCCCTAACCAATCACAGACAGTTCCGACGCCGGAATAACACTCGAGCCACCGCGCGGCCACTCAACCAGCACGCCAGCAGCAGTCTTGCCGACAACGTAGCCATCGGTGCGCTCAACGGCACCATGGCGGATATGGTTCACGCGCTCACCCGCAAGGAAGGTGGGGTCAGCAAACAGGGATTTGATAAACAGGATGATATTCATGCAGGTTTTTTTGAGATTTTCGATTTAGTGGGCAACCGCGGTGAAGGCATTGCCGCTGTTGTGCGAACTCATCCACTGGCGCTCGCGATTTTCCAGGTCGGCCATCGACAGCGACTGCGAAAAATAGGCTTCCAACGCCTGTTGCTCGCGTTTGTCCGAGTTGCGGCCAAAAGCCTGGTAAGCTGAGTGCAGCGCAGTTTGCAAAAAATAGAGGGTATTCAATTTGTTCGCGAAATGGTTGACATTTCGCTTATTAGGGAAAACCCTAGTGTCGCACAAGCTTGGTGCAACGCATCAACATCATCTCTTTAGCCCCATGATTAGCCAGGCCATTGTGGCCCAGCCTTATCCAGAGGCCTATTTCAGGGTCAAAACCCAGTTGGCGAGTGTCTTGGCTTCGGCTTCGCTGACTTGCGTGTTGGCCGGCATCGGTACGGCGCCCCAGACGCCGGAGCCACCTTTCATGATCTTGCTGGCCAGTTTGCTGGCCGCGTCTTTCTGACCGACATACTTTTGCGCCACGTCCTTGTAGGCCGGGCCGACCAGCTTTTTGTCGATGGCGTGGCAGGCTAGACAGTTCTTGGAAGTTGCCAACGCCAGGTTCGCAAAAGCCGGAGCGGCGAGCACACTCGTCGCGACGAAAATAAGCATTGCATTCTTGAGCATTTCTGTCCTAGGTGGTTTACAGTCAAGCAACGCCAATGGACCGATCATCGTTGACAGGAGAAGACAGATGTACTTGCTGGGGCTTGGGCTGGTTTTGCTGATTATGAAGTATCTTGAAATCGGGTTTGTCACAAACTGGGACTGGTGGCTGGTCTTGTCACCGTTTGGCCTGGCTGTGGCCTGGTGGACTTGGGCCGATACCTCCGGATACACCAAGAAAAGGGCGATGGAGAAGGAAAACCAGCGCAAAAACGATCGAATAGAGAGAAATAGAGAGGCATTGGGAACCTCCTCGAAGAAGAAACGTCGCTAAGCCATACCATCAAAGTTGACCCAATAGCAAGAACTCCATCAGTGCTTTTTGCACGTGAAGCCGGTTCTCGGCTTCCTCCCACACCACGGATTGCGCTCCATCGATGACGTCGGCTTGCACTTCCTCGCCGCGGTGCGCGGGCAGGCAGTGCATGAACAATGCATCGGCCCTGGCGGCGTGCATCATCTCCGGGTCAACACACCAGGCCGCAAAGGCCTTTTTTCGGGCCTCGTCCTGTGCTTCAAACCCCATGCTGGTCCAAACGTCAGTGGTGACCAGGTCCGCACCCGCACAGGCCTGCATCGGGTCGCGGAAAACCTGGTAACTGGCAGGGGAGCGCAGACCTGCGACTGACTGATCAACTTCATAGCCACTCGGGGTACTTACATGGACTTTGAAACCGAGGATTTCACTCGCCTGCAGCCAGGTGTTGGCCATGTTGTTGCCGTCCCCGACCCAGGCCACCGTTTTGCCGGCAATCGAGCCGCGCTGCTCGATGTAGGTGAAGATGTCGGCCAGGATCTGGCACGGATGGAATTCGTTGGTCAGGCCGTTGATCACCGGCACGCGGGAGTGCTGGGCGAAGCGCTCGATTTTGGTTTGCTCAAAGGTGCGGATCATGACCAGATCGACCATGCGGCTGATCACTTTGGCACTGTCTTCAATCGGTTCGGCGCGGCCGAGTTGACTGTCGCCCGTGGTCAAGTGCACAACGCTGCCGCCCATCTGGTACATGCCGGCCTCAAAACTTACCCGGGTGCGGGTGGAGGCCTTCTCAAAAATCATGGCCAGCGTTCGATCAACTAAGGGCTGGTGCTTTTCGTAGGTCTTGAACTTCTTTTTGATCAGTGCCGTGCGCGCAAAAAGGTAGGCGTACTCGCTGGCGCTCAAGTCACTGAATTGCAGATAATGTTTCATGGCGGGTGCTTGTCAATCCAAAGGGGTCGATCAGGTAGCGTTTGAGAGGAGTTGTTTGATGCGTGGGCACAAAATGCTGACCACTTCGTCGGTCTCCGTTGTCGTCATGATGAGTGGCGGCACCAGCCGGATCACGCAGTCGGCTGTCACGCTGATCAGCAGCCCGTCGCTGGCGCACTGCCCGACCAGCGCCGCGCAGGGTTTGGAGAGTTCGATCCCAAGCATCAAGCCCAGGCCGCGAATTTCCGTCACAGCCTGCGTTTCGAGTTCGGATTCAAGTGCCTGGGCCAGCGCTGTGGCCAGGTGCTTGCCCACCCGGGCCGCGTTGTCCAGCAAGCCATCCTCTTCCATGATGCGAATGGTCTCCACCCCGGCGCGCATGGCCAGCGGGTTGCCACCAAAAGTACTGCCGTGGTTGCCGGGCTGAAAGATGTTGGCCGCTTTGGGGCCCGCCACCACGGCACCAATCGGCACACCCGAGCCCAGGCCTTTGGCCAGTGGCATGATATCGGGCGTGATGCCGGCCCATTGGTGAGCAAACCATTTGCCAGTGCGCCCCATGCCACATTGCACCTCGTCAATCATCATGAGCCAATCTCGCTGGTCGCATAGTTGGCGCAGCGCTCGCAGGTAGTCGATGTGCATCGGGTGCACACCACCTTCGCCCTGAATGGTTTCAAAGAAAACGGCCACCACATTCGGATTGTTGGCGGTCGCCAACTTGAGACCCTCAATGTCGTTGATGGGTACCCGGATGAAGCCTTCGACCAGCGGCCCGAAACCGGCTTGTATCTTGGGGTTGCCGGTGGCGCTGAGCGTGGCAATCGAGCGGCCATGAAAAGCCTTTTCATAGACCACGATCTCGGGTCGGTCAATGCCTTTGTCGTGGCCGAATTTGCGCGCCAGTTTCAGGGCGCACTCATTGGCTTCGAGGCCGGTGGAACAGAAGAAAACGTTGCTCATGCCCGACAACTCAACCAGTTTTTTAGCCAACACTTCCTGATTGGGGATGTGGTAATAGTTAGAGGTATGGATCAGCTTGCCAAGCTGCTCCTGCAAGGCCGGCACCAGCCGCGGGTGGTTATGTCCCAGGGTGTTGACCGCGATGCCACCGAGCGCGTCCAGATACGACTTGCCGTTGACGTCCCAGACGCGGCAACCCTGGCCATGCGACAAGGCGATTGGCAGGCGGCCATAGGTGTTCATCACATGCGGCGAAGAAGCTTCAATGAATGGTGCGGCGGACATGCTTGCAAATTCCTTTGAGGAAAAACTGAAACGGCCCGTTCAATGGCGGGCCGTTGAGGTGCAATTCTAGGCCAACAAAAAGGCCGTCTTGCGACGGCCTTTTTGCTCTTTCTGACAGCGCACCCGTTACAAACGGCGGATCAACTTTTCAGGATTTGTGGAGCAGACCGTGGCGTACCAGCTCTGTCCCCATCCGATTGGAGATCCGTGCGATGTGCCTTGATTCAGGCGGTTTGAGCTTCGGCTGCTTTCGAGCTCAAGACTTTCACCTTGCTTGACAGGCGGCTCTTGTCGCGCGCCGCCTTGTTCTTGTGGAAGATGCCTTTGTCGGCCACGGTGTCCACCACGGCCTGCATCTTGCCAAACAGCTCGGTCGCTTTGGTTTTGTCGCCCGCGATCACCGCCTTTTCGACGTTTTTCACTGCCGTGCGGTACTTGGAACGCAGCGAGGTGTTTGCGGCGTTGATTTTGACGTCCTGACGGACGCGTTTGAGGCCCGACGCCAGGCGCGGGTTCTTTTTCTTGGGTTTTCCAGATGCCATCTTGTGAGTTCCTTGAGTCTGTGGATGTTGTCAGAAAAGCTTTTAATTCTAACATCTGCGGTCCAACTGCCCAGACCCGTGTCGTTGGTGGGCCGCACCCGGCTACACTTCGCGCGGTGAGCCTTTTCAAATCTGCCTCTGTTGTTTCGCTGCTGACCCTGGGCTCACGCGTGACCGGCCTGGTGCGTGAACTTTTGATTGCGTCCACCTTTGGTGCCAATGCCATGACAGACGCCTTCAACGTGGCGTTTCGCATTCCCAATCTGTTTCGACGCTTTTTTGGCGAAGGTGCTTTCAGCCAGGCTTTTGTGCCGGTGTTGGCCGCCACCAAGGCGCAGCACGGCGAGTTGGCCACGCGCTTGTTGATCGACCAGACCGCAACCGTGCTGGCCTGGGTTTTGCTGGGCTTCAGCATCATCGGCGTGGC
This sequence comes from uncultured beta proteobacterium, assembly GCA_963750665.1. GTDB lineage: Bacteria > Pseudomonadota > Gammaproteobacteria > Burkholderiales > Burkholderiaceae_C > Rhodoferax. The sequence goes on from CAVVRQ010000019.1 coordinate 176,977, forward strand.
GGCGTCGCCAGCCCTTGTGTGGGCCATGGCCAGCGGTTTGCAGCAGGACCCGCACAGCTTTGCGGCGGCGGTCGTCATGACGCGCTGGATGTTTCCCTATATCGCTTTCATGTCGCTGGTGGCATTGGCCGCCGGTGTGCTCAACACCTGGAAGCATTTTGCGGTGCCAGCCGCCACCCCGGTGCTGCTGAACGTATGCATGATCGCCGCCGCCTGGCTCGGCGCGCCGTGGTTCAGGCGTCTGGGCCTGGAGCCGATATATGCCCTGGCGGGTGGCGTGCTGCTGGGCGGCGTGCTGCAACTCGGCGTGCAAGCGTGGGCTTTGAAGGCGCTCGGACTCAAGCCCCGCATCGCCCTGCGCTGGGGCGCGCTGCGCGCGGCCTGGCGCGATCCGGGCACGCAGCGCATCCTGCAATTGATGGGACCAGCCCTGCTGGGGGTTAGCGTGGCGCACATCTCGATGCTGATCAACACGCAAATCGCCTCGCATCTGGCAGCGGGCAGCGTGAGTTGGATCACCTACGCGGACCGTTTGATGGAGTTCCCCACTGCGCTGCTCGGGGTCGCGATGGGCGTGGTGCTGATGCCCCAACTCGCCCTGGCGCGCGCAACTGGCGATAGCGCAAAATATTCGGCCATGCTGGACTGGGGTTTGCGCCTGGTGGTGCTACTGGCGCTGCCTTGCGCGCTGGCGCTGCTGGTGTTCCCCAAACCATTGGTGGCCGCGCTCTATCACTATGGCGCCATGACCGGCGATGACGTGCAAAAGATTACTTATGCGCTGATGGGCTGGGGCGTCGGCCTGATCGGCATTGTGGCCGTCAAGGTGCTGGCGCCCGGCTACTACGCCAGCCAGGACACCAGAACGCCGGTGCGTGTGGCGATCATGGTGCTGGTGATCACGCAGTTGCTCAATGTCGTTCTAGTGCCGCTGTTGGCCCACGCCGCGCTGACCCTCTCCATTGGTATCGGTGCCCTGATCAACGCCGTCTGGCTGCTGCTTGGGTTGCTGCGGCGTGGCAGTTACCGGCCCGAGCCCGGCTGGGGTGTGTTCGTGCTGCAGGTGATTGCGGCCTGCGCCTTGCTGGTGGTCTTTCTGATGTGGGCCAACGGGGCAGTTGACTGGACCCAGTTGCGCGCTGAAAAATTCAAGAGAATTTGGCTGCTAGCCCTTGTCCTGTCTGCGTCAACTGCTCTGTATTTTGTAGCGTTGTGGGGCACTGGCCTGAAGTTGCGACAGTTCGCCCGGCGTTGACCTGCAGGGGCCACGGATTGGCGGCAAAATAGCGTCAATTGGAAAGCCCCTCCTGATATGACCCTGTCTTTGCTTGTACCCACCCCGCTCGAATACTTCGCCACGCTGGTGCAAAGTGACGCCGAGTTTCCTCTGCTGGAGGCGGCCGTCAGCCTGGCGCAGGACGATTACCCGGAGCTCGACGTGGCACAAGTGCTCGACGACGTTGACCAGTTGCTGGCCCGTCTCAAGCGCCGCCTCCCGGGCGATGCCCCGCCACTGCAGAAGCTGCGCGCGATGAACCAGTTTTTCTACCGCGATTTGGGTTTCGCCGGCAACGTCAATCACTACTACGACCCCGACAACAGCTATGTCAACGTGATCCTGCGCACACGTCGCGCCATTCCGATTTCGCTGGCAGTATTGTGGCTGGAGTTGGCGCAAGGCCTGGGCTTGGCGGCGCGCGGCGTCGGCTTTCCCGGGCACTTCATGATCAAAGTGAATTTGCCCAATGGCCAGGTGGTAATTGATCCGCTCGACGGTCAATCGCTCGGTCGCGACGATCTGGCAGAGCGACTCGACCCGTACCGGCGCCGCAGCGGTCTGGTCGATGAATTTGACCTGCCGCTCGGGCTGTTTCTGCAAGTCGCACCACCGCGCGACATCATTGCCCGCATGTTGCGCAACCTGAAAGAAATCCACACCGCCCAGGAAGACTGGGCACGCCTGCTCGCGGTGCAGGACCGGCTGATCGTGCTGCTGCCGCAGGCTTGGGCCGAGTATCGCGACCGTGGCCTGGCCCACGCTGAAGCAGGCCATACCGGGCGAGCGCTGGAAGACCTCGAGACTTATCTGGCCAATGCCCATGCCAATGACACGTTGGACCGGCAGGCCATCAGCCAGCGGGTGGCCGAGATGAGGCGCGCCACCAGTTGATGTTTCCGTGTGTAAATTGATTTGACCGGATTCATATTCGTGGCTTTAATCCAGGCGGTTGAGGCCGGTTGTTGACTTGACTTGAACCTGTAATTACCCTTAAGAGAATTTATGAAAAACTTCAAACAAATTGTTGCTTCGTGCGTGATTGTCTGCATCACAGCGGCTGGTTTTCCCTTGACGGCGCAAGCCCGCATCATTACTACTGACGAGCTCAATTCAGTCGGCGTGGCGGCATCAAACCGCGCTAAAGTCGGCAGCTTTTTGAGTCGCGACGACGTCGGCCAGGCCATGCAGGCACAGGGCGTCAGCCCGCAGGCGGCTAAGGCGCGGGTGGCCGCCATGTCGGACGCCGAAGTGGCCCAATTGGCCGGACGCGTCGATCAGGCACCGGTCGGCGGCGATGTGCTGGGCATCTTGTTTACCGTCTTCCTCGTTTTGTTGGTGACGGACATCATGGGCCTGACCAAGGTGTTCCCGTTCACCCGATCGGTTCGATGATCGCTGGCTGGTCCACCCTTCGAACCCCCGCCCTGGCGGGGGTTTTTGCTTTTGTGGCGGTCTTGCTCGGCGGTTGCGCCACGCCCCAGATGGCGACACTGGAGGCGCGCTGGCCGACTGACCTGCCAGCCCGCGTAGAACTCAGCAAAGTGCCATTTTTCCCGCAGGAAGATTACGAGTGCGGACCGGCCGCGCTGGCGATGGTGGCAGGCGCCGCTGGTGTCAAGGTCGCGCCGGAAGCGCTGGTCGAGCAAGTTTATTTGCCGGCGCGTAAAGGTTCGCTGCAAATCGAGATGCTGGCCGCCACCCGGCGCCAGGGCCTGCTGGCCTATCCTTTGACGCCGCGCGTCGATGCGGTGCTACGCGAAGTGGCGGCAGGCCACCCGGTGCTGGTGTTCCAGAATCTGGCGTTCGCGCTTTACCCGGTGTGGCACTACGCTGTGGTGATCGGCTTTGATCGCGAGCGCAACCTGTTGTTGCTGCACTCGGGCCGCACGCCGCGCCTGGAGATGTCGCTGTTTGCCTTTGAACGCACCTGGGCGCGTGGCAATTACTGGTCGATGGTGGCCCTGCCGCCAGGGCAATTGCCCGCGACCGCCGAAGCCGGGAGCTACGCCACGGCGGCCGCGGCGCTGGAACGACTCAATCCGCGCGCCGCCCAGCGCGCCTACGCGGCCGGGCTGGGGGCCTGGCCGTCTGATCGGGCCAGTTTGCTTGGCGCGGGCAACACGGCTTATGCCCTGGGCCAGCGTGCCGTCGCGGTCAAGGCCTATCGAGCGGCGCTGCACCAGCACCCAGACTTTGCCGAGGCCTGGAATAACCTGGCCCAGGTGCTGCTGGAGCAGGGCCAACGCCGGGCCGCCGCGCAGGCCATTGCCCAGGCCGTTGCGCTGGGCGGTGCGCGCCTGCCGCAATACCAGGACTTGCAACTGAAAATAAACCAGAAATAAGGCGCCGGCCCAGTGTTGTTATATAACAAAAATGGCTTTAGCCCTCGTCTTTCTTGCGTAATACGCTATGTATTCAATAGCATATTACGGGCGGTTCCGCAAACCAGCCCACCAGGCTTTGGCCGCGTGCTTGAGCTTTTGGGCCTCGCGCCAGACCAGCGACTGTCTCACTTGCGCCAGCACGCCTTCCTTCCAGGCTGTCCAGCGCGGGTACCAGTGGGCAAACCAGCGCAACTGCATCAGGGCCGGTTGCGTCAACTGAAATAATCGCGCCAATAGCGCCGTGCCGCCCAGCTTGGCCGCCAGTAGCAGCGCCAGCCCCAGTGTGGCGTGGCCTTCTCCGAACAAATAGAGCGCGAGCAGCTTGACCGGCAACAAGCACAACATCGGCAGCGCAAAAACGAGCAAGGCGCCGAACGGCGGTAAAGCTGCAATCTTGCGCTCCAACCAGCCCCAAAACGGCAACCGGGCCAGCTTTGCAAAAGCGGCGGCGAGCGGCTCCCAACCCCATTCCTCAAACAGCAGCACGCCCGCGACCAGCGGAAACAGCAGGGCCCGCAGAATTTTCTTGAGCGCCTGCATCACCGCAGCCCCGGTCAAGCGCCCGCTTCAGCCAAATCGGGCATGCACCTTGTCATAGGCCGCCAGCAGCTTGTGGTGCATCTCGCAGCCCTCCAGCGCCAAACCCGGCGCGCCCAGGCCCATAAAACGGTCCGTTTGCATGATCAGTGCATGCGCCTGCGTGACGGCACCGGCACCATAGAGCATGCGCAACGCGTCCAGATACGGCCCGCTATCACCCATGTCAGCCAGGCTGATGAGGGATTCAATACAGGCATAGACGCTGCGGCGCTGCGGGTTGAGCTGCGCAAAGTGTTTGATCCAGTCACAGCCTTCCAGCGTGGCGGCTTCATCCCCAATGGCCAGCGCCAGCAGGGTTTTTAGTTCGCCCACGCGCAGGTCGCTCCAGAACGAGTCCGCGTCTGCCGCCAGACCAATCACGCCGGCGACCGGGCGCTGGTCGGCCAAACCGGATTCGTTCAAGGTGTCGAGCAGGCCGGCGCACTCGTCATCGTCAAGATCGGGCAAATTCAGAATCGCTTCGCGCAGGCTGTTGCCGACGCTATTGTTTTCAAACTCCAGGTCATCCACCGGATAGATCTCAGACATGCCGGGCACCAGAATACGGCAGGCATAGACGCCCAGATGGGTGAAGTCGGCCACGTAGATGTCACGCCCGTCCTGGTGAATGCGATCAACCGCCCAGGCGTAGTCCTCGGCCGTGGTGTTGCTGAAGTTCCAGTCAACAAACGCGTAGTCGGGCACGTCCCCCAGAAACTTCCAGTGAATGACGCCACTCGAATCAACGAAATGAATTTCGATGTTGGTCGAGCTGGCCACCTCTTCCAGGTCAAAGCCCGGCACCGGGAAGCCGTTCAGCGCATCCAGCGCACGGCCTTGCAACAACTCGGTGAGCGAGCGCTCCAACGCAATTTCAAAGCGCGGATGGGCACCAAAACTGGCAAAACAGCCTTGATCCTCGGGGTGCAGCAGCGTCACATTCATCACCGGGTATTGGCCGCCGAGCGAGGCGTCTTTCACCAGAATACCAAAACCGGCAGCGCGCAGTGCAGCAATACCGGCGGCAATGCGCGGGTAACGCGCGATCACCGCTTCGGGCACGTCGGGCAGGCAAATGCCCTCGCTGATGATGCGTGCCTTAATGTGGCGCTCAAAAATTTCTGACAAGGCCTGCGTACGCGCCTCGGCCTGGGTATTACCAGCCGACATGCCGTTGCTGACATACAGGTTGCCAATGATGTTGACCGGAAACCAGGTGACCGCAGCGTCGCGCTGGCGCACGTAAGGCAGGGCGCAAATGCCGCGCTCGACGTTGCCGGAATTGAATTCAACCAGGTCAGCGGCATCGATGCTGTCACCCGGGTTGTAAAACTCCTGCAGTGCGGGGTTTAGCAGCTCCGGTGGCCAACTGCCGTCGGCACCCGGCACAAACCAGCGCTCCTGCGGGTAATGCACATAGGCCCGTTGCGCGACCTGCGGCCCCAGGTAGTAGTGCGTCCAGAAATAATTGTTCGACAGGCGCTCAAAAAACTCACCCAGCGCACTGGCCAAACAAGCCAGCCGGGTCGCACCCTTGCCATTGGTGAACATGAGCGGGCAGTCGCGGTCACGAATATGCACCGACCAGATACCCTGCACCGGGTTGAGCCAACTGCGCTCCTCAATGTGAATGCCCAGGGCTTGCAGGCGCGCTTGCAAGGTATTGATGGTGGATTCAAGCGAGGCATCTTTGCCAGGAATAAAGTTTTGAGTTTGCATGGGGCTGCAGCATACCGCAGGCTCGCTCCCGGCCCCGCAATGCTCGCGCTGCGGGTGCAAGTTGCATGAACTTGGCTGTTTGGTGCTCTACCGAACAGACTTTTGGTCGTACCGAGGCCACGCTGCAAGGCAGCGATCGAAATCGTTCGGCGCCAAAAATGGATCCACATCGATGAAAAACGCTAGCAAAGGCAAAACACCGGCAGGCGACAAACCAGCCAAATCCTTGACACAAGTGCTCAAGGAAAGCGAGCACGTTAAAGAAGTCATGAAGCAATCCGCAGTTGAACTTGCGTCCGTCAACAAGGTTCTCCACCAGGAGTTTGAGACGCAGGACCCTTTGCCGACGGTAGCCAGCGCTCTTGAAAAGAACGAGGCCGTTGAAGTCAAGGTGCAAGAAGCTTCGGTGAAGTTGGCCAGCGTGAATCGGGTTTTGAAGAATGAAGTCAGCGAGCGCAACCTGCTGGAACATGAGCTGGCCACGGTCCTTGAACAGCAAGACGAGACCCGCCATGCTGCCCTGCACGATGCCTTGACCGGCCTGCCCAACCGGGCGCTGTTCGATGATCGACTGGCACATGGCCTGGCGCAAGCAGCGCGGCATGGCTGGACATTGGCCGTGATGTTCCTGGACCTGGATCATTTCAAGACCATCAATGACTCATACGGACACGACGTCGGCGATGCGGTCCTGCAACTCGTTGCACGACGACTGGAACAGACCACACGGGCCGACGATACGGTGAGCCGCCATGGCGGCGACGAATTTCTGTATTTGCTGATGGAAATGAAAAGCAAAAATGACGCCAGCATGATTGCCGAAAAGATCATCAAAGCGATTCAAATGCCGTGCCAGCTCAGAGTCGGTGAACTCATCGTCAACCCAAGCATCGGCATCTCCATCTTTCCGAAAGATGGCAGCACCGCAGAAGCCTTGAAGCAAAGTGCCGATGCTGCGATGTACCAGGCCAAACGGAGCCGGTCTGGCTACGCATTTGCGACCAGCGCTGACGGGAGAAGTTAGACTCAAGCCCCAGCAAAACCCCAACCCCTACCGGAGACCTGCATGATTCTTGAGCTTGCCGACTTATTGATCCAGCCTGGTCAGAACACCGCCTTTGAAGCCGCAATCCAGCGCGGCCTGACCACCGTGATTGCGCGCGCCAAAGGCTTTGCCGGCTTCAAGCTAAATCACTGCCTTGAACGACCGGAACGCTACGTGCTGCAAATTTTCTGGGACACGCTGCAGGACCATACCGTGGGCTTTCGCCAGTCCCCGGCGTTTGCCGAATGGCGCGCCATCGTCGGGCCATATTTTTCGGCAGCGCCGATGGTTGAACATTTTGAACTGCTGGCCAAATCGGATTGAATCGGCGGGGACGATCCGGCAACGGATAATGGCCCCTATGGATTGGAAGGAATTTGATGAGCTACGTTTTCAGCCCCGCCCCGACCGTCTCGCTGCCGATCATTGACAGCGCTTTGCGCTTTCCGGTGCATCGCATTTACTGCGTCGGTCGCAACTACGAGGATCACGCCAAGGAAATGGGATTCACCGGCCGCGAGCCGCCCTTCTTCTTCATGAAGCCGGCTGATGCGGTGCTGGTGGTCCACGAGGGCCAGACCGCCGTCATGCCTTACCCCAGCCTCACGCAGAATTTGCACCATGAAATTGAACTCGTGGTAGCGATTGGCAAGGGCGGCAAGAAGATCGCAGCGGCAGACGCTGGCAAACACATTTTTGGCTATGCCGTCGGCCTGGACATGACGCGGCGCGACCTGCAAAACGAGATGAAGAAGCAGGGCCGCCCCTGGTGCATTGGCAAAGGCTTTGACGCCTCGGCGCCGCTTGGCCCAATCACCGAAGCAGCCCGCGCCGGTGACATGGCCCGAGCCGACATCGCACTGCAAGTCAACGCGCAAGAGCGCCAGCGCAGCAACACCGCCAAATTGATCTGGAGCGTGGCTGAAACGATTGAACACTTGTCGGCCGCCTGGGAACTGCAGCCCGGCGATTTGATCTTTACCGGCACACCAGAAGGCGTGGCGGCGGTGGTCCCGGGAGACAGCTTGAGCGGCAGCATCAAGGGGCTCTGCCCGATCAGCGTGCGCATCCAATAGGACGAGGAGCAGATTACACTGCTGGCATGCTTCGCTCCCCGATCAAACATTGCCGCAATTGCGGCAGTGCCGTGGTTTACCGGCTGCCCGATGACGGCGACACGAAGGAGCGCGCGGTCTGTCCGGCCTGCCATACGATTCACTACGAAAACCCACTCAACGTGGTCGGTACGCTGCCGTATTGGGGCGACCAGGTGCTGCTGTGCCAACGCAATATCGAACCCCGCTTTGGCAAGTGGACGCTGCCGGCGGGTTTTATGGAACTGGCCGAAACCGCAGCCGAAGGGGCAGCGCGTGAAACGCTGGAAGAGGCTGGCGCCAAGTTTGAGATGGAAGATTTCTTTTCAATCATCAGCGTGCCACGGGTCGGCCAGGTGCATTTGTTTTACCGGGCGCGCCTGCTCAGCGACGCCTTTGACCCCGGCCATGAAACGATTCAAGCCAGGCTCTTTACCGAAGCCGAAATCCCCTGGGACGAAATTGCCTTTCGCACCGTCAAGCTGACGCTGGAATGTTACTTTGCCGACCGGCGCGCTGGTCATTTTGCCGTTCATGCCCTCGATATCGCCTGAAGCACTGGCTTGACTTCGGCCCGCGCGGCGCGACACGCCCTACAGCGTGTGCGTGCGGTCACCTTGCGCAAAGCCAAGTGCCTGCCAAGGCTCACCCTTGAAGAAGCCAATCACCTTGAATAACTCGCCCATTTCGTGTTCCGTGATCAGTTTTTGCGCCTGCACCCGTTCCCGTAACGTGGCACTTTCCATGCGTGCCACCAGGCCGCAATTGATCAGAAAGCGCGCCTGCGTGCAATAGCCCAGCACACCCCAGTCGGGGTTTTGCGCGGCCAGCGCCATGGCAGTGAAATTGACGTGCGCGGTGATGTCCTTCAAACCCACGTCGGCGAGCGGATTGCCGTCGGACTGATGGCTGCGGTGGCACATCACAGTGCCCATATGGCGCTGCGGGTGGTAATACTCGTGCTCCGGGAAACCGTAGTCGATAAAGAAGGCTGCACCAGCCGTCAGCTTGTCGGCCAGGGTGCACATGAAGGCCAGTGCCTGGCTGTGAAGCTCCGTCAGGTAGTCGTGCTCGCCAACAATTGCCAGGGGTGGGCGCAGGTCGGTCAGGCGATCCTGCCAGATCAAGGCTGCATCGTCCCCCAGCACCACGCCGCGTTCGTGCCAGACGCCCTCGACGCGCGCCAGCAACTTGACCGGCATGGCGTCGAGCACCTCGTTGCCGATCAGCACGCCTTGCAGCGTGTCGGGCAGCGCACTGACCCACTGCACCAAGTCGGCGTATTTTTCCAGCCTGCTCTGTTGGCGCGCGCGCAGACTGCCCGACAAATCGACGATCCAGTAGTGCCTCAGGGTTTGGCCTCGCGCTGCCAATGCGTCCAGCACTTGCAAGGCCAGCGCGCCGGAACCGGCACCAAACTCCCAGACCTCCGCCGTGTTTGTCTGCTGCAAGGCCTGCGCCACCTGCGTCGCCAGGGTCTGGCCAAACAAAGGCGTGATCTCGGGCGCGGTGACAAAGTCACTAGCAGCAACCCTCTCACCCGCCTGCACGGCATACGGCAGGCTGCCAAACTTGGCGCTGTCGTTGGCGTAATAGCCCAGCCCCGGTGTGTAGAGCGCCAGCGTCATGAATTCGTCAAAACCGATCCAGCCGCCCTGGCTGGCGATGGTCTGACGAATGTGGGCCGCCAGGGCGCCCGTTAAACTGTAGGCTGTTGTCATAACGGCTTGAATTGTCACCGAATGTCTGCCCCCACTGCTACCCGCACGGTCCTGATCACGGGCGCTGCCAAGCGCCTGGGACGTGAGATCGCGCTTGCGCTGGCGACGGACGGCTGGCAGGTCGCCGTGCATTACCGCGATTCGCTCGAAGAAGCTAGAAAAACAGTAGCTGACTGCTCAAGACTGGCGGGTGCTAGCGCCGCTTTTCGTGCTAATCTGACAAATGAGACGGCGGTCCGCCAGTTGCTGCCCCAGGTGATTGCTCAATTTGGCCGGGTCGATGCCGTGGTCAACAGCGCCTCCACCTTTGAGCATGACGAGGCCGCCAGTTTCAGCTTTGCCGCCATGGACAAACACATGCGCAGCAATGCTGGCGCTGCCATCATCCTGGCGCAAGCCTTGCATACCCATGTGCTGACCCGCGACGGCTCGGCCAGTGCACAGGCGCGTCGGCCGCAGGGCGTGGTCGTCAATCTGCTGGACCAGAAGCTGTGGAACCAGAACCCGGACTTTTTCAGCTACACGCTATCCAAAGCCGCGCTGGAAGCGGCCAACACCATGCTGGCGCTGGCACTGGCGCCGCACTTGCGCGTGGTTGGCGTGGCACCCGGTCTGACGCTGACCAGCCATATGCTCAACCAGGACAAGTTTGAAGCGCTGCACAAGCTCTCGCCACTAGGCAAATCATCGACTGCGGCGGATGTCGTGGCAACTGTGAAATTTGCGATTGACAACCAGTCCATCACCGGCACCACGCTGCTGGTCGATGGCGGCCAGCATTTGATGAAGTTCGAAAGCGATTTTTCGCTGCTGTGATTCCCCCGGCATCGTCAACTCTCTTGGCAAAAAAAAATGATGCCCTCCGAAAGCCGCGGCCGGACCCTGGGCCAGCAGACCCTGACCCTGACCGGCCTGCGCTTCGATGCCAACCTGGGCATTCTCGACACCGAAAAGACCGCGCCGCAGCCGATTCAGGTGGATGCCGAACTAAGCCTGGGCGCGCAGCCGCTGCTGCCCGCCGACGACGACATCATGCGCGTGCTGGACTACCGCAAAGTGCGCAAGATCATCATCGACGAATGCACCGCCGAGCACGTCAATCTGCTGGAAACGCTGATCGGCAAGCTGGCCAACCGCTTGCTGCAGTTGCCGGGCGTAAAAGGCGTGCGTGTGAAGATTGCCAAGCTGGAAATTTTTGATGACTGCGAAGTGGCGATTCGGGTGGAGACGGGGCAGTGGTAGCTTCTTCCTTCTTTTCTTTTCCCCACTCACTCTCCCCCGCCTCTCTCCCGCCCCGCCGGGCGGAAGAGAGGAGCCTCATTTGGCCGCGTGTTTTATGTGATGAAGTACACGTACCAAGGCGCGTTGACGTTTTGAGTTTGCGGCGTAGCGTTCACGTGTTTCAGCATCAGTTGCTAGGCAGAGGGTGATAAATGCTATTCTGCGGATATGCAAAATAAATCACGTTAGACGGCTGAACCCCCGCGCAAACCGATGACTCCACACAAACCGAACCGCGACACCGTACTCGATGAGCAGTGCAGCGTTCTAGCGGACGTCATCGTGGCCATCAGGCCCGTGTATTCGAAGGCGTCTCCGCGGCAAAGGGCACTGCTCGAGACAGTCATCGGCGCAGCCATCTGGTATATCCCAAAGCCCTTGCGTGCCTGGACGGGTCGCATGTCACTTGAGGCCCTCAAGATGTTCCATCCCGACAGCGGCGTCGAGAAGCCACGATTCAGTGAGGAGCATGTATACCCGCGAAAGGTAGCGGCTCGGCTTCTGCTTGAGGACCAGACGCTGGACGGAGCCACACTCAGCGGACTATTCCGAGAGAAGTATGGGCGTCTTCATCTCATAACTTCGGACGAGAACAAGTCTGTTCAGCCATACCAACGGATAGCTGGCATCCAATCGGCTTGGTGCAAGTGACAAACGCACTCCGCTAATCGTCTTCCCGCAGCGTGCTTTGGCGCGGGTACTTCCTTTGTTCAAACACGCGGCCAAATGAGGCTCCTCTCTTCCGCCCGGCGGGGCGGGAGAGAGGCGGGGCAGAGTGAGTGGGGGAACAATCACAAAGTGAGAGAAAATCCACCCATCGAAAACAAGGGAAATACGAATGAGTGCAGTGTGGATTGAAGACGATGGGGTTGCGCTTGCGACGGGGCTCAGGATAGCGCCCAAGATTGAACGTGAAACCCACAAGCTTGAAAAGCGCCTGTGCCGTCAGGTGGGCCAGGCCATCATCGACTTCAACATGATCGAAGAAGGCGACCGTGTCATGGTCTGCGTGAGCGGTGGTAAGGACAGCTATGGACTGCTCGATATTTTGCTCAAGATGCAGCAGCGCGCGCCGATCCACTTTGACATCGTCGCCGTCAATCTGGACCAGAAGCAACCCGGCTTTCCGGCGCATATCCTGCCCGAGTACCTGGCCAGACTGGGTATCGAGTTTCATATCGAGACGCAGGACACCTACAGCATCGTCAAGAAGGTCATTCCCGAGGGCAAAACCCTTTGCAGCCTGTGCAGCCGTCTGCGCCGGGGCATTTTGTACCGGGTGGCGGATGAGCTCAAGATCAGCAAAATTGCGCTCGGCCATCACCGCGACGACATGCTGCAAACCTTCTTTTTGAACATGTTCTTCGGTGGCAAACTCAAGGGTATGCCGCCCAAGCTGGTAAGCGATGACGGTGGTCATATCGTAATTCGACCGCTGGCCAACGTGGCTGAAAAAGATCTGGCGCGCTGGGCCGCGCACCGCCAGTTCCCTATCATCCCCTGCTCGCTGTGCGGCAGCCAGGAAAACCTGCAGCGCCAACTCATTGGCCAGATGCTGCGCGACTGGGAAAAGAAATATCCGGGACGCACCGAAACAATGTTTACCGCTTTACAAAACGTCGTGCCTTCACACTTGATGGACGCCTCGCGTTTTGACTTCAAAGGGATCAAAATTACCGGGGTGGCCAATCAAGAAGGTGACAAAGTGTTTGACCAGGACACTTTGCCGATGGTCACAACACCCGGTTCACAGCGGATCGAGTTTCCGCTCTGATTGTTCGGGCGAAATTTTGAAAGGATTTGTCATGTTCAGAACCCTGTTTGCTCTCTGCTTTGCGCTGTTGTGGTTGACTGGCTGCAGCACGACCAGGTTGGTTGACACAGATGTGCAAAGTTTCGCCACCCCGCCCGCGCTCGCGATCGGGGCCAGCTACCGCTTTGAGCGCCTGCCCTCGCAACAGTCCCAAGCCGAGGCTGCGCAACAGGTCCAGTTGGAGGCATTGGCCGAGCCCGTGCTGGCCAGGGTCGGGCTCAAGCGTGATGACGCTGCGGCCAGCTATAGCGTGCAGATCGGTGCGGCTATCCGGGTGGACCCCTACGCGCCCTGGGATCGCCCGCTGATCGGATGGGGGCCTGGCTTTGGCTTGGGCTGGGGACTGCACAGCCGCTACGGGCGGTTCATGGGCCCGCACCCATTTGTGGGCGGGTACGGCTTTGGCCTGGGCGAGCAGCCCTACTACTGGCGCCATGTCAGCCTGGTCATGCGTGACCTGAGCACGGCCAAGGTTGTCTATGAAACCCATGCCGCACACGACGGCCGCCGGACCGACGAGAAGGCCATCCTGAGCGCCATGTTCGAGGCCGCGATGCAAGGCTTTCCCAACCCGCCAGCGGGGCCACGCCGTATCAATATCGAAATTCCGCGCTAACGCCGAACAGCCCATGCACGCTACCCGCATCATCGCCATCCGCCACGGCGAGACCGCCTGGAACGTCGATACCCGCATTCAGGGGCAACTCGACATCGAACTCAACGCCAAGGGCCGATGGCAGGTCCAGCGCCTGGCCAAAGCGCTCTCGCATGAGCCGATCAGCGCCATTTACTGTAGCCACCTGCTGCGCGCCCATGACACGGCGCGCTCGATCGCCAACGAGACCGGCCGCACAGTGCAAACCCACACCGGTCTGCGTGAACGCGGCTTTGGTGTGTTCGAGGGCAAAACGTTTGCCGAGCTCGAAGCCACCTGGCCGGAGCAGGCGCGGCGCTGGCGGCAGCGCGATCCGAGCTGGGCACCCGAGGGCGGCGAGTCGCTGATCGACCTGCGTGAGCGTATCACCCGCACCGCCTCGGAACTGGCCGCGCAACACCTGGGACAGCAGATTGTGCTGGTGGCGCACGGCGGCGTGATGGATATGCTGTACCGTGCCGCGACTGGCCAGGAGTTGCAGGCACCGCGCACCTGGGACCTGGGCAACGCCGCCATCAACCGGCTGCTCTGGTCGCCGGGCGGCTTCACGCTGGTGGGCTGGTCCGACACGCGCCATCTGGAAGATGACGCGCTCGATGAGATCAGCGCCTGAAGCGGACCCGACTGCGCACCCATGGCAACCGACCAGCGTCCCGCAACATCCGCGAGCCAAGCTGCCCATGCGCTGCTGTGGGGCCTGATCCTGCTGGCTGCCTTGTCAACCTTGAGCAGCGCGCTCGGGCTGCTCACGCTGCACTACCTGTTGAAGCCGCTGACCCTGTTAGTTGCTATTATATTAGTAGCTGTTCGCGCATATAAAACGGGGGCTAGAACCCGATTTGACCTCTATTTGCTGGCCGCCCTGGTGGCGTCGCTGGCGGGCGATGTGTGGCTCATGCTGCCGGGCAACTATTTCATCCCCGGGCTGGCGTCTTTCCTGCTGGCGCATCTGTTTTACATCGCGCTGTTTAGTCAGGGTGTGCCCTGGTTTCCCAGCCGCCGCGCGCTGCTGTCAACGCTGGCTGTTGGTGCCGCCATGTATGCCTGGGTCTGGGGCGGGCTGGCTGACCCGGTTTTGAAAGTCGCCGTGGCCGCCTACGTCAGCGTCATTGCCTTGATGGTGGCGCAGGCCATCGGTCGCGCGTTGGTGCTGCGTGACGCCGCCGCCAGGGCAGTCGGCTTGGGTGCTTGCATTTTCATGCTGAGTGACGCGCTGATTGCCGTCAACCGCTTTGTGCAACCGCTGCCGCTGGTGTCCTTGTGGGTGCTGGCAAGCTACTACACGGCGCAAATCCTGATCGTGCAGTACGCCCGGCCAGTGGCAACGGCTCCCACTACACTCGCCTGATTTGCGGAGAAATTCAGTGCAACTCGTCTGTCTTGACCTTGAAGGTGTTCTCGTTCCGGAAATCTGGATCGAGTTTGCCAGCCGCACCGGCATCCCGGCGCTCGCGCGCACCACGCGCGACGAGCCGGATTACGACAAACTCATGAAGTACCGGCTGGCCTTGCTTAAAGCCCACCAGCTCGGTCTGCCCGATATTCAGAAGGTGATCTCCGACATGGGTCCGCTGGCCGGTGCGCGTGACTTTCTGGACGCGCTGCGGCGCGATTACCAGGTCATCATCCTGTCCGACACGTTTTACGAATTTGCCATGCCATTGATGGCGCAACTCAACATGCCGGTGCTGTTCTGCCATCAGTTGGAGGCGGACGCCCAGGGCTTTGTGGTGAACTACCAGCTACGCATGCCGAACCAGAAAAAAGAAGCCGTGCAGCGCTTTCGCGAGCTGCAATTCAAGGTGATTGCGGCCGGCGACTCCTACAACGACACCGCCATGCTGACGGCCGCCAACGCCGGCATCCTGTTTCATCCGCCGCAGAAGGTGATCGACGAATTCCCCCAGTTTCCGGTAACTCTGAACTACGCCGAACTGCGCGCTGAGATCGACCAAGCGGCGCGGCGCTGACGGCGGTTGGATCAGTTGTTCAGCATCAGCTGCAGGATCACGCCGGTGGCAATGGCAACCAGCACATAGTCGCTACCGGTCTGAACCCAATGGTAGCCACGCGGCGGAGCACTCAGACCGTGACCGCGCCAGTCATCAACCACATAGTTTCTATGGCGATATTCGGGTGGAAGACGATCACCTCGGTGAAATTGCCGGTTCGGGCCGGCGCCGCGCTCATCCCATCGCCGCAGGTTGTCAGCGTAAACCTGGTTGCGATGATCGTGGCGAAGCTTGCGCTGTTCTGCCGGTGCATCGCGAGGCACGGCATTGCGATCCGCATCGAGACCGCTTCCTTGCGCAAACGAAAAACCTCCGGTGGTGACGGACAGCGCCATGATGCTGCAAAGCACTAATCTACTTCTCATACTGCACTCCTTTGGACAGGCGGGTTCGCCAGTGTCATCTTACTTTGAAAATCGTGTCTGCAGCATGGTGAAACCGGCAACCGCACCACCTCAAACGCCAAACATATCGCCATCGACCTGCGCAGCCGGTGGCGTGACCCCCAGGTGTTTGTAGGCCGCCAGTGTGGCGATGCGCCCGCGCGGCGTGCGCTGCAAATAGCCTTGCTGGATCAGGTAGGGCTCGATCACATCCTCAATCGTTTCACGCTCTTCGCCAATGCTGGCGGCGATGTTGTCCAGGCCGACCGGGCCGCCGTCAAAGCGGAGGATCACGGCTTCCAGCAGCTTGCGGTCCATCACATCAAAACCTTGCGGATCCACATCGAGCATGACCAGTGCACGGTTGGCAACCTCGAGCGTGATTTCGCCCGCGCCCTTCACATCGGCGTAGTCGCGCACGCGGCGCAACAGCCGGTTGGCAATACGCGGTGTGCCACGGGAACGCCGGGCGATCTCAAAACCACCTTTCTCATCGGTGGTCACCTTGAGCAGGCCGGCACTGCGCTTGACAATGCGCGCCAGTTCCTCGGGGCTGTAAAACTCCAGCCGGGCCACAATGCCGAAGCGGTCTCTTAACGGATTGGTCAGCATGCCGGCGCGGGTGGTGGCACCGACCAGCGTAAAGGGCTGCAAATCGAGCTTGATCGAGCGCGCCGCCGGCCCTTCGCCGATCATGATGTCGATCTTGTAATCTTCCAGCGCCGGGTACAAAATTTCCTCCACCACCGGACTCAGGCGGTGAATTTCGTCGATAAAAAGAACGTCGTTTTTTTCCAGATTGGTCAGCAGCGCGGCCAGATCCTTGGGCTTTTCCAGCACCGGGCCGCTGGTCTGGCGCAAATTCACACCCAGTTCGTGCGCAATGATGTGGCTGAGCGTGGTTTTGCCCAGGCCCGGCGGACCGAACAGCAGTACGTGGTCAAGCGCCTCGCCGCGCATCTTGGCGGCGCTGATGAAAATCTCGAGCTGCTCGCGCACCTTGAGCTGGCCGACGTACTCATCGAGCAGTTTGGGCCGCAGCGCGCGCTCCACCGCCTCCTCGTTGGGCGAGGCAGGCGCGCCAGACAACATGCGCTTGGGCAGCGGGGCGGCAAAGTCGTCGGTTTGAATGCTCACGGCGAGAGGGGCTTTCAGGTAGGTCTTGACTATAGCTTGCAGTGGGGCGCTTATGCCTTGGCGTCCCAATGGAACTTGTGCAAGAACGCGGTGCACGATCGGGGTGAAGACGAGCGCGGCAGTAACGATGAAGACCAGCCCGGCATACAAGGCGTACAGGCCGGCGAACAGCTTGCCGCCGGCCGTGACCGGCGCGTTGACCGGGCCCATGCCGCCCAGCAGCATGGCCGAATTGAGGAACCCGTCAAGCCACGGAAGATGCTCAAACCAGGCGTAGCCCAGCATGCCAACGCCAAGTGACACCAGCAGCAGGCTGACCGCGGTCGCCACATGCAGCAACAAGCGCCGCAAAAAAAGTGGCCGGGTCAGGGGAGGATGGATTCTTGATTCGTACATCACGGTAGTTAGACGGCCCGGCGTGGCTAATGCGCTTTAGCAAAGCTGTCTATGGCTTCGGGCCAGAGCTTGCCATTGGCAACAGCGTCGATCTCATGCATCAGCTCGCGGGTGCGGGTGAGTGCTCCTCAAACCATGCCGGTGCCGAAAGAAGCTCCTCTTCGGCCTCAGGTCTGAAGACCAGACGTGTCAAAGCCGCTCTTTAAAAAGTTTGCTTCGCACCTGTTCCCAGGAAGTGCTGCTCGCGGGATTGGCCTGGTGCGCGGCATGGCGATGATGCAACTCATCAACCGCCTGAGACGAAAGAAAAGACTCAACAGTGGTCTCCTCGGCGATGCTGTCCCAAATATCCTCAACCGGCTCAATACGTTCAGAAATGGGCAGTGCTTTCAAATTTGAAGTTTCAACGTTCATGGCTCTAGCTTACAACAATTGCAAATGGTGTCGAGACAGAAAGTGATGGCCAAATCCAAAAAATCTACTTCGCCAGCGACCGCATGGATTGCCGGATAGCCCGCTAGTGCGCGCCACGGTACAGCCAAGGCATGTCCAGCAGCGACTCGCCCAGCAAACGCATGGCTGCGTCCCGGCCCCAGCGCATGGGGCCAATGGCATGAAATATTTGCCCGTTGCGAATGGCCCGCGCCTGGACACGGGCGTTGCGCTGCCAGCGACTGGCCGCATATTGGTTCAAAGCGGCCATCAGCGTGTCCGGTTCAAGTGGATTCGCCAGCTGGGCCGGACCAACGCCGCTCAAGACACGGCCCAATTCAGCCGCGTCTTCAATCGCCATTCCGGCTCCCTGCGCCAGATAGGGCAGCATCGGGTGGGCGGCATCACCCAGCAAGGCCACCCTGCCCTGTGCCTGCTCGGACGGACGCTGCATCGGCGGACGGATGCTCAGGCTCCACAGGTGCCAATCATCAATGGCCGCAATCAGGTCCTGCAAAGGGGCGCAGATGCCAGCCAGGTGGCGCTGCAAATCAGCCCGGTTGGCGCGATGGTCCCAATTTTGCGCATCATCCACCACCTTGCCTTCGACAATGGCAACGACATTGAGCCAGTCGCCGCTGCGCACAGGGTACTGCACCACATGCAGCCGGGGTCCAAGCCAGACACTGACCTGCTGCGAGCGCAGAGACTCTGGCAAGCTGCTTTGCCTGACCAGGGCCCGGTACGCCAGGTGTCCGGTAGGCTGCGGGGGACCGTCAGCCAACAATTGGTGACGCACCCGGCTCCAAAGGCCGTCGGCACCTACCAGCAAGTCGCCGTTTGCGTCGAAATCCCGCGCTGCCTGCCGCAGATGCAGCGTCACGCCATCCGAGCCTTGCGCAAACCCTTTGGCTGAGCAGTCCAAATTGAGTTGCACCTTGTTGCCTTGGAGTGGTGCCAGCAACAAGGCATGCAGATCGGCGCGGTGAATCGTTGCATAGGGTGCCCCGTAACGCGCCACGCTGGCATCACCCAAGCGCAAGAGGCCCAGTTCATTACCATCGACGGCGCTGCGCACCTGCAGTCGATGGGGAAAAGCGGCCACTGCGTCGAGCGCATGCTGCAAACCCCAGCCGTGCAACACCTTGACCACATTGGGGCCAAGCTGGATACCCGCACCGACTTCAGTGAAACGTGCCGCACTTTCGAATAGCGCGACCTGCGCGCCCGACCTTGAACAGGCCAGAGCGGCAGCCAGACCGCCCATACCGCCACCCACAATGAGAACTTTCGTCATAAGCGCTGCGTCTGGCTAATGGCTGGCCGACGATGCCCAAACCAGTCGGGTGCCCGCCAGCGCATCATGCCAAAACTGTTGCCCGGCGTGAAGGCGACTCAACAGCGCCCAGACCACGATCCAGGCAAGAAGCATTGCGACGGATAGTTGGACCGACAGCCTGAATGGTGCCAGCACCGCCAGCGCAGGCAGAAACCAAAGCCAACTCAACACGTAACGCAACAAGGCACGCAACTGGGTAAGAGGTTGCCCGGCGCGATCAACCAGGCGAATCTGCCAGGTCTTCATGGCCAGGGTTTGGCCCTTGGACCAAAACCAGACAAAATAAATGCCAAAGACAACGAAGAGAAAGGCTTGCAGCGCATGGCGATTGTCCAGTGCATGGCGCGTCTGACTCAAGCTACCAAACAGGTAGCCTGCAACAAACACAACCCCGGACAACAAGAAGCCTTCATACAGCCAGCAAGCCATGCGCCGACCAAGCGACGGCGCGGATAGATCGGGATTCATCGGGTCAAGCCCCGCTGACTTCAGTTCGTCTTGACCTGAGCTGGCTCAATCTGCGTCGGCGAATGCGGCAGCAGGGTATTGCGATCCACTGCTGCAGACGCGCTGGCCAAGGGCTTCAATGGCTTGCGGGACAACGGTATTTTGACCTGCTTTTGTGGCGGCACGGGCTTGGTCGCGATCGCGCCCCCTTTGGGTTTCGCTGGAGCCGTGCTGACCAAGGCCTTCTTCTGTTCCGGGCTGAGCGCCTGGTAAGCCTGCCAGGTCTCTGTTTTCTGAGTTGGCGTAAGGGGTTTTGAACGCGCAAAATTCAGTCTTGCCTGGCTGCGTTGCTGTTGGCTGAGCGACGACCACTCAGTCATGTGACTGTGCATCTTGGCCTGTTCCGAGGGCGTCAATTTTGAGTAGTTGGCTGCCACGGCGATCCATTTGCGCTTCTCCGCTTCTGCCATCGTGCTCCAGTTGGCAGCCAGGGGTTTGAGGGACAACTGCTGGGCAGGCTTAAGATCCTTCCAAGCGGGCCCGGATAGCGCTTTTGTCGGGCTGGCTGGCCTGGTTAGACCTGAGCTCGATGCTCTGGGGACGGACGCAGTTACTTTTGGAGTCGACGCAGCGACTTGCGCCAGCGCTTGCGAGACCGTGGTGCCAAGGGCCAGGTAAAGGCAACACACGACGCAAGAGACGACTGAGACTCGGTGTCCTGGGCCGTCCGGAAACTTTGCATGGTTGGTCAACATGGCCCCATTCAAACTCATTGACCCGGTCCAGCGCTGAGTCTGAGAAATTGCGAAAAGCCGGGGTCGGCATAAGCCATCGGTGGCAGTTCGTCGGTTAACAAAGCGGAATCAATCTCGGCCAATTCATTGGCACGCGTATCGTCCTGAATGAAATTGATGGCGATCAAGCCAAAAACGAGCGCCATCAAGGGCAGGACCGCAGCAAAACGACCCCACCAACTCAGGTGCTCGTCGCCAAACGTAAGCGTTGCAGCAGCACCCGAGCGGTTCACGCTGCTGGCGGTTTGTCTGACAGCAAGCTTTCTCGCGCCGAGCGCCTGCATCCGTGCGGCGCGCAGTCGCTCCGAAATATCGTAAGGAATGTCCCCCACGGCCTCGGAAAGGCGCGCGGTCAAGCGCAAGGCAAAACGCTCTTGCAGCAATTGATTTTGATTGACATACAAATTATTCATAGCGTGATTCCCTTCGCCCTCAGGGCTTTGCCAAGCGCCCGGACAGCCCGCGAGCAGTGCGTTTTGACGCTGCCTTGCGAACAACCCATGGCTACCGCCGTTTCTGCCACATCCAGTTCTTCCCAGTAACGCAGCAGGAAGGCTTCCCGTTGACGCGCAGGCAGTTGCTGAACTTCGTCTTCTATCCCACGCAATGTTTGTGCCCGCTGCGTCGCGCTTTCGGCACTTTCCGTTTGCTCAGAGTGGCTATCGACGTTTAAGGTTTCCAGCAGATCAAAGTCGCCGTCTTCCCCGGCAAGCTCAAAATCACTCATGTTGGAGAAAAGTGCATTATGCGGTTTTTGACGCCGAAACCAGTCATGGGTGCAGTTGGCCAGGATGCGCTGGAACAGCATGGGCAACTCTGCAGCGGGCTTGTCGCCGTAATGTTCGGCCAACTTCATCATGCTGTCTTGCACAATGTCCAGCGCGGACTCGACGTTTCGGACGTGATAGACCGACCGCTTGAAGGCACGTTTTTCGACGCTTTTCAAAAAATCTGAAAGTTCTTCTGCAGTTGCCAAGGGATTGCCGCGATCGAGGGGCGGTGTAGTTTAGATGTCTCGTGTTGGCACCCCACAAATGAACTTGGGTGCAGGTTTTCGGTGATTATGGCACCTGGAAGTGTGTCCGCAGATTGGTTCTGCGCTGATGCAATTGTTGCGGTGCCATAATGTGCCCTGCAAATTAAAGGCAAACGGGTCATGGTCCGGCGCGAACATCACTGCGCCTATGGCTTTGACTTTAAGTCCCGACGCGACGCCACAAGTGTTTGCGAAGGAGCACCCAAGGTTTTTCGTCAGAGAAATTCACAAAGGTTCATCATGGAAACATCAAAGGCTGAAACGGCTTCAGCAATGGCGGCAAGCAGAACCGCAACAAATAATCAGACTCACGTGGCTGCAAGCAAGTCGCTGGCAAAACCCTCCGACGAGCACGAGTTGCGCGGTGCCGAGATTCTCATCAAGGCCTTGCAGGCCGAGGGCGTCAAGCACGTTTGGGGTTACCCGGGCGGTGCCGTGCTTCACATCTACGACGCGCTATACAAGCAGGACAGCATCCAGCACATTTTGGTGCGCCACGAACAGGCCGCCGTACACGCCGCTGATGGCTATGCCAGGGCCACGGGCCACGTCGGCGTCGCGCTGGTCACCTCGGGTCCGGGCGTGACAAACGCGGTCACAGGAATTGCCACCGCCTACATGGACAGCATTCCGCTGGTAATCGTGTCCGGACAAGTTCCCACCAGCGCCATCGGCATGGACGCCTTTCAGGAATGCGACGCCGTGGGCATCACGCGACCGGTGGTGAAACACAACTTTTTGGTCAAGGACGCAAGGGACCTGGCTTTGACCATGAAAAAGGCATTTCACATTGCGCGAAGCGGACGCCCCGGCCCGGTGCTGGTGGATATTCCAAAGGACGTGTCCTTCAAGAAAGTCCCTTACCACGGTTACCCCGAAACTATTGAAATGCGTTCCTACAACCCGGCCCGCAAAGGTCATGGTGGACAGATTCGCAAGGCGCTCCAGCTTTTGCTGGCGGCCAAACGGCCCTACATCTATACCGGCGGCGGGGTCATTTTAAGCAATGCGTCGGCCCAATTGCGCACGCTGGTGGACTTGCTGGGCTACCCCTGCACCAACACCCTGATGGGACTTGGCGCTTATCCGGCGAGTGACCGCAAGTTTCTGGGTATGCTCGGCATGCACGGCACAATCGAGGCCAACAACGCCATGCAGCATTGCGATGTGTTGCTGGCAGTCGGCGCGCGCTTTGATGATCGGGTCATTGGCAACCCCAAGCATTTTGCCCAGAACGAGCGCAAGATCATTCACGTCGACATTGACCCGTCAAGTATTTCCAAGCGCGTCAAAGTCGATATTCCGATCGTTGGCGATGTCAAAGAGGTGCTGATCGAGATGATCGCGATGATCAAGGAGAGCACCGTCAAACCCGATAGCACGACGTTGGCTGCATGGTGGGACAGCATTGAGAGCTGGCGCGGGCGCGATTGCCTCAAATATGAACCTGGCAAAAACGACGTGATCAAACCACAATATGTGATTGAAACCCTCTGGAACATGACCAAGGATGCAGACGCCTACATCACCTCCGACGTCGGGCAGCACCAAATGTGGGCAGCGCAATACTACCGTTTCGACGAGCCAAGGCGCTGGATCAATTCGGGCGGTTTGGGCACCATGGGTGTGGGCATCCCGTACGCCATGGGCATCAAGCTGGCCAAGCCCGACAGCGAGGTTTATTGCATTACCGGCGACGGCTCGGTGCAGATGTGCATCCAGGAACTCTCCACCTGTTTGCAATACAACACACCGATCAAGATCTTGTCACTCAACAACCGTTACCTCGGCATGGTGCGCCAATGGCAGGAAGTTGAATATGAGGGTCGCTACAGCCACAGCTACATGGATGCCTTGCCCAATTTCGTCAAGCTGGCCGAGTCCTATGGCCACGTCGGCATGCTCATTGAGCGCGCACAAGATGTGGAGCCCGCACTGCGCGAGGCGCGCAAGCTCAAGGATCGAACGGTGTTCTTGGACATTCGCACCGACCCAACTGAAAACGTCTTCCCCATGGTCAAGGCGGGCAAAGGCATCACCGAAATGCTGCTCGGCTCGGAAGATCTTTAACCTGTCCATCAACTTTTGACGAATCTATTGTCTGCCGAGCCTGCTGATTACCGTCAGCCGGGGAGGGCAACGAAAAGAGGAGCCTCATCCCATGAAACATATCATTGCAGTCTTGCTTGAAAACGAACCGGGTGCCCTGTCGCGCGTGGTGGGTCTTTTTTCGGCGCGCGGCTATAACATCGAGTCGCTCACGGTCGCCCCGACCGAAGACCCGAGCCTGTCGCGCATGACCATTCAAACCACTGGATCGGACGAAGTGATTGAACAGATCACCAAACACCTGAACCGTTTGATCGACGTCGTCAAGGTGGTTGACCTGACCGAAGGCGCGTACACCGAGCGCGAACTCATGATGGTGAAAGTGCGCGCGGTTGGCAAGGAGCGCGAAGAAATGAAGCGCATGGCGGATATATTTCGCGGACGCATCATTGATGTGACCGAAAAGAGCTACACCATTGAGTTGACTGGTGACCAGTCAAAGAACGACGCGTTTCTGGTGGCGCTGGAGCAGGGTGCCATTCTGGAGACCGTGCGCACCGGCTCGAGCGGCATTGGCCGCGGTGAGCGCATTTTGCGTGTCTAGTCATTTGGGGACAGAGCTAGAGGTCTGTCCCGCCTTAGTCAGTTGGGGACAGAGCTAAAGGTCTGTCCCGCAAGATTTTTGATATTTTTTTACAACGGAGAAGCAAATGAAAGTTTATTACGACAAAGACTGTGACTTGAGCCTCATCAAAGGCAAGACCGTGGCCATCATTGGCTATGGCAGCCAGGGACACGCCCACGCCCAGAACCTCAACGACAGCGGCGTCAAGGTGGTGGTCGGCCTGCGCCAAGGAGGCAGTTCCTGGAGCAAGGTAGAAAAGGCCGGTCTCAAGGTGGCCAGCGTCGTCGACGCGGTCAAAGCCGCCGATGTGGTGATGATCTTATTGCCTGACGAACATATTGCAGCTGTCTATAGCCAGGACATCGAACCCCATCTCAAGCAGGGTGCATCGCTGGTTTTCGCACACGGCTTCAATGTGCATTACGGCCTGGTCAATCCGCGCGCTGATCTGGACGTCTGGATGGTCGCGCCCAAAGCCCCCGGCCACACCGTGCGCGGCACTTATGTGCAGGGCGGCGGCGTACCACAACTGATCGCCATTCATCAGGACAAATCGGGCCGCACGCGTGACCTGGCGCTAAGCTATGCCATGGCCAACGGTGGCGGCAAAGCCGGCATCATTGAGACCACCTTTCGTGAAGAGACCGAAACCGACTTGTTTGGTGAACAGGCCGTATTGTGCGGCGGCACGGTGGAACTCATCAAAGCCGGTTTCGAAACGCTGGTGGCAGGCGGCTATGCCCCGGAGATGGCCTATTTTGAGTGCTGCCACGAACTCAAGCTGATTGTTGACATGATTTATGAAGGCGGTATTGCCAACATGAATTACTCGATTTCCAACAATGCCGAATATGGCGAATACGTGACTGGCCCGAAAATCATCAACCAGGCGTCCCGGGACGCCATGCGCCAATGCCTGGCCGACATTCAAAGCGGGGAGTACGCCAAGAGTTTTATTCTGGAAAACAAGGCCAGCGCGCCCACTTTGCTGAGTCGGCGTCGCTTGACGGCCGAACACCAGATTGAGCAAGTGGGTGAAAAACTGCGCACCATGATGCCCTGGATCAAGAAAAACAAATTGGTTGATCAAAGCCGCAATTGAGCCTGTTTTACTGCTTTTGCAAAGGCCACTTCGGTGGCCTTTGTTATTATGCAAAACTGGAGGCCAATTCTATGCATGTGGGTAACGATTCAGACCTTGCCGAGCTTGAAGCCGTGGTGGTGAGAAAGCGCAGCAAGGGCATTTACATTTTGCCCAACCTGTTTACGCTGGCCGCGCTGTTTGGCGGCTTTTACGCCATTGTGATGGCCATCAATGGCCGCTTTGATCTGGCTGCGCTCGGTGTCTTCTGCGCCATGGTGCTCGACAGCCTGGATGGCCGGGTGGCGCGCATGACGCATACGCAAAGCGCATTTGGCGAGCAGATGGATTCGCTCTCGGACATGGTCTCGTTTGGTGCTGCCCCGGCCCTCATTGCCTACGTCTGGGCGCTCAAGGGCCTGGGCCGCTGGGGCTGGATTGCAGCCTTTGTCTATTGCGCCTGTGGCGCACTGCGGCTGGCGCGTTTCAACGTCAACACGGCCGTGGTCGACAAACGCTATTTCCAGGGCCTGCCCTCGCCCGCCGCCGCAGCCCTGGTGGCCGGCTTCATCATGGTCATGGCCGATCTGGGTGTCAAGGGCCCCAGCGTAGCGTGGCCGATGTTTGGCCTGGCTTTGTATGCGGGCCTGAGCATGGTGACTAATGTGCCGTTTTACAGCTTCAAAGACTTTCACGTGAAGAAGAGCGTGCCCTTTGTCGTGATTGTGCTGATCGCGTTGGGCATTGCCATCATCAATATTGACCCGCCGACCGTGCTATTTGCTTTGTTTGTCGTGTATGGCTTTAGCGGCTACGTGATCTATGTCTGGCGCAAGGCCAAAGGCTTGCAAACCAGTGTCATCAGCACCTCGACCGATGAGCCCGATGAACAGGGGCTGCACAGGTAGCCTGCGTCCAACAGCGCCGAGCGCCACCGGCACCGGGTCTGGCGGGCGTCCCCGGCGCGACAAACAACACACTTTTAGTCACCCAAAGGACAGACGATGGATGAACCTATTCTTACCATTGACGAACGCGCGGCGATCAACTCTGGTCGCTGGTTTTCAAGCTTATCACCTTCCCTGCGACACGACATTCTGCGATGCGCCTACGTCAAACGCTACAAAGACAGCACCCTCATCACCGCACGTGGCGAGCCGCCCGAGGAGTGGATTGCCTGCGCGCGCGGCGCAGTGCGAGTGAGTTCCACGTCCATCTCAGGCAAACAAATCACCCTGACCTACGTCGAGCCCGGCATCTGGTTTGGCGATGTGGCGATCTTCGACGGCGACCGGCGCACCCATGATGCCTATGCCCATGGCGACACCACCATTTTGTGCGTGGCCAAAGCCGATTTCAAGAAGATACTGGCACTCCATGCGGAGCTCTATGAGGCGCTGTTGCGGCTGCACGCGCGGCGTATCCGCCAGCTTTACGGCCTGGTCGAAGACCTCAACACGCTGCCGCTGCGCGCCCGTCTGGCCAAGCAACTGCTGCACCTGGTGCGCAGCTACGGCGTGCCGTCGCTCAGCGACGGCTCCGAGATGCGCATCGGCCTGCAATTGGCACAGGAAGAGCTGGCCCAGTTGCTGGGGGCGTCGCGTCAACGCGTCAATCAGGAACTCAAGTCCATGGAACGCGAAGATGCCATTCGCATCGAGCCCGGTGGCTTGGTCATTCGCAAGCGCGAGGCCTTGATGGCCATCAGTGAAGCCGACAACTAACAAAAGCAACCCCACCCAGGACCATGAGCGACTTTGACCAATTCACCGGCACCCGAGCAGTCTCGCCGTCGCAAGCGATTGACGTGGCCGCATTGGCCATCTGGCTAAACAACCACCTGAGCGGCTTCTGCGGGCCGCTCACGCTGGAGTCCTTCAAAGGCGGCCAATCCAACCCCACTTACAAGCTCAATACGCCAGCGCAGAGCTACGTCATGCGCGCCAAACCGGGCCCGGTGGCCAAACTGCTGCCATCGGCGCACGCCATTGAGCGCGAATTTGCCGTCATGAGCGGCTTGCAGGGCAGTGCGGTACCGGTGCCGCGCATGTACTGCCTGTGCGAAGACGAGTCGGTCATTGGCCGCGCCTTCTATGTCATGGAGTTCATGCCGGGGCGCATCCTCTGGGATCAATCCCTGCCGGGCATGACGCCCGCTGAGCGCGCTGCCATTTATGACGAAATGAACCGCGTCATCGCCGCCCTGCATAGCGTCAAATTCGCCGACTGTGGCCTGGCCAGCTACGGCAAGCCGGGCAACTATTTTGAGCGCCAGATTGCGCGCTGGAGCAAACAATACGCCGCCTCCGTCACCGAGCCAATAGCGGAGATGGATCAGCTCATGGCGTGGCTGCCGCAACACATTCCGGCCTTGGCGCACGACGAACACCTGGCGAGCATCGTGCATGGCGACTACCGCCTCGACAACCTGATGTTCCACCCGACCGAGCCCAAAATCATCGCGGTGCTGGATTGGGAGCTTTCCACCTTGGGGAACCCCTTGGCGGATTTCAGCTACCACTGCATGGCCTGGCACATTCCACCCGGCTCTTTTCGCGGCATTGGCGGGCTTGACCTGGCCAGCCTGGGCATTCCAAGCGAGGACGAATACATTCGTCTTTACTGCCGGCGCACCGGCCTCGTCACACCTGCGGCGCTCAAGGCCGACTGGAACTTTTACATGGCCTACAACCTGTTTCGCATTGCCGCCATCTTGCAAGGCATTGCCAAGCGCGTCGAAGCCGGCACCGCCGCCAGCGCGCAAGCCGTCAGCTCTGCCGCCGGGGCCAGCCCGCTGGCACAAATGGCCTGGCAGTTCGCCCAAAAACCCTAATTGACTCAACTGACCCAACCGGAGCATCGCATGGACTTTGACTACTCACCCAAAACCAAAGAATTGCAAAAGAAATTGCAAACCTTCATGGACGACTACGTCTATCCGGCCGAAGGGGCCTACCACGCTGAAATTGCCGCCAATACGGCCGCAGGCAAGCGCTGGACGCCTTTGCAACTGATCGAAGACCTCAAGATCAAGGCCCAAGCTGCCGGCCTGTGGAACCTGTTTTTGCCGGTCGATAGCGCCGCCGCATCCGGCTATGAGGGCGCCGGCCTGACCAACCAGGAGTACGCGCCGCTGGCCGAAATCATGGGCCACGTCATGTGGTCCAGCGAACTCTTCAACTGCTCGGCACCCGACACCGGCAACATGGAAACCATCGCGCGCTACGGCTCCGCAGAAAACAAGGCGCGCTGGCTCAAGCCGCTGCTGGAAGGCAAAATTCGCTCCGGCTTTGCCATGACCGAGCCCGAAGTAGCCTCCAGCGACGCCACCAACATCCAGACCCGTATCGAGCGCCAGGGTGATGACTATGTGATCAATGGCCGCAAGTGGTGGACCTCGGGTGCCGGCGACCCGCGCTGCGCCGTGCTGATCACGATGGGCAAGACTGATCCAGACGCACCGCGCCACTCGCAACAAAGCATGGTGCTGGTGCCGACCAAAACCGCCGGCGTCACGGTGGTGCGCTCGCTTAATGTCATGGGTTATGACGACGCGCCCCATGGCCACATGGAAGTGCTGTTTGAGAACGTGCGCGTGCCGGTCAGCAACATCCTGCTCGGTGAAGGGCGCGGCTTCGAGATTGCCCAGGGTCGCCTCGGCCCGGGTCGCATTCACCACTGCATGCGCCTGATCGGCCTGGCCGAACGTGCACTGGAACTGATGTGCAAGCGCAGCCTGGCGCGGGTGGCCTTTGGCAAGCCAGTGGCCGCGCAAACCGTCACGCAGGAACGCATCGCCGAGGCGCGCTGCAAGATCGACATGGCGCGCTTGCTGACCCTCAAGGCGTCCTGGATGATGGACATTGCCGGCAACAAGTTTGCCAAGAACGAGATCGCCATGATCAAGGTGGTGGCGCCCAACATGGCCTGCCAGGTCATCGACTGGGCCATGCAGGCGCACGGCGGCGGCGGTATGTGTGATGATTTTCCGCTGGCCTACTCTTATGCCAACGCCCGCACCCTGCGCTTTGCCGACGGCCCGGACGAAGTCCACCGCAACGCCATTGCCAAGATGGAGCTTGGCAAGTATGCGCCCAGGGAAAGCCTGAAAAATCTGGCGCGCTAAGCTGATCGCCTAACGCACACTGCTCTGTGGCACCACCCGCCGGTGTCACCTTGTCATGACGCACCACCTGGCGCCGCGGCCTGTGTATGCACTACCCGCTGCGGGAACGGGATTTCGATCTGATTGGCGCGCAACAGGCGCAGGATGTCCAGATTGATCAGCGATTTCAGGTTCAGACTGCCGTTCTCGGGGTCGGCCAGCCAGTAGCCCACGGTAAATTCCAGCCCATCGGTGCCAAAGGACGACAGGGCGACCGCAGGCTCCGGTTCGCGCAGCACTCGCGGCTGGTTCAGCGCAGCCTCGCTCAGCAGGCGCATCACCAGCGCCACGTCGCTGTCGTAGCCGACTGACACCACAGTGGACTGCCAGACCTGGGCGTCAGCCAGCGACAGGTTTTCGACCCGGCTGGTGATGAGCATTTCATTGGGCACGATCGATTCGCGCCCGGTCAATGAGCGGATCACGGTATAGCGCGCGTTGATTTGCGTGATGCGACCCTCAAAGCCATCAACGCGCACGTTGTCGCCAATGCGCATGCTGCGCTCGGCCAGAATGACAAAGCCACTGACGTAATTGGCGGCGAGTTTTTGCAAGCCGAAACCGATGCCCACGCCAATCGCACCTCCCAGCACCGACAGCGCTGACAAATTGATGCCGACCGCCGACAGCGCCACCAGCAGCCCGACAAACAGCAGCAAGGCGCGCGTGGCATTGCTCACCGCCATCCGCAGCGACAATTCACCACCGGTTGCCGCGCGCAGCAGGCGCGACTCAAGCGCCGACGAAATCCACAGGGTCAGAATCAACACCGCACCCGCCGTCAGAGCGCCTTCGATCAGGTTGCGCACCGACAGCGTGGCAGCGCCCACCTTCCATGAAATCTGATCCAGTTCTTCCAATACCAGCGGCAACAGCCCGCTGACCCACAGCACCATCGCCACCCAGGCCAGCCACGAGATGCTGCGCTCGAGCAAGCGCACCAGGGGCGTGTCACTAAACGCCGCCTGCAACACCTTGACGCCAAGGCGGATTACCAACAAGGCAATCAGCGCCGGCAGCGCGATCTTGAATACCGCCAGCGTCAGGGAGCGCACCAGCAACGCGCGCACCAGATAGGCCAGGCACAGCAATAGCAAGGGGAACAAGACGCCGTCAAGAGTGCGCCGTCCAAACAGGATCGAGTTCTTGTTGCTGCTGCCCAAAGCGCGCCGTAGCAGCGCGACCAGTGCCCAGGCCAAGCCAGCGCATGCCAACAAAGCGCCCAGTTCGATCAGCGCGCCGCGCTGCGTCAGCGCGGCAAGCCAGTCTTCCAGGTCGGCAAAACGCGCCTCAGACATCGGCCAGCACCCGGATATGCGTCTCCACACTGCGCGCCAGCGCGCTCAGGTTGTAGCCACCTTCCAGGCACGATACGATGCGCCCTTTGGCGTGGCGCCGTGCTACATCCTTCAGGCGGTGCGTGATCCAGGCGTAGTCCTGCTCGACCAGACCGAGCTGGCCCATGTCGTCTTCTCGGTGCGAGTCAAAGCCGGCAGAAATGAAGATCATTTCCGGTGCAAACGCCTCCAGCCGCGGTATCCAGGCCGCCTCTATCATCTCCCGGATTTCCATGCCCTTGGTATAGGCCGGCACCGGCAGATTGACCAGATTGCCCGCGCTGGAATGAACCCAATCCATCGGATAAAACGGATGTTGATAGAAACTCACCATCAGGATGCGCTCATCGCCCGCCACAATGTCTTCGGTGCCGTTGCCGTGGTGTACGTCAAAATCGACAATCGCCACGCGTTGCAGGCCATGGCGCTGCAGCGCGTACTTGGCGGCGATGGCCACGTTGTTGAAGAAGCAGAAACCCATGGCTTTGTCGCGCGTGGCGTGATGACCGGGTGGGCGAACCGAACAAAAGGCGTTCGGCATCTCGCCGGCCAGCACGGCATCGGTGGCGGCCAGCACAGCCCCTGCCGATCGCAGTGCAGCGTCCCAGGTGTTGACGTTCATGGCGGTATCCGGATCCACTTGGGTATAGGGCGGGCCACCGGCTGTAATGTCTTCCTTAAGAACGTCACTCAAGCCGCGCAGGGCTGCTACATGCAGGCGACTGTGCGCAAGCTCAATGTCGGCCAAGCCCGCGATGGGTGCCTCGCGGTGGTCCAGCGCCAGGCTCAAACCGGTAATCAAAAGACGGTCATCAATCGCGTCGAGTCGCTCGGGGCACTCCGGGTGCCCCGGTCCCATTTCATGTTTACGACAATCGGGGTGTGTAAAGTAGCCAGTCATGGTCACGGTCGGCTCCTGTCTCTCATGCTATTTTGTTAAGGTCGCGCAATGAATGCACAACATATGCTCAAATTATTACTTGATCAGCTTAACACGGTCATTGTCGGCAAAACCGCGCAAACGCAGGATTGCGTGGCCTGCCTGCTCGCCGGTGGGCACTTGCTGATTGAAGACATCCCCGGCGTTGGCAAAACAACGCTGGCGCACGCGCTGGCGCGCACCTTTGGCCTGCAATTTTCACGCGTGCAGTTCACCGCCGACCTGATGCCCAGCGATCTCTCGGGTGTCTCGGTTTATGACCGTGGCAAAGAGGCCTTTGTGTTCCACCCCGGGCCGCTCTTCGCGCAGCTGCTGCTGGCCGACGAAATCAACCGCGCCAGCCCCAAAACGCAAAGCGCGCTGCTCGAAGCGATGGAGGAAAAACAGGTCACGGTGGAGGGCGAAACACGCGCCCTGCCCTCGCCCTTTTTTGTCATCGCGACGCAAAACCCGCACGACCAGGTCGGCACCTACGCGCTGCCCGAGTCGCAGCTCGACCGCTTTTTGATGCGCATCTCGCTGGGCTACCCAGACCGCGCGGCCGAGCGTGAGCTGCTCGCCGGACGCGACCGCGCCGGCATGGTGGCTGCGCTGCCGAGCCTGCTCCAGAGCGCTGAACTGGCAGCGCTGCAGCAAGCGGTGCTGGCGATTCACGCCGCACCGCCCCTGCTCGACTATGTGCAGGACCTGATGGCCGCCAGCCGCAATGGCAAATGGTTTTTGCTGGGATTGAGCCCGCGCGCCGGCCTGGCGGTGCTGCGTGCCGCCAAGGCCCAGGCGCTGCTGAGCGGGCGCGACTACGTGGCCCCCGACGACGTGCAAGCGATTCTGGCGCAGACGGTGGCGCACCGCCTGATTCCGGTGAGCCAGGCCGGGCGCGGGGCAGTCGAGCAAGTGCGCGCCATGCTGGACGCGGTGCCGCTGCCCTGACGCCCGCTTCCATGCCTGCGAACCTGCCCAACCCGCTGCGCCATCCGCTGGCTTATGGCCGCTCGCGCCTGCGGCGCTGGTTCGAAGCGCGCCAGCCGCCCAGCGACAGCATCACGCTGACGCAGCGCAATGTTTATATTCTGCCCACCCGGCCCGGCTTCATGCTGGGTGCAACCTTGGTCGTGCTGCTGCTTGCTTCCATCAATTACCAACTCAATCTGGGCTACCTGCTGACCTTTTTGCTGGCCGGCAGCGCCCTCGTCGGGATGCACGTGAGCCACGCCACGCTGCGCGGATTGACAATTAATTTAGTAGCACCTGACCCAGTTTACGCGGGGGCTGCTGCCACTATTTGTATTAATCTTCAAAACCCAAGGCGGCCTCCGCGCTATGGCATCGGCGTGGCGCTGCTGGGCTCTGACCAGTGGGTCTGGAGCGACCTGCCCGCGCAGGGCAGCGCCAGCGTCCACGTCGCGTTCAAGCCGGCCCGGCGCGGTCTGCATGCCCTGCCCACGCTGACCGCCGAGACCCGCTTCCCGATGGGCACGTTTCGCGTCTGGACGGTTTGGCGACCCGCAGCGCAAGCGCTGGTCTATCCGGCGCCAGAGCCCTTTGCGCCGCCCTTGCCGCTCGGCGAGCCGCGCGCCGGCGGCGCCACGTCGGCTTATCGGCACGAGAGTGGTGAGTTTGACGGCGTACGCGCCTACCGTCGCGGCGACCCCCTGAAAATGATTGTCTGGAAAAAAGCCGCCCAAAGCAATCAACTGGTCAGCCGCGACGCCGAACCTGTGCAACGCTTTGAGTTGTGGCTCGATCAGCAGCACTGCGGTGCGGCGCAAGCCGAGCAACAGGTGTCGCGCCTATGCGCCTGGGTGTTGCGCGCCGAAGAGCTCGGTTTGGAGTATGGCCTGCGCTTGACCGGTCTGGAGATAGCACCAGGCAGTGGTGAAGTCCACAAGAAACATTGTTTGCGGGCGCTGGCGTTATGCTGACTAAGCTGTTTAATCACGGTGACGAACGTTGCAAGTTGGTTTTTTTTCCTGCGCCTGCGGTGGTCGCATCGAAATGCGTTGAAGCGGTTGAAAGGAATGTATCCGTTTTCATTTTTGGCCCCACTCACACCCCCCGCCCTCTCCCGCCCCGCCGGGCGGAAGAGGGAGCCAACAGCCGATTTGGCCGCGTCTTAAAACAAGGGAAGTACACGCACCGAGGCACGTTGAACTGCCAAAAGATTATCGAAATTTGCAATCTGAATTCCGATGGGAATTTGAATTTGAATTTTGAATTTGAAGTTTTCCGAATCCGCCGTAATGAGGAGGCGAGTAGCGCAGCATTTGGGCGGATCAGGGCTGGCGTTGTTTGAGCGAAGCGAGTTTAGCCAGACCCCGCCCGAATCGAGCAACGCAGCTTACCGGCGAAGCCGGGCGACGAATCCGGCTCGCCTTTCTTTTGCTTACTTTTCTTTGGCGAAGCAAAGAAAAGTGAGTCGCCTGCCGGGGCGAGACCCGGCTGCTCTGCAATAGCGAAAGCGGCGCATGTTAAATCGCCTCAAACAACTCCCACGCGAGCCGCGAGACACCTTGTTCCTGCTGGCCGTGATCGCCTGGGTCGTGCTGCCGCAGGTGGGCCACCTGCCGCTGTGGTGCAGCCTGTTCAGCGCGCTTTTGTTGCTGCTGCGCGGCGCTCTGGCGCTGACGCTCAAACCGCTGCCCTCGCGTTGGTGGCTGCTGGCGCTTTTGGGCGTGGCGATGGCGGCCACCTGGTACACGCACCGCACGCTGCTCGGGCGCGATGCGGGTATCACGCTGATCGTGCTGCTGCTGGCCTTGAAGACACTCGAAGTGCGCGCCCGGCGCGACGCCTTTGTGGTGTTCTTCCTCGGTTTTTTCACCATGCTGACCAATTTTTTCTTCTCGCAGTCACTCCTCACGGCAGCGGCCATGCTGGTCGCGCTGCTGGGCCTGCTCACGGCGCTGGTCAACGCCCACATGCCGGTCGGCAAACCGCCGCTGTTGCAGGCCGCAAAAATTGCCGGTTCCATGGCGGCGCTGGGCGCACCGATCATGCTGGCGCTGTTTGTGCTGTTTCCGCGCATGGCGCCGCTGTGGGGCATCCCGAGTGACGCCATGAGCGGGCGCAGCGGCTTGTCGGCCACGATGGAGGTCGGCAACATTGCCAAGCTGGCGCTGGACGACAGCATCGCCCTGCGCGTGCGTTTTGACGGCGTCCAGCCGCAGCAGTCCGATCTGTACTTTCGCGGGCCGGTGCTGTCGCGCTTTGACGGTCGCCGCTGGCTGCCCTTGCGCTCGGGCTTTGCGCCAGGCCTGCAGCTGGCTGCCAACCTGCAGGTCAGCGGGGCACCCATCAACTACCAGGTGACGCTGGAGCCCAATCAGCGCCAATGGCTGCTGGTGCTCGATGCCACGCCCGACAAACCAGCTCTGAACGGCTTTGCGCTCAGCATGACGCCCGAGTTGCAGTGGCTCACGGATCGCCCGCTGACCGAGTTGGTGCGCTACCGGGCGCAGAGCTACCCGACGTTTCGCCACGGGCCGCTGCAGTCCAGCATCGGCTTGCAGGCTGATCTTGAGCTGCCCAGCGGCTTTAACCCGCGTACCTTGCAGCTCGCCGCGGACCTGCGGCGCGAGTTGCCAAGCGGCGGCGACGCCAGCGCGCTGATCAACGCGGCACTGGCGCGCCTGCGCAGCGGCGGCTACCGCTACACATTGGAGCCCGGTGTCTATGGCCGCGACAGCGCCGACGAGTTCTGGTTTGACCGCAAGGAAGGTTTTTGCGAACACATTGCGTCGAGCTTTGTCATCCTGATGCGCGCCCTGGACATACCGGCGCGCGTGGTGACCGGCTACCAGGGCGGCGAGAAGAACGTACTCGACGGCTTCTTGACCGTGCGCCAGAGCGATGCCCACGCCTGGGCCGAAGTCTGGCTGCGCGGGCGCGGCTGGGTGCGCGTGGACCCGACTGCGGCCGTCTTGCCCGCGCGCATCGGCAGCCTGCAGCGTCTGCAAGCGCCGCAGGGTGTCATCACGCAAGCGCTGCTGGGCAACGTCAGCCCGGCCCTGGCGCTTAACCTGCGCGCGCTGTGGGAGGCCGTCAACAACCGCTGGAACCAGTCGGTGCTGAATTACACGCAGGGCAAACAACTTGACTTGCTCAAGAGCATCGGCTTTGAGGCGCCCACCTGGGAAGATCTGATTTACCTGCTGATCGGGATTGTTGTGGTCACCAGCCTGGCCGCAGCCGCCTGGACGCTGTGGGAAAGGAGCCGACAAGACCCCTGGTTGAAAATGCTCGCTGCTGCCCGCGTCCACCTGCAACAAGCGGGCGTGCGTCTGGCACCAAACAGCCCGCCCCGCAGCGTCGCCAAGGAACTGCTGGCGCAGCGCGACGGCCAGGATGCCGCAGTTCAAGCCGTGGTTGACTGGCTGCTCCGCCTGGAAGCCCTGCGTTACGGCGCACCAGGCTCCGAGCGCAGCAAGCTCGCTACACTGCAGAGCCAACTAAAGCAACTAGAGTGGCCCAAGTGACTCCAAATACTATTCTAAAGACTCTGTTTTTGATAGCTGCTTGTGCATGGCTGACGGCGGCCAGGGCCGAAACTGGCATTAAAGTTCAAGCTGCGCCCAAGGATGCGCTGCAGGCACCCAAAGTAGCCCGAGTGACGCCGCTGCGCAAGACCAAAAAGGCCGCCACCCAGGCCGGCCCGCTGTACGCCACACGCGTTGACGCCATGCTCGCCGCCGACGACATCGCGGCGCGACGCGACCTGAGCCGCGACTGGGTGCGCCAGGCGATTGGCCAGGCGCACTACCTGCCCCAGGTCGTCAAATTGATCCAGCCGCCAGCACCCGGCACGGCAAAAAACTGGCAGCTCTACCGCAGCCGCTTTATCGAGCCGCTGCGCATCAAGGCCGGTGTCAAGTTTTGGCAGGAGAATCGCGCGGCCTTGGCGCGCGCCGAAAAAGAAACCGGCGTGCCGGCCGAAATCGTCATCGGCATCATCGGCGTGGAAACCCTTTTTGGCCAGCACATGGGCCGCATCCGGGTCATCGATGCGCTCGCCACACTGGCTTTTGATTTCCCCGCCAGCCACCCGCGCGAGCGCGAGCGACGCGAGTTCTTCAAGGCCGAGCTGGAACAATTCTTGAGCCTGACCAGCCGCAGCAACATCGACCCGCTCGAGCTGCAAGGCAGCTATGCCGGGGCCATGGGTCTGGCGCAATTCATGCCGTCGAGCTGGATCAAATACGCGCTTGATTTTGACGGCGACGGCAAGGTCGATCTGTTTGCCAGCCCGGCCGACGCGATTGGCTCGGTGGCCAACTACTTCAAGGCCTTCAACTGGCAGCCCGGTATGCCGACGCACTACCCGGTGCAATTTGATGCCGCCACACTGGAGCTGGGCGCGCTGCTGGCACCCGACATCCTGCCGACCTTCAGCGTGGCGAGTTTTCGCGCCAGGGGCGCCGTGCTGGAAGGTGCCGCTTTGCAACACACCGGCCCGCTGGCCTTGGTGGAGCTGCAAAACGGCGACGCGCCACCGAGCTATGTGGCGGGTACCGAAAACTTTTACGTCATCACGCGCTACAACTGGAGCAGCTATTACGCCATGGCAGTGATTGAGTTGGGGCAGGCGGTAGCGCAGGCGCTAAACCCCTGAGCGGGTCGGTCAACTGCTTGCTCACGTCGCGTCTTATCTGGAGCCAACCGTGTCCGATCCATCACCGCCCGCAGACGTGGCCCACCCCAGAACCATCCGCAGCTTTGTCCGGCGCAGCGGCCGCACGACCACCGGGCAAACCCGGGCACTGGACGGCATCGGCCCCCGCGTGCTCTTACCCTATCAAGATAACGCTATTGATACAGTAGCTGTTTACGCAGATGCAACGGGGGATGCAAGCCAAAATGATATAAATTCAAGGCCTTTGATCCTGGAGATCGGCTTTGGCATGGGTGAGGCCACAGCGCACATTGCGGCGCTCATGCCGCAGACGAACTTCCTCTGCTGCGAGGTACACGAGCCGGGCGTGGGCGCGCTGCTCAAGCGCATCGGCGAGCAGGGTTTGCGCAATATTCGCATCGTCGCGCACGACGCCGTGGAGGTCATCGAGCACATGCTGCCGCCGCAAAGTCTGGACGGCGTGCATATCTTCTTTCCCGACCCCTGGCACAAGAAGCGGCACAACAAGCGACGCCTGATCCAAAGCGCGCTGGTGGCCAAACTGGCAGCACGCCTGAAGCCCGGCGGTTACCTGCACTGCGCCACCGACTGGCAGCCCTACGCCGAGCAAATGCTCGACGTCCTGAGCACAGAGCCGCTGCTAAAAAACAGCGCGCGCCAAAGCCACCCGGAACTGGCCGGTTACGCACCCAAACCGGCGTACCGACCGCTGACCAAGTTCGAAAATCGTGGCCTCAAGCTCGGCCACGGTGTCTGGGACCTGGTGTTTGAGCGTGTCTGAATGACTGCAGCTCAGACTTGACCTGGTCGATCGTCTGCCGCGCAATGAAGCCCTGATCGCGCGCCGTAAACACAAGCTAAACGCCCAGCCAGGTCTCGGCCAGACGCACCCAATAAGTGGCACCCAAAGGGATGAGATTGTCATTGAAGTCATAGCTTGGGTTATGCAACATGCACGGGCCGCTACCGTGCCCCATGTCGCGATGCGCGCCGTCACCGTTGGCGATAAAGCAGTAGCAGCCGGGCAGGGCCTGCAACATGTACGAGAAATCTTCAGCGCCCATGGTCGGCTCCTGCACGCAGACGTTGGCTTCACCGACGACACCGACCATCACCTGGCGCGCAAACTCCGACTCGGCCGGGCTATTGACGGTGGGCGGGTAGTTGCGCGCAAACTCAAAGTCGCAAGTCATGTCAAACGCGGCACAGGTGTGCTGGGCGATGGTCTTCATGCGCTGCTCGATCAGGTCCAGCAAGTCCAGGCTGAAGGTGCGCACCGTGCCCTGCAATTCGCAGTGATCGGGGATCACGTTGGTGGCCTCACCGGCGTGGATCATGGTGACCGAGATGACACCGGCGTCAATCGGCTTCTTGTTGCGGCTGATGATGGTCTGAAACGCCTGCACCAGTTGACACGCCACCGGCACCGGGTCCAGCCCGTTATGCGGCGCGGCAGCGTGACCGCCCTTGCCTTGAATGGTGATCTTGAACTCGTTGCTCGAGGCCATCACCGGCCCGGCGCTGACCATGAAAGTTGCCCACGTCGGCACCCGGCCAGTTGTGCATGCCAAACACCGCCTGCATCGGGAACTGCTTGAACAAGCCATCCTTGATCATCTCGCGCGCGCCGCCACCGCCCTCCTCGGCGGGCTGGAAAATCAGATACACGGTGCCGTCAAAGTTTCGCTGCGTGGCCAGGTGCTGCGCGGCCGCCAGCAGCATGGCGGTGTGCCCATCGTGGCCGCAGGCGTGCATCTTGCCGCTGCTTTGGCTGGCATGACTGAAGGTGTTGAACTCCTGCATTGGCAGCGCATCCATGTCGGCGCGCAAGCCGATGGCGCGGTCCGACGTGCCCTGCTTGACGATGCCCACGACACCCGTGCCGCCAAGCCCGCGATGAATCGGGATGCCCCATTCGGTGAGTTTTTTGGCAACGATGTCAGCCGTGCGAACCTCTTGGAAACACAACTCGGGGTGCGCGTGAATATCGCGCCGGATGACGGCCATATCAGCCGCCTGGCTGGCGATTGAATCAATAATTTTCATGATGGGGCCTCATGCGCCAAGTCTAGCGCGAAGCGCCGTCCAGCGCTTGCTGGCTGACTCCTGACCTTTGAGCGACCTGAAGACCGGTGCGCTTCAGCCACCGTTCACGCGCACTTTGCCGCGCCCCTGCTCTGTTAAGCTCTGAACTTCATTCTGCTTGACTCATGCTTGCACTTAATTTTCGTCGCCTGATACAGGCCGTCCGGTTCGAGGCGGTGCATTTGTCTCGCCTGGCGGCTCACCCACGCGGGCGAATCCACCAGGCAGGAGCGCACTGATGCCAACAGTGCCAAACCAATCCAGCTTGCGCGTTCACGGTCGGGCGTTTGCACACATTGCGGCGTTTCACCCGGAGATCACGGCCTTGCGGCGCGACTTGCATGCGCACCCCGAACTCGGCTTTGAAGAGCACTACACGGCGGCGCGCGTGCAGCAGGCGCTGCAATTGTGCGGCGTGCATGAGATTCACACCGGCATTGGCAAAACCGGCGTGGTGGCGCTCATCCACGGCAAAAGCCGCAGCAGCCAAAAGATGATCGGCCTGCGCGCCGACATGGACGCGCTGGCGATGACCGAACACAATGACTTTGCCTGGAAGTCCAACCAGTCTGGCCGGATGCACGGCTGCGGCCACGATGGCCATGTGGCGATGCTGATCGGTGCGGCACGCTACCTGGCCGAGACGCGCAATTTTGATGGTACCGCGGTGCTGATCTTTCAACCCGGTGAAGAGGGCCATGCCGGTGCCCGGGCGATGATCGAAGACGGCTTGTTTGAGCGTTTTCCGGTGCAGGCGGTGTTTGGCATGCACAACTGGCCCGCCATGCGCCCTGGCAGCATCGGCATCAACCCGGGGCCGATGATGGCGGCGGCGGACCGCATCACGATCGAGATCACCGGCCGGGGCGGGCACGGCGCGCACGCCGACCAGACCATCGACCCGGTGCTGGTGGCGGCGCACATCATTACCGCCGTGCAAAGCATCGTCTCGCGCAACGTCAAACCGGTCGACAGCGCCGTCATCAGCCTGTGCGCCATGCGCGCCGGGGAACTCGGTGCCATGAGTGTGATCCCCGAGAGCGCCACGCTGGCGGGCACGGTGCGCAGCTTCAAGCCCGAGGTGCAGGACCTGATGGAGCGGCGCCTGCGCGAGATGTGCAGCGCGGTGGCGAGCGCCTTTGGTGCCAGTGCCACGCTGCAGTACGAGCGCATGTACCCGGCCACCATCAATACGCCAGAGCAGGCGCGCTTTGCCGCCGACGTGGCGCAAAGCCTGGTGGGCGCTGAAAACGTGGTGCGCGACCTGGAGCCAAGCATGGGTGCCGAGGATTTTTCGTTTATGCTGCAAGTCAAACCCGGTGCCTATCTGCGCATCGGTCAAGGTGAGGAACACGGCGCCGGGAGCTGCCACCTGCACAACAGCCATTACGATTTCAACGATGCGATTTTGCCCCTGGGTGCTGCGCTGCACGCCAGCCTGGCGGAGCAGGCGATGCCCTTGATCATTTAGTGTCAGCGCGCCACCCTGCCCCACTCCGCTTCATAGGTTGTCACAAGAATCTGATTCGATAGCCGATTGACTTCTGCTGGAACGCGAGCCATGTCGAGCGGAAAGTCGAACAGCGCAGGCAGGTTGTGCAGACTCAAAAAACGCAGGCCGTCGGGCAGCGCCGTGGGCAGCCGATAGGGCCTGCGGCTGGCCACCACAAAGCCCCATTCGCCAAAGCTCGGCACGTGGGCGTGGTAGGGCGTGGCCATCAAGCCGACGGATTCGATGGTGGCCACCACAGTCCAAAAACTTTGGCGTGCCACCAGCGGCGAGGTGGTCTGGATCACGGCATAGCCGCTGGCGGCCAGGTGCTTGTCGAGCAGCGCATAAAACGAGTTGGTGTAGAGCTTGCCAATGTTGAAATTGGTCGGATCGGGAAAGTCCACCACAATCACGTCAAACATTTCTGGCGTGCTCTCCAGCCAGCTAAAGGCATCGGCGTTGACTACCTTGACCTTGGGCGACTTCAAGGCAGCGCCATTGAGTTGCAACAGCATCGGCTGTTGTGAAAACAATTCGCTCATGGCCGGATCCAGTTCCACCAGCGTGACGCTTTGCACGCCCGGGTATTTGAGGATTTCACGCACCGCCATGCCGTCACCGCCGCCGAGCACCGCCACTTTTTTCGGCGCACCACCCGCGGCGGAATAAGCCGACATCACTGGATGCACCAGCGCTTCGTGGTAGCGGTACTCGTCGCGCTCGGCAAACTGCAAGTTGCCGTTCAAAAAGAGGCGGTACCCGGCGCGACCTTCACCCGGACCGTAGGTCACCACAATGCGTTGGTAGGGCGAGGTTTGCGCCAGCACCACATGGTCCTGGTACAGCTTGTCCTCGGCCCAGGTGGTGATCTGATTGGCACTGGCCATGGCCGCGACCAGCGCGCCGAGCGTCATCAGGCAAGCCAGCAAGTGAGCCTGAAAACGCCGCAACTCAAAGCGAAACAGCCACAGCGCCCACAGCGCCACGGCAGCATTCATCAGGCCAAACAGCAAGCCGGTGCGGATCAGGCCCAGCTGCGGCACCAGCAGCAGCGGAAACGCCAGCGACACGGCCAGCGCACCCAGGTAATCAAAGGTGAGCACCTGCGACACCAGGTCCTTCAGCGCCACGTTGCGCTTAAGGATGCGCATGACCAGCGGAATCTCCAGTCCGACCAGCGTGCCTACGGCCAGCACCAGCGCATACAACAACAAGCGGAAAGCACCCGGGAGCGTTGCATTTGCTAGAAAAAGCAGAGCTGGAAGCGACCCGCCTATAAGCGCTACCAGCAGTTCTATGCGTAAGAAATGAGCCGGCAACTGGCGCTCGAAATAACGCGACAACCAGGAGCCCACACCCATGGCAAACAGGTACGCACCAATGACCGTGGAGAACTGCAGGACCGAGTCGCCCAGCAGATAGGACGCCAGCGCGCCGGCCGCGAGCTCATAGACCAGCCCGCAGGCCGAGACAATGAAGACCGAGGCCAGCAGCGCCACTTCAACCGGGCGCGGCGTGCTGCTATTGCTCAATGAATGGCGGCGGCGATGATGATGCAAATGCCTAGCGACATGGCGGCGATCACCAGTGCCAAAGCCCGATTTTGCTTTTCAACAATTTCGTTCCACAAGTTGTAGGGCGTGATTTTGTCGATGATCACAAAGCACAGCCAGAAAATGACGACGCCGATCAGCGCGTACATGATCGAGCCCAAGACAATCCCCGGTTTTAACCATTCGAAACCCATGCTGATCTCCTTGAAAAAAATAATGAGCGCTACTTGTGCCCGCCGCCACTGGAGAAGCCGCCATACGAGCCACCCGAACTACGTGAACTGCTGGAGCAATTTTCAACTCGTGGGTCACAACTGGAGCAACGGCCCATGAGCAGCAACAGCACAAGAATAATAAAGACAACCAGGATGATGGTGGCACAGCCGACCTTCTTGCCGGCGCTGGCCGGGCCCGCATCGCTGCGCTGCAGCAGGTCCTTCTTGTCTTCGAGCTTGAACGCTTTGGCGACGGCAGCGCTGTCGACCTTGCTGCCCAGCGACCAGGTCACCTCGCTGTCTGACTGCTCCATGGAGAGCACAGAGCGGGCCGCTGATAAAGTCGCGGTTCTGCGTCTTCTGCCCGCGCGTGACCTGCCAGTAAAACTCACCCAGCACATAGCTCGTCTCGGCACTGTAGCTCTCCTTGAGCTGGTAGCTGGTGCCCAGATAAGTGGCGCTGCGGCCGTTCGCGTTCAGCTCGGGCGCGCCGGTCGTGGGCTTGACCACGCTCCAGCCCTCGGTCGAATCGACCAGAAAGATGAAACCGCGTTTAAGGTTGTAGAGCAGGTATTCTTCCCAGCCAAATTGTTCATCGGGGTCGCTCGGGTCGGTCCCCATGCGGTGTTGAAACCCGACGACCTGCCACTGCGCCCCCTGCAAAGTGCCCAGGCTGCCCAGCGCAATCAGCGGCACCACTGGCTCGTCCTGCATCGCGTGCTTGAGCTGCGCGCCAATACCCTGCGACAGGTCAATGATGCTTTGGCACGAGCCGCAGGTGATGCTCTTGCTGCTGGCCAAAGCGACCGTGATCGGCGCACCGCAGTTGGGGCAGTTGAACGACTGCCCTTTTTCGTCTTTGGCCGACTCGTCGCGCAGACCGGTGAGTTTCAGGTCATCGAGCAGCACGCTCTGGCCAATCGACACGGCAGCGGGCTGGCTGCAGTAGTCAACACTGAGCACAGCGCCGTCCGCGCTGCGCAGTTCGACCACGGCAAACTGCTTGCCCAGTTCGGGCAAATG
This sequence comes from uncultured beta proteobacterium, assembly GCA_963750665.1. Lineage (GTDB taxonomy): Bacteria > Pseudomonadota > Gammaproteobacteria > Burkholderiales > Burkholderiaceae_C > Rhodoferax. Next base: position 220,717 of record CAVVRQ010000019.1, read on the forward strand.
AGGCAGTTCACCCTGCGCCGACATCAAGGCAACTTGACTGTTGGAAGCCACGCTGAAGGCCTTGCCGCCGGTTGTCGTGGTGGCGCCGACCCGAAAGCTCCCGGCGGGCGGCATCTCGCGCTGCGTCGCCAGCGCCGTGCTGAACACGTAGGCGCCGTTGTCCTCGCTCAGGTAGGCGCTGCTGCCATCGACCAGCAGCGCGATCCACTCGGTCCAGGTGCCTTCAGCGTATTTGTATTGCAGCCGACCGACCAGCGTAAAGGGCTTGTTGTTCCAGATGCCGCTGGCCTGCAATTGCAAGGGGCTGTGGTCATCAAACAGCTCGGCCATCTTGCCGATGCGCGACAGCGTTTCACCCTGGCGCAGCACCGTGCTCTGGCAAAAGCCGCAGACCGCGTGGGTGGACTGCGCGCTGCGAAATTCAACCGGTGCGCCGCAGCCGGGGCACGGGGCGCGGTAGCTGCGTTGCGGAGCATCGGTCGCCATTTGGTGCTACCTTGCCCAGGCCGGCAAACGACCCAATTTGTGGGCTCTTGTCACTGCCCGTGAGGCTGGTTCTATTTGGATTTTTTTGTTATTTTCTCCCCACTCACTCCCCCCCGCCGGGTTATTGGGGTCAGACACCAATTTGGCAAAACCCCGAGTCCACGCTGCGGCGCTTTGCGCCGCACCCTCTGGGCGAGCCGCAGGCTCGGCGAATTTGGGCTCTGACCCCAAAAACCCGGAAGAGGGGAGCCTTATTTGGCCGCGTGTGAAACAAGAGAAGTACACGCGCCAAGGCACGTTGAATCGGGTGGTCAACAAAAATAGGCCGGACTCGAACCGGCATACAGTGGCCGCAAGCGCTGGATTGCGGGTCAGGCCCGCAATGACAAAAACGAATAGCTGATACATCAGCAATTCCCACCTCCCCAATGGAGTGGAACGTGATTGCTTTAAGCACGCGGCCAAATTGGCTGTTGGCTCCCCTCTTCCGCCCGGCGGGGCGGGAGAGGGGCGGGGGGGAGTGAGTGGGGGAAAGAACATTGAAAAAATGGCAACGTCACCCAAAACGACGAAATAGAAAAAGCTAAACCAGTTTTTTCAACAACTCCGCCTTCTTGGCATCAAACTCCTCAGCCGTCAAAATCCCTTTGGCCTTGAGTTCGCCAAGCTTCTCCAGTGTGGCCATCACATCTTCAGCCTTGACCCCGGCGGCTGGGGCGGCAACGGGTGCCGCAGCGGCGGCGCCGCCCTGCAAACCACTCGCCAGGTTTTGCGCCAGCACCTGGCCCAGCGCGACACCGGCACCCAGGCCCATCGCGTCTCCGGCGATGCCACTGCCACCACCGCCGCCGCCTTCGGCAAATTTTGGGATCGCCTGCGCGGTCTGGTATTGCATGAACTTGGCCATGTCATTGCCGACCATGCCCATGCCGATTTTTTGATCCAGAATTTTCTGCAGATCTTCGGGCAAGGAAAGGTTTTGCACCGTCATCATTTCCAGCTTCAAACCCAGCTTGGCAAACTCGGGCGCCAGTTGCGTCGTGAGCGCCTGCGCAAACATCAACTGGTTCGAGGCCAGATCCAGAAAGGCAATACCACTGCTGGCAATCGCGTTGCTGATGTTTTGCAGCACCAGCGCACGCAACTGTCCATCCAGATCGCTCACGCCATAGCTGTCGCGCGTGCCGGAAATCTCGGTGTGAAACAGCTTGGGGTCAGCAACGCGAAAACTGTAGTTGCCAAAAGCGCGCAAGCGCACTGCGCCAAAATCCTTGTCCCGAATCGTGATGGGTTGCGGCGTGCCCCACTTCTGGTCGACCTGCTGGCGCGTGCTGAAGAAGTAAACATCACTCTTGAACGGCGACTCAAACAGCTTGTCCCAGTTCTTCAGGTAGGTCAGCACCGGCAGCGTCTGCGTGGTCAGCTTGTAGGTGCCGGGACCAAACACGTCAGCGGCCTTGCCTTCATTGACAAACAACGCCATCTGAGACTCGCGCACGGTAAGCGAGGCGCCGTTCTGGATTTCCATCTCCGCCATCGGAAAGCGCCAGGCCAGCGTACCATCGGCATCCTCGGTCCACTGCAGGATGTCAATAAACTGTTTCTTGATAAAGTCCATCAGTCCCATGTGCCGCTCCTATGAATGAAATTGAAACCTGATGATACTAGCGCAGGGCAGGCGTCAATGTCCAGCGTTTATAGCTTGTCATTACCACCCTGGGGCGGTCGCCACTTCATCAGGCGCCGCTCGACGCGCCCCACCACACCGTCGAGCAGCAGCGCGCACAGCGTTAGCACCACAATGCCGGCAAACACCGTGTTGACGTCAAAGGTACCCTCGGCCTGCAAAATCAGGTAACCAACGCCGCGCGCCGAGCCCAGGTATTCGCCTACCACGGCACCGACAAAAGCCAGGCCGACCGACGTGTGCAGGCTGGAAAAAACCCAGGCCGTGGCACTCGGCAGATAGACCGTGCGCAACAATTGGCGCGAGTTGGCACCCAGCATCCGGGCGTTGTTGAGCACCACCGGACTGACTTCCCTGACGCCCTGGAAAACGTTAAAGAACACGACAAAAAACACCAGCGTAATGGCTAGTGCGACCTTGCTCCAGATGCCCAAACCAAACCACAGGCCAAAAATGGGTGCCAGGATGACACGCGGCATCGAGTTGGCGGCCGTAATGTAGGGTTCCAGCAGCGCGCTCGCCAGCGGCGCGAGTGCCAGCCACAAGCCACACACCAGACCCAGCAGCGTGCCCAGGCCGAAAGCCAGCACGGTCTCCAGCAGCGTCACGCCCAAATGACTGTAAATATCGGCGCGGCCCGCCAGGCCTTCCGGGAAGAGGGCGCTCGCAGGCCAGCCAAAAGGCATGAACCACGACCAGATGCGTCCCAGTACCTGCACCGGCTCGCCCAGGAAGAAGGCGATCTGGCGGTCGCGCGAAACCAGATGCCACAACGCCAGCAGCAGCAGCAACACGCCCAACTGCCAGAGCCGCAAGTTGTGCTGCGCGGGTTTGATGTGCCGCCACATGTCAGGCCCCCGCCTGGCTGAGTTGCTGCGCATAGCCCTTGAGCACCTCGTCACGCAGCACTTGCCAGATCTGCGCGTGCAGTTCGACAAAGCGCGGCTCGGTGCGCACTTCGGACACCTGGCGCGGACGCGGCAAGTCAATCAAAAACTCGCCGATCGGATGCGTCGCAGGCCCGGCCGACAACACCACCACGCGGTCACTCAGGGACACCGCCTCGTCCAGATCGTGCGTGATGAACAGCACGGCTTTCTTTTTGGCCGCCCACAGCGCGAGCAACTCGTCTTCCATCAGTTGGCGCGTCTGCACGTCCAGCGCACTAAAGGGTTCGTCCATCAGGATGATGTCGGGATCGAGCGCCAGCACCTGCGCCAAGGCGGTGCGTTTGCGCATGCCGCCCGAGAGTTGATGCGGATAACGCGCTGCAAACTCGCCCAGACCAACCCGCTGCAACCAAACCTGCGCCTGCGCACGGGCTTGTTCGTCAGGCACGCCACGGTACTGCAAACCCAGCATCACGTTGGCCAGCGCGCTGCGCCACGGCATCAGGGCATCGGACTGAAACATGTAGCCCGCGCGCGTGTTGAGGCCCTGCAGCGTCTGGCCAAAGACCCGGACTTCGCCACCGACGCTGCCAGCAGGCCTGCGCCGACATTGAGCAGCGTCGATTTGCCGCAACCGGTCGGGCCCACGACCGAGACGAACTCACCGGCCCGGACCCGCAGCGTGGTGTCGCGGACTGCGGTGTAGGGCTGCGCCGCCGCCTCGCGACCCTTGAAGCGGCAAGAGATGCCAAGGAATTCGAGCGCGAACGCTGGCATTGGCGCGTCAGGCCTTGAAGCGCTCTTTGGCTCTGCGGGTAAAGACGTTGGTATAGTTCTGGCCAGATCGATCTTGTCGACCTTGATGGCCGGATCAAAGCTGGCCAGCACCCTGACCGCCGTGCGCGGACCCTCGTCGGCGCCGAGATAGCCGGAAAAGGTCTTGCCCTGTACCAGGATTTCGCCCGTCTCGCTGATCAGGGCGCGTACGTGCGGCAACAGCTTGCCCACCGAGCCGGGACGGTTATGTGCCGCTGTATTCAGGGCTACCACGGAACCGGCCTCGGACAGGCCGTAGCCCTGGTAGACAGGCAGTCCGCAGGCCGCCGCATCTTCCAGCAAGGCCTTGCCCGCAGGGGCGCCGCCGACGGCGATGAAGCGCAGCGAGTCCGGCACACTCTCGCGCTGCGCCAGGACGGTCAGCAGCTTGAGCAGGCCGGGCGGCACGATCAGTGCCGTTGGGCGGTGTGTCTGCAATGCAGCCGCCAGCCGGACGGCATCGACCCGGCTCGACCCGTCCACGCCGGTGTCGGCCGGATCGGGCACGAGGATTTCCGCGCCGCTGAGTACCGGCACATAGACGGCGCCGATATTCTCCAGCAGGATCGACAGTGGCAGCAGCGCCATGGCCCGATCGGCAGCCACGGCGTTCGCGGCCCGGGCCAGTGCGCCGGCGACGGTTTCGATGGTGTCCCTTGACAAGGGCGCACCCCTGCGCGCGTTGTCGTGCCCGTAGGCAGCAATGGACGCGGCAGTGCCGGCGATGCGCGCCGCAGTTGCGACCGCTTGCAGCAGCACGCGGGTGTATTGCCGCCCGGCGATCCAAAACTTTTTGTTTGCTTGTTTTTGGCTCATGTCCGTCTCACAAGTAAATATACAAACAATAGATTTCGGCTAATCATTAGCCGCCACCCTTAACAACATTCAACATATCCCACATCGGCAGATAAATACCTAAAACAAGGATAAGTACTATTCCAGCAACAAACCCAATAAGAATAGGCTCAAGCTTAGCGGTTAAATTCTTTAAATCGTAATCTACTTCACCTTCATAAAAATCAGCGGCATCTGTCGGTAAGGATCGCGTGATTTGACCTGTTTCTTCACCTACCGCAACCATTTGTAATACCAGGGGGAGAAATAGCTGATAATCGCCATTCGACACTCGTAACATCGACTCGCCAGATTCAATACCACGACGCATACCGACAATTTTGTCATGCATATATGCATTATCAACTGCGTCGGCCACTAAACTTAAGGCTTGTGTCATCGGTACGCCAGCGCTCAGCATCATAGAAAAACTACGACAATAGCGAGCTAAAGTTGACCGTTCAATAATTGAGCCTACAGCCGGAATATGTAACTTCCAACGATCCCACTGCTTTTCACCTTTTTCTGAATGATGCCAATATCGAATACCAATAAATACACCGATAAGCCCTACCAGCATTAACGGCCAATAATTAACAAACAAGTTCGAGGTAGCAATCAATATTCTGGTCGCCCAAGGTAAATCTGCACCAAAGCGAGAAAACATGTCCGCAAACTTTGGGATCACCCATATATTTAAAATCACCATTGCGATAGCGATAGCAACCAGCACTAATATT
>CAVVRQ010000020.1:0-83023 GCA_963750665.1 uncultured beta proteobacterium
TTTTAGGTTTGGTTGGAAGTCGTGGCGGGAATCCCGGGCATTATTTCTTGGCAACCCGTGTGGTTTTGCCTGACCTTTTTTTTGCCAGTCGTGTGGTCGTTCCGGCCTTGACCTTTTTACCTGATCTGACACTCGACTTGGTTTGTGCCAGCGCCTGGCGTACCGCTCTGGCGGCACCGCGTCTGGCAATGGCCTCTGGCGTCAGCGACATTTGACCGTTATCGGCGACTTGTCCAGTGACATCGGCTTCATGTGCTTTTGACCGTGGCACCAGCAGGCTTGATCCAGCCTTGATCAGGACGCGCGGCGGGATATGGTTGACGCTGCGCAGCGCGGCTTCGGTCATGCCGACGTGCCTGGCGGCCGCGGCCGGGCTCATGGTGCCGGGAGCGCGCCAGACGGTCCAACTCGCCAGTTGGCCGTCAGCGTAATCGAGTAGATTGCGGTCAAAGATTTTGGCGTTTTCCCATGGCAGCAAAATCTGAGGTGTGCCAGCCGCCAGAATAACTGGGCGGTTGGCCGAAGGGTTGAGCGCCTTGAAGTCCTCTGGCGCAACCTCGGCCAGTTTGGCGGCCAGTTCCACGTCGATGTCACGTTTGATGTCCACCGTTTGAAAGTACGGATGGTTTTCAATCAGCGGTAGACGTGCGGTGAAAGCCTCCGGTTTGGCCAGCAGATTTTTTACGGCCTGGAGTTTGGGTACATACAAACGCGTCTCGGCAGGCATCTTGAGGTCGGTGTAGCTGGTGCCCAGACCCAAACGTTGGTTTTTGGCGATGGCGCGGCTGACGCTGCCCTCGCCCCAGTTATAGGCCGCCAGTGCCAGATGCCAGTCGCCAAACATGTCGTGCAACTTTTGCAGATAGTCCAGCGCCGCGCGAGTGGATGCCAGCACGTCGCGCCGGTCATCGCGGAAAGCGTTTTGCTTCAAGTCGAAGGTCTTGCCAGTGGCCGGCATGAATTGCCACATGCCGCTGGCCTTGGCGCTCGAGATGGCTTGCGGGTTGAAGGCGCTCTCGATAAAGGGCAGCAGCGCCAGTTCGGTCGGCATGTCACGTCGTTCGAGTTCCTCCACAATGTAGAACAGGTATTTACGGGAGCGCTCCGTCATGCGCAGCACGTAGTCCGGACGCGTGTCGTACCAACGCTCGCGATCAGTCACCAATTCGCTGCGCAGATCAGGCATGGCAAAGCCACGCTGAATGCGCTCCCATAAGTCCGCAGGTGCCGCCAACTCGGTCACCGCCCTGGAACTCGCTTGCGCCGCCGTGATGGGCTGCAATTCACCAGCCGGAATCAGTGGTTTGGGGGCAGGGGCTACCAGCGCTTCGGTGTTTGCCGTCGCGACCGTTTTCGCATCGGTCAAGCTTTTGGTCGGCGCATCAAAGGCGGTACTGGCGCAGCCTGACAGCCACAGCAGGCTGCTTAGCCAGATGATTGGGAGAAGCTTCATTGAAATTTGTTTTTCCATTCACGCAATGCGGCAAAAATACTCACTTCGTCGCGGGCGCTAGCATCGAAATCCTGCACCGCCGCCACAACGCTCGCCTGACGCGTGCGCAAGAACGGGTTAATTTGACACTCCAAGCCGATGCTGGATGGCAGCGTGGGCAGTCGGTTCTGGCGCAACGCCTGGGCGCTGATCATGTACTGGACCAGTTCATGGTTATCCGGCTCCACCGCGCGGGCAAATTGAAGGTTGCCCAGCGTGTATTCATGAGCACAGCATACACGGGTTGTAGTCGGAAGTGTGGCCAGCCGGTCCAGCGAGGCCAGCATTTGTGCTGGCGTTCCTTCAAACAAGCGGCCGCACCCGCCGCTGAACAGCGTGTCGCCACAGAACAAAATCGGCTCATTGCCTGCATTAGTACAAAAATAGGCGATGTGGCCCGCCGTGTGGCCTGGCACATCGATTACCGAAAAGCTCAGGCCAAGAGACTGCAGCGTGGCGCCACCGTTCAATCGCGTCAGGGGCTCCGGCATGACTTCACGCGCCGGGCCAAATACCAAGGCGCTCGTGGCTTGGCGCAGAGCCGCCACGCCGCTGATGTGATCCGGGTGATGGTGCGTGATTAGAATCGACGCAAGCTGCAGGCCAAGGTGCTCAAGAGCGTCCTGCACCGGCTGCGCGTCACCAGGATCAACCACCAGAGCTTGCTGGCCGTCATGCAACATCCAGATGTAGTTGTCGTTGAAAGCGGGTATCGGAATTAACTTCATGAGCGACCATTTTATCGATTTGCACAATTGGTTCGCGACACCGCCCGGGCGCTATCTGCTGTCCTGGGAACGCAGCCAATTCGATTCGGCTGTGGCCGACATTTTTGGTTTTCACGCTTTGCAGCTCGGGATGCCCGAGTTGCAGGGCTTAGCCAATAATCGCATGTCGCATCGATGGCTCGCCACGTCCGTTGCCGTTCCCGGGACGGTGCTTGTGACTGACTTCTCGGCCTTGCCATTCCCTGCCAACAGCCTGGATTTGGTGCTGCTGCCGCATGCACTGGAATTCGCCGACGACCCGCACACCACGCTGCGCGAGGTTGAACGCGTGCTGGTGCCCGAAGGCCGGGTAGTGATTTGCGGCCTGAATCCGGCGTCGTTGTGGGGCCTGCGCCAGCGTCGCTCGCGCCTGTATCATCGCTTCGGCTGGGGCAAGCTGTTTTTGCCCGAGGCGGGTGACTTCATCGGCTATTGGCGCTTGCGTGACTGGTTGCGCCTATTGGGTTTTGAGCTTGAGGTGGCACGCTTTGGCTGCTATCAGCCGACGCTCTCGAGCGAGCAAGGGCTGCAAAACTTTCGCTGGATGGATCGCGTCGGTGCGCGCGTGTGGCCGATCTTTGGTGCCTTGTATTTCTTGGTGGCGGTCAAACGAGTGCGCGGCATGACGCTGCTAAGTCCAGCCTGGAGTACCGCCAAAAGACCAGCAAACGCTCCTGTTTCTGTAGCTAATCGCGCAATATCGACGGGCGCAATAGCCCGAAATGACATCAATGATCAGGAGTCTTGATTGAACCCGATAACGATTTACACCGACGGTGCCTGCAAAGGCAATCCAGGCCCGGGGGGCTGGGGCGCTCTGCTGCAGTCAGCCGACACGCAGAAGGAGTTGTTTGGTGGCGAACTCGTCACCACCAACAACCGCATGGAGATGACGGCGGTGATTGAGGCACTCTCGGCCTTGAAGCGCCCGTGCCGGGTGACGCTGCATGTGGACAGCCAATACGTGCTCAAAGGCATGACCGATTGGCTGCCTGGCTGGAAGGCGCGAGGCTGGAAGACAGCGGCCAAGGCGCCCGTAAAAAATGTGGATCTATGGCAACGGCTGGACCAGATGGTCAACGGAGTCGGCCACAAAATCGAGTGGCGCTGGGTGCGCGGGCACAACGGTGACCCGGGTAACGAGCGTGCCGATGAGTTGGCTAACCGGGGGGTTGAGTTGGCGCTGCAACGGCGCTAAAAGTTCCCGCCCCGTCGGGTGTTGCAGTTCGCCACCTTTCATTTTTGGCCCCACTCTCTCACCCCCGCCTCTCTCTCGCCCCGCCGGGCGAGAAAGAGGAGCCAACAGCCACATTTGGCCTGGTGTTTAAAGTGGGGCAGTGCCTGATCGATGCGCCTGTTGACCATCGCGTTACCGAAGCTCTGGCACGATAGTGCCACTTTGAACAGCCTCGAGAGTTGAGAGTCGGCTCTGAAGCTCCTGCTCGCTAAGAAGACCAGCGCGGAAACGCCCTCTGAGGAAGTTCGGAGCAGAACTGGAACTTTTTGCCTTGTTGCAGTTGTGGCATGAGGCCACAATATTCTTGTATGAGTTGTCCACCTTTTCCACCTGTGGGACTAAGTGATCAAGCTCGCAGTTTTCTGCGGTGAGCACACGCAGACAGTAAAAGCAAGCGTTGTTTTCGCGAGCAAGGATCGCGGCCACATACTGGCGCCCTGAGAAGAAGTCAAGTAATTCGAGGTCTATCGTCGGCGCCGCTGGTGCCGCGTGCGATAAGCCCTGGATCTCTGCAGGTAGTAAGACAAAGATGAGGTGCCCGTTTCTTGAGCGATCTTCAATACGCAAGCAAGCTTTGGTGTGGAGTGACCGGAGCACTTCCCTTACTTTGAAGTCGCTCACAGGGAGCAATCTCGACAGTGGCCCGATGGCGAAAAGACCCGAGGAAAGCCCCTTAAGACGCGTGTGCCGAAGCAAGTGATAGTAAAGCGTCCGATCCCAAGGATCGAGTTCCAGTTGCGGAGCCAGAATGTCCTCAACGTCGGCGCAAATATGATCCCATGCAGGCTCCAAGAAAACTCCTCTTTGCGAAGGCTACGTAATGTAGACCGACCTATATTCTGGGAGCCCAGTTCATCCGACCAAATAAATTGGACCGATCGGTTGTGATTGCGCCAGCACAAACCTCCCATGCCGCCTGACGTCTTGCTTTCTGGCGCGGATGCCGTGTTTTTGCGTATTTCAAGCGTCTTTCAACTCCCGTTCTTGTCACAACGCCCGGTGGCTCGTGTACTGACTGACTTCACAGACGCGGCCAAATGGGGCTGTTGGCTCCTCTTTCTCGCCCGGCGGGGCGAGAGAGAGGTTGGGTGAGAGAGTGGGCCAAAAAGATGCCTCAAATCACCCCGTCAAACATCATCACGTCCACCTCGCCGCCAACCGCCACGTTGCCCTGCAAGTGGTGCAGCACGATCAGGCCGTTGGCCTGCACCATCGAGCTCAGCACGCCCGAGCCCTGGTTGCCGGTGGTCCGCACCAGCAACCCACCGTCGGCCCCGGCGCTGACCACACCACGCTGGTATTCGGTGCGACCAGGTTTCTTGCGAATCGCCTCGGCGCTGCGCGCCTTGAGCAGCGGCGGCGCACTGGCGCTAGCGCCCATCATGCGCAGGAGGGCCGGCCGCACAAAAGCCAGAAAGGTCACCATTACCGCCACCGGGTTGCCGGGCAGGCCAAACAGCACAGCCTGTCCGGCTTCAGTCGTAGTATGGTTTTGATAGCTGGTTGCGTTTGCTGCATAAGCGCTAGAGGCCAATTTATCTCTTGGAATTCGACCCACTGCCATGGGACGACCGGGGCGCATGGCAATCTTCCAGAACGCCACTTCGCCAAGTTTTTTCATCATCGCCTTGGTGTAATCGGCCTCGCCTACGCTGACGCCGCCGCTGGTGATAATGGCATCCGCTGCCAGCGCGGCGCGAACAAAAGCGGCCTCCAGCAGCGCGGGGTCGTCGCGCACCACGCCCAAGTCAAGCACCTCGCAGCCCAGCCGCGTGAGCAGGCCGAACACGGTGTAGCGGTTGCTGTCGTAGACGGCACCTTCACGCGGCGCTTCGCCCAGGCTCAGGATCTCGTCGCCGGTGGAAAAATAGGCTACCCGCAGGCGCCGCCGCACCGGCAGCTTCTCAATACCCAAACTTGCTACCAGCCCAAGCGCAGCAGGCGTAACTAACTCTCCTTTTTGAAGCGCTGGCTTACCCTGCAAGAGGTCTTCACCCAGGTGCCGACGGTTGTCTCCGGCGCGGATCAGGTTGGCAGGAATGGTGATGAATTGCGTTTGCCCGGAGATTGTCGAAGCCTTGCTGTCGCTCTCAACCGGCGCGACGCCAATTACTGCCAGCTCCTGGGGCAGCACGGTGTCGAGCCCGGCCGGCATCACGGCGCCGGTCATGATCTTCACGCATTCGCCGTGGGCGAGCCTGCCTGACCAGGCTTTGCCAGCCAGGGCGGTGCCCACAACTTTCAGCGTCAGGCTGTTGTCTAATGCCAGTTGTGCACCGTCAAAAGCATAGCCATCCATGGCCGAGTTGTCGTGTGGCGGCACGCTGATGGGCGAGATGAGGTCCCGCGCCAGCACCCGACCCAGCGCCTCTAAAACGCCGACTTCCTGCACCTCGGTGACGGGTTCCACCAACTTGGACAGAAATGCGTTGACGCTGTCGGCGCTGAGCGCCTGTGGGTCGTAGCCGGCCAGTTCGGCGGCGATTTGCGCCAGCGTTTTCATGCACCAGTGACCTCGAGTTGTTGCAATTCGGCCAGCGTATTGGCGTTGCAGAATGCGCGCGCGTCGTCTCCCGGCAAAGCAAACGGCACCAGCACCGTTTGGTGCAGTGCCGTCCAGGCGTCGGTTTTGCGCCCGCCACTTTGTGTGAACCGCACCAGACTCTCCAGCAACTCGCTGCGCAGCAGGCAAAAAACGGGCTGCGCCCACAGCCGCGTCGCGCCGTCGCGCCCAACTTCGGGAGCACTGACCATGGCGATCTCCGCACTGGCGTGCTCCAGCGCTTGTGCCAGCCGCGGCACCAGATCGAGCGGCAGCAGCGGCGTATCGCACGGCACGGTCAGCAAAAACGGCGTCTCGCAGTGTTCGAGTCCGGTCAAAAAACCCGCCAATGGACCGGCGTAGTCGGCCAGACTGTCCGGCCAGACCGGCACGCCAAACGATTCATATGCTGCCAGGTTGCGGTTGGCGTTGATCATGATCTGCCCGACACCGCCGCCCAGTTGCAGCCGGGTCAGAATCTGTAGCGCCAGCGGCAGGCCATTGAAGGTTTGCAGACCCTTGTCCACGCCACCCATGCGCGAGCCGCGACCACCGGCCAGAATCAGGCCCGTGATGTCTTGAGGTTCAATCACATCAGCCCCCGATGTAGCTCATTTCGACGCGCTTACCGGTGGCGCCTAAATCGGGGGGCAAGGCGCTACGCAGGGCCGAATAGCGATCCGTGCGGCCCTGCCAGATATGACCGATGGCCGAGCTGAGATCAGCGTCCGAGGCAGTGGCCCGCACCAGCGTGCGCAGGTCGTAGCCGCGCTGGGCAAACAAACACAAATACAACTGCCCCTCGGTGGAGAGCCGGGCCCGGTTGCAGGTAGCGCAAAAAGCCTGCGTCACGCTGCTGATAACGCCGATTTCGCCGGCCACCTGATCATGTTGGCCGCTGGCGTTGGCATAGCCCCAGCGTGCCGCCGTCTCGCCCGGCCTGGCGGGCTCCAGCGGCAACAAGGGCAGTTCAGTCTGGATCAGCTTGATGACTTCTCCCGAGGGCAGCACGTCGTCCATGCGCCAGCCGTTGCTGGCACCGACATCCATGTACTCAATGAACCGCAGCACCATGCCGGAGCCCCTGAAGTGGCGCGCCATCGGCAGAATTTCCTGCTCGTTGGTGCCGCGCTTGACCACCATGTTGACCTTGATCGGACCGAGCCCGGCGGCCTGCGCGGCATCAATGCCCGCCAGCACGTCTGCGACCGGAAAATCGACATCGTTCATGCTGCGAAAGACGGCATCATCCAGACCATCCAGGCTGACCGTCACGCGTTGCAGACCCGCCGCCTTGAGCGCACGGGCCTTGCGCGCCAGCAGTGAGCCGTTGGTGGTGAGCGTCAAATCCAGCGGCTCGCCCTCAAGCGTGCGCAGCGCGGCCAATTGCTCAATCAGGCGCTCAACGTCCTTGCGCAACAGGGGCTCACCACCGGTGAGACGAATCTTTTGCACACCGTGGGCCACGAACACTTTGGCAACGCGAGTGATTTCCTCAAATGAGAGCAGGGCGGTGTGCGGCAGATAAGCGTAATCCTTGTCAAAAATTTCTTTTGGCATGCAGTAGCTGCAGCGAAAGTTGCAGCGGTCCGTGACGCTGATGCGCAAATCTCGCAAGGGTCGCTGCCAACCATCGCGCAACAAACCATTGGCCACCAGGCGTGTGCCAGCCAGGAACGCGGCAGGGGGCATCGGCCAGGGAGTCGAGCGTTGGTCGATGAGCGGCACAACGCGCGATTGTTGACGGTCAGTCATTTTGGCAAAGGTGTCGGTGGCGCATCAGAGCGGTCGATTTTGACACGTTTGCAGCACCGCTGTCGCGCCAGTAATGGTCCGCCACTTTGACCGCCGGGTTGATTACACGCCATTGGACTTCCAAAGCGGGCGTCGGCGCGCTGTCCTAGATCAGTGGTGCAATCTGAGTGGCCTGGTAGCTGGAAGAATCACTTTTCTGCGGCCTGGGTGTCGGTTTGAACGGCGGGACTTTTGCCGGCCGCGGCGAGAGGCGTCGATCCAGCACGGAGCCGGGCAGCACTGGGGCCTTGGCTGGGGTCGCCTCAAGCCAGAATTTTGGCTCCGGCATCTGCGCAAACGGGTTGCCGCAGTCCGACGCAAAACGCCAGGAAACAACGTACTTGGAATGGTCAATCTCCGGATCAAAGCGATCCAGCCCGCGCAGCAGTTGCTGCTGCAGGGCAACTCCATAGCGCAGCAGTTGTTCGTGCCACTTCATCAGGACCAACTGGATGTGCAGTTCCTCTTGGTCCATGCCACGGCGGATGGCGATCACCTCGCAGCTCAGCCAGTCGAGCGGGATGCCATGCTGTCGCAGCGTGTCTTTGAGGACCACGCGAATCAATTCGCGCCGTACATCGCTACGGTGGCTGACGCTAACGGGTGAAACCGAGACCGGCACACTGGCGGTCTGGTCCACTGGGCGCTTGCTTTTGAAAAAGTCAAACATGAGTTCCCCCAAAATTTCGGGTTGATTCTTTTGCAGAAGCTTAGCCGATTTTTTAAAAGCCTGCCGATCTTGAGACTACTCGCGAGTGGTCAGCACTGATGGGCCGATGACCTGTTGCGGCCCGCAAGCGCAGAAGTAGAAAAGCCCGCCAAGGCGGGCTTTTTGGCTCGCTTTGATCAATCAGGCGCCATGAAACTTCATCATCACTGGCACGATCAGCAGCGCCACGATGTTGATGATCTTGATCAACGGGTTGATGGCTGGGCCGGCGGTGTCCTTGTAGGGGTCACCAACCGTATCGCCCGTGACGGCGGCCTTGTGGGTGTCAGAGCCCTTGCCGCCAAAATTACCGTCCTCGATGTATTTTTTCGCGTTGTCCCAGGCGCCACCGCCGGTACACATCGAGATCGCGACAAACAAGCCGGTCACGATGGTGCCCATCAGCAGGCCTCCGAGTGCAGCCGGGCCAAGGATCAGGCCTACCAGAATCGGCACCACCACGGGCAACAGACTGGGGATCATCATTTCCTTGATGGCGGCGGTCGTCAGCATATCGACTGCGGTGTCGTACTCCGGCTTGCCGGTGCCTTCCATGATGCCCTTGATTTCCTTGAACTGACGGCGCACTTCGACCACCACGGCGCCGGCGGCGCGGCCTACCGCTTCCATCGCCATGGCGCCAAACAGGTAGGGAATCATGCCGCCGATAAACAGACCGATGATGACCATCGGGTTGCTCAGGTCAAAACTGATCACCTTGCCGTAGCCGTCGAGCTTGTGCGTGTAGTCGGCAAACAGCACCAGCGCGGCAAGACCGGCTGAACCGATGGCGTAGCCTTTGGTGACCGCCTTGGTGGTGTTGCCGACCGCATCGAGCGGGTCGGTGATGTCGCGCACGCTCTTGGGCATTTCAGCCATTTCGGCAATACCGCCAGCGTTGTCGGTAATCGGGCCATAGGCGTCAAGGGCGACGACGATGCCGGCCATACTGAGCATGGAAGTCGCCGCGATGGCGATGCCGTATAGCCCACCCAATGAGAAAGCGGTGTAGATCGCCACACAGACAAACATCACCGGCCAGGCAGTGGAGCGCATCGACACGCCCAGACCGGCAATGATGTTGGTGCCGTGGCCGGTGGTGGACGCTTGCGCGATGTGTTTCACCGGTGCGTATTGCGTGCCGGTGTAGTACTCCGTAATTACCACCAGGGCGGCGGTCAGGATCAGGCCAACGGCGCACGCTCCAAAGAGTGCCATTTGACTGCCTGTGGCGTGGTTGGGCAGCGCGTTGTCGGGAATCAGCCATTGCGTGACGAAGAAGAAGGCGATCAGTGACAGTACACCGGCTACCGCCAAACCCTTGTACAGAGCCGGCATGACGTTCTTCATGCCCGGCGAGGCCTTGACGAAGAAGCAGCCAATGATGGAGGCGACGATCGACACCGCACCCAGCGCCAGCGGATAAACCACCGCACTCATGCCCACACTGGTCATCAGCAGGGCGCCCAGCACCATGGTGGCAATCAATGTGACGGCGTAAGTTTCAAACAAGTCAGCCGCCATGCCGGCGCAGTCACCGACGTTGTCGCCGACGTTATCAGCAATCACGGCCGGGTTGCGCGGGTCATCTTCAGGGATGCCGGCTTCAACCTTGCCGACCAAATCGGCGCCGACGTCAGCGCCTTTCGTGAAAATACCACCGCCCAATCGGGCAAAAATTGAGATCAGCGAGGAGCCAAAGGCAAAGCCAATAAGCGGGTCAAGCAAGTCGCTGATTTTCTTATCTGGCGTGAGGTTGCCATTGCTGACCAGGAACCAGAAGAATCCTGTGACACCGAGCAGCCCCAGGCCCACCACCAGCATACCGGTGGTAGCACCGCCGCGAAAGGCGACATCGAGTGCCGGGCCAATGCCTTTGGTAGCCGCTTGGGCCGTGCGCACGTTGGCGCGCACCGAGACGTTCATGCCGATGAAGCCACAAGCGCCGGAAAGTACGGCACCAAGCACGAAGCCGACGGCGCTCAACTGGCCGAGAAAAACGGCGATCAGAATCGCCAGCACCACGCCGACCATGGCGATGGTTTTGTATTGCCGCGCCAGATAGGCGGCAGCACCGGTTTGAATGGCGGCTGAAATTTCCTGCATGCGCGCGTTGCCGGCGTCCTGGGAAAGAATCCAGCTACGGGCCCAAAAGCCGTAAGCCACGGCGATCAAGCCACAAATAAGCGCCAGAATGAGCGCTGGGTTGCCTGTCATAAAAGTCTCCTGTTGTTTCGCTGAGGAATGGTGCCACGCAAGGGGCACCACCGCTGCGTTGCTTCCTCGCAAAAACATCAATGGATCATCAATGCAGGCGATTGGCCAACGCGCGGACTGTACCTTGAAAACCGGTTATTTTTGGACCTGACCGGCGGCCGGTCGGTAAAATTGCGGGTAATCCCTATGTTTTTCTGATCTAACTCAAACTGAGGAAAAAGCCATGTCCCTCGACAACGTCACCCCCGGCAAAAACTGCCCGGACGCTTTCAACGTCATCATCGAGATCCCGATGAACGCGGACCCCGTCAAGTACGAGGTGGACCATGAATCGCACGCCATCTTTGTTGATCGCTTCATGAGCACCGCCATGCATTACCCCACCAACTATGGTTATGTGCCGCAAACCATCAGCGGCGACGGCGACCCGGTGGATGTGCTGGTAATCACGCCGGTGCCGCTGATCCCGGGCGTAGTGGTGACTTGTCGCGCCATTGGCATCCTGAAAATGGAAGACGAGGCCGGTGTGGACGGCAAGGTGCTGGCGGTACCGATCGAGAAGATTTTGTCGCTCTACACGCGCTGGCAAAAGCCCGAAGACCTGAGCCCGGTGCGGCTCAAAACGATTGCCCACTTCTTTGAGCACTACAAAGACCTGGAAGCCAATAAATGGGTCAAGATTCTGGGCTGGGAAGGGCCGGAGTCGGCCAAGGCAGAAATTATGGATGGCATCGCCAGCTATCGCCAGACGCAGCTCTGATTCGGGCGTTTGTTGACCAGTCACCTGTCGTCTTTACAGGAGGCTTCGGATCAAATCACGGCCAGCGCACTGTTTGACTAAGGCAATGGAGTATGCTTCGGCCAAGTTGGTAGTTAAGTAAACTTTAAGTGAAGCGCGAGTGAAACTTTGTGGTTGGAACGTAAAACCAAAGTAAATAGCGTTGGAGAAATCAATGAAACGTTTGCTGGCTGGATGGGGTGCTGCCGGTTTGGTCCTGGCGGGCCTGGTGGCAGGTTGTGGCGGCGGTGGCGACAATGGTGCACCAGCGCCGGCGCCGTCAGTGCCGGTGGTTGCCGCCAATGGCAGCATTGGCGCAGCAAGTCTGTTGGCGGCTAACGACACGGCCATCAACCCGGCGGGCGCTTTCGCAGTTGTCCTGGACGCAGGCATCACGCCGGTCACCGTGAGCGGGCCGCCCAAAGTGAACTTCGTGGTGTTCTCTGACGGCAAGATCAAAGCTGACCTGAAGATTACCGACCTGAGTCTGGCCATTGCCAAACTGGTGCCTGGCACCAACAGCGATCCCGATCGGTGGGTCAGTTACATCTACCGCAAGGAAACTGCGGCGCCCGGCGTCGGGCCGGGCAACCCGGCTGCGCCAGTGCTGGTCAGCGCCATGCAGGCGACAACGGACGGAAAGCAAACCGATGCTGGGTTGCTGGCGGCGCAACTGGTCTACCACGCCGATGGTTATTACACCTACAGCTTCAAGACCGATATCAAAAACATTGTGCAAACCAATGGGGTTGTTTTTGAGCCAAGCTTGACGCATCGCGTTGCCATCCAGTTGAGCTACAAGAACGCTGCCGGTGGCACGGTTCTGGTCAACCCATACTTCGACTTCACGCTTGATGGCAGTGGCAAGTCGGTGGCTGTCACCGACCCTGCCAAAACACGCAAGATGACGGACGTGGCCTCCTGCAACGGCTGCCACCAAAGGCTGGCTTTGCACGGTGGGGGCCGTGTTGATACCCAATATTGCGTGATGTGCCACAACCCAGGCACCACCGACGCCAACAGTGGCAACGTCCTGAACTTTTCGTCCATGGTGCACAAAATCCACGCTGGCAAATTGCTCAAGAGCAAGCTCGATGCCGGCCAGGGCGGTGAGGACTACACCATCTGGGGCTATCAGAACCGCAAGTACAGCTATGCCGACGTCGGCTTCCCGCAGGACTTGCGCAATTGCACGGTTTGCCACTCAGGTAGCAACCCCAAGACACCGCAGGGCGACAACTGGAAGGCCAAGCCGAGCAAGGAAGCCTGTCTGACTTGCCACGCAAACCTGCCGGGTTCGAGTTGGGAGGCACTGCACAAGGTTGTTGCTGTGGTGCGCTATGGTGCCGCAGCGCAAGCCACGACCTTACAAAACGCCGACTGTGCGGACTGCCACAAGGCGGGTTCCACCATCGCGACTGATCGCGTGCACTTCAACCAGGTTGAAGCCAACGCTGCCAAGTACAAGATCAACATCGAGAGCGTCGCCTTCAACGACACAGCGGACCACAAGGCGCGCAGCGTCACGGTCAAGTACTTCGTGTCGGACCCGACCCATGGCGATGCCGCTTACAAGCTGGTGACGGCCGATTGCAGCAGTGTCAGCGTGCCCACCTGCGCCAACACCACCAAGTTTGGCAATTTGCGCTTTTACCTGGCTTACCAGAACATGGTCGGTCAACTCGATGCGGTGACTGAGTTCTCGGCCTACAACAACGGCGGCGGTAGCGCCTACGCCTACGCTTACAAAGGCACGAACGACGGCAGCAACCACTACACCGTGAGCATTCCCGTCCCGGATGACACGGCAACGGCTGTTGCCAAGGGCACCGCTCGTGTCGTCAGCACGGGGCAGGTCAAGGAGCCCAAGTTGAGCGCGACCGCATCGACTGACCCGCGGCCTGAGGTGGTGCCTGGGGTGCTCGTCAACACACTGGTCCAGCACACGTCGCACGAGTTGGCCCTGAGCGGTGCTTTGCAGCCACGCCGGGTCATCGTCGCCACCGAGAAATGCAACGCCTGCCACGGGACGCTCGGCGCTGCGACTGGCTCCAACACCGTGGCCAACGCTTTTCATAATGGCGGTCGCACCACGGTCGAAGCCTGCGTGCTTTGTCACGATGCGAACCGCATGTCGTCCACCATCATGACCAACGGCATGGCTTTAAACGAGTCCTACCAGTTCAAGCGCATGATCCACGGCATCCACGGCAATGCAAGGCGTGCGTCGCCCTTCACGCAAGGCAATACAGTAGTTGACCTGTTCAACATGGACGGCACCTCGGCCACCGGCGGCCTGGCTTTGTGGCAACAGCTCGACAGTGCTGGTAACCTCATTGTGGTCGACAATTACGCAGCCGAGGTCGCCTACCCGGACGCGACCCTCAACTGCAACGCCTGTCACGTCAACAACTCCTACAAAACCGACATGGGTCCGCTGGGTTCAGTGGTCAAAAAGCCAATTGATCCGGTCTCGGGTGTCGCCACCACGGACCCCAACGCCTGGCTGGTGATTTCACCCAAGGCGGCGACCTGCACCTCCTGTCACGATGGCAGAACCGCCTCGGGCCAGAGCGTGATCAACCACGTCATTCAGTTTGGTGGTGCCACTTTTGGTGACAAATCCCAACGCGATGTCGCCTTGCTGCCGCGTGAAACCTGTGACGATTGCCACACCAATGGTGGCGCCAAGAACGTGGACATTGTCCACGGTCAGAAATAGTCGCGGGAAAGACCATGAAGAACTTGGGTTCAGCTTTTGTTTTAAAGGGCACCGGGATGTGTATCAATCGTTTGATGGCCGTCTTGGGCCTGTGTATTTTTGGCTTGATCGGCCCCGCCTGGGCCGCCGGTGAGGTCGGTGCGGCCTTGTGTCAGACTTGCCACGATGAGGATGATCGGCCCGATATCAGCAAGACCGCGCACGGCTTTTCTGCCGACAAGCGCGCACCAGATTGCATCAGTTGCCACGGCCCGAGCGCAACGCATGCCAAAAAGCCAGCCGATGTGCCGGTGCAACCGCACCCGGACCGCATGTTTGGCAAAAAGTCACCGCTGCCTGCCAGCGAGCGCAGCGCCGCCTGCCTGAGTTGCCACGCCAAGGACGCCAAGCGCGCGCTGTGGGCGGGCAGCCAGCACGACGCAGCCGATATTGCGTGTAGTTCCTGCCACAAGATTCACGACAATCAGGACAAAGTTCGCAGCCGCGCCGGCCAGGCCGAGGTTTGCTACACCTGCCACAAGGAGCAGCGCGCACAGATGAACCGGCCGTCGCACCACCCGGTGCCCGAAGGCAAGATGGTCTGCTCCGACTGTCACAACGTGCATGGCTCGGCAGGACCCAAACTGCTCCAGCGCGACAGCATCAACGACACCTGCTACACCTGTCACGCCGAAAAGCGCGGCCCGTTTGTGCACCAGCATGACCCGGTGGCCGAAGACTGCTCGATCTGCCACAACGTTCACGGGACCACCAACGCTTCCATGCTGAAGACCCGTCCGCCGCTACTTTGCCAGCAATGCCACACCCCGCACGTGGCGGGCGGCGTGGCGGCACTGGGGGGACAGGGCGGCGTGAATATCGGTGCCACAAGCAGCGGCAAGAATGTAGTCAATATGTGGCAGGGCCGCAGTTGCCTGAACTGCCACACGCAGATTCATGGTTCCAATAATCCATCGACGCTTAACTCGATGCCACAGCTCATGATGCGCTGAAGTCCGGAGACCAATCATGACTAATTTTTCTACCTCTTTCTGCTTTCGCCGCACCCTGGTGGCGCTTGCCGTATGCGCGACTTTTTCACCGGCCCAGGCCGAACCCAAACCCAAACCGGTTGAAACCATCGTCAGTATCGGCGCAGGCGTGGTCAGCGGTGACGCGCAAGACCGCGCGCTGTTCGGTCAATACACCGACCTGCACAACGACCGCAACCTGGTCGGCCTGCTTGGGATTGACTACAGCCTGCGCAAGCCAGACACCTCGACCTGGGTTGATCTTCATGGCTCCAACCTGCTTGGTAACAACCGGGAGCTTGGCCTGGTCTGGAAGAACCCGGGCAGTTGGAAGCTCAGCGCCGACTTCAGCCAGTTGGTGCACTCCGACCCGGTGACGCTGAATACCGGCTTGCTCGGTGTTGGCTCCACCACGCCGCAAGTGCTGGCCTTGGCGGCGGGCAGCGGCAGCGAGACCGAACTCAAAACCAAACGCACCAAGCTCGGCCTGGGCCTGACCAAAATCATCAGCCCGGCGCTGCAATTTGCCATCGACCTGAAAGCCGAGAACAAGGACGGCTCACGCCTGTCTGGCGTCGGCATGAATTGCCCCTCGACAGTGGCACCCACTTGCCTGGGTACGCCGGGTGCCAACAGCAGTTGGGCCCTGCTGATGCTGCCCGAGCCGGTCAGCGCAAATCACAGCCAGCTTGAGGCACGTCTGAGCTATGCGCTGGACAAGCTGCGCCTGAGTGTCGGCTATTACGGTTCGTTCTACCGCAATAGCAACGCCACGCTGAGCCCCATGGTGCCAGCCAGCCTGTACAACCCGGTGGGCAGTCTGCAGCCGCTCAATGCAGGGTTGCAGTCCTTGCTGAGTCAGCCGCTGGCGCTGGCACCCGACAACCAGGCGCAGCAGTTTGACCTCAGTGGTGGCTATGACTTCACGCGCACAAGCCGTGCCACCTTCAAGCTCGGCTACACCAGCGCCTCGCAGACCGATAACTTTGCCAATGCGGGCCTTGGCAATGCCCCGCCTGCGGTCACCAATCTGGGCGCACAGGTCAACACCAAACTGGCCAAGATCGGCTTCACGGCGCGCCCGGTCCCGCAGCTCTCGCTGATCGCCGATTGGCGCTACGAGAACAAGAACGACACCACCCCGCTTGCCTATTACGACGCCGAGGGCCTGAGCAACAACACGCCCCTGTACACCACGAATCGGCAGCTCTCCAGCCGCAAGACCAACGGCAAGCTGCAGGCCAGTTGGCAGTTCACCAGTGACTATCGCGGTACCCTGGGTGCCGACCGGGAATCCATTGATCGGGGTGCCTTTACGGCAAGCAACTCGGCCGCCGGCATCAGCGCCCTGCGTCAGAGTACTGACGAAACCACGCTGCATGCCGAGTTGCGCCGTCGCATGGGCAATGACCTGAGCGGCTCGATCAGTCTGTCGAGCAGCCGGCGCAGCGGCTCCAATTGGCTCAGGGACAACAGTGGCGCAGGTGTCACCGAAGTCATCAATCCGGCTGACCTGGTCAGCGGCTTCCTGCCCACGGCGATCTTCATGCCCACGCTGGTGGACCGTAAACGCGACAAGGCGCGGCTGTTTGCTGACTGGCAGGCCAGCGACAAGCTCAATCTGCAGTTCGGACTCGAACGCGGTCGCGACAACTTCACCAGCCCGAGCAACTACGGCCTGCAAAACGCCCGCCTGAATCAGTTTAGCCTGGATGCCACCTATGCCCTGTCTGACGCCTGGGGCATTAACGCCAACCTGTTCCGGGGCGTGCAGAGCTTTAACCAGGCGCGCCCGGCGGGCTACCTGATGGCCTTTGAGAACACCAACCTGGGTGCTGCCATTGGTGCCAGCGGCAAAGCCAGCGCCAAACTTGATGTGGGTGTCAATCTGTCTTATGTGAATGACCGCAACGTCTATGCCCAGGGGCTCGACAGCTTTGCCGGGGCCGACAGCGTCGCCTTGCTCAATGCCAGCGGCGGCCTGCCCGATGTGGTTTTTAGCCAAACTGCACTGAAGCTCTTTGGTAAATATGCGCTGGAAAAGAAAGGCGCTTCCGTGCGTCTTGATCTGGTGCATCAACGCTCTGCCCTGAACGACTGGGCCTGGAGCTATAACGGCGTGCCTTTCGCTTATTCCGATGGCAGCACCGTGCTGCAAAAGCCGACGCAAAACCTCAGTTTTGTCGGCGTTACCTACGTTTACTTGTTGCCCTAGGTTTCAAGCTTGAAACACGTCGATACCAACCGGTGCTAGACTGGTCTTGTAAAGCGATAGTAAAGTGCAATTGTGCCGGGTCAGTTAAATTTTTGACGCTAACGCGTAAGGAGACAGCCGTGAAAAGTGCGAATTTATTGTGTCAACCGCCCAGGTCCTGGACCAAGTTGGCTTTGGCGGGCCTGTTGGCCGCCGCCCTCGCCGGGTGCGGCGGTGGCAGTGATGGTGCCCCAGGAGCTACCGGTCCCGCCGGTCCCACCGGACCAACTGGCCCTGCTGGCCCCGCGGGTCCTGCTGCTCCGGCCCCGGTGCTCAATGTTGGCAGCAACGCCACACCAGCCACGGCTGCGGCGGCGGCTGCCTGGAAGGCGCTTGCACCCCAGGTCACGGTGACTGGTGTGACCGTCAATGGCGCACCGGTGGTGACGTTTACGGTTAAAGATGCTGCTGGCAATGCCTTGGTCGGTTTGGGCAACAAATCCCAGGGTTCTACCGCAACGATTGCTGGTTTAACCAACCTCGGCTTCACGCTGGCCAAGCTGGTTCCTGCCGCCAACGGCGAGCCCAGCAAATGGGTTAGTTATAACGTGATGAAACCCGTCACCGTGGCACAAGCTGCGGGCACCATTGGTGCCGCCGACTCGTGCAACAAGAGCGCCACTGCTGCGGCCACCTGGTGCGGTACATACCCCACCACGGATACCCAGGGCACCCTGGTCGATAACGGCGATGGTAGTTACAAGTACACCTTTTATCGCGACCCCAAGCAAGCCGCAGCCATCGTAGCCAGCCTGACCGACTCAGTCGATGGGTTGTCGAAGAAGGCTGACTTTGGCGACGTAAATTTTGACGCAACGCTGACCCACCGTCTTGGCATTCAGTTGGGTGGCGCTGCGCCCGGCACCGGCACCAACACGACAGACGGTAGTGGTGACAGGACTACGGGTATCAACATGGTGAACACTGCCAATGCCTGGTTTGACTTCAGACCCGACGGCGTTGCAGTGACCGCCACCCGTGAGATTGTCAACATCAATACTTGCGCTTCGTGTCACCAAGGGCAAGTTTTGGCCCACGGTAGCCGCAAGGACGCCAATTATTGCGTGACTTGTCACACCGACCAGGTCAAGTACAGCTTTAACCTGGGCGTCCCGATTCCGATGGATGCAAACGGTAATCTGACCGGTGGCGTTACCGGCAGCACGCAGCAAAAGCGTGCTGAACAAGCCATCTTGGACGGCCGTGCTGTCGGCAATTTCCCCAATTTCATCCACAAGTTGCACATGGGCAAGGGTGGTAATGGTGCCAATGCGCAATACAAAGGCTTGACCAAGACAGGTTACAACTACAACGCCAATGGCGGTGCCATGCTGTTTAACAACAACGAATATCCGCAAGATATCCGCAACTGCACCACCTGCCACGATGGCGCCGCCACCGGTGCCAAGGCTACAAAGAATGGTGCCAACTGGACCACTGCTCCGAGCATGCTGGCTTGCGGTTCTTGCCATGACGGTATCAACTTCGCCACTGGTCTGGGTAACGCACTGGGTGCCAAGGGCAAGGCCGTGGGTGGTCACGTCGGCGGTGCGGCAGCGGACAACTCGCTGTGCGCTGCCTGCCACAAGCCCGCAGACATTGCCGTGTACCACGCCGGTAGCGCTTCGAGGTCGGCATCGGTCGATGCTTCCAAACGTACCCTCGTTGGAACCATCAAGAGCGTCTCGACCCCAGCAGACGGCAGTGTGACGGTGAACTTCAGTCTGGTAAATAATGGCGTGCCGGTCACCGCTGCGTCAGATTTCTCGGGTCTGGCTTTCACGCTGGCCAAGTTGGTGCCAGCGGTGGACGGTCGGGCTTCGCAATGGGTCAGCTATCTGGCCAGAGCGCGTACCAAAGACGCGGCCATGGTGCCGGTAATTCAGGGCTATAGCGAACTGGCGCTAGGTCAGACGGCGAGGGCACCAACGGCTACTGCGGCCGGCAGACCCGCTCTGGTTGGTGGTACTTTGACGGCCGGCGCCACTGCTGGCGACTGGTCCTACAAGTTCGCCCTGGTTAACGGTGCTGGCAACATTAAGAATGTCACCACGGCTCAAAACGTGAGTGCATTTGTTAACGCTGCTTCTGCCTACGACTTCTCCAAAGTGGCCACTTATCCGAACGTTGTGGCGTTTGATGCGAGCTTGACACACCGTGTTGGCATGGAAGTGTCCACTGCGGCAGGTGTTAACAACCTGACCAATGCCACGCTGGACTTCCGTCCGGATGGCAAGGCTGTCACGACCACACGCAACATTGTGACGATGGAAAATTGCGCCACCTGCCACGCAGGCCGCAAGATCCATAAGGGCTATGCCGTCGAGTACTGCGTGACCTGCCACAATCCGAGCACAGCCGACCCGTTCTATGGCGATCAAAGCCACACGGTTGACCTGCAAAACCTTGTGCACCGCATCCACAATCAGGGCGCGGCCTACACCATCAATGGCGAGGCCTTCGGCGGCTTCCCGGGCAACATCAAGAACTGCCAGGCTTGTCACGTGGAAACCAACGCGGCGGCCAGGGATGCTGCTAACTGGAGAACCATGCCGAACAAGAGCTCTTGCGCAACTTGCCATGACTCGTCGATTGCTGTTGCCCACATGGACAGCAATATTGCGGGCGGCGTACAAACCTGCGTCACCTGCCACGGCACGGGCAAACTGGCTGACGTCAAAGTCGTTCATGCTGTCAATTAAGTAGCGGGCCAGACAGGCAGCGCTGCCTGGCTTGTCAGCGCCTCTTCATAACCCGGTGGCGGAGACGTCACCGGGTTATTTTTTTGGCAGAATCGTGCCGTCAAATTGACGACTGAATCTTCATTCAAAAGGTAAACCATGCACTATCCACCGATTGCCGCCGCCGTCACCCTCGTCGCCCTGCTGTTGGCCGCCGCGCCGACCACTGCCAGCCAAGGCACAGCCGGTTCAAAAGCGCTCAGCAAACCCAAGGCCGCTGCCAAAGTGA
This sequence comes from uncultured beta proteobacterium, assembly GCA_963750665.1. Taxonomy (GTDB): domain Bacteria; phylum Pseudomonadota; class Gammaproteobacteria; order Burkholderiales; family Burkholderiaceae_C; genus Rhodoferax. The sequence continues at coordinate 20,493 of CAVVRQ010000020.1, forward strand.
AGCTGGTGGACATCAACAGTGCCAGCGCTGCTGTGCTGAAAACCCTTCCCGGCATCAGCGACGCGCAGGCGGCCAAGATCATTGCGGGCCGCCCCTATGGCAGCCAGGCCTGGCTGGTGACTCAAAAAATTATGGACATGGCCGCATACCAGCAGCTCAAAGACCTGATTGTTGCCAGGCAGCCAAGCAAGAACGCCGCGGAAAACGCCGCGCTTTACAGCAAGAAGAAATAGCGTCAGGCCTGGTGCTTGCGGTTTAGCGTGTGGGTCCATCTTTGCAAGACAGACCCAAGAATAACTAGGGTAAATACCAATTGCTTGATCATGGACAATCTATTACCGGCTTTTTAATGTTAGAGTGTACAAACTGTAAAGCCAGTGTAAAGAAAGTTTTGGGAGCTCAAAGAAGTTGTTGGTTTCGTCAACGTTAACGCCTTAGGAGGCTAAAGTGAAATATTTTCATCTGTCGGCTCTAAATCGACCCACGCCGCACTGGAGCAGGTTCGCTCTGGCTGGCGTGCTGGTGGCCGCCCTTGCGGGCTGTGGCGGTGGTAGTGATGGCGCGGCAGGCCCCGCTGGCCCGGCTGGCCCCGCGGGTCCCACTGGCCCTGCAGGTCCCGGTGCTGTTGCCTCTGTTAGTGTCGCAACCCTGACACCCACCCAATGGGCCGATGCCAAGTTCTCTGCGACCGTCACCAGCGTGACCATCGCCGGTGCGCCGGTCGTCAAATTCAAGGTGACTGACGCTGCCGGAAATCCTGTTGTGGGTCTGGCTGGTAGCACATCCAAGAGTTCAACCGCCAAATTCGCCAGCTACCCTAATTTTGCTTTTGTGCTGGCTAAACTTATTCCTGCCAGCAACGGCAGCCCGAGCAAGTGGATCAACTATGCGGTGACCACCGTAGAAACACCCACTGCGGCCGTCACGGCAACGCGACCCTCTTCCGACAACACTGGTACGCTGGTGGACAACGGGGATGGCAGTTACCAATACACTTTCTACCGTGACATCACCAAAACCAAGGCAATCGTTGATGGGCTCACGCTCACCGGTGCCAACAAGGCCGCCGATCTGGGTGATTTGACCTACGACCCGAACCTGACCCATCGTCTGGTGATGCAGTTTTACGGTAGCGCACGCAATACCGGCAATAACACGGCAGACGGCAGTGGCGACAGGGCCACGGGTGTTAACATGAAGAACCCGATCAATGTCATTTATGACTGGCGGATTCAACCGGTCGATGCAACAGATTGGCTGAATCGTTCAGCGGGCGTTTCGTAGTTTAGTGTTTTCCTTGGACGCCCATTTAATCTCCTGGCCACGGCATTTAGTTGTGCTTGGGAGTAGTTCGAGATATCGGCTCCCTTGGGGAAATACTGCCGCAACAGCCCATTCGTGTTTTCATTAGACCCACGCTGCCAAGGGCTATGGGGATCGCAGAAGTAAACTTTGATGTCCGTTGCCAAGGTGAAGCGTTTGTGGGCGGCCATCTCTTTCCCCCGATCCCACGTCAGCGTTTTATACAGTTCCTGCGGTAACTTTCGGGCGTTTTTAATCAGCGCATTGGTCACCGTCTCGGTATCTTTGCCGGCGACTTTCACCAACATCACATAGCGCGTATGACGTTCGACCAGGGTCGCAATCTGGCTGGTGCTGTTGCCGAATAGCAGGTCTCCTTCCCAGTGCCCTGGTACGGCCCGATCTTCAACGCCGGCGGGGCGCTCGCTGATCGATACCGCATCCTTGATCTTTCCGTGATCTGTGTTCTTCAGCGTGTGATGGCGTGAGCGTCGCATGACTCTAACCCGCCTTAAATGCTGCAACAATTCCTTCTTCAATGCCCCACGGGCTTGAATGAAGAGGCTGCGGTAAATGGTTTCGTGTGACACTCGGAAAGTTTCGTCGCTCGGGTACGTTCGCTTCAGCCATCCAGCGATTTGCTCTGGAGCCCACTGCCTCTGGAGTTTCCCGGCCACGATGGACGCCAATGCTCGGTTTCCGACGAGTTTACTGGTCTTGGGGCGCGTCGCTCGGTCCCAAGCGGCTTGGTCGGCTTGATTTGCCCGATAGGTTTGCCGGTCACCATTACGATTGATCTCGCGGCTAACGGTGGAGGGAGCTCGCCCAAGTAGCGTCGCTATTGAACGCAGTGACTTCCCCGCCGCTACCGAACGCGATATCTCCTCCCGCTCGACCAACGTCAGCGCCAGGCTTGAGCGATGTCGCTGCGCGGGCTCAATGCCGCCAGTTCGCACCAGAATTCCCTGTACCGATGTGTGATGTCGATCAAACAGGCTTGCAATCTGGTGAAGGTTGTCACCGGCGCGCCAACGCTCCCACATCAGCGCTTTCTGACTTTCCGAGTAATAAATTCTTGGTCTTTGCTTCATTTGCAACACTCCTTCTGCTTACGCAGTTTCTAGTGTGTTGCATCGACCGGTTGAATCCGCCCTTCATTCCGGCCACCGGCAAACCCGTCACGGATGCTGAAGCGCAGCGTGAAATCGTTGCCACCGCCAAGTGCAATGAATGCCATGGCCAGATCGGCGTCACGACGCCGCACGGTGGGCGCATCGACACCCGCTATTGCGTGACCTGCCACAACGACCAGCGCAAGTTTGGTCGGGAAGCAGCGGTTGCCACTAACGGTGCCTTCCCTGCCTTGACCAGAACGGTCAGCGCTACCGGCTCGGTGAGCTATAGTCCCTCTACGTATGTAGTGGACGGTCAAGCAATCGGCAACTTCCCGGTTTTTATTCACAAGATTCACATGGGTAAGGCACTGACCAACGCCAACTACAACTACGCCAATGTCCTGTTCAACGAAGTCACTTATCCGCAGGATGTTACGAATTGCACCAAGTGCCATGATGGCTCGGCGACTTCAACCGCTAAAACGGCACAGGGCGACAACTGGAAGAACGTTCCCAGCAGTCTTGTTTGCGGTGCCTGCCACGATGGTATTGATTTCAAAACTGGTCTCGGTACCGCATTGGGTGCCAAAGGCAAGGTAGTGGGTGGTCACGTTGGTGGTGCCCAGGCAACGGATGCGAGCTGCAAGGTGTGCCATACCTCAGCGGATATTCCGGTTTACCATGCCGGAGTCAACGCAACACCACACAATCCGACGGTTCAAGCCGGACTGCAGAATTTCAAGTATGAAATCAAGTCGGCAAGCGCAACTGCCAGCGACGTCACCGTCGTCTTCAAGATTACCGCCGATGGAACGCCGGTCACCTTCCTGGCACCGGCGGCTGCCATGGCCAATCCACTCACAGGCTTCACCGGCTCACCTGGTTTCCTGCTGGCCTATGCGAAGGCCCAGGACGGTGTGACAAGCCCCATCGATTACAACAATCTGGGCAACGGGTCGGCCAATGCGCAGCCCAAGAGCATATCGATTGCCAATTTGCTCGACACTGCCAAAGCTGCCAGCGCAGGCACGATGAGCGGGCCTGACGCCAGCGGCTATTACACGGCGACCATCGTTGGCAGCAACGTCTTCCCGACGGGCGCAACGCTGCGCACGGTGGCGCTACAGGGCTACTTTACGCAGAAGGCGCCGGCCGCTGCCCGTCATACCCTGTCCGTCGTCAAGATGGTGGGTACTGACACGGCACGCCGTTCTGTCGTCGAGCCGAACAAGTGCGGCAACTGCCACGAGGTGTTTGAAGGACACGGCGGCAACCGCAACATCGGGCTGGGCTCTGAAGGCATCGTGGTGTGCGTCGTCTGCCATAACCCGGGCCTCGTGACCAGCGGTCGCGGCATTGCCGACGCGACGCTTTCCGCTTGGCAATTCACTACGGCAGAGGATGCAATCCTGACGGCATGGGGAGTTGTCAAGACTGCGGTGAACGGAGCTTTGGGATTCCCACAGGTCTCCAACGACTTCAAGGACATGATTCACGGCATCCATGCCGGTAAAGACCGTACCGATCCGATCCGGATTGCGCGCGATCGGACTCCGAGTGCGATCACCCTGATCGATGGCAATGAAATTACGTTCCCGGGCATCTTGAATAAGTGCGAAACCTGCCACAAACCAGGCACCTACAGCGGTGTGCCAGCGAATACCCTGGTTTCTACTTATGAGGCCGATAACGGTGTCTTCCTGAATGGCGTGAGCAGAACCCCCGCTGACGCGAAAGCGGCTCTCAAACAACCCAACCCGCTGGACAAAGTGACGACTCCGTTCGCTGCTGCCTGCGTTAGTTGCCATGATACCGCCACAGCCAAGGCCCATATGACCTTGAACGGCGGTCAGATCCTGGTAGCACGTAATGTGCAGAACACGGCTGGTGAGTCATGCGCCGTGTGCCACGGAGCAGGTAAGGAGTTTGATCCGGTCGTGGTTCACCAGTAACTTAAGGACGGGAGGTAAACGAGACGATTGTTTCTTTCCACCTGCCCAGAAGACAACCCGGAGGCGGCAACGCCTCCGGGTTTTTTTATGAGGGGCGAACTGGTGTGCGGTGCCTCAGCGCCCGCGCATAAACCAGGCGTCGAGCTCCTTGAGGCGGATCTGGCGCCAGGTCGGGCGGCCGTGGTTGCACTGATCGGATCGATCCGTGGCTTCCATCTCGCGCAGCAGGGCGTTCATTTCTTCCAGCGTCAAGCGCCGGTTGGCGCGCACCGCGCCATGGCAGGCCATGGTGGAGAGCAATTCGTTTTGTGCCCGGGCGATCACCGTGCTGGCCTCATGCTGGCTGAGCTCGGCCAGCACGCTGCGCGCCAACTCCACGGCGTCACCCTGGGCCAACGCACTCGGCACCGCGCGCACGGCCAGCGTCCTGGCCGAGAACGGCGTTATTTCCAGGCCGAGCAAGTGCAGCGTGTCAGCCTGCGCTTCGGCCGTGACGATTTCGATCGGGTTGGCGGCAAAAGTGACGGGAATCAACAGCGGCTGACTGGGCAGACGCGCCAAAGCAAGTCCGGACCTTTCTGGCGTCTCGCGCGGCACCGGCGGGCTGGCGCCCAGGACGGTGTCGCTGTTCGATTTGGCCGCCCACTGCGCCTTGAGCCGCTCATAAACGATGCGTTCGTGTGCCGCGTGCATATCGACGATGATCAAGCCTTGCGCGTTCTCGGCCAGGATGTAAATACCTTTAAGCTGCGCCAGCGCCCGGCCCAGTGGCCAGGCGTCGCCCGATTCCGGGAGGGTGCCTTCAGACTTGTCACCGTCGGTTTGGAACGAGCCGGTCGAAGCGGCTGCGTCTGGTGCCGTTGCTGTGCCCCACAGCGCGCCCAGATCGCTCACCAGGTGGCCGCCAAATGTTTCTAAATTGATAGCTGCTTGCGCATATTGCACGGGGGCTATAGGCTTATTTTGTATAAGAAAATGCGCATTTTCGGCGGGCGCGGAGAACGCGGCGAAACCGCCCGGCGGGGCCGTCGCCAGGCCAGCGCGCGGTGCCGCCAGCCCACCTTCCACCGCATGGCGCACCGCCTGATGCACCTCGCGGCTGTCGCGAAAGCGCACCTCGATCTTGGTCGGGTGCACATTGACATCGACCCGCGTCGGATCGAGCTCGACATACAGCGCATAGACCGGCTGGCGCTGGCCGTGCAGCACGTCCTCGTAGGCGCTGCGGGCGGCGTGGCTGATCACCTTGTCGCGCACAAAGCGGCCGTTCACGTAGCAAAACTGCTGGTCAGCGCGTGCGCGCGCGGCGTCCGGAATGCCGGCGCGGCCCCAGACCTTGATGAGCGGGGCGTAGTCGGGCCGACCCGGTGTGGCAGCGCTTTGGTAGTCCACCCACACCGAGCGCTGCACAAAGTCGCTGCCCAGCACATCGGCCAGGCGCTGCTCCAGCGCGGGCAGGCTGTTTCGTTCACCGCAGCGCCGCCATTGCTCGACGAGCTTGCCCTCGTGCCAGACGGCAAAGCCGACGTCCGCTCGGGCCAGCGCGTGGCGGCGCACCGCCTCGACGCAATGCGCCAACTCCGTCGCATCGGTCTTGAGAAACTTGCGCCGCGCAGGCGTTGAAAAGAACAGTTCCTTGACTTCGACCGTGGTGCCGATGGCGCGTGCCACCGGGCTCATCTCGCCCGTGCGGCCTGCCAGAAGATAAGCATGATCTTGGCCGCTAGCCCTTGATAGTAATGCGCAATCAGCTATGGAGTTAATAGCAGCCAGGGCTTCCCCGCGAAAGCCCATGGTGGCCACCGACTCCAGCTCAGCCAGGCTGCCAATCTTGCTGGTGGCGTGGCGCTTGAGCGCCATCGCCAGCTCGTCAGGCAGTATGCCACAGCCGTCGTCTTCCACACTGATCAGCCGCACGCCCCCGGCCAGCAACCGCACGGTGACCTGGCGTGGCCTCGGCATCGAGCGCGTTGTCCACCAGCTCGCGTACCACCGAGGCCGGGCGATCCACCACTTCACCGGCGGCAATCTGGCTGATCAGCTCGTCAGGCAGTTCACGGATCGGGCGGCGGGGCAGTGTCGATAGGTCAAGGTTCACTGTCGCATTTTAGGGAGGCTTTGCAGCGCCAGCGCAGCTTCAGGGCAAAGCATCGGGTGCAGGGATAATCCAGCCTTATGGAAATCATTGCTTCTCTGTTCGACTTTATCCTGCATGTGGACAAGCACCTCGAACTATTCGTTCAAAACTACGGCCTGTGGGTTTATGCCTTGCTGTTCCTGATCATCTTTGTCGAGACCGGTGTCGTTGTGATGCCCTTTTTGCCGGGCGATTCGCTCCTGTTTGTGGTCGGCGCGATGTGCGGCGTTGGGCTCATGAGCTATCCGCTGTCGGTGGCGCTACTGCTGGCGGCGGCGATTCTTGGCAACCAGTCGAACTACACTCTTGGGCATTATTTCGGGCCGCGTGTATTCAAGTGGGAAAACTCGCGCCTGTTCAACAAGGCGGCGTTTGACCGGGCGCATGATTTTTACGAGCGCTATGGCGGCATCACGCTGGTGGCAGCGCGCTTCATGCCGTTCCTGCGCACCTTTGCGCCGTTTGTGGCGGGTGTGGCGCAAATGACCCGCACGCGCTTTACCTTCTTTGATGTGGCTGGTGGCACGCTCTGGGTCGTCGGCATCATCACCGTTGGTTATTTTTTCGGCAACCTCCCGTTTGTCAAGGAGCACCTGGACAAGATCATCTGGGCGATGATCCTGATTCCCGGTCTGGTGATCCTGTTTGGTGCCTGGAGGTCGCGCCGCCAGCCTGGCTAAAGCGCCCGGTTGCGCGCCAGTGGCGGGTTCCTGGAGAAGTAGGCTTCAATGCCGCGCATCAGGGCGCTGGCGAGTTGCGCCTGGTAGTCCTCGCTATTGAGTTTGACTTCCTCTTCCGGGTTGCTGATGAACGCCGCTTCCACTAGCACGCTGGGGATATCGGGTGCCTTGAGCACGGCAAAGCCGGCTTGCTCGACGCGTCCCTTGTGCAGCTTGCCAACGCGGCCAATCTCGCCCAGCATGGCGCCGCCGAGTTTGAGGCTGTCGTTGATCTGGGCCGTGGTGCTCATGTCAAACAGCGCGCGCTTGACCTGGGCGTCGCGCGCTTTCAGGTTCAGGCCGCCAACCTGATCGGCCTGATTCTCCCGCGCCGCCATCCAGCGCGCCGCCGTGCTGGAGGCGCCGCCCTGACTCAGCGCAAAGATGCTGGCGCCTTGCGGGTGCGGCGTGAAAAATGCGTCGGCGTGAATGCTGATGAACAAATCGGCTTGCACGCGCTGCGCTTTTTGCACCCGGACCTGCAGCGGCACAAAAAAATCGGCGTCGCGCGTGAGGTAGGCGCGCATCGCGCTGCCATTCACCTGGGTCGCATTGATGTGGTCGCGCAGCCGGTGTGCCAACCGCAGCACCACATCTTTTTCGCGCGTGCCGCCCGGTCCAATGGCACCCGGGTCTTCGCCGCCGTGGCCGGGGTCGAGTGCGATGATGATGAGGCGATCGGTGCGACCGGCGTTCGCGGCGACGGCTTTTGGCGTTTGCCAATTATTTATATCATTTTGGCTTCTGGCACCCGTTGAATCTGCGCGAGCAGCTATTGATTGCGTAGCAAATTCGGGCTGGATCGGGGCGCTTGCTGCGCTGCTGGCGCCGAACCTGGCTCCCGGCGGCTCGGTCTTTTGTGCGATCAGTTCGCCCAGCGGGTCCGTGGCGGCCCGGGCTTCTGCACGGCCTGAAGCTGCTGCGGCCGCAGGCTTGGCCGCATTGTCCTTGAGCCGGTCGGCAATCAGCGCTTCCAGCGGGTCGGCGACCTGGGTTGGATACAGGTCGAACACCAGCCGATGCCGGTAGGCCGCCACCGGTGCCAGGGCAAACACTTGCGGCGATGCGGATTGCTTCAAGTCAAGCACCAGCCGAATCACGCCGGGCACAACTTGTCCGACCCGAATGCCAGCCAGGGTGGGGTCGCTTGCAGTCACTTTGCCGACCAGTTCCTTCAGGGCCGGATTGAGGTCAATGCCCTCGATGTCCACCGCCAGACGCGGCGGGTTGGCGACAAAGAACTGCTTCACCTTGAGTGCCGTGTCGGACTCGATGGTGACGCGCGAATAGTCGGGCGCGGGCCAGACCCGCACCGCCAGAATGGTGGCACCAGCCGCCAGGTGCCGGGTGCCCAACAGCAGTACCAGAACACCGGATTGCATGAGCGCGCGACGCTTCATGCTGCGTCCTGCGCGCTGGCCGGGCCGAGCAGTGCGGCACCGCTTGGTGTCTGTGCCGTGAGTGTCACGGCTCGGGCGTCTGCGCTGAGGGCGGATAAAGCCACGACCAAGTCAGCGCGCGGCAGAAAGCCTGCGGCTTTTTCGGGCCACTCGGCCAGCTTCAAGCCCGGGCTGGCGAAGAGCTCGCGAAAACCGGCGTCTTCCCATTCGCGCGGATCGTTGAAGCGGTAAAAGTCAAAGTGCCAGATATTGAGCCCTGGCAATTCGTAGGGCTCTACCACGGCGTAAGTCGGGCTTTTGACGCGACCGCTGACACCCAGGGCCTGCAACAGGTGCCGTGCCAGCGTGGTCTTGCCGGCGCCCAGGTCGCCACGCAATTCGATGAATGCATTGGACAGCGCTGGTCGCGCGGCCAGTGCGACGGCAAAAAGCCGTGTGGCCGCCTCGTCGGGCCAGTGCAGGCTTTTTACAATCAAGGGGTGAACAACACCGGTGGGCATGTCAACAGCAGTCAATGGGTCTCCAAAATTGAGGTCTGGGCGCGTGAGCTTGGATTTTCTCAAATTGGCGTGGCCGGTGTGGATTTAACGTCATCTGAAGCCGGATTATCAGCTTGGCTGGCGCGCGGTTTTCAGGGCGACATGAATTACATGGCGCTGCACGGCCTCAAGCGCGCGCGTCCGGCCGAACTGGTGCCGGGTACGGTGAGCGTCATCACGGCGCGCATGGATTACCTGCCCGCTGCAACGCCGCAGGGCTGGCAGCGCATCGAATGGGAGCGCTTGCATCGGCCCGGGCAGGGCGTTGTGTCGCTTTACGCTCGCGGCCGCGACTACCACAAGCTGCTGCGCAGTCGTCTGCAAAAGTTATGTGATCGGATGTCGCTGGCATTGGGAGCCTTTGGGCACCGGGTGTTTACCGACTCGGCACCCGTGCTCGAGGTCGAGCTGGCCGCGCGCAGCGGCCTGGGCTGGCGCGGCAAGCACACGCTGCTGCTCGACCGTGCCGCGGGCTCTATGTTTTTTTTGGGTGAGATATTTGTTGATATCGCCTTGCCGCCCAGCGCGCCCCTGGCAGGCCACTGTGGCCGCTGCAAGGCCTGTCTGGACGTGTGCCCTACGCAGGCCATTGTGGCGCCCTACCAGCTCGATGCCCGGCGTTGTATTTCGTACCTCACGATCGAGCACGCCGGGCCGATTCCGGTGCCCTTGCGCGCTTTGCTGGGCAACCGCATCTACGGCTGTGACGACTGCCAGTTGATTTGCCCGTGGAACAAGTTCGCGCAGCGCAGTCAATTGCCCGACTTTGATGCGCGCGCAGCTTTGCTTGGTCGCCCGTTGCCTGCGCTGTTTGGCTGGACCGAAGAGGAGTTTTTGCGCTTCACCGAAGGTAGCCCGATTCGGCGCATCGGCTATGAACGCTGGCTGCGCAATGTGGCGGTGGCCCTGGGCAACGCCCTGCGCACCGCGCCCGATGCCGCGCTGTCCGAGGCGTTGGCCGCACGCCTGGCGCACCCCAGCGAATTGGTGCGGGAACACGTGGCCTGGGCGTTGGCCGGCACTTCAAGTTAACGCAGACGCCCGACCTGCAAGGCACCGGGGTTGACGATATTGGTTGGCGAGCCTTTGATGAAGTTGATGACATTGTCAAACGCGGCGCCAAAATACATCTCGTAACTGTCCTGCTCGACGTAGCCAATGTGCGGCGTACAAACGCAATTTTCCAGACGCAGCAGCGCGTGACCTTGCAGCACCGGCTCGGTCTCGAAGACATCGACTGCAGCCAGCCCGGGACGGCCCCGGTTGAGGGCGCCGAGCAGGGCTTCGGGCTCGATCAGCTCGGCGCGCGAGGTGTTGACCAGTAGCGCCGTGGGCTGCATGCGCGCCAGGTCGTCGCTGCGCACAATGCCGCGCGTTTCATCGACCAAGCGGAGATGCAGCGAGAGCACATCGCAGCGACTAAAGAACTCGTCGCGCGTCAGCGCGGCCTCAAAGCCATCGAGCACCGCGCGCTCGCGCGAGGGCGCGCGTCCCCAGACCAGCACGGCCATGCCAAAGGCCTTGCCGTAACCGGCCACCAACTGGCCGACCTTGCCGTAGCCCCAGATGCCCAGGGTTCTGCCCTTGAGTGTCGTGCCCAAGCCAAAGTTGGGCGGCATGGATGCCGTCTTCAGGCCGGAATGCTGCCAGGCACCATGCTTGAGGTTGCCAATGTACTGCGGCAGACGGCGCATCGCTGCCAGGATCAGCGCCCAGGTCAGCTCAGCCGGTGCCACCGGTGAGCCGGTCCCCTCGGCCACGGCAATACCGCGTTCGGTGCAGGCGGCCACGTCAATGTGTGAACCGATGCGCCCGGTTTGCACGATCAGCTTGAGTCGAGGCAGCTTCTCGATCAATGCGCGCGGCAGATGGGTGCGCTCGCGGATCAGCACGATCACCTCGGCGTCTTTGAGGCGCAACTGCAGCTGCCCCATGCCCTTGACCGTGTTGGTATAGACGCGGGCCTGATAGGGCTCCAGTTTGCTGGCGCATTGGAGCTTACGAACAGCGTCCTGGTAGTCATCAAGAATCACAATATGCATAGGCAGCGATTGTGCCTTGACCCGGTCCCGCGATTTTGTTGACGCCGGGCACTGAATCGATAGAAGACTGGAAAAGCGTTTTTAATGAAACAGGGCTTCGCCCGCCGCGAGTCGGTCAAGTTCGGCGCAGACATCGGCCATGCGCCCGGAGATGCGCAGGCGCCCGACCTGGGCGTGCGCCTGACCGGACTCGACCACGCGCAGCACCCGCAGCGGTCGACGCAGGGCCAGCCTGTGGCCGGGGTGGGGTGCCACGGTGGGCCTGGTTGGCAGGTCTGGCGCCGAATGAATGGCTGAGGGGCAGGGCGGAAACAATGGTCTTGCCATGGCCCGATGGGAGCGCTTTAGCGGCGGCTTGAACCATTGCCACAGGCCTTGCAGTGGCGCGAAGAAGCCGTACCCTGTCAATGTTGCGATGCTCATCTGGCGCTCACATCAGCATGGTGTTGCGAATCAGCCCGACCGCCAGGCCCTCGATCTCAAACGGTTCACCGGGCTCGACCACGATGATCTGGTAATCGGGGTTTTCTGGGCACAGCTCGATCACATTCTTGTTACGCCGAAAGCGCTTGACAGTGACTTCATCGCCCAGGCGCGCCACCACAATCTGGCCATTTTTGGCGTCTTTGGTGGATTGCACGGCCAGCAGGTCGCCGTCCATGATGCCCGCGTCGCGCATCGACATGCCGCGCACCTTGAGCAGGTAATCGGGTTTGCGCGGGAACAAGCTGTTTTCAACGTAATAGGTCTGGTCAATATGTTCTTGCGCGAGAATCGGGGCACCGGCCGCCACCCGCCCGATGAGCGGCAAAATCAATTGCGCCAAACTGGGCAACTGGAAGGAGTACTGCTTGTTGCGCGATTCGTTGATGGCACGCAGCGTTTCGCTCTTGAGCCGGATGCCGCGCGAGGTGCCGCTGAGCAGCTCAATGGCGCCTTTGCGCGCCAGCGCCTGCAAGTGCTCTTCTGCGGCGTTGGCAGACTTGAAACCGAGCTCGGTGGCAATCTCGGCGCGCGTCGGCGGCGCGCCGGTGCGGGCGATGGCGCTCTGGATCAGGTCCAGAATTTGCTGTTGCCGGGCGGTAAGTTTGGGTCTTTCAAGCATGACGACTCCTTTGAAGTGCGACGGATCGACGGGTTGGCCAAAACACTGTTTCCCTGTCCAGTAACTGTATTTTTAACCAGTTTTTTGAAATTGACAAGTCATGAATGAAAAAATAATTGAAAAAGTGGTGGTTTTGGGTACGGGCGGCACGATTGCCGGCACCGCGACGCAGGGTTCGGACAATATTGGCTACACCGCCGCACAGGTCGGGGTGGCGCAGTTGCTCGACACCGTGCCGGGGCTGACCCAGTTGCTGGCGGGACGTTTGTTGCTGCCGGAGCAAGTGGCGCAAATTGACAGCAAGGACATGAGCTTTGCGGTCTGGACGCAGCTGGCCTTGCGCGTGCAGCATTACTTGGCGCAGCCGGATGTGACCGGCGTGCTGATTACACACGGCACCGATACGCTGGAGGAAACGGCTTATTTTTTACATGCCGTGCTGCCGCCCGCGCTGATCGAGAAGAAGCCCGTGGTGCTGACCTGCGCCATGCGCCCGGCCTCCAGCGCAGCACCGGATGGGCCGCAAAATATGTTTGATGCGGCCGCGGTGGTGACGGCACCTGGGGCGTGCGGTGTGCTGGCGGTTTGCGCGGGCACCGTGCATGGCGCGCTGGAGGTGCAAAAGGTGCACACCTACCAGTTAAATGCCTTTAGTTCGGGTGATGCGGGCGCGCTCGGCTATGTTGAGGAGGGGCGCGTCAGATTGGTAAGAAATTGGCCCTTGGCCCCCGTCAATAGTTCGCGTACAGCTATTGAAGCTATAGCAAAATGGAATCCTTGGCCGCGCGTCGAGATCGTCATGAATTACGTCGGCGCGAGCGCCGCGCTGGTTGAGGCGCTGATGGTGCAGCGCGCCGCAGCGCAGCCAGATTGGCCGGTTTTGCGCGGCCTGGTGCTGGCCGCCACCGGCAATGGCACGCTGCATCAGGATTTGCAGGCCGCGCTGCTGGCAGCGCAGGCGGCGGGCGTCAAGGTGGTGGTCGCCAGCCGCAGTGTCAATGGTCGTGTGTTGCCGACGGCCGATCAGCTCTTTCCCGATTCGCAGGGTTTGTCGCCCGTGAAGGCCAGAATTGCGCTGATGCTGGCCTTGATGGAATGAATTAGCTGGCGAGTGCCGCCAGGGCGCGCGCCTTGATCTCATCGACGCTGCCGCTGCCGCTGATGGAGCGGTACTTGGGTGCGGCGGCGGGTTCGGCCTTGGCCCAATCGGCGTAGTAGGCCACCAGCGGGCGGGTTTGTGCGCTATAGACTTCCAGCCGCTTGTTGACGGTGGCTTCTTTGTCATCCTCGCGCTGGATCAGCGGCTCGCCCGTGACGTCGTCAATGCCTGCGACTTTGGGTGGGTTGAACTTGACGTGGTAAGTGCGCCCGGATGCCGGGTGCGAACGCCGACCACTCATGCGCTCGATGATGGCGCTAAACGGCACGTCAATTTCGAGCACATAGTCGAGCTTGACGCCGGCTGCTTTCATGGCATCGGCCTGGGGCAGCGTGCGGGGAAAGCCGTCAAACAGAAAACCCTTGGCGCAGTCGGCCTGGCTGATGCGCTCTTTGACCAGATTGATGATCAGCGCGTCGCTCACCAGGCCACCGGCGTCCATCACTTTCTTGGCCTCGATGCCCAGCGCAGTACCGGCTTTGACCGCCGCGCGCAACATGTCGCCGGTGGAGATTTGGGGAATGCCGTATTTCTGGCAGATAAAGGTGGCTTGCGTGCCTTTACCGGCACCCGGTGCGCCCAACAGAATCAGTTTCATGGTTTTCCTTGGAGTTGAGAAAATAGTTGACGCAGGCGCGCCAGGTCTTGCGGGGTATCGACGCCGGCACCGGGTGCCTGGGTCGTGACATGCACGGCAATGCGGTAGCCGTGCCACAAGGCACGCAGTTGTTCCAGCGACTCGATGATTTCCAGGGGGGCTTGCGGCAAAGTCGGGAATTGGCGCAGAAAGCCGACCCGGTAGCCATAGATGCCAATGTGGCGCAGCGGTGCCGGGTTGGGTAATTGAGTTGCTTGGTCACGCCAGTACGGAATCGGTGCCCGGCTGAAATAGAGCGCCTGGCCGTGCGCGTCGATGACCACTTTGACGACATTCGGGTCACGCCAATCTGCTTCACTATCAATAGCGTATGCCGCAGTGCTCATATGGGCTAGAGGCTGATTTATCAATATATTTGCAAGCGCGTCGGGCAGCGTCGGGTCGATTAGCGGCTCGTCGCCCTGGACGTTGACCACCATCTCGTCGTCGGTCAGGCCGAGCAAGGCACACGCTTCAGCCAGGCGGTCGCTGCCGCTGGCATGGTCGCCGCGCGTCAAGACTGCCTGGATGTCGTGCGCCTGACAGGCACTGACGATGCTCGGGCTGTCGGCGGCGACCACCACGCGAATCGGATTTGTGTGGCCGCTGCCAGACAACACGCGCTGCGCCACCCGCACCACCATTGGCACGCCCGCAATGTCGGCCAGTGGTTTGCCCGGCAGACGGGTTGAAGCCAGCCGGGCCGGAATCAGAACGGTGAAGCTCAAAGCCCGAGTTCCTCGTCGCTCATGGTGCGCGCTTCGCTTTCGAGCAGGATGGGAATGCCGTCGCGCACCGGGTAGGCCAGGCGTGCGCTGTGCGATGTGAGTTCCTGCTTCTCGCGGTCGTATTCGAGTGGGCCCTTGGTCACCGGGCAAACCAGCAGTTCAAGTAATCGAGTGTCCATGGGGGAATGATAGCGTGGCTTGGGCGTACCCTAAACTCAGCCCTATGGCGAACGATTTGCAGGTCCTGGGAATTGAATCTTCATGCGACGAAACGGGTGTAGCGCTGGTGGCGGTGCGTGGCAGCGCCGTGCCCGTGCTGTTGGCACAGGCGCTGTACAGCCAGATCGAGCTGCATCAGGCCTATGGTGGGGTGGTGCCCGAACTGGCCAGCCGCGACCATATTCGCCGCGTCTTGCCGCTGACAACGCAAGTACTGAAAGAATCGGGGCAACAGCTCAGCGACATCGATGTGGTGGCTTTCACGCGTGGCCCGGGTCTGGCGGGCGCCTTGCTGGTGGGTGCCGGTGTGGCCTGCGCGCTGGCGGCTGCGCTGCACAAGCCGGTGCTGGGCGTGCATCACCTCGAAGGTCATCTGCTGTCTCCGTTTCTAAGTGCGGATCCGCCCACATTCCCTTTTGTTGCTTTGCTGGTGTCAGGAGGGCACACCCAACTCATGCGGGTTGCGGGTGTGGGGCGCTATCAAATCCTGGGTGAAACCATTGATGACGCCGCCGGCGAGGCGTTTGACAAGTCCGCCAAATTGCTGGGCCTGACTTACCCGGGTGGACCGGCCCTTGCCAAGCTGGCGGAACACGGCAACCCGGCGGCGTACAAGTTGCCGCGACCCCTGCTGCACAGCGAGAACCTGGACTTTTCATTTGCGGGTCTCAAGACGGCGGTGATGGTGCAGGCCAACAAGCTGGCTTTGGCGCAGCACTGCACGCCTGGCAGTTTGCCCGCCAACGTGCTGGCCGATCTGGCGGCGTCGACGCAAGCCGCGATTGTTGAGGTGCTAATGAAAAAATCCTTGGCGGCTCTGCAGGCAACTGGGCTTGATCGCCTGGTTGTGGCCGGTGGCGTGGGTGCCAATCGTTGCCTGCGCGACCAGTTCAATCAGGTCTGTGCCGGGCTTGGCGTGCGGGTGCATTACCCCGAGCTGCATTTATGCACCGACAACGGTGCCATGATTGCCATGGCGGCAGCGCTGCGGCTGCAGTCGGGTGTGCAAACAGCGAGCAGAACCTATGCCTTTGACGTGAAGCCGCGCTGGCCGCTTGAATCCCAGTAAATGGACTGGTTCTTTTGGCCAAAGATTTCACCCTGTTGCTTGTTTTGCGCCACGTCCTGATGTGGCTGGCGTTGGCGCTGACTGCGCCAAGTCTCGTGCTGGCGCAGCCTTTGCTGGCACCGATCAAGCTGGCGCTGATTGAAAGCCTGAGTGGGCCATTTGCCAACACCGGCGAGGCCGTTTTCCGTAACCTGATCTGGGCGGTGGAGCGCGTCAATGCGCGCGGTGGTGTGAAAGTTGCCGCAGCGGGCAACGGCCACCGAGCGCTGCTGCTGACCCGCTACGACAGCAAAGGCCAGAATGAAGAGGCCTTGTCGGCGCTCAAATCGGCCATCGATGACGGTGCACAATTCATCTTGCAAGGCAATTCATCGGCCACGGCGGCAGCGCTGATTGACGCCATCAACAAGCACAATGCGCGCGAGCCTGCCACGCGGGTGCTGTTTCTGAATTATTCTGCGGTTGATCCGATTTTGACCAACGAGAAATGCAGCTTCTGGCACTTCCGCTTTGATGCGCACGCCGACATGCGAATGCGGGCCTTGATGTCCGTCCTGAAAGACGACCAGGCGTTAAAAAGCGTTTACCTGATTGGCCAGGACTACAGCTTTGGCCAAGCCGTGGCGCGCGAGGCAGTGCGCCAATTGGGCGTCCAGCGACCGGACGTGCGGGTGGTTGGCAACGAACTGCATCCGGTGGGGCGCGTGAAAGACTTTGCGCCCTATGCTGCCAAAATCAAGGCCAGTGGCGCGCAGGCGGTCATCACGGGTAATTGGGGCAACGACTTGACGCTGCTGGTCAAGGCCGCAAAAGAAGCGGGCTTTGAGGGCAAGTTTTATACTTTTTACGGCAACGCACTGGGCGCGCCCGCCGCCATCGGCGCGGCGGGTATCGGTAAAGTGCTGGCCGTGGCCGATTGGTTACCCAACTTGCAGAATGTGCAAAGTGAGGCCTTTTATCAAGCCTTTCGCAAGCGCTTTCCCAAGTCGGCCGAGGACTACGTTCACCTGCGCATGCAGTTGATGATGGAGGCGCTGGTGCAGGCGCTGGAACGAGCGGGCAGCACGGATGCAATCGCCGTGGCACGTGAGCTGGAGCGGGCTGACGTCACTTTTTACTCACAAACCGGGGTGATGCGGTCGGCCGACCATCAGTTTCAGCAGCCGTTGGTGGTGGGTCTGATGGAGCGCCAGGGCTCGCCCGGTGTGAAGTTTGATGTGGAAGGCTCGGGCTTCGGCTTTCGGGTTGTCAAGACGATTTCGGCTGCGGCTGCCGTCTTGCCCACCAGTTGCCAGATGGTCAGGCCCTAGGCCAATCAGACCGATTGGGCGGCCTGGTTATAATCGACAGGCTCTGTAAATCGCAGTAGCGCACGTCCGGGGCAGTTCCAGCGCCTGACGCAAGTTCATCAAACACAGGAAATTTATGATCGCATCCAGCATTAAAGCCGCTGTCGTGAAAGACAACGCGCGCAAAGTCGGCGATACCGGCAGTCCCGAAGTGCAAGTCGCACTCCTGACCGCCCGCATCAACGAACTCACCCCCCACTTCAAGACGCATGCCAAAGACCACCATGGTCGCCGCGGTCTGCTGCGCATGGTGAGTCGCCGCCGTAAACTGCTCGACTATCTGAAGTCGAAGGACGCTGAGCGCTACACCGCGCTGATCGCCAAACTGGGTCTGCGCAAGTAAGCGACGCAACGAATGATGAACGCCTGAGTTAGTTGACTAGCTCAGGCGTTTTTTACTTCGGAGCAGGCTGTTTACAGAGCGAAGCTGTGTCATTCCAGAGTGATTTTGATCGAATTTCTCTGGAATGGCATCGTGTTCTGCAAGGCTGGCTCCGGGCTCGGGCGAAGTGGCCTGCACTTCCCAAATTGACCAGGAGAAAGACATGAGCATATTCAATAAAGTAAGCAAGACCTTCCAATGGGGCCAGAACGCGGTTCGCATGGAAACCGGCGAAATCGCGCGACAGGCCAATGGCGCCGTGCTGTTGGACATGGACGGCACCGTGGTGCTGGCCACCGTGGTTGGCAAGACCGAGGGCAAGGCCGGTCAGGATTTCTTTCCGCTGACGGTGGATTACCTCGAAAAATCCTACGCCGCGGGCAAGATCCCGGGCAGCTTCTTCAAGCGCGAAGGCCGCCCGAGCGAGTTTGAGACGCTCACCAGCCGCCTGATCGACCGCCCGATTCGCCCGCTCTTTCCTGAAGGCTTCTTCAATGAAGTGCATGTGGTGATTCACACCCTGTCGCTCAACCCGGAAGTGGATGCCGACATCGCGGCCTTGATCGCCGTGAGTGCCGCATTGTCGGTTAGTGGCATCCCGTTTGACGGCCCGATTGGTGCCGCCCGGGTTGGCTATATCAACGGCGAGTATGTGCTCAACCCGGGCCAGACCGCGCGCAAGGATTCCCTCATGGACCTGGTCGTGGCCGGCACCGAAGCCGCCGTGTTGATGGTCGAATCAGAAGCCAAGCAGCTCAGCGAAGAAATCATGCTCGGTGCCGTGGTGTTTGGTCATGCGCAAGGCGTGATCGCCATCAATGCGATTCACGAGCTGGTGCGTGACGCGGGCAAGCCGGTGTGGGACTGGAAAGCCCCGGCCAAGGACGAGCCATTGATCGCCAAGGTTGGCGAACTGGCCCACTCGAAGCTCGCCGCCGCCTACCAAATTCGCAACAAACAGGCGCGCACCCAAGCCTGCCGCGCTGCCTATGCGGACGTCATGACGGCGCTCAAAGCCGAAGGCACGGTATTTGACTCGGTCAAGATTGAAGGCCTGTTGTTTGACATCGAGGCGGGCCTGGTGCGCAGCCAGATTCTGGCCGGCGAGCCGCGCATTGATGGTCGCGACACGCGCACTGTGCGCCCGATTGAGATCCGCAACGGCGTGTTGCCCCGCACCCACGGCTCGGCCCTGTTCACACGCGGTGAAACGCAGGCGCTGGTGGTCACCACACTGGGCACCGAACGCGATGCGCAGCGCATTGACGCCTTATCAGGCGACTATGAAGAGCGCTTCATGCTGCACTACAACATGCCGCCCTTTGCCACCGGTGAAACCGGCCGCGTTGGCACCCCCAAGCGCCGCGAAATCGGGCATGGCCGGCTCGCCAAGCGCGCGCTGGTCGCCTGCCTGCCAAGCAAGGAAGAATTTCCTTACACGATGCGTGTGGTGAGCGAAATCACCGAGTCCAACGGCTCCTCATCAATGGCTTCGGTCTGCGGTGGCTGTCTGTCGCTGATGGATGCGGGTGTGCCGATGAAAGCGCACGTGGCCGGCATTGCCATGGGCCTGATCAAGGACGGCAACCGCTTTGCGGTGTTGACCGACATTCTGGGTGACGAAGATCACCTCGGTGACATGGACTTCAAGGTGGCTGGCACCACCAACGGCATTACCGCTTTGCAGATGGACATCAAAATCCAGGGCATCACCAAGGAAATCATGCAAGTGGCACTGGCTCAGGCCAAGGAAGCGCGCATGCACATCCTGGGCAAGATGCAGGAAGTGATGGCCGAGGCCAAGACTGAAGTCTCGACCTTCGCGCCGCGCCTGTTCACCATGAAGATCAATCCGGAAAAAATCCGTGACGTGATTGGCAAGGGCGGTTCGGTGATCCGTGCGCTGACCGAAGAAACCGGTACCCAGATCAACATCGACGAGGACGGCACCATCACCATCGCCTCGCCGGATCCGGCCAAGGCCGAAGAAGCCAAACGTCGCATCGAGCAGATCACGGCGGAAGTCGAAATTGGCAAGATCTACGAAGGCCCGATCACCAAGATTCTGGACTTTGGTGCGCTGGTCAACCTGTTGCCAGGCAAGGATGGACTGCTGCACATCAGCCAGATTGCGCACGAGCGGGTCGAGAAGGTGACCGACTACCTGACTGAAGGCCAGATCGTGCGCGTCAAAGTGCTCGAGACGGATGAGAAGGGTCGTGTCAAGCTGTCCATGAAGGCCTTGCTGGATCGGCCCGCCCAGAGTGGACCAGAACGCGCCTGATTGCACTGAAAATGATAGCTTGTTGCGCAGATAGCACGGGGGCTAGAGCCTGAAATGAGCATGAAAGTCATTGAAATCACAAGCTTTGGTGGTCCCGCCGTGCTGGTGCTGGGCGAGCGCGCGTTGCCAGTCGCAGGCGCTGGCGAGGTGCTGATTCGCGTGTCGGCCAGTGGCGTCAATCGACCGGACGCGTTGCAGCGTGCGGGTCACTATCCGGCGCCGCCAGGCGCTTCGGACATTGTCGGCCTGGAGGTCGCCGGTGTGATTGAGCAGGGTGATGCACAAGTCATGGCGCGGGCCGGCTTCAAACTGGGCGACCGGGTCTGTGCCTTGCTCGCGGGCGGAGGCTATGCCGAGTTTTGCGTCGCACCCGTGGGCCAGTGTTTGCCGATACCGAAGGGCTTGAGTGATGTTGAAGCGGCTTCGCTGCCGGAGACCTTCTTCACGGTTTGGAGCAACGTCTTTGACCGGGGCCATTTGCAGCGCGGTGAAAGCCTGTTGATCCAGGGCGGTTCCAGTGGCATTGGCGTGACCGCCATCCAACTGGCAAAAGCCATGGGCGCGCAGGTCCTGGTGACGGCGGGCAGTGACGAGAAGTGTGCGGCCTGCCTGGCCTTGGGGGCAGATCATGCGATCAATTACAAGACGCACGATTTCAAGGATGAGGTCTTGCGCCTGACGCAGGGTCAGGGCGTGAATGTCATTCTCGATATGGTGGCCGGCAGCTATGTGGCCAAAGAAATTGAGTGTTTAAGCGAAGACGGTCGCCTGGTGATTATTGCCGTGCAAGGTGGTGTCAAGAGCGAAATCAACGCCGGTTTGGTGTTGCGCCGGCGCCTGACGGTGACCGGCTCGACGCTGCGGGTTCGCCCGCTCGCATTCAAGGCCGCCATTGCGCAGGCCTTGCTGAAAAATGTCTGGCCGCTGATTGAAAGCGGCCGTATCAAGCCGGTGCTTGACAGCAGCTTTGCCGCGCAAGACGCTCACCTGGCGCATGCCTTGATGGAGTCGAACCAGCATATTGGCAAGATTGTTTTGACCTGGGGCAAAGCATGAGAAAGAAACTGATTGCGGGCAACTGGAAAATGAATGGCAGTCTGGCTGCCAATGAGGCCTTGCTCAAAGGACTATTGGGCGGCTTGGCCGTGCCAGCCTGTCAAGTGGCGCTGTGTGTACCGTCAATTTATCTGGCCCAATGCCAGACGCTGCTGGCAGGTAGTGCCATTGGCTTGGGTGCACAGGATTTGTCAGCGCACGAAGTGGGTGCCTTCACGGGCGATATTTCTGCTGCCATGCTGAAAGAGTTTGGTGTGCGCTATTGCATCGTGGGTCATTCCGAGCGGCGCCAGTATCACCTGGAAAGCGATGCGCTGGTCGCTGCCAAAGCGCAGCGCGCACTGGCTTGCGCGATCACCCCCGTTGTGTGTGTGGGTGAAACGCTCGCCGAGCGCGAAGCCGGCAAGACGCAAGAAGTTGTCAGGCGCCAACTGGCGGCGGTGATCGAGAGCAATGGCCCAGGCATCAGTGACATGGTGCTGGCATATGAGCCGATCTGGGCCATCGGAACCGGGCAGACCGCCAGCCCCGAACAGGCGCAACAAGTGCATGCGGTTTTGCGCGCACAGTTGCAGGCGGCCTCTGATCGGGCCGGTCGGGTGCAAATTCTTTATGGTGGCAGCATGAACGCCAGCAACGCGGCGCAGCTACTGGCGCAGCCGGACATTGATGGCGGACTGATTGGTGGGGCCGCGCTCAAGGCCCTTGATTTTCTATCAATTATTGCTTCGGCGCACTGATGGCAAGCATAGCAAGCTACATATTTAGGAGTCTTTGATGAACGTTTTGTTAACCATTCTTTTGGCGGTTCAGATGCTGACCGCTGTCGTCATGGTGGGCTTGATTCTGGTGCAACATGGCAAGGGCGCGGACATGGGTGCGGCTTTTGGCAGTGGCGGCTCGGGCAGCCTGTTTGGAGCCAGTGGCAGTGCCAATTTTCTGTCGCGGACCACGGCGGTACTCGCGACGCTGTTCTTCGCCTCGACCCTGTTGCTGGCTTATTTTGGTACGGCACGTCCAACGGCAAGCTCGGGCAGCGTGCTCGACGGCGCACCCATAGTCGCGCCAGCGCCCGTTGCCAGCGCACCAGTCATCGCGGCGTCCGGCGCAACCCAAATCCCCGCAAAATAATTGCGGCTGAAATTAGCTCTCGCAGCACGGAATTGGCGTGAATTGCGGGTAAACTGCTGAGCGGTTTGAAGCGCTAAGAACGTCACGCGGCGCAGGCGCATCAGACAGCACAGAAATGCCGTCGTGGTGAAATTGGTAGACACGCTATCTTGAGGTGGTAGTGGCGAAAGCTTTGCGAGTTCGAGTCTCGCCGACGGCACCAGATAAACATGCTTGATGTGGATCAATGCAGCAAGCCAAAACTTGAATGACAATCACAAGATGAATCTTGATCAGTACTTGCCAGTCTTCCTGTTTGTCCTGGTCGGCATTGTGGTTGGTGTGGCACCCCAGGTGATCGGCTACATTCTCGGCCCCAATCGACCGGATGCCGCAAAAAACTCCCCCTATGAGTGCGGCTTTGAAGCATTTGGTGATGCGCGCATGAAGTTTGACGTGCGCTATTACCTGGTGGCCATCCTTTTCATATTGTTCGACCTCGAAATTGCCTTCTTGTTTCCATGGGCAGTGTCGCTCAAGGAAATCGGCGCACTGGGTTTTTGGTCGGTGATGGTGTTTCTGGCCGTTCTCGTCGTGGGCTTTGTTTACGAGTGGAAAAAAGGGGCCCTTGACTGGGAATAGATCGATGATTGAAGGCGTTTTTAAAGAGGGCTTTGTCACCACCAATTACGATACGGTGGTGAATTGGGCCAAGACCGGTTCGATCTGGCCCGTCACTTTTGGACTGGCCTGTTGCGCGGTTGAAATGATGCATTCGGCGGCTGCCCGCTACGACATCAGCCGTTTTGGTGCCGAGGTCTTTCGTGCCAGTCCCCGCCAGTCGGACTTGATGATTGTGGCCGGTACCTTGTGCAACAAAATGGCACCGGCGCTGCGCAAGGTTTACGACCAGATGAGTGAGCCACGCTGGGTTATTTCAATGGGCTCCTGTGCCAACGGCGGTGGCTATTACCACTACAGTTATTCGGTCGTGCGCGGCTGTGATCGCATCGTGCCGGTTGATGTCTATGTGCCTGGCTGTCCACCTACGGCTGAGGCCCTGCTGTATGGCATTATCCAGTTGCAGCACAAGATTCGCCGCACCCAGACGATTGCGCGCAAATGAGGGAATGGCGATGATTTCTTATGCTGTCAATCCGCAAACCATCAAGCTCAACGTGGATGCTGCGTTGGGCAAACTCGCGCTGCGCAGTGAACTGCGACTGGGCGAGTTGACTGTGCTGGTGGATGCCGCCAACTATCTGCAGGCCGCTAGCATTCTGCGTGACGATCCGGCCTGCCGCTTTGAGCAGTTGATGGATTTGTGTGCCGTCGACTACTCAACTTACCGCGACGCCCCTCAGGTCGGGTTGCGCTTTTGTGTCGTTTGCCATCTGCTCTCTGTGAGTCTGAATCAACGTGTTCGACTCAAAGTGTTTGCCCCTGATGACGACTTTCCGGTGTTGGGCTCATTGTGTGATGTCTGGAATTCGGCCAACTGGTTTGAGCGCGAGGCGTTTGACTTGTTCGGCATCGTGTTTGAGGGGCATGACGACTTGCGTCGGATTCTCACCGACTATGGTTTTATTGGGCACCCGTTCCGCAAGGATTTCCCGATTTCTGGCCACGTTGAAATGCGTTATGACGCCGAGCAAAAGCGCGTCGTTTATCAGCCGGTCACGATTGAGCCACGCGAAATTACCCCGCGCATCATCCGTGAAGAAAATTACGGAGGCTTGCATTAGGCAGTTGGCGTTATGGCGGAAATAAAAAACTACACCCTAAATTTTGGACCGCAGCATCCGGCGGCGCATGGCGTCTTGCGCCTGGTACTGGAACTCGATGGTGAAGTGATTCAGCGTGCTGATCCACACATCGGCATGTTGCACCGGGCGACCGAAAAGCTGGCCGAGACCAAAACCTATATCCAGGCGCTGCCTTACATGGATCGTCTCGACTACATGTCGATGATGAGCAATGAAAGCGCCTATTGCCTGGTGCTGGAAAAGATGCTCGGGCTGGAGGTGCCGCTACGGGCCAAGTACATCCGGGTCATGTTTGCCGAAATTACCCGGCTGCTCAATCACTTGCTGTGTATCGGTGCGGGCGCCCTCGATTGCGGCGCCATGACGGTCATGCTCTACGCTTTTCGCGAGCGCGAGGACCTGTTTGACATGTATGAGGCGGTCAGCGGCGCGCGCATGCACGCGGCCTATTTCCGCCCGGGTGGCGTCTATCGCGATTTGCCCGAAACGATGGCGCGGCATCAGTCCAACAAGATCCGCAGCGCCAAATCAACGGCCCAGCTCAACCGCAATCGTGACGGCAGCCTGCTCGATTTCATCGACGACTTTACGCAACGCTTCCCGACGCATCTGGCGGAATATCACACCCTGTTGACGGACAACCGGATCTGGAAACAGCGCACGGTTGGCATCGGAGTGGTCTCTCCGGAGCGTGCGTTGAACCTGGGTTTTTCAGGCCCGATGTTGCGCGGCTCTGGCATTGCCTGGGATCTGCGCAAGAAGCAACCCTACGAGATTTACGATCAGCTCGACTTCGACATTCCGGTGGGCAAGGCGGGCGATTGCTATGACCGGTATTTGGTGCGCATGGAAGAAATGAAACAGTCGAACCGCATTGTCAAACAATGTGTTGACTGGTTGCGTGCCCACCCGGGGCCGGTGATTACCGACAATCACAAGGTTGCGCCGCCAAGCCGCGAATCGATGAAGTCAAACATGGAGGAACTGATCCACCATTTCAAGTTCTTCACTGAGGGCTTCCCGGTGCCGGAAGGCGAAGCCTATGCCACCATTGAGCATCCAAAAGGCGAGTTTGGCATTTACATGGTGAGCGATGGCGCCAACAAGCCCTACCGCATGAAGATACGCCCCCCCGCTTTTGTACACCTGGCGGCGCTCGGTGAGATGGGACGGGGACACATGATCGGCGATGCCGTCGCCATCATTGGTTCTTTGGACATTGTGTTTGGGGAAGTTGATCGATGATGGTCGAAGAATTCAAGGCGCGCTTCGCCAAAGAAGTTGCCAAATACCCGGCTGACCAGAAGCAGTCGGCGGTGATGGCCTGTCTGGCCATCGTGCAAACAGAGGCTGGTTTCGTCAGCGCCGAGAGCGAAGAGATGGTGGCCGACTATCTGGGCATGGCGTCCATGGCGGTGCATGAAGTCACCACCTTTTACAACATGTACAACCAGCAGCCGGTTGGCAAGTACAAGCTCAACGTTTGCACCAATTTGCCGTGCCAGTTGCGCGACGGCAACCGTGCGCTGCAATACCTGGAACAAAAGTTGAATGTGCACCTGGGTGAAACCACGAGCGACGGGCTTTTTACCTTGCAACAGTCCGAGTGCCTGGGCGCTTGCGCCGATTCACCCGTGCTGCTGGTCAACGACCAGATCATGTGCAGCTTCATGAGCAACGAAAAGCTTGACCAGTTGGTCGAGGGCCTGCGTGCTGCCGGAGACAAGTCATGAACGCGCAACAAGTTCTGGCGCAGTTCCAGTCTAACGGGCTGCAAACCTGTTTTCATGGTCGCCACATCAATCCGATCCTGCTGGCCGATTTGAACGGTGCCAACTGGCGTTTGCAGGACTACCAGGCGCGCGGTGGTTACCAGGCGCTGCGCAAGATTCTGGGTCAGGATGGCGCGGCCCCGGCGGCCGACGGCAGCCTCGGCCTGACGCCTGAACAGGTGACGGCGATCGTCAAGGAATCTTCCCTGCGTGGTCGCGGCGGTGCCGGTTTTCCGACCGGGCTGAAATGGAGCTTCATGCCGCGCCAGTATGCCGGTGCCAAATACCTGGTGTGCAACTCCGACGAAGGTGAACCCGGCACCTGTAAAGACCGCGAACTGCTGCAATTCAATCCGCACATTGTGATCGAAGGAATGATCATTGCCGCCTATGCCATGGGCATTGCGGTGGGTTACAACTACATCCACGGCGAAATTTTTCAGACCTACCAGCGTTTTGAAGAAGCGCTGGAAGAGGCGCGTGCTGCGGGCCTGCTCGGAGACCACATCCTGGGCACCGATTTCAGTTTTCAGTTGCACGCGGCACATGGTTACGGCGCTTATATCTGCGGCGAAGAAACCGGATTGCTGGAGTCCCTTGAGGGCAAAAAGGGCCAGCCGCGTTACAAGCCACCTTTTCCTGCCAGCTTTGGCCTGTATGGCAAGCCCACCACGATTAACAACACGGAAACCTTTGCGGCGGTGCCGTGGATCATCTGCAATGGCGGAGCGGCTTATGTGGGCCTGGGCAAACCCAACAACGGCGGCAGCAAGATCTTCTCGGTCAGTGGTGATGTCGAACTGCCCGGCAATTATGAAGTGCCAATGGGAACACCGTTTGCCAAATTGCTGGAGCTTGCTGGCGGTGTGCGCCGCGGCCGTCAACTCAAGGCGGTGATACCGGGCGGCTCATCCTCGCCCGTGCTGCCAGCAGCCACCATGATGGACTGCACCCTGGACTACGACTCGATTGCCAAAGCTGGCTCGATGCTGGGCTCGGGTGCCGTGATCGTAATCGATGACAGTCGCTGCATGGTCAAGAGCCTGCAGCGCCTGAGTTACTTCTATATGCACGAATCCTGTGGTCAGTGCACACCGTGCCGCGAGGGAACGGGTTGGCTGTCGCGCATTGTGGATCGCATCGAAACCGGCCACGGCCGCGCCAGTGATCTCGACTTGCTCGACAACGCCGCCGAGAACATCATGGGGCGCACGATTTGCGCCTTGGGCGACGCCGCCGCCATGCCGGTGCGCGCCATGCTCAAGCACTTCCGTCCCGAATTTGAGTACCACGTAGCGCACAAGACCTGCATGGTCCCGGCCTACGTCTGAGCGAGTCCCGACATGATTGAAATTGAACTCGACGGCAACAAGGTGGAAATCGCCAAGGGCAGCATGATCATGGATGCCGCCAACAAGGCGGGTGTCTATATTCCGCATTTCTGCTATCACAAGAAACTCAGTATTGCGGCGAGTTGTCGCATGTGTCTGGTGGATGTGGAAAAGATGCCAAAACCGATGCCCGCTTGTGCCACCACGGTGGGGCCTGGAATGGTCGTGCATAGCCGAAGCGAAAAGGCGATCAAGGCGCAACAGTCGGTGATGGAATTCCTGCTGATTAATCACCCGCTGGATTGTCCCATTTGCGACCAGGGCGGTGAGTGTCAGTTGCAGGATCTGGCGGTGGGTTATGGTGCTTCGTCTTCGCGTTATCAGGAAGAAAAGCGCGTGGTCTCGCCCAAGGATGTCGGCCCGCTGATCTCGATGCAGGAAATGAGCCGCTGCATCCATTGCACCCGCTGCGTGCGCTTTGGCCAGGAAATTGCCGGTGTCATGGAGTTGGGGATGTCCCACCGTGGCGAACACGCGGAGATCGAGACCTTTTTGGATCACTCGATTGATTCGGAGCTTTCCGGCAACATGATTGATATCTGTCCGGTTGGGGCGCTCACCAGCAAGCCGTTTCGTTACAGCGCACGGACCTGGGAGTTGTCGCGCCGCAAGTCGATCAGCCCGCATGATTCAACCGGGACCAATTTGATTGTTCAGGTCAAAAATAACAAGGTGATGCGGGTTGTGCCACTTGAGAATGAGGCAGTCAACGAGTGCTGGATCGCAGATCGGGACCGTTTTTCCTACGAAGCGCTTAACTGCGACGAACGTTTGACCACGCCCATGCTCAAGCAGGGTGGCAACTGGTTGGCCGTGGACTGGCAAACCGCGCTGGAGTATGTCGCCAATGGTCTCAAACAGATCAAAGCCAAGCACGGCGCAGCAAGTATTGGCGCGCTGCTCAGCCCGCACAGCACGCTTGAAGAGCTTTTTCTCAGCGCTACCCTGGTGCGGGGCCTGGGCAGTCAAAATGTCGATTACCGTTTGCGCA
This sequence comes from uncultured beta proteobacterium, assembly GCA_963750665.1. Classification (GTDB taxonomy): domain Bacteria; phylum Pseudomonadota; class Gammaproteobacteria; order Burkholderiales; family Burkholderiaceae_C; genus Rhodoferax. The sequence goes on from CAVVRQ010000020.1 coordinate 48,717, forward strand.
ATGCAGAATTTGCAGCCACCGAGGGCGTGCCCTATTTGGGCACCTCGATTGCCAGCCTGTCCAAGTTGCAACGGGTCTTGGTGATAGGCTCCAGCCTGCGTCACGATCACCCCTTATTTGCACAAAGAATTCGTCAGGCAGCCCGCAAAGGATGTGCCGTTAGCGCTATTAATACAGTAGCTGAAGATTGGGCGATGCCGATCTCGCAGACGCTGCTGGGTGCGGCCAGTGGCTGGGTGCAAGCGCTGGCCGATGTGGCGGCTGCGGTGGCGACGCTCAAAGGGGTTGCTGCACCGGTGCAGGCGAGCGGCAGTGCGGTGGCCAAAGCCATCGCCGAGTCGCTCATCGGTGGCGAGCGAAAGGCAATATTGTTGGGCAATGCGGCGGCACACCATGCCAAGGCATCAAGCCTTTTGGCGCTGGCTAACTGGATTGGCGCGCAAACTGGTGCCACCGTGGGCTATCTGACAGAGGCCGCCAATACAGTTGGCGCACAACTGGCGGGCGCGCTGCCCGGACCGGATGGCTTGAATGCGGGCCAAATGCTCGCGGGCGGTCTCAAAGCGCTGCTGCTGTTGAACAATGAGCCCGAATTTGATTCGACTGCGGGTGCGGCGGCCAAATCGAGTCTGGCATCGGTTGATATGGTCGTCACGCTGAGCCCGTTCAAGGCAAACATGACGATCAGCGACGTGCTGTTGCCGATCGCACCCTTTACGGAAACTTCGGGGACTTTTGTCAATGCGGAGGGGCGCGCTCAAAGTTTTTACGCGGTGGTCAAGCCGCTGGGAGAAACCCGTCCAGCCTGGAAGGTGCTGCGGGTGCTGGCCAATATGATGGGCGTGCCGGATTGTGATTTTGAGTCGTCGCAGGAAGTACTCAAGCGGGTCAGGGGACTGCCCTCGGATGCCGAGTCTCAGGGCTTGGTCGGGGGTTTGAGTAATGCAACGCAGGTTGCTGTCGATCTTGCGACGGCTACCGGGACACCGGCAGTTGCCAGCATTTACGCGCTGGACGGGATCGTGCGGCGCGCGGGCAGCCTGCAACTCACAGCAGACGCCAGACAATCCAATGTGGCGCAGGAGGCAACAGCATGATTGACACCCTTTTTGCGCTCGGTCAAGGGCTTTTTAGTGCGCCCTGGTGGTCGGCAATCGCCTGGCCGACGGTCTGGGCCCTGATCAAAATTACGCTGGTTTTGATGTTGGTGATGGGCGCGGTGACCTACACCACGCTATACGAGCGCAAGCTGCTGGCCTGGGTGCAGATTCGCCTGGGACCGAATCGGGTCGGCCCATGGGGATTGTTGCAACCCATCGCGGACGCGCTGAAGTTGATGACCAAGGAAGTCCTTCGGCCTGCCGCCGCCGAAAAGGCACTATTTTACCTGGGCCCGGTGATGACCGTGATGCCCGCCATGGTGGCCTGGGTGGTGGTGCCGTTCGGTCCGGAAGTGGCAGTGGCGAATGTGAACGCTGGATTGTTATTTCTGATGGCCATTACGTCGATGGAAGTTTATGGCGTGATCATTTCCGGCTGGTCGTCCAATTCCAAGTATCCGTTTCTGGGCGCATTGCGGGCTTCTTCGCAAATGGTGAGCTACGAGATCGCCATGGGCTTTTGCTTTGTGGTGGTTTTGATGGTCTCGGCCAGTCTCAACCTGACCGACATCGTGACCGGCCAGGGCAAGGGTTACTTTGCCCAGATGGGCTTGAACTTTTTGTCCTGGAACTGGCTCTCGCTGCTGCCCATTTTTGTGGTCTATTTTGTGTCAGGCCTGGCTGAAACCAATCGCCTGCCGTTTGACGTCGTTGAGGGCGAGTCCGAAATTGTCGCGGGTCACATGGTGGAGTACTCGGGCATGTCCTGGGCCATGTTCCAAATGGCCGAGTACGCCAACATCTGGCTGGTCTCGGTGCTGACGTCGATCATGTTTCTGGGTGGCTGGTTGTCGCCGATTGACAGCGTCCTGTTCAACTGGATTCCAGGCTGGATCTGGCTCGGGCTGAAGGCTTTTCTCGTGGTGACCCTGTTTATCTGGGTACGCGTGACCTTTCCACGTTTTCGCTATGACCAGATCATGCGCCTGGGTTGGAAGATATTTATTCCAGTCACGCTGGTCTGGCTGGTGGTTGTGGGGGGCTGGATGCAGACTCCCTGGAACATTTGGAAGTGATTCGAGTTGTCTATGTCTAATCCAACTTCAAGTGTGATCGAAAAGTCGAACGGGAATTCCTTCGCCCTGAAGGATTTCTTGTCAAGTTTCATGCTGGGCGAGCTCTTCAAGGGTTTGGTGCTGACCGGAAAGTACGCATTCAGAAGCAAGATCACGCTCGAGTATCCTGAGGAAAAAACGCCTTTGTCGCCCCGCTTTCGCGGTTTGCACGCGTTGCGGCGCTATGAGAACGGTGAAGAGCGTTGCATTGCCTGCAAATTGTGTGAGGCCGTTTGCCCGGCGATGGCAATTACGATCGAGTCGGAGCTGCGCAGCGATGGTTCACGGCGCACGACGCGCTATGACATTGATTTCAACAAGTGCATTTATTGCGGCTTCTGTGAAGAAAGTTGTCCGGTCGATTCGATCGTGGAGACTTCGATTCTGGAGTACCACGGGGAAGCGCCTGGGGACTTGTATTTCACCAAAGAAATGTTGTTGGCTGTCGGTGACCGCTATGAGCCGCAGATCGCGGCAGCGCGCGCGGCTGATGCCAAGTACCGTTAAACAACTGTGTGCTGATTTAACTCCAAGACCACCGAAAAAGTAGCCATAAATGGACGTCAAGACCGGTTTTTTCTATTTCTTCTCGATTGTGCTGCTGTTTGCCGCCTTTCGCGTTATCACAGCACGCAACCCCGTGTTTGCCGTGTTGTACCTTGTGCTGGCATTTTTTCAGGCAGCGGCTTTGTGGTTGCTGCTGAAGGCCGAGTTCCTGGCGATTACGCTGGTGTTGGTGTATGTTGGCGCTGTCATGGTTTTGTTCCTGTTTGTTGTCATGATGCTCGATGTGAACGTCGAGGGCCTTCGCGCCGGCTTTTGGCGGCATTTTCCGCTGGCTGCCGTGGTCGGGGTCCTCGTCGCTCTCGAGATGGCCGCCGTGCTGATGGGCGGTTTTCGGGGTACTGAAGAACCCCATGCCACGGCTGCTGTGGGCGCAGCCACCGTCGAGTTTTCCAACACGCGCGAGTTGGGCAAAATTCTCTATACGCAGTACCTTTACCCACTCGAAATTGCGGCAGCGATTTTACTGGTGGCGATGATTGCGGCGATTGCCCTGACGCTGCGGCGGCGCAAGGATACCAAATCAATCAGTTCGGCACACCAGATTCGCGTGAAAGCGGCGCAGCAGCTGAGCGTGATCAAGATGGCACCGACCCAGGTGGCCAGTCTTGGCGAGGCCTCGGCGGCGGTGCCAGTGGAGAACAAAGTATGAGCTTGACACTCGGACATTTTCTTTCGGTTGGGGCTGTGCTGTTTGCACTGTCAGTGATTGGCATTTTCCTGAATCGCAAGAATCTGATCGTCTTGTTGATGGCGATTGAGCTCATGCTGCTTGCAGTGAACACCAATTTTGTTGCTTTTTCCTATTACCTGGCCGACATGCACGGTCAAATATTTGTGTTTTTTATTCTGACCGTCGCGGCTGCAGAGTCAGCCATCGGCCTGGCCATCCTGGTGCTCCTGTTTCGTAATAAGTCCAGCATCAATGTGGACGAACTCAACACACTCAAGGGCTAATCAATATGAGTCAAACCCTTGTCGCTTCAACCCTGCTGGCGGTGCCAATGGCACCTTTGTTGGGTTCTGTTTTGGCCGGTGTGCTGGGCACCAAGTTTGGTGGCAACTGGATTGGCAGGCGCTTGTCGCATTCGCTCACCATTTTGGGCGTGCTGGTCGCATTTATTCTTTCTGCCATGACGCTCAAGAGCGTCGCGCTGGATGGCGCCCACTTCAATGAGACCATTTATACCTGGATGGTGGTCGGTGGCTTCAAGATGCAGATCGGGTTTCTGATCGATGGGCTCACGGCCATGATGATGAGCGTGGTGACTTTCGTGTCGTTGATGGTTCACATCTACACCATTGGTTATATGGAAGACGACGACGGCTATAACCGCTTTTTTTCCTATATCTCACTGTTTACCTTCTCCATGCTGATGCTGGTCATGAGCAACAATTTGCTCCAGCTATTTTTCGGTTGGGAGGGGGTTGGTCTGATGTCCTACCTGCTGATCGGGTTCTGGTTCAACAAGCCGACCGCCGTTTTTGCCAACATGAAGGCATTTCTGGTCAACCGGGTGGGTGACTTCGGTTTTATCCTGGGCATCTCGTTGATTGTTGCTTTCACTGGCTCGCTTGACTACACGGAGATATTTGCCCACAAAGCCGAGTTGGCCAAGCTGAGTTTACCGGGCACTGACTGGATGCTGGTCACCGTCATTTGCATTTGTCTATTCATTGGCGCGATGGCCAAGTCAGCCCAGTTTCCACTGCACGTCTGGTTGCCTGACTCAATGGAGGGCCCGACGCCAATTTCTGCCCTGATTCACGCCGCCACGATGGTGACGGCGGGTATTTTCATGGTGGCCCGGATGTCGCCCTTGTTCGAACTAAGCGAGACGGCACTCAATTTCGTGTTGGTGATCGGTGCCATCACGGCGCTTTTCATGGGCTTGCTGGGGGTGATTCAAAATGATATCAAGCGCGTGGTGGCTTATTCCACGCTTTCCCAACTGGGTTACATGACGGTGGCGCTCGGTGCGTCAGCTTATTCAGTGGCCGTGTTTCATTTGATGACGCATGCCTTCTTCAAGGCACTCTTGTTCCTTGCGGCCGGCTCGGTGATCATGGGCATGCACCACAATCAGGACATTCGCTGGATGGGAGGGGTGCGCAAATATATGCCAATCACCTGGATTACGTCACTGCTGGGCTCACTGGCCCTGATCGGCGCGCCCTTGTTTGCGGGTTTCTATTCCAAGGACAGCATCATCGAGGCGGTCTATGAAAGCCACTTGCCTGGCGCTGGTTTTGCCACATTTGCGGTGTTGGGGGGCGTGTTTCTGACGGCCTTCTATTCCTTCCGTTTGTATTTTCTGGTCTTTCATGGTGCCGAACGTTACGACCAGAACCCCGATGCCCATCATGGCGACCACCATGGCCATGACAAGGAGCAGCACACGCCGCACGAGTCGCCCTGGGTGGTGACCGTGCCTTTGATCTTGCTTGCGATTCCTTCGGTGGTGATAGGCTTCATGACCATTGAGCCCATGCTATTTGGCGATTTTTTCAAGGGCTCCATCTTTATTGACGCCGAGCGTCACGCGGCCCTGGAAGAGATGGCAAAAGCGTTCCACGGCCCGGTGCAGATGGCCTTTCATGCGCTGTTGACGATGCCCTTTTGGCTGGCGCTGATCGGTGTCGCCAGTGCCTATTACATGTACATGGTCAATCCGGCGCTGCCGGCTGCCATCAAGACCCGCTTCCAGCCAATTTACACGCTGCTTGAGAACAAGTACTACCTGGACTGGTTCAATGAGAAAGTGATCTCGCGCGCAACCCGGGCTTTGGGCGTGGGCTTGTGGCGGGGTGGCGACGTGGCCATCATCGATGGTGCTTTGGTCAATGGGTCCTGGAAAGGCGTTGCCTGGGTGGCCGGCATCGCCCGCAGGGCGCAGACCGGCTACTTGTACCACTATGCCCTGGTGATGATTCTGGGTGTACTTGTGCTGATGACGTATTTTGTTTGGCTGAAATGATGACTTTGCGGAACCGACCGACGTCGCGCAGGCGGCACGCTTTGTCCCCACCTGATTGGAAACAAGAAAAATGGGTTTGTTGAGCCTGGCTATTTGGACACCGATTGCTTTCGGTGTTGTGCTGCTGGCACTCGGTCGTGACGATCAGGCGCGTACCGTGCGCTGGGTTGCCTTGATCGGCGCCATTGTGAGTTTTCTTGTCACCTTGCCGCTCTACAGTGGTTTCAAGCTGGGTACGGCGGCCATGCAGTTTGTCGAGAAGACACCGTGGATCTCGCGCTTTAATGTCAACTACCATCTTGGCGTTGATGGTATATCGCTGTGGCTGGTTTTGCTGACCGCCTTCATCAACGTGATCGTCGTAATTGCGGGGTGGGAAGTCATCACACGCCGTGTCAATCAGTACATGGGTGCGTTCCTCATTTTGAGTGGTCTGCAAGTCGGCGTCTTTTGTGCGCTGGACGGCATGTTGTTCTACGTGTTCTTTGAGGCCACGCTCGTGCCGATGTACCTGATCATTGGCATTTGGGGCGGGCCCAACAAGATTTACGCCGCCTTCAAGTTCTTCCTGTACACCTTGCTTGGGTCGCTGCTGATGTTGGTTGCACTGATCTTCCTGTACACCCAGTCCGGTGGCAGTTTTGACCTGGCGTCGTGGCATAAATTGCCTTTGGGCGGGACAGTTCAAACCTTGTTATTTTTTGCATTCCTTGCCGCCTTTGCCGTCAAAGTACCCATGTGGCCGGTGCACACCTGGTTGCCTGATGTGCATGTGGAGGCGCCCACTGGCGGTTCGGCGGTATTGGCCGCTGTGATGCTGAAACTGGGGGCCTATGGATTTCTGCGGTTTTCTCTGCCGATTGCGCCGGATGCCGCGCACGAGTGGGCCGGGTTGATGATTGGCTTGTCGCTCATCGCAGTCATCTATGTCGGGCTGGTGGCACTGGTTCAGACCGATATGAAGAAGTTGGTGGCCTATGCGTCGGTCGCCCACATGGGCTTCGTCACCTTGGGCTTCTTTTTATTCAGCGACCTGGGCCTGTCGGGCGCGCTGGTGCAAATGATTTCACACGGTTTTGTCTCTGCTGCGATGTTCCTGTCGATCGGGGTTTTGTATGACCGCGCTCATTCGCGCGAGATTGCCAGTTACGGCGGCGTTGTCAACACCATGCCAAAGTTCGCGGCCTTTGCGATGTTGTTCGCCATGGCCAACTGCGGTTTACCGGGAACAGCCGGATTTGTTGGCGAGTGGATGGTTATTCTGGCCGCTGTCAAATCAAACTTCTGGTTGGGATTCGGTGCTGCGACTTCGCTCGTGTTCGGCGCGGCCTATACCCTTTGGATGGTCAAGCGGGTCTATTTGGGCCCGGTTACCAACCATCATGTCAAGGAACTTATCGACATCAACAGTCGCGAGTTCGTTATGCTGGCACTGCTGGCCATTGCCGTGTTGTACATGGGCATTTATCCGAAACCTTTTACTGACGTGATGGACACGTCGGTGGCCGAGTTGCTGAAACATGTCGCGGTGTCCAAGTTGATCTGATCATCCATTCGTTATCAGCAAATTCCATTTAGAGATAGAACATGATCGATAAACTCAGTTGGATTTCGGCCTACCCTGAAATCATCCTGTTTCTTATGGCCTGCGTCATTGCGTTGGCCGACCTGGGTGTCACCAGCGCACGGCGCAGCACGACGCACGCTCTGACCTTGATCACGCTGGCCGTGGTGGCCGCACTGGAAGCGAGTTATGCCAGTGCCGGTGCGACCGTCTATGGTTTTGGCAACATGGTGGTGAGCGATCCGATGGGCAATTGGCTGAAATGCTTTGCGGCCCTGGCCCTCATGGTGACGCTGGTCTATGGCCGGCCTTATGCGGCAGACCGCGATATGTTGCGTGGCGGGGAGCTCTTTTCGCTGAGTCTGTTTGCCTTGCTGGGCATGTTTGTGATGATTTCGGGAAACAATTTTCTCGTCATTTACATGGGCCTGGAGTTGTTGACGTTGTCAAGCTATGCGCTGGTGGCGTTGCGGCGGGACCATGCCACCTCGACTGAGGCGGCAATGAAGTATTTTGTTTTGGGTGCGCTCGCTTCAGGATTTCTTTTGTACGGCCTGTCGATGATCTACGGCGCTACCGGATCGCTGGATCTGACTGCGGTCTTCAAGGCCATCAACTCGGGCCAAATCAAACATCAGGTGCTGGTATTTGGTTTGGTGTTTGTGGTTGCGGGTCTGGCCTTCAAGCTTGGGGTTGTGCCGTTTCACATGTGGATTCCAGATGTCTATCAAGGCGCTCCAACGGCCGTGACCTTGATTATCGGGGGCGCCACCAAGTTGGCGGCCTTTGCCATCTGCATCCGGTTGTTGGTTGAAGGCATGCTGCCGCTGGCAATCGACTGGCAGCAGATGTTGATGCTGTTGTCGATTGGGTCGCTGCTGATTGGTAACCTGGCCGCCATCGCGCAGACCAATTTGAAGCGCATGCTGGCGTACTCCACCATTTCGCACATGGGCTTTGTGCTCATTGGTTTGATGTCGGGCGTAGTCAATGGCGATGTTCATTACGCCGCCAATGCTTACAGTTCATCAATGTTCTATGTCGTGACCTATGTACTGACGACGCTAGGCAGCTTTGGCGTCATCCTGTTGCTCTCGCGTGCTGGTTTTGAGAGCGAGGAAATTGCCGATTTTGCTGGCTTGAATGAGCGCAGCCCGCTCTATGCCGGCGTGATGGCAGTTTGCCTGTTCTCTTTGGCGGGGATTCCCCCGATGGTCGGCTTTTATGCCAAGCTCGCTGTTTTGCAGGCACTGGTCGCGACCGGACAAAGCTTCAATATCGGACTGGCTGTGTTTGCCGTCATGATGTCGCTTATTGGTGCCTTTTATTACCTGCGTGTTGTCAAGGTTATGTACTTTGACAAGCCCGCCACAGCGGAGGGAGTTTCGGCACCGCTTGATGTTCGGGCGGTTTTGTCGATTAACGGTGCTTTGCTGTTGGCCCTGGGCTTGGTACCGGGTGGCCTGATGGCCTTGTGTGCGAATGCCATCGTGCAGATGCTTGGCGCTTGAGCAGGCAGTACCCGAGCTGCGCCGTTGACACGGTGTGGCTTGCTGCATCACCTTGCTGTACAAGAAGGCTTGTGACTTCTGCTTGGTGGCAAGTCGAGCATCTGGTACAGCATGGACGATAAGCACCTGATTGAGAAACAGCTGGCTAGCCAGGAATTGCTGCGTGGTCGATTTCTGCACGCCTTTTGCGACACGGTGCGACTGCCTGATGGCGCTACGGCACTCCGTGAATATGTGATTCACCCGGGGGCGGTCATGATTATTCCTTTGCTGGAGACTGCAGACTGTGATCTGCGTGTGGTGCTGGAGCGGCAATATCGCTATCCGCTTGGGGCCGTGATGATTGAATTCCCGGCCGGTAAACTCGACGGCGGTGAAGATTGTGCCCTGTGCGCCCAACGGGAACTCCGGGAAGAGACGGGTTACACGGCGCAGGAGTGGGCGCATGCCGGCCTGTTGCACCCGGTCATTTCCTATTCAACCGAATTTATTGATATCTGGTTTGCCCGAGGTCTGTGTGCCGGTGTTCGCCAGCTTGATCCGGGCGAATTCCTGGATGTGTTCACGGCGACACCCGCGGACCTGTTGCGGTGGTGCCGCGACGGCCAGGTGACAGATGGCAAGACGCTCAGTGGCGCACTGTGGCTGCAAAACGTGTTGGCGGGTCATTGGTCCTTAAATTGGCAACCGGCCGTCATGCCGACCCAGTGCTAGGCGATGGGATCATGAAAGTTCTTGACCTCGCGTGTCGACATGGGCATCGGTTTGAAGGCTGGTTCGACTCTGAATCGGACTATCTTGACCAAGTCGCGCGTCATTTTATCGAGTGCCCGGTCTGTGGCGACGTTGCAATCGCCAAGTGCCTGAGCGCACCCCGTCTAAACCTGGGACGCACCGACGTCGAGGAGCCCAAGGCGACGGAAATGACCGCTTCTGACCGTTTGGATCTTGCGCTGCAAACGGCTTGGATGGCATGGGTTGGGCGCATCGTGGCAAACACCGATGATGTGGGGCGCAGTTTTGCCGAGGAAGCCCGCAAGATCCACTATGGTGAAGCAAAAGAGCGGGGCATTCGCGGTCAGGCGTCGCCCGACCAAGCGCAGGAATTGCTTGACGAAGGGATTGAAGTCATGCTCTTGCCTTTGTCCGAACTAATGGGTCAGGCGGAAATTCCCCAACGCAAAAAGCATTAGGGTTGGTGCCAGTCTGTGCGACACTAATGCGACTCTTGCATAGATCCATAAGCGCGTTGCCATTGACAAATTCAAAGCGGTTGATGCGCCTAGAATCCGGCGAATTAATGAGACCAACCGGAGACACCATGAGCAATCCCGCGCTTGCTGCGTTACTATCCTACACTAGGGAGCACGCTGGGTCGGCCACTGGGAGCCTCCAGGATTTCGTAGCCGCCTATTTTGACAATACGGACCCGGATGAAATTGAAGCGCGTGGTCCTGCAACCCTGTTTGCCATTGCCAATGCACACTGGCGTCTGCTGGAGTCGCCGCGCGCTGTTCAACAGGCCAAAATTCGCGTCTTTAACCCAACATTGGCTGAGGACGGTTTTATCAGCGACCATACCGTCATACAAATTGTTCACGATGACATGCCGTTTCTGGTTGACTCCGTTACGATGGCGGTCAACCGCGCCGGGCTAACTGCCCATTGGATTGTTCATCCGCTGATGCAGGTTCAGCGCGACGCGCAAACCCGCCTGGTCAAAACTTCCAATGCCACGGCGAGAAACGACGAGTCCTGTCTCATCGAGTCGCTTATTTTGGTTGAATGCGATCGAATCGTCGGTGAGTCTGATCGGGCCGCTTTGGCGCAAGACCTGGCTAGTGTTTTGGGCGACGTGCGCTCTGTGGTGCAGGATTGGCGTGCCATGCTGGCGCGCCTGCAAGCTGCGGGTGCTGTTACTGCGACCGCCAAGTTGTCTTCTGCCGATCAGCAAGAGGGCATTGATTTCCTGCATTGGCTGCAAGACGAACATTTCACTTTCCTGGGTGCCCGCGACTATGACTTGCAGCGTGAGGGGGAGCGCGTCAGTCTGGTTGCCGTTTCCGAGTCTGGCCTGGGCATCCTGCGGGGAGCACCGCGGACCTCAATTAGCGTTCTGCCAGAGGCCGCAGCCGCAATGCTCGATTCAGACCAGCTCGTCTTGGTCACCAAGGCCATGACACGTGCAAACGTGCATCGACCGGCTTGGCTGGACTGCATCGCAGTCAAGCGCCTTGATTCCACTGGACAAGTGATCGGCGAGTCACGCTTTCTGGGACTCTACACTTCTGCCGCCTATTCGGCCCTGGTTTGCGATATTCCCCAAGTTCGGCGTCGTGTGGCCCAAGTGGTTGCTGCTGCAGGGGTGCTGCCAGACAGCCATGCGGCCAAGTCGCTGCAATCCATTTTGGACGTGTATCCGCGCGACGAGCTCTTTCAAATTGACGCTGCCACGCTGATCGAACATGCCATCGGCATTTTGCGCTTGCAAGAATGCCAGCGCACACGCGTTTTCCTGCGGCGCGACCCGTTTGGGCGGTTCACCTCGGCGCAAGTATTTGTTCCACGCGAGCGATTCAACACCGAACTGCGAATCAAGATTGGGCAGCAACTCTCGGATGCGCTCGATGGCCAGTCGATTGAATTCACGCCAACACTGACAGACAGCCCGCTGGCGCGCATCCATTACCTGGTGCGTGCGAAGGAGCAGGCGCCTCACCAAGTGGACCTGGCAGCGCTCGAGGCCCGCATTGCCAAGTTGTCGCAGCGCTGGGAGGATGATTGTTCCCAGGAGCTGTTGCATGCCCACGGTGAAGGCCATGGTTTGCGACTGGCGCACCGTTTTGCGAATTCGTTTCCCACCGCCTATCGCGAAGACTTTTCGGCACCCGTCGCTGCCGAGGATGTTGAAGTGTTGTCCGCATTGACGCCGAGCGAAGCTTTGGCGGTAAGGCTCTATCGCACATTGGATGCCGCAGCAGGGCAATTGCGCTTCAAGATTTTCAACACTGCAAAAGTTGCGCTTTCAGATTCATTGCCGGTTCTGGAGCGCATGGGCGCGCGCGTGCTTGATGAGCATCCTTACCATATTGCCGCTGCAGGCGGACCGGTCACCGACCAGGAGTTCTGGATTCATGACATGGGCTTGCAGTTGCCGCCCAGCACAGAGTTGGCACTTGTCAAGGGGCGCTTCGAATCCTTGTTCGTCATGGCCTGGAAGGGTGAAATTGAGAGCGATGATTTGAACAGGCTGGTTCTCAACACGACGCTGGATGCCCGCGCCATTGGCGTTTTTCGAGCTTATACGCGCTACTTCAGACAGATTGGTTTTGCTTTTAGCCAGACCTATATCGAGGCGACGCTGAATAAGCACGCAGTCATTGCGCAGGAAATCAGTGCCTTGTTTGACGCCCGATTTGATCCCGACGCGCACGCCGATCGGAGCCAGGCGCAACAACACCTGGCGCAGCGCATCGAGGCGCACCTGGGTGCCGTCGCGAGCCTCGACGAAGACCGCATCCTGCGCCAGTTTTACGCAGCCATTTTGGCAACTGTGCGCACCAATGCCTGGCAACCTGACAGCAGTGGCGCAGCCAAGCCTTATTTGAGTTTGAAATTTGATCCACGCGCCATGCCCGGTATGCCGGAGCCCAAGCCATTGTTTGAAATCTGGGTGTATTCACCGCGCGTCGAAGCGTTGCACCTGCGCAATGGCAAGGTAGCCCGCGGTGGCATCCGCTGGTCAGACCGGCGCGAAGATTTTCGCACCGAGATTCTCGGCTTGGTGAAGGCACAGCAAGTTAAGAATACGGTGATCGTGCCGGTCGGATCCAAGGGCGGATTTGTGCTCAAGAAAGCACCGCCAGCGATTGAGCGTGAGGCCTACATGGCCGAAGGGATCGCTTGCTACAAGGTGCTTCTGTCAGGTCTGCTGGATTTGACCGACAACCTGGTGCACGGTGCCGTCGTGCCGCCTGCGCGCGTGGTGCGCCATGACCCAGATGACACTTATCTGGTGGTGGCGGCCGACAAGGGAACGGCGTCGTTCTCCGACATTGCCAACAGCGTGTCAGCCGCCTATGGCTACTGGTTGGGCGATGCCTTTGCCTCCGGCGGCTCAGTTGGCTACGATCACAAGAAGATGGGTATCACCGCGCGGGGTGCCTGGGAATCAGCCAAGCGGCATTTCCGCGCAATCTCGATCAATGCACAAGCTACGCCGTTTACCGTGCTTGGCATTGGGGATATGTCGGGCGACGTATTTGGCAACGGTATGCTGTTGTCTGATCACATCCGGCTGGTGGCCGCTTTTGACCATCGCCATATCTTCATTGATCCCGCACCCGATATCGAACGCGCTATGTCTGAACGCCGGCGCCTGTTTGGATTGCCGCGCTCAAGCTGGGATGATTTTGACAGGAGCCTGATTTCTGCGGGCGGCGGGGTCTATCCACGTAGCGCCAAGTCGATCAAACTCTCGGTTCAGGCGCGCACCCTGTTTGGCGTTGAGACCGAGGAACTGGCACCTACGGAACTGGTGCACGCCATGCTCAAAGCGCGCGTCGATCTGATTTACAACGGCGGCATTGGCACATACGTCAAGGCTTCTTCGGAGAGTCATGCGCAGGTCGGTGACAAGGCGGGTGATGCGTTGCGCGTCAATGGCTGCGAATTGCGTTGCAAAGTACTGGTTGAAGGCGGTAACCTGGGCTGCACGCAAAACGGCCGGATCGAGTTTGCGCAACAGGGCGGCTTGATCTACACCGACGCCATCGACAACTCTGCCGGTGTTGATTGTTCTGACCATGAGGTCAACATCAAGATTTTGCTCGACCGGGTCGTGGAGGCGGGCGACTTGACGCTCAAGCAGCGCAACGACTTGCTGGCCTCGATGACGGATGAAGTCGGGCATTTGGTGCTGGCAGACAACTACTATCAGACGCAGGCGCTTGATGTTGCCTGCCATCGTCCTCTGTATGTGCTCGACGCTCAGCAACGTCTGGTCCAATGGCTCGAAGGTGCCGGACGACTCAATCGGGCAATCGAGTTTCTACCCAGCGACGAAGAAATCGCCAGACGACGCGCGCACAGACTCGGCTTGACAGCACCCGAAGGGGCGGTGCTGTTGGCCTATGCCAAGATGTCAGTGTTTGACGATCTGGTTGCCAGCAATCTGCCAGACGACCCCTATTTCAGTCGCGCCTTGCAGGCCTATTTTCCAGCCATTTTGACCAATAAATTTGGCGATGCCATCACGCGTCATCCGCTCAAGCGCGAGATTATTTCGACCTTTGTTGCCAACACCGTGCTCAATCGTGTCGGTGCCACGTTTGTAATTTTTCTTGCGGACGAAGCGGCGGCAGCCACAGCCGATGTGATGCGCGCGTACACCCTGGCGCGAGAAATTTTCGACCTTGAAATGCTTTGGGACCAAATTGATGCGCTTGATTACCATGTGCCGACCGCGCTTCAGCTTGATCTGCTGGGCAAACTGATTGCCATTGCGCAGCGGGCGTCACGCTGGATGTTGCGGGTGCGATCAAGTGGGGCTGAGTTGCCTTCAGTCATCCAGCGCTATCAGCCGGGAGCACGTGAACTGCGTAGCAATCTTGAACACTGGTTGCCGGGCCAGGCCCGGTCAAGCTGGCAGCAGGCGGCGCAGACCCTGGTCAACGCCGGCGTCGAGCCCGCTCTGGCCCAGAACCTGACGGCTTTGGAGTTTATCTTCCCGGCGCTGGATCTGGTGGATCTGGCACAAAGTTCCAATATTGGTCTGGAACTTGCGGCGCGGGCCTATTTCGGAGTTGACGGGGAACTCGGCCTGACTGCGTGGCGGGTCCAGATTAACCGCTTGCCGACGGATACTTTATGGCAAACCCAGGCCCGCGGCAGTGCGCGTGACGATGTCTATGCGATTGCCAGTCAAATTACGCGGGGCTTGCTCAAACGTGCGCAAAGCGTGCCGGATTGGTCGGCACAACATGCAGTGGAGATTGCGCGACTTTGCAAATTGCTTAACAGTATCAGTAGCCAGAGTGCTGATTTGGCGCCAATCTCTGTGGCGCTACGCGAGTTGCGGCACCTGGCCTGAAGCGGCTGCGAGCGTTTGGTTCAGGCGTTTATTTGGCCGCCAAAACTGGGGCGGTAGTACTGATAAACTGGACCAATTTTAGACTGCAGATGAAGTGCTTGAGTAGTTCGACCACAGCCCGGCCCAAAATGAAGCTTTTTGACACCCATGCTTAAACAGGTGTTGGGGTGGCCGCGGCCCGCCAAGCGCACTGTCGTCATCGTTGTCGATGTCATTTTGTCGCTGCTGGCCACTTGGAGCGCTTACTCCCTGCGCCTGGAGACGCTGCATTGGCCGCAGGGAGACCAGTGGCTGGTTTACCTGCTGGGTCCGTTGCTGTCGGTTCCGATCTTTGTGCGGTTCGGGCTTTATCGCGCCATTTTTCGCTACTCCGGCCTCGACACCTTGCTGACCACGGCAAAGGCAGTTGCAAGCTACGCGCTGGCACTCATCGCTGTCTTGCTGTGGCTGCGCTGGCCGGTGTTTCCGTTGACGTCGGGTGTCCTGCAGCCCATCATCTTCTTTCTGCTGGTGAGCGCCAGCCGGGTACTGGCGCAGTTCTGGTTGACCGGCATCGGCCTTCGGAATCAACCCATTCAAGGTCGCATGCTGATCTTTGGCGCTGGCGCGGCCGGTGTGCAAACCTCATCGGCGATGGCCGTCACGGGCCATTTCAAGTTGCTTGGATTCATCGATGAAGATCCAGGCAAGATTGGGCAAAGCATCAATGGTGTCCCGGTCTTCCCTGCACATGCGGCGCCCGCGCTAGTCAAAAGACTGGGCATTACCGACATTTTGCTGGCCTTGCCCAGCGCCACGCGGGAGCGGCGCAACAAGATCATCCAGAGTCTGGACGCGCTACCCGTTCACACCAGAACGCTGCCCGGTCTGAGCGACCTGGCCAGCGGTCGCGTGACCGTGCAAGACATTCGTGAGTTGGACATCGAAGATCTATTGGGCCGTGAGGCGGTAGCGCCACAAGTTGAATTGCTGGCTGACAGCCTGTTTGATCAGGTCATCCTGATCACAGGTGCCGGGGGCAGCATTGGCAGTGAGTTGTGTCGGCAAATTGTGCAGGTAAGACCTCGGCGTCTCTTGCTGCTTGACCACAATGAATTTGGGCTGTATGCCCTGCATCGCGAACTGCTGGCTTGGTGTCAGGCACAAGGCTCATGCATCGAGTTGGTCCCGCTGTTGGCCAGTGTTGCCAACCGCCGTCGGTTGGACTGGATCTGTACCACGTATAAACCCCATACCGTTTACCACGCCGCTGCTTACAAGCATGTACCGATGGTCGAGTGCAATCCCTCTGAAGGCATTCTGAACAATGTGTTTGGTACGCTAAACACGGCATTGGCGGCGCAAGCCGCTCAGGTTGCCCGCTTTGTGCTGATTTCCACCGACAAGGCGGTACGGCCGACCAATCTGATGGGTGCCAGCAAGCGCATGGCCGAACTGGTCTTGCAGGCGCTGGCGGACCAGCCGGGGCAAGCCACCTGTTACAGCATGGTTCGCTTCGGCAATGTGCTGGGCTCCAGTGGCAGCGTGGTGCCCTTGTTTCGGGAGCAGATCGCGCACGGTGGCCCGTTGACGATTACCCACCCCGAGGTCACGCGCTATTTCATGACCATCCCGGAGGCGGCGCAACTGGTGTTACAGGCTGCCGCCATGGCGACCGGGGGTGAAGTCTTTGTGCTTCAAATGGGTGCCTCGGTCAAGATCATTGATCTGGCACGCCGACTGGTGGCGCTGTCTGGCCTGCAAGTGCGGGATGCGCAGCAGCCCAATGGTGATATTGAATTTTCCTTTATAGGTCTGCGCCCGGGCGAGAAACTGTTTGAGGAACTGCTGATTGGTGAGAACCCGACCCCGACCTCCCATTCGCGAATCATGAAAGCACACGAACATTTCATCGCATGGTCCGAATTGCAGCGCCACCTGCAAGTGTTACAAGAGTCCGCCAATGATGAGAACGTCCAGACGATCAGGCACGTGTTGCAGGCCTGTGTTGACGGCTTTCATGAAGAAACGCCTGCGGTTTCGGTCACTTGACTGTCCAATCGGTGCCTATCAACATGACCGCCGCCAAAATCATTCGAGACACGGTCCAACAGGTCACGCAGTTGCGCCGCAGCAGCGTGCAGAGCCCTGGCTTGGCGCAGGCGCTGGGTGAAGTCAAACGACTTCAGGCGCAGCGATTTGCCGGCACTTATGCCGATTTGCTGCATTCCGATCAGTACCACGCGGTGGCGCGTTTTTTTCTGGAGGAGCTTTACAGCGAGAAGGACTATGCCCAACGCGATGCGCAATTTGCCCGCATTGCCAATGCGCTGGAGCGCCTGTTTCCGCAGCAGGTGGTGCAAACGGCGGTCTCGATGGCACAACTGCATGGCCTGACGGAGGCACTCGACCTGGCCATGGCGCAGCAATGGCTGAGCAACACCGAGACCAATGTCTCTGCAGCGAGGCGGTACGTGGCGGCCTGGCGTTCGGTGGACCGGCGCCATGACCGCAACACGCAGTTGAGCAAAGTGTTGGAGGTCGGTCGCGAACTGGATCGGCTGACGCGCAAGCGCGGCCTGCGCATGATGCTGCGGATGATGCGCAGGGCGGCCAACCTGGCGGGCCTGGGTTCGCTGCAAGGCTTTCTGGAAACGGGCTTTGATACCTTTGCCGCAATGACCGGCAAGGGCGACGGAGCAGCTTTTTTTCTCGACACGGTGCAGGCGCGTGAAACCGGCTTGATCACGCGGCTGTTTGACTCGAGCGCTGTCACCTGTGAGACCGAAGTGGCGGAAATACTGGGGCAAGCCCGATGGGCCTGAGTGCCAGCCTGGTTAACAATGCAGGCCAAGGAGAATGTATGGAAAGAATTTGGCTCAGCAGTTATCCGGCGGGCGTACCCCACGCTGTCAACCCGGAGCAATATCGATCACTGACGCACTTGCTGGAAGCATCGTTCCAGAAAAACGCGTCGAGCCCGTTTTCGGTCTGCATGGAGCGCTGGATGAGTTATGCACAACTCGATCAGTTTTCGGCTGCATTGGGCTCCTGGCTGCAAGGCAAAGGCCTTGAGCCTGGGGCACGAGTGGCTATCATGCTGCCTAACATCCCGCAATTCCCGGTCACGATGGCTGCTGTTTTGCGGGCCGGCTACACCTGCGTCAATGTCAACCCCCTTTACACCGCGCGTGAGCTGGCGCACCAGCTCAATGATTCCGGTGCGACGGCCATTGTCGTGCTGGAAAACTTTGCTGCCACATTGGCCGAGGTGATTGACAACACGGCGATCAAACAGGTGGTGGTGGCTGCCATGGGCGATCTGCTGGGCTTCTGGTATGGCCGCTGGATCATTTTTGCGGTCAGACACCTGGCCAAGATGGTGCCAGCCTACAAGATTGCCCTGACTGACGGACGCCAGGTGACGACTTTCAGACAGGCCCTCGCTGAGGGCGCTCGCAGCCCGTTCAAAGCTGCGCCGACGACGCTCGACAGCATTGCATTTTTGCAGTACACCGGCGGCACCACGGGCCTGAGCAAAGGCGCCATCCTCACGCATCGCAACATTGTGGCGGCGGTGTTGCAGGCCGAGGCCTGGTTTTCGCCGGCGCTGGAGCGTATTGGCGATGTCAGCAAAATTAACAGTATTGCGGCGCTACCGTTGTATCACATCTTTGCCCTGACCTTGTCGCTGCTGTCGATGCAGACGGGCTCCTACCTGACGCTGATTCCCAATCCGCGTGATATCGGGGGTTTCATCGCCACCTTGAAAAAGCGGCCTTTCCATCTATTGCCCGCAGTCAACACCTTGTTCAATGCGCTGTTGCAGCACCCGCAGTTCAAGTCAGTGGATTTTTCAAGTCTTTACGCGTCGCAGGCCGGTGGCATGGCCGCCCTGGTCGGCACTGCCCAGCATTGGCTGGAAGTTACCGGTTGCCCGATGGTGGAAGGCTGGGGCATGAGCGAGACCTGTGCCATCGGCACCAACAACCCAGTGCTATCAAAGGAATTTTCCGGCACGATCGGTCTGCCATTGCCGGGCATCGACATCGCCATCAAGGATGACGACGGCCATTCACTCGCGCAAGGCCAGTCGGGCGAGATATGCATCCGCGGCCCGAACGTCATGACCGGCTATTACCGGCAGGAGGAGGAAACCCGGCGTGCCTTCACGGACGACGGGTTTATGCGCACCGGCGATATTGGCATCATGGATGAGCGCGGCTACACCAAAATTGTCGATCGCAAGAAGGACATGATTCTGGTCAGCGGCTTCAACGTTTTCCCGAGCGAACTGGAAAATGTCATTTCGCTCTGCGACGGCGTGCTGGAATGTGCCGTCATCGGCGTACCCGATGAAAAACAGGGTGAGGCCATCAAGGTGTTTGTCATCAAGGATGATCCGACTTTGTCTGAAGAGGACGTGGCGCGCTATTGCCAGCAGAACCTGACCGGTTACAAACACCCCAAATACATCGAGTTTCGCGACGAACTGCCCAAGTCGAACGTCGGCAAGGTGCTGCGGCGCGAGTTGCGGGTCGGGAAGTGACTTGAACTAAGCCCGCGCGTATCAGACCAGCTTCCGACTGACCACCTCCATTATTTCAAAGGATTTCTGATGTCACTTGATTCGCTTTTTCGTCCTTTTCAGTTGAAAGCCCTGAGGCTGCCCAATCGGATCGTGATGGCACCCATGACGCGCTCCTTCTCGCCCGGAGGCGTGCCAACCGCTCAGGTGACGGACTACTACCGGCGCCGGGCTGAAGCCGCTGTCGGTCTGATCATTTCCGAGGGCACGGTGGTCAATCGCCCGTCGGCCTCCAATGACCCCAATGTGCCGCGTTTCTGGGGCAGCGATGCCTTGCCCGCATGGAAGCAGGTGATCGACGCCGTGCATACGGTCGGGGGCGTTATGGCACCCCAGCTTTGGCATGTCGGTGCAGCGCGCAACCGGCGCTCTGACTGGGTCGCGCCGCCCCCAGTGGACAGCCCGTCGGGCCTGTCCTCGCCGGGCAAAAAATTTGGCGAGCCGATGACCGATGCGGCCATTGCTGACACCATTGCTGCCTTTGCCCGCGCGGCGGCAGATGCCAAAGCGCTGGGTTTTGATGCCATTGAATTACACGGCGCGCATGGTTACCTGATTGACCAGTTCTTCTGGGATGCAACCAATCAGCGCACTGATCGTTACGGCGGCGCGACTATCGTGCAGCGCGGTCAGTTTGCCGCCGAGATCTTGCAGGCGGTGCGTCTGTCGGTCGGCCCGGATTACCCCGTGATCATTCGCTTGTCACAGTGGAAGCAGCAGGATTTCAATGCCAAACTGGCCAGCACGCCGCAAGAGCTGGAAGCCTGGCTGCGCCCCTTGGCCGACGCCGGTGCCGACATCTTTCATTGTTCGCAGCGGCGCTTCTGGGAGCCTGAGTTTGAAGGCTCCGATCTGAATTTTGCCGGCTGGGCCAAGAAGCTCATGGCCAAGCCCACCATCACGGTCGGCTCGGTCGGTTTGACCGGCGAATTTATAGCCGCTTTTGGCGGTGAGTCTTCCAAACCTGCTTCGCTCGATGAACTGCTGCGTCGGCTGGACCGCGGCGATTTCGATCTGGTGGCGGTCGGTCGCGCCTTGATCAACGACCCGCAGTGGGTACAAAAAATCCGCGATGGCCGGCAAGCCGAACTGATGGACTTCTCGCCGGCCGCCCTGGGCACCTTGTTCTGACCCGGTCCCCTAGGCGTAGTATTGCGCTACAAAGTCCTCAAAGCTGCCGTGTTCATTGGCTTCAAGTTTCTGTAGCTCCAGCACTGAGGTCTTGACGCTGTCAGCAAAACTGGCCAGGGTCGCCGCGTCGAGTCCTTTGGCTTGCAGGCTCCGCGTGTGCTGCTGCGAGAGTTGCATGGTGAAGTTGAAATAACCGCCGTGCTCGCGCGATCCGGCCAGCACCAACGCCGATGGCGTCAGTTCGGGATGGTCAACCTGTTTGCGCAAACGGTGCAGGGTGCTGCTGTAGTGCTGAACACCATAGGCGGCGTCGAGCATCTCGGCGAACGGTTGCATATCCTCAAATAGCTCGTGCGCCAGCGGGTGGAACGCTTGCTCGCCATTGTGCGCGAGCAGGTGCAAATCGGGCTGTCTACCCTGGTTGACGACACGGCGCTTGTTCTCGTCGTTTTCGCTTTGCTCGCGGCTGGTGATGGGTGGGCTGTCCCGGAACAAGCACATCAGCAACAGCACATCGGCGAACAGACCCTGTTCGGGCGCGATCCCGATATCAACAAATGGGTTCAGATCAAACAGACGCATCTCGACGTACTCCACACCGTAGGTCAGCAGTGCTTTGGCCGGGCGCTCGCCGAGCTTGCCAATGCGCTTGGGGCGTATACCGGCATAAAACTCGCTCTCGGTTTGGAGCAGGCAGGCGTTGAGTTGTTGCCAGTGATCGCCGTCACGGACGCCCAGTTTTTCGTAATACGGATCCGGGGTGCGAATCGCGGCTTCCAGGGCCTGGGTATATTCGGCCAGCGAATTGACGCTGACGCGCAAGTTGGCCTGAGCCCGGTTCTGGTAGCCAAGATCGCTCATGCGCAGGCTGGTTGCATAGGGGCTGTAACGGGTGCCGGGGACGAGCACCGGCAGGTCTGATGGGCGTCCTTGCAGGAAAGACTCGCAGATCGCCGGCGAAGCACCAAAGAGGTAGGGGATGAGCCACCCGTAACGCAAAAAATTGCGGATCAGGCCAAAATAGCGCTCGCTGACGAAATCCTGGCCGCTGCCTTTGGCGCAGCAACAGTCTTTCAGTGCCAGCCAAAAATCAGCCGGTAGCGACCAGTTGTAATGGGCACCCGCGATGGTTTGCATCTGACGCCCGTAACGCAAGCCCAGACCCTCGCGATATACCGACTTGAAGCGCGCCGCGTTGGAGCGGCCATAGTCTGCAATCGGGATGTCTTTGTCGGCTTCCAGCACGCACGGCATGGAGCCCGCCCAAAAGTATTCACCCTGTAATTGCTGCGCACTGAAGCGATGAATGTCGCGCAGGAAGGGCAGGGGAAATCCGGCGTCCTGCGACGGTGGGGTGATAAATTCGAGCAGCGCCTCGGAATAGTCGGTGGTCATCCAGGGGTGCGTCAGCTTGGCGCCCAGCCCAAGCGGGTGCGGCGTTTGTGCCAGCTTGCCGCCCCGTCCCACGCGCAGGCATTCGCGCTCCCAGCCGCGCGTGATGCCGCGCAAGACCTGCGCCGCACCCTGCTCCGAAAATTGCCGAATTGCGTCGCAACAAGTGAATTTCAACATGCAATCTTGCTTTCTTCATAAAACCGCCAGCAGTATCGCATTTTGGCATCGACTTTATCGAGTTGGCGACAAGCGCGTCAACAGCAAACACGCCACTCAGTCATGAAACAATAGTGTCATGTCGCATCTACCCGCCTTTATCGCTCCTTCACGTTTTGCCGACCCGGCTGCTGCACTGAAGCGCGTACGCCAAATCTACGACGGCAGTATCAATCACTTGCGTGCCGCCATGCAGCGCTTTGTGGCGGGTGACGATTTGCCGGGCCACGTGCGAGCCTGCTACCCGTTTGTGCGGGTGCAGACCGATACGGTATCGCGCCTGAATTCGACCGACAGCGCGCGGTTGAGCTACGGGTTTGTGGCCGGGCCAGGACGTTTCGAGACCACGTTGACGCGCCCGGACCTGTATGCCGACTACTACCTTGAGCAGTTCACCCTGCTACTGCAAAACCACCGGGTCGAGCTGGAAGTGGGCACCAGCTCGCAGCCGATACCGGTGCACTTTTCATTTGCCGAAAACGAGCATTTGGAGGGCACGCTGACGCCTGAGCGCCGGCAACTGATGCGTGATGTGTTTGATTTGCCGGACCTGGCCGCCATGGACAACGGCATCGCCAATGGCACCTTCGTGGCGCACCCTGGGGAGCCACAACCGCTCTCCTTGTTTACGGCACCGCGGGTGGATTATTCGCTGCAACGGCTGCGCCACTACACGGGCACGGCGCCCGAACACTTTCAGAACTTTGTGTTGTTCACCAACTACCAGTTTTACATCGACGAATTCGTGCGGCTCGGGCATGCGGAAATGCAGAACGCTGACAGCGCCTACACCGCCTTTGTTGAACCCGGTAATGTGGTGACCAAAAAATTGGGGTCAGATTCCAATTCTTTTCCGACACGCATGCCGCAAATGCCGGCTTATCACCTGATGCGCGCTGACCGCAGTGGCATCAGCATGGTCAACATCGGCGTTGGCCCTGCCAACGCCAAAACCATCACCGACCACATTGCCGTGCTGCGCCCGCACGCCTGGATCATGCTCGGGCACTGCGCGGGCTTGCGCAATACGCAGCAGCTCGGTGACTACGTGCTGGCGCACGGTTACGTGCGCGAGGACCATGTGCTTGACGAAGAGTTGCCGCTATGGGTGCCGATCCCGGCGTTGGCGGAAATACAGGTGGCGCTGGAGTCGGCTGTATCAGAGGTGACGCAGCTCAAGGGGTTGGAGCTCAAACACATCATGCGCACCGGCACCGTGGCCAGTACCGACAACCGCAACTGGGAGCTGTTGCCCGACAACGGCCCGCAGCGGCGTTTTAGCCAAAGCCGCGCGGTCGCGCTGGACATGGAAAGCGCCACCATAGCTGCCAACGGTTTCCGCTTTCGCGTGCCCTATGGCACGCTGCTGTGTGTCAGCGACAAGCCTTTGCACGGCGAGATCAAACTACCCGGCATGGCGAATCACTTTTATCGCGAACGGGTCGATCAGCACCTGCGCATCGGCATGCGCGCCATCGAACTGCTGCGCGAGCAGGGCATCGATCAACTTCATAGCCGCAAGCTGCGCAGTTTTGTCGAGGTGGCTTTTCAGTAGAAATACACGGCTAGCTGACGGACGATCATTTCGGTGCTGACGCATCAAACGTGATTGGCGCATTGATTAGCGCGGCATGGCATCCCCCGGCCCCTACAACATTGACCCGTATGCGGGTACTCTGGTCCACCGCCCGTAACACGCTTTCCCGCGTGCCCCCGCGCCGCGAACCCCAGAAATAGGCGCTCAGATGAGATCGCCCCATCCGCGCGACCCCGTTGGCATCGACATAAAGAAACTCGCGCACCCGGCCGACACTTCGGGCGCAGGCCGTGCGAAATGAATCAAGCGGGACGTTTTTGACGGAGACGACAATTTCCAGTTGGTCCGGATCAACGTGATACGCAACGCTGGTACCTTCAATCGGAAAAGGCCAATCCCTGATCGCGGTAAGAGCCATCTCCAGCTTGAAGCTACCGAACTCAAGCATCGACACGGGTGCCGCTTTAAGTTCATTGAGCGGCGTCGCATAGACCGTGTTGCCGAAAGCGGCCGCAAAGGCCAGGAGCAAAGCGGCGATAGGGGTCATGGCCACATCTTTCATACAGGTAAAAAGATTGCGTGAAATCAGCAATTTACAGCTTGGGCATTCTAGATGACACATGCTTGCGCGGCCATACCGTAGGCGAGGCCGCTCGGGCGCGCGGGGCAAGCCGTCTGATGCCAAACCCCACCACACCCTGCCGCAGCAGCGCATTCGCTCGCAGCCTTCGATATATAAGAAATAGCCTTCTGGCCACCGTTTAACCTGCGCACGCAGCTATTGATTAAATAGCATCTTCACACAGCTCTGGGCTTGACCAGCGACGCCGCCAGCTTGGCGCTTACGCGCGCCACTTCCACATCGGCATCAAACGCCAGCGCCACGCCCAGCCGCCGCTTTGCCCAACGACACGGCTGCATGCACCGCGCCGGTGTCAATCAGATGCGAAAGTGTGGCGTGGTCATAGGAGCCCTCAGTCAGAGGAAGCAATTGCATGCAGTTAATTATTGATTGCGGATGTTGAGCCAAAATGCCGGTGCCAAACCCCGCCGCACCCTGACCCGCTTTGCCACGGAGTGGCCGCAGGTCCAAGCCCTGCAACTGGTTCGCGAATGCAAGACCGAAGCAGACATCGGTCGCCTGCAAATTCGGGACGCAGCGCCTTGGCTCGCACCCTTGGATGTATAGGAAATAGGCCTCTAGCGCTCGTCAACAGTTGGCAAGCTGCTATGTATTGAATAGCAAAATTGCCACCATTGCCACCAATGGATTGCGCTTTCGACAGATTGCTCGCGGGCGGCAGCGGTCGCTCAAAGTTGGAATACCAATTTCAGCTGAAGACTGACTCCCGACCTTCGCTGAAATTTGGAGAGGCAACCGATTGCCGATCACCGACTGTGGCGTAAGGGAGGAGCGGTCATCCGTGACCAGCGCCTCGGCCGCGTGAAGCCATATTACATTCCGTAACTTTGTGCCCCAAACCCGGGGGCAACGCGGGAGGTAATATGAACTGAGCGTTGTTGCGCGGGTGTCACGGTGTCAAGCTGCGGGTGTACCATCGATCCGGGCGCTGCAACTATAGCCAGTGAACAAGAGCTTTCATGGGGGAGAGAAAAAATGTCAAATGAAAAACAAGAAACCACCATTGTCCTAGCGACCACGCGGAGGCAGTTCACCGGATTGATCTGCGGCACTGGCTTGCTGGCATTGCCGGGGTGTGGTGGCGGCGGCTCCGGTTCTCCCGAGGTGCCGCCGGTTCCGCCAGTGCCACCCGTGCCGCCCGCCGCTCCGCAGATCACGCTGCAACCCCAGTCCGTCAGTGTGACCGTGGGGCAATCGGTCACTTTCGAAGCGCAGGCCTCGGGCTCGAATCTGCTTTACCAGTGGCTGCGCGGCGGGGTCGTAATCGCCGGTGCGACGGCCAGCACCCTGGTGCTGGTGACACAGGCCGGCGACAGCGATGCCCGGTTCTCGGTCCGGGTGTCAAACGACGCCGGCACCGTCACCAGCGCAGAAGCGGTGTTGACGCTGACAGTCCCGTTGACCGCCCCGCGAATCACGCTGCCACCCCAGTCGGTCAATGTGGGTCTGGGGCAAGCGGTCACGTTGCTGGTCGAGGCCTCGGGTCTGAATCTGGTTTATCAATGGCGGCGCAACGGCGTGATCCTGGATGGCGCGACCGGCAGCAGCCTGATAGTCAGCGTGGCAAGCACCGACAACGGTGCGCAGTACACGGTGGTTGTCAGCAACGCGGCGGGCCAGGCGGAAAGCCAGGCGGCGGTGCTCACGCTGATCCCGGTCATCGTGCCCGGGATCAGCCTGTTGGCCGGCGGCTTGGGCGGCAGCGGTCTGCTGGAGGGCCGCGGGACTCAGGCTCGAATAGGGTGGCGCGACAACGTGGCGGTAACCAAGAGTGGCGTGGTGTACTTTTCCTGCGTCAATATCTGCGGGACAGTTTCAGCACAGGGGGATGTTAGCTTTATCGGAAACTTTCCCTACATGAGTGTCAGTGGCATGGCCTGCGACAGCCATGGCGATTTGTACGCTTGCGCTGCCGGGTTGAGCGTCATCTACAAGCTGGTGAATGGCAGCTTCCTGCCGTTTGCCGGTACGCCAGAAATGTATCCAGGTGGTGGTTTTCTGGATGGTGTGGGTCAGGCGGCCC
This sequence comes from uncultured beta proteobacterium, assembly GCA_963750665.1. Taxonomy (GTDB): domain Bacteria; phylum Pseudomonadota; class Gammaproteobacteria; order Burkholderiales; family Burkholderiaceae_C; genus Rhodoferax. The sequence continues at coordinate 75,152 of CAVVRQ010000020.1, forward strand.
GCCTGAAATTGCCTTCGGACCCGGCATTTGATGCTCAGGACAATCTGTATTTCGTTGACCGGGACAACCACGCCATTCGCAAGGTGGCGCCCGACGGGACCGTGTCGACCGTGGCCGGGGCACCGGCCAACCTGACGATGATTGACGGCAAAGGCAGCGCTGCTGGTTTCGAGCGCCCGGCGTCAGTGCTGGTGCTCAAGGATGGCAGCCTGCTGGTGCGCGACGGCACGCGCTGGCGCAAGGTCATGCCCGATGGCACGGTGTCCACACTGCCTGGAACGGTGCCCCCCGCAGTCACAGCCGTGGCTGGGGTCGAGGCGAGTTCGCTCTATGCTGTGCTGGGGAACAGCCTTGTCAAGCTGGCTTTGGACGGCAGTACCGTCAACGTGGCGGGCAGCCAGACGGAGTCTGGTTATGTGGACGGCCTCAAGGACGCGGCGCGTTTCGGTGCGCCCGCCCGCCTGGCTTTGTCTGCTGATGGCCAACTGTTTGTGGCGGACCAGCTAAATGCGATGCTTCGCCGGGTGGACCCGGCGTCGGGACAGGTCACAAGCTGGGTCGGCGCAGCGCCCAAGCCGGGGCATGTCGATGGCGCGGGCGCACAAGCCCGCTTTGCCGACATGGGTGCGAGCTGCCTGGACCGCGATGGCAATGTGTATGTGGTCGATACCGTGGCCAAGACCCTGCGTAAGGTCACCCCGGCCGGGGTTGCATCGACCTTGTTCCCGGACTTCCCGACGGATGGGGGGCTTGCGGTGGACGCCGGCGGCAATTTCTATGGCGTGCGCAACCGCGCCATCATCAAGGTGTCGCCGACCGGAGCGCAGCAGGTGTGGGCCGGTCAAACCGGTGTGCTGGGCTACGCCGATGGCACCGGGACGGCGGCCAGCTTTGCCAACCCGAAGGGACTGGTGGTCGACGCGCAGGGCAACCTGCTCGTCGGTGATTCACCCGAAATCTCTGAATTTTTCTTGACCTACACCTGTACCTACGGCACCACGATTCGAAAGATCACGCCGGAAGCGGTGGTCAGCACCATGGCAGGGGTGCCGGGGCGAGTTTTCAGGTTCGGCTCCGGGCTCGGACCTTTGCCGATGCCAGATGTTACTTTCATGTGGCCGATCGCTCTGGCATGTGATGCCAAGGGCACGGTCTGGGTGCTCGACGAAGCGGGCATCCGTCGCATCGATCCTCAGGGTGCAGCGCCGGTCTGGGTTCTGCGCGACCACTTGCTCAATCTTGGAAGGAAGGTGTTGTCTTCTATCGCCTACGCCTTGGGTTCACAAGGGGATGTCTACCTTTCTCAAGGGAATGTGATTCGCAAGGTGAGCGCTGACGGCACCCAGACGGTGGTGGCCGGTGTCGATATGCCCAACCGCAGTGGCGTCCAGCTTGGGGTGCTGCCTGGAACGCTTGGACAGATGGGTTCGATCGTGGCCGGTGCCGGAAACATGCTGTACTGCTGCTGTGAAAACTCTGTTCTGCGGATTCAATTCTGAGCCGCTGACAGGAGGGAGAGAGTAGTTGTCAAAAGACACACGAGAACCCGTCACGGCCAAAGCGACCAGCGGCGGCGGCTCCGGTGCCACCTGTTGCGCCCGTCACGCCGCAGATCACGCTGCAACCCCAGTGCGTCAGCGTGACCGTGGGGCAATCGGTCACTTTCGAAGTGCCGACCTCGGGTTCGCATCTGGGTTACCAGTGGCTGCGCGGCGGTGTCCTGAGCGCCAGGGTCGGTAAGCAATTCCCAGGCCTAAAGTCTACTAGCGCCGCAAACCGTTAGCCCCATTTCCAAACAGCAGTGACCGCTTCCGGAACCTCACCAACGGCAAGCGCTGGCAAAGGAGGCGGTCAAGTCCTTTTCACGACGACCAGGATGACAGTTCCAGGATATATACGATATCAGCCTCTAGCCCCCGTGCAACCTTCGCAATAAGCTATCTATTCAGTAGCAACTATCTTCATACTGCACTGGGCTTGACCAGCGACGCCGCCTGTTTCGCGTTGCTAGCCGATGTCGGCATCGATGGCCGCCTGCAGCTCGGCCACGAGTCGCAGAATGAGCATACTCGGACTGGACAAGGCCCAGGGCGAATGGAGCTTGGCGACAATGGCCTGGAACATCAAGCGAATGCACGTGCTGCGCGCGATCAGCGCGTTGCCTCCTCAAAAAAAGACTTCACGCCGATCAATCGCACTCAATTGGACTCAAGTCCGACAGCCTGCCAGATTGCAAGGTGCGTCAGCGTCGCGGGATGCCGCGATTGGTGTCTTTGGCATTCTTTGGCGCGTCGTCAGCACGGGTCGTGCTTTCTGGATTTGCCAACTCGCCAGCGGCGCGGCCGCCGATCGCGCCGGCAACAGCCCCAAGCGTGCCGCCTACCAATACACCGACCGGACCTGCAACCGCGGCACCAACGGCTGCACCTGCAGCCGAACCTGCCACTACGCCGCCCCCAATCAGGGCGGACTTTGACTCCCGCTCGGCTTCCTCGGGATTGAGGGCAAGCTGAGCTGCAGGGTTCGGATCCTGGGACGGAACACCATGTCCGGGAACTGCCTGCTCGGCAAGGTCTGGGTCAACCGGTTTTACGCCTGTCGGCTGAGTAGTGGATGAGTTCATGTGCGCTCCTTGGGGAAGTTGACGCGTATCCGTCACGGTTTTGGCAATCTGGCGCGCTAGTCCCAGCGCTGCCGGATGCATCGGCTGCGGCTGCCACACTAGAGCAACCATCATATACGATATAGGCCTCTAGACCCCGTGCAATATGCGTAAACAGCTATCATTGCAGTAGCGCAACTTGAAACTGCTTTGGGCATAGATAGCGCCTCCATTGCCACCATTGGTTTTCGCTTCCGACAGATTGCTCGCGGGCGGCAGCAGTCGCTCAAAGTTGGGATGCCAATTTCAGCTGAAGGCTGGGTCCGGTCATTCGCCAATTCCCCGCCACGGTCAAGTCAGTGCCCGTTGCGGACTGTAAATTGCAGGGAAAGCAGACGTTCAACGCTTCGGTTCAGTGGCGAGTCGCTTAGCAGACTTTCTGATGCATCCGGTTGCTAGCCCGCTGGCTCGCAGACAATCCCTCAGTCCTTCGCCACCACGGTGTCGTACAGCCCGTAGTGGGTCAGTCCCTCGTGGCTCTCGATGCCGGTGTAGCGCAGCGAAGCGTCTTCGTAGCGCCGGAACGCGAACACGGCCTGGTTCATCTGCTCGGTGTTGAACACCTTCAGCCGCACCAGCAGGTGAAAGTCCTGCACCGTCAGGCCGGTGACCGTCAGAAACAACTCCGGCTCCAGCTTGGTGATGACATCCTGCAGCGTGTTCTCGCGGAAGTCGGTCAGGTACATGAACGCCGGAATGCGCGTCGCGAACTTGATCAGCTTCTCCTGCACCAGCTTGCGCTTGGACTTGTATTCCTTCTCCTCGTCGGTGAGCTCCTTCTTCTCCTTCTCCGTCAGCTTTCCGTCCTTGGCCTTGTTCTTGAGCTCCTTGACCTTCTCGCTCTTGTTGATGATGGTCTCGATGATGTTGTCGCCCAGCGAGCGCCAGCCCTCGATGCGCTCCACGGCGGCCATCGCCTCGGGGTTGTCGAGGATGCGGCGCAGCGTGTCGTTGTCCACATTCACCAGCAGCGCGCTTTCCCACTTGCGCGCCAGCAGCGTGGCCGAGGTGCCCGCCATCGCGATGTCGAGAATGCCGCCCGCGTCGATCTGCGTCATGTTCGCGCCGTCGTAGGCCAGCACCGGCAGGAACGACACGAGGTCCCTGCACCGCGTTCTCCGGGTTCGGCTCGTTGGGCGACAGGCCGATGCCGTATTCGGAAAGCTGCCGCAGCGCGCGCGTGGGCGCGAAGTCGAACACGAAGCAGACGGGCTTGAGGATTTCCTCCTCGTTCGGGTTGTCGCCGTTGGGGTTCTTGATGGACCACGGCGACTGCACGCGGAACGCCGCCTGAAAGTAGGTCTCCGGCGACTTCAGGTTGCGCAGCATCAGGATCGACGACCACTGCGGCACCGTGACGCCGGTGGTGAGCTTGCCGCACGACAGCGTGATGGTCTTGGTCTCGAAGCCGCTGCCGATGGCCTTGCGCACCGGCGGCAGCGCCTCCAGCCCGATGCCCGCCGCAGCACCAGCGGCGACGACGACCTGTGTAGTCGTGCCAGAAGGTGTTGTGCTTCTCGGCCAGCAGGTTCGCCATCGCGTGGCAGGCCGCGACGTTGGGCAGGAACCAGAACGAGTGCTGCAGGTACGGCAGCAGGCGCACGTCCGAATACGGAAACGGCGGCCGCGTGCCCGTCTTCAGCTGCTCCGACCGCCTGGGCTGCATACCCGCCACGAATGATGTCCAGCCACTTCTGCACATCGCTCTTGTGCTTGAACTCTGCCGCTGCGCCCGTGCCCGATTGCCTCGAAGAACGCGTTGAGGTCAAACTCGTCAAACTCCCCGGCGCTGGCAATCGCCAGCAGCTCGTCCGGCATCTGGTAGGTGAGCAGCCGCATCTGCGGCAGCGCGCCGTAGGGGTTCCGCTTGGCCGGGTTGCTTCGCGGCGAACTCTTCCTTGGCGCGCTGCTCGTCGGTGTAGGTCCAGTTGAAGATCTGCTCCTCGATGAACTCGCCCGTGGCCAGCGCCTTGAACGGCGTGCCGGAGAGGTAGAGGTAGGCCCTGGTCGTGATGGGCAGGAACTCGGTTTCCTTCTCCGACAGCACGTCCAGGTCCTCGTTCACGCCCTCCAGCTCGGCCGCGTATTCGAGCTTGGCCTCCTTCTTGGCGACCGCCTCGTCCTCGCCCTCGAACAGCTCCTTGGCCGTCTCGCGCCAGGCGCCGAAGTGGTATTCGTCGAACACCACCAGGTCCCAGTTCACCGCGTGCAGCCATTCGTTGCTCGGCTTGATGTTGCCCGCCGCGTCGCGCCCCAGCAGGTCCTGAAACGAGCCGAAATAGACGACCGGCTTGTCGTTGTCGATCTGCGTCGGGTCGCTGCCGGAGGCGCGCGAGAGGTACTGCCAGCCGTCGAAGTCCACATGGGTTTCCAGGTCGGTCTGCCAGGCATCCTCGACGGCGGGCTTGAAGGTCACCACCAGCACGCGCTTGGCGCCGAGCTTCTTGGCGAGCTGGTAGGTGGTGAAGGTCTTGCCGAAGCGCATCTTGGCGTTCCAGAGGAAGCGCGGGACGGCGTTGCATCCTCCGCCCAGATCGACTGGAAGTAGGCATGCGTCTTGTTCACCGCCTCGGCCTGCTCGCCGCGCATCGCAAAGGTCTCGTGGTGCGTGCCGGTGAAGCGCTGGCCGGTGCGCAGTTCGGTGAGCACGGTTTTCACATCCGCGACCGTGCAGCGCATCCATTCCAGCACTGACGTTCTCGAACCCCTTTCGGACCAGCGCTGCGCGCACCTCGTGGTCGGTGAAGATGGTGCCGTCGTCGCGCTCGGCGGGCTCGTCCAGTTCGATGCTGTAGTTCTTGATGGCGGCGGTCTTGAGCTGCTCGGCGACGCGCTGCTTCACGTCGCGCGTGGTCTGGCCGACCTTGAGCAGACCCGTGGTGCGCGGCGTCGGCAATCGAGTAGGCGTAGATGCGTGGGCGGGCTTCGGGCTTGGGGGCGAGGATTTCCTCGATGGTGGGTTTACTCATCGTCACTTTCGTCAATAGCGACATCACCAAACAGGTCACTGGTCAGATCCATCGGTCGGACAACCTTTTCGATAAATTCGATCTCGCTCGCGGAGATGCCATATTTGGCGTACAAGTCTTCGTCCGTCCATTGCTTTGTCCACTCTTGCTTCGGCACGAAGGTGTAGACCTTGCGCGTGGTGTCCTGGGACGGCTTGTGCAGGAGAATCAGCAGGCGCGTCAGCCGACAGGTGAGGTAAGACAAGGCGCTTTCTGCCTCGGCCTTGGTGTCGAACGGGCCAATGCATAAATAGGTTTCGGAACAGATACTGCCCGACTCGCCAATGAAGGGCGTGCTGAGGATTCGATGCGGGTAGGTGTCGCGGTTGCCCGTGCCCGGAGCAGCACGGCCCACATAAATCTTCCATTTGTCGATTAGTTCAGTGCCAGTCTCAACCTCGTCTCGTGATACGTAAGCCGTTCCGCCATTCTGATAAATAGTCACATCCCCTTTGCGCATCTTTTTACGACCCCGAAAGTAGGTGCGAAATCCAAATGGCCTGAGAGAGCTGACAAGTTGGTCAAATTTGTTCGGTGCGCTTGGTACGAAACCGTCTGCAACATCACTTTCTAAGGTCATCACCTTCTTGAGAATTGACAAGCCTTCGTTGAAGCGGATGAAGATGTCTGCCCCGTTTTCCATCAGCGGGCGGGTGGCTTTAGATACCAGCCAATCCTTGAAATGGGTGCTTACGTCACAGAGGCCAGGATGGTCGCGGTTCCACAGGAAATAGCAAACACCGCCCTTGAGGCCCACCCCAGGAAAAACATCTGCCGCGCTCAGATAGTCAGCAATCGAACGCAGGCGGTTGTCGGCGAGCATGGACTCCCTGAATTCATCGAGACCTTTGCCACCGGCAAACCATCGGGCCGGAATCACCATTGACAGGTAGCGTGGCTCCAGCGCTTTGGCCTGCTCCACAAACAAGTGGTAAATCGGTGCCGCGCTGGTGCCATAGCCACCGTCGTTCAACTGATACGGCGGGTTTCCAACGATGACGTCGAATTGCATGTTGCCTCCAAATAACTCGGTCATTCGAGTCTTGATGTTGTCTGTGTGAATGAACGCGTAGGCGTGGGTTTCAAATCCTCGCCACGGTCCATGGCGGCCTGAGTGACCCCGCAAAACGTGCATTTGCCGTTGGCCCATGTGTGCTCGGTGCGCTCAAACCAGATGTTGCCCGCGTCGGTGGCAAAGCTCTTGGCAATGGAGTGCGCGCCATTGGCGTGCTTAGAGCAGTACACGCTGCGCCGCGCTAGCAGGCTGGTGAGGCGCGTGATGCCGATGCCGAACACCTGCTGGGTCAGGATGTGGTTCACACGCGTTTGCAAGTCAGGAATTTTTTGTGCCAGGCCCTGGGTGAGGCGGCTGGTGATTTCTCGGAGAAAAACGCCTGATTTGGTGAACGGGTCCAGGAAACGCACCGTTTTGTCAGCCCACAGGTTGGCACCTCCGTGGTCGGCAGCCCAGGCCTCGGCCAGCATGTCCAGCATGCGGTTGGCCAGCTCGGGCGGGGTGAAGACCTCGTCGTTCGACAGGTTGGCAATGCAGGTCAAAACATCGGGGTTGCGCCCGCGCAGGGTGAAAGAAACCTGTTCGTTCACGGCGCTGCTGGAAATGTTTTGTGACATGGGTTGTGCGGGTCAAAGAAAACCGATGGGCGGTTTGGCTTTGCGCGTTTTGTCTTCTGCGATGAGTTGTTTGATGGCATCGAACACCTGCGAGAACTGCTCGTCGTAGCGGGTTTCCATGGCTTCAATGCGGCGGGCCAGGTCGCGGTTGGAGTCCATTAGGCGGCGCAACTGCACAAAGGTGCGCATGATGGCGATGTTGACCTCGACCGCACGTTGCGAGCGCAGTACGCTGGAGAGCATGGCGACGCCTTGCTCGGTGAAGGCGTAGGGGCGGTAGGCAATGCCACGATTTTTGCGGGAACTCATCACAATTTGTGATGAGTTGGTGCTTGTGGCTGCTGATGCGGTCACAATTTGTGACCGCATGGCCGTCCACTCTTCGGTAGTAAGTTGAAACATGAAGTCATCCGGGAACCGGTTACGGTTGCGGGCCACAGACTGGTTCAGAACGCGGGCTTCCACACCGTAAAGGTCTGCCAGATCGGTATCGAGAAGCACCTTTTCACCACGGATCAAAAACACCAACTTGGCCAGATTTTCTGGTTGGGGAACGATTTGAGTCATGGT
>CAVVRQ010000021.1:0-47610 GCA_963750665.1 uncultured beta proteobacterium
GGCCTGATGCGCGATTGATCGTGACCCCCAGTCTGGGCAGCACCGGCGCGATCAGGGCGGTGCTCGCCGCCGCAGTGGACATCGGCATCAGCGCGCGGCCCATCACCCCTGAAGAGAACCGTCAGGGCGCATCGGCGCGGGCCTATGCGCGAACGCCATTTGTCGTCGCCACCGGGGCGAAAAACAAGGGCACCAACCTGAGCTTGTCCGAACTCGCGCAAATCTATTCCGGCAAAACCACACGCTGGCCCGATGGCAGTCCGATACGCCTCGTCGTGCGTCCCGATGCCGATGCCGACACGATTGCGATGCGCGCGTTCTCGGCCGCGATGGACAGCGCCGTCACCGCGGCCCTGGCGAGAAAGGGCCTGAGAATGGCCGATACCGACCAGGACAACGCCGATGCGCTCGAACAGCTCGCGGGCTCGCTGGGGACAACGACGCTGACTCAAATCATGACGGAAAACCGCGCCATCAGAGCGCTGGCCCTGGACGGTGTGACGCCCACACTGGAGGCCCTGGCGGCGGGACGTTATCGCTACTTCAAGACCCTGTACCTGGTCACCGGCCGCGACCCCTCGCCGCTGGCAAAGGACTTTGTGGCATTTATCCGCTCGCCCGCAGGGCAGGCGGTTCTCGCCAGGAGCGGCAATCTGGCGCTTCACGAATAGCTCATCCAATGCCTATCACCGACATCGGTCTGACCAGAACCCTGCGCCTGATCGCCGCCAGCATTGCAATCATCGTGGCGGTTTCCCTGCCGCTGGGTTACGCTCTGATAGTCTACAACTTCGCGGCACAAGAGACTTCCAACGATGCCGCGGCCCGTGCCGTGCTCGTGACCCAGAGAATCAATGCCAGCCCCGATCTGTGGCGCTTTGAGATCCCCAGGCTGGACGCCATCATTGCCGCCCGTTCCGTCAGCCAGGAGTTACCGGAAAAACATAGCATCCTGGATGAGCGCGGCGCGGTGCTGGCCCAAAGCGCGAAGAGCGTCTCCCTCTCCCCGCCGATACTGACCCGCTCCGCGCCGCTGTTGGATTCGGGCGCGGTGGTTGGCCAGTTTGTGACCAGCCGTTCCCTGGTTCCGCTGCTGCAAGATACCGCACTGGTGGCCCTGTTCGCTCTGGTACTTGCGCTGGCCGTTTACGTCAGCCTGAGCGTGCTGCCGTTGCGCGCACTCACGCGGACATTGGCCGCGCTTGGTCATGAACGGGAACGCCTGCGGGCCATCGTGGACAATGCGGTCGAAGCCATTATCACTTTCGACTCGCTCGGCATGCTAAGGTCCTTGAACCCGGCGGCAGAACGTATGTTCGGCTACGTCAGCGCCGAAGCCGTTGGACGCAGCGCAGTCGAGCTGCTGCCCGAAATCGATATGGCCAGCATCGATCTACCGGGCGGGCAAACGCGTCCGGGCACGCAGGAAACGGTCGGCCGCAGCAAGGACGGCAAGCGCTTGCAGATTGAGCTTGCGCTCGGTCAGGCGATGCTCCAGGGCAAACCCCAATGGATCGCCATCGTGCACGACATCACCGAGCGCAAGGCGGCGCAGCGCACGATCGCACGCCTCAACCGCGTCTATGCCGTGCTGAGCGGCATCAACACCCTGATCGTGCGCGTGCGCCAGCGCGACCAGTTGTTCAGTCAGACCTGCCGGATCGCGTGCGAGGTCGGCGGCTTTCGCATGGCCATGATAGCCCTCGTTGATCCGACTTCGGCGAAGATTGTCCCGGTCGCCTCGGCCGGCAAGGATGAGGCGCTCCTGCGCCGCCATCACAGACATCCTGTCATCGAGTGAGCGCGCGCAAAAAACCATGAGCGCGCGCGCGATCAGAGAAAAAATGGCGGTCGTATCCAACGACTCGCAAAGTGATCCTCAGGTGGAGTTTGGCGCGAAATACGCCGAATGTGGAGTCCGCTCGATGGCTATGTTCCCGCTGATTGTCGCGGATGAGGCGGTAGGGGTGCTCGCGCTGTACGCCAGCGAGCCTCAATTCTTCCAGGAAGAGGAGTTAAAGCTGTTGACGGAACTCGCCGGCGATATCGCGTTCGCGATCGATCACCTCGACAAGCAGGAGCGGCTCAATTACCTCGCCTACTACGATGTGCTTACCGGACTCGCCAACCGCACGCTGTTTCTCGAGCGGGTGGCGCAGTACGTGCGCGGTGCTGTCAGCGGTGGACACAAGCTTGCCGTGTTCCAGTTCGACCTGGAGCGCTTCAAGAACATCAACGACAGCCTCGGCCAGGCGGTCGGCGACGAGCTCTTGCGCCAGGTGGCCCAGTGGCTGACGCACAACGCCGCGAAGGACGTCAACCTGTTGGCACACGTCGGGGCCGATCATTTTGCCTTGGTCATGCCGGTCGTCAAGCAGGGCGGCAACTTGAAGCGACTGATCGATCAATGGATTGAAACATTTCAGAGTCATCCGTTCCACCTGAATGACGCCGTGTTCCGGATCGCCGTCAAGGTCGGCATAGCAGTATTTCCGGATGACGGCGCTGACGCCGACACCTTGTTCAGGAACGCCGAGGCCGCGCTCAAAAAGGCCAAGGCGAGCGGCGAGCGCTACCTGTTCTACACGCAGAAAATGACCAAATCGGTGGCCGGCAAGCTGACCCTGGAAAATCAGTTGCGCCAGGCGCTCGACAACGGGGAGTTCGTTCTCCATTACCAGCCCAAGGTAAATCTGGCGAGCGGCAAGATCACCAGCGCCGAGGCACTGATCCGCTGGAACGATCCGCGCACCGGCCTGGTGCCGCCGGGCCGCTTCATCCCGATCCTGGAAGAAACCGGGCTGATCTACGAGGTCGGGCGCTGGGCCCTGCGCCAGGCCATCGAGGACTACCTGCGCTGGCGCGCTGCCGGTCTGCCGGTGGTGCGCATTGCGGTCAACGTGTCGCCACTGCAGTTGCGCAACCGCAGCTTTATCGACGATGTCAGAAGCGCGATCGGCGTTGACGCACAGGCCGCGGCCGGCCTGGAGCTGGAGATCACCGAGAGCCTGATCATGGAGAACGTGCAGCACAGCATCGCCACCCTGCAGGCGATGCGCGACATGAGGCTCAGCATCGCCATCGACGACTTCGGCACCGGTTTTTCGTCGCTGAGCTACTTGTCGAAATTCCCGATCGATACACTCAAGATCGACCGCTCGTTCGTGATCGACATGACCGCCGGACCGCAGGGACTGGCGCTGGTCTCCACCATCATCAGCCTGGCGCATTCTCTGAAGCTCAAGGTGGTGGCCGAGGGTGTCGAAACCGAGGAGCAACAAGGTCTGCTGCGCTTGCTCAATTGCGACGAAATGCAGGGCTATCTGTTCAGCAAACCGGTGCCGGTCGATATTTTTGAGTCAAGATTCCTGGCGCTGCTGGGTGCCGAACCGCACTGATTTGCCCCGCCACTGACCCCCGCCAACGGGTCCCTGAGAAATTCTGGTTTAACATGAATCGATCGACTACTATTTTATTTATAGCTGTTTGCGCAGCAACGACGGGGGCTAGAGGCCAAATTGATGCCCAATCCCGGGCAGCGCCGGCGGTCACCTGGCAAGACTGTACCGTTTTGTCCCATGACAGCGCGGCACGTCTGAGCTGCTTTGATGCCTGGGCGGCACAGCAGACGCCCGCAGCGCCGCCGGTGGCCCTTGCGGCGGCGGTAGCGCCGGCCGGGCATGACTGCAAAAGCCGGCAGTTCTCGGAGTTGTCGCGTTTCTGGGAGTTGGAGGCGGGCACTGATTGCGGCACTTTTGGCATTCGGGGCTTTCACCCCATCAGCCTGGCCTGGATCAGTTCGGACGGCGTCAACACGCAACCCGATTCGCCCTCCCCCGGCCACAGTGCCACCTCAGTCGTGGCCTACATCCCAAGCGAAACCCGCATTTCCCTGTCGATGCGAACCAAGATGGCGCAGGGCCTGCTGACCGGGCAGCAGCAAGCCAAGCGTGATTCCCTGTGGTTTGGCTACAGTCAGCAGTCAAATTGGCAAATCTTCAGTGGCGACCTGTCGCGCCCGTTTCGCAGCACCGACCACGAGCCCGAACTGAGCTACATCTACCCGACCGACGCCGAACTGCCCTTTGGCTGGCGCCTGCGCTACAGCGGCATCAGCCTGGTGCATCAGTCCAACGGGCAGCCGCTGCCGCTGTCGCGCAGCTGGAACCGGGCGGTGTTGCTGACCGGGCTCGAGAAAGGCGATCAATTTCGGCTTGAAGCCAAGCTCTGGAAGCGCGTCGATGAGGACCCGTTCAGCGACGACAACCCCGATATCAGCGACAAGATTGGGCGCGCCGAGCTGGCCGGCTTTTGGAACCCGAACCCGGACCAGACCTTTGGCCTGACCCTGCGCCACTCGCTGCGCGCGCAGGCCAATGGCTCGCTGCGCCTGGAGTGGTTGCGCCAGTTGGGACACAACGGCCTGACCGGTAGCCAAAACGCGCTGCGCTTTCACACCCAGTTGTTCATGGGCTACGGGGACTCGCTGGTTGACTACAACCGCCGCCGCAGCGTGCTCAGCATTGGCCTGAGCCTGGTGGATTGGTAAGTCCGTATCATGCGGCATTGCACTTGAAGGCGACCATGAAAAAGACATTCCAGCTCAACATTGAAGGCAAGCACCGCGACCGCGTGCTCGAGGCCACCAAACACGAGATCCGCCAATACGTCAAACGCCAGCGCCGCGTGCCCTTGCCGGTCGGTGTGGACTACTGGGATTTTGATTGCAAATTTGGCAGCACGCAGGCCGCTGCGCAGGCAGTTCACTTCGCCACACTGACCGCCCTGATTGACGCCGTGGCGCAGGCCGGTGGGGATGCGTTTTACCTCGAAATTCTGGCCAAAAACGGTTACCGCGGTGCCCGGGCCGAGGGCGCTGCAACCGATCCAAAACGGATTTGACAAAGCCGTATTTTCTCGTGCAGCGCAAGTCCGGGGATAATCAGCCAGTTTTGTTTCTACTAATTTTTGGAGTTATCTGATGGCTAAAGAATTTCGCACCGAAGCTGAGCGCAAAGCCAGCCCGCGTCCGGTCGCCCCCAAAGGCGTCTGTTTTACCGCGCCGCACGGCCAAATGCGCAGCCTGGAGCGCGGCACCGCCACCAACAACAAGAAGAACCCCGGCAAGCGCTGTAAAAAGGGCGGTTAGCCTAAACGGTGGCTGTCCTGAATCTTTGAACGCCATTCGTCAGCAAGCTGCGCCTGTGCCGCAAACTCAGGCCAGCGCCGCACGGCCACGTGCACTTCGTCCATGATCGTTTTGGCGCGGCCGCGCTGCATGAACGACGACTTGGCGCAGGCCTCGAAGTCCTGTAGCGTGAAGCCATCGCGCTTGCCGTTGAGCGTCATCTGGTGCGTCGCGGTCCAGGAGCCCGACGGGTTATAGCTGTAAGTCACATCAAAGGCTGGCGCGAGTGACCACTCGCCCTGCTTGTTCATCAAAAACGCAATGTTTTTGACATGGTCGTCCTGATTACGCGCGACGATGTTGAAAACCATGCGCCGAAATTGCTCCTCCAGCGCAGCCATCGGCAGTTTGAGCTGGCGCATCGTCAGCAGCGCCTGCTCATAGGCATAGGCACCAGCCAGGTTAAAGTCAAAGTGTGCCAGGGCGCAGAGCGATTGCATATGCAACTTTTCGCCGCCTGCCAGCCGGTCAAAGCGGCGCGTCATAAAGTGCCGTCGCCCGTTTTCTTCCAGCAAACGGCATTCGCTCATGGTGATGCCCGCGGCCCTGGCCATCAGGTAATAGGCGTACTCGATGGCGCCATAGCCCTTGGGGTCTTCGAGTTCCTTGTGCGCCCCTGCGTTGCCAGCCACGCGTCGATCAGCGCGTTGCCAAACTTGTCCGGCAGTGAATCGGCCAGCAAGCCCGGCAAGCCATGAAAAGTGCGCTGCGCCAACGCGGGAAACGTATAAACCTGCGTGCCCAGCGGCATCACCAACGGAGAAAGTTCGATGCCGCTGGCGGCAAATGCGCTGGCGTACTGAAAGGCGGCTACCTCACGCCCTTCTTCCAGAGAAACAGCCCCTATCGTGCGCCCCCAGAGTTGCACCTCGGCGATCATGATGGTTCAGCCCAGGTCCATTTTTTGGCCACGGCGGGGGCGGCCCTGCTGCCTGCTGCGCGCTGGCGTTTGCGACCCTGCAACTTCAATTGCGTCATCGGGCTTGTCGCCGCTTGCGGGATGAGGGTCTCGAACCGTTCCAGCAAACCCAGCGCCCGGCAAACACGCAGCAAGCCCGAGAATTGCACCGCCACCGTGCCCGACTCCAGGCGCTCAAGCGTACGCTTGGCCACCCCGGCCTGCTGCGCCAGCGCAGCCTGCGTCAGGTTTTGCTCGATCCGGGTATTCGCCAGGCGCTCGCCCAGTTCTTGCAAAACAGCTTCATCGGTCAGTCGCGATGTGATTTTCATAAGTCGTCCTAAGTGACGAATTATATTTAATTTATCGACTTATTCGTCATTTGTGTCGATTTATTTTAAATTCCATCACCACCTTGTCGAAATCCAGGCTCACTAACGGCCCGTAGCCAATGGCATAGCCCGGATCGCCGAACCAGCCCAGGGCGGCATCTTGGACGGTGGATTCGTTGAGACTCATTTTTGCAATGACGACGTCGCGCAGTAAGCCTGCCGTTCGTGCGTCGGCGTGGTGGGAAAGGCCAGCGACAGCTTGCGGTCGCGCACAAGCTTGCTCAAGTATTGTTCTCGCAGCGTGTCAGGCTTGCGGTTTACCAGTTCGGCAAGGCAGCGAAGAGTGACAAAACGGCCTTCACAAAGGGCCAAGATCACCCCGATCAAGATGTCGCGGTCCACCTTGCCCTTGGCGCGTGGTTCGGCTGCTGCTGCCTCCAGGCTGGCCCGCAGCCGCGGTGACAGGCGGCCCAAATCGTCGAGGACCGGCAACGATAGCTGATCGGCAAGCAGGCAGCCATCGGCATTCCTCATCCCTGCCAAATCCGGGGGGCTGACCGTCAAATTCGGGGAGCTCGAAGTCAAATTCGGGGAGCTGTCACCCAAATTCGGCGAGCCCTGAGCTGATTGTTCTGACCCCGCACCGAATACCTCCTCGGGCTTGGGCAGGGCGGCCCCCGGCAGGCAATAGACCGCTCCCCGGCCTGGGTTGTGAGCCTCCAGAAACCCGTCCCGGACTAAGCTTTGAAGCAGTCGGGTCGCGTCAAACGGGTGAAGGCTGGCCATTTCGCGCACCCGCGCGTGCGTGACGACCTTCTCAGACGCTGCCGCAGCCAAGGTGAGCCGCGCGGTCTGGTCCAAAGCGTCGAACCGCGCCCCAAACGCTCTGCGAAGACCAGCGAGCAAATCTTTGGGCAACAGGTCAACCATCCGCAACTCCATCAACGTCTGGTTGTAGGGCTCATTGCGCTCGTAAAGTGCGGGTGCGCGCCAATGTTGAGTCGCCCAGCCACCGTAGATCTTGGGAATGCCAGACCCAGCCTGCTCGCCAACCCCGACCAGTCGAAACATCTTGTGTAGCGTGCGGTTACGGCAATCATGTTCACCGCCGCGAATTGCCACCTCCGGTGGGATTCGCATCAGGCCGGGATTCCGAAAACCGAACATGTCCGGCCGCTTTACCACCAACACCGAGGCTCTGTCTGAATAGTCGGCATGCACCAGGACATTGGCAAGCGCCTCGCGTAGCGCCACATGCACCGGCGTCTCGTCTTTGCGTTCGCCCTTTTCCAGAGCGAAGGGCACCTTGAGGTCGGCGGTGAGCTTGAGATAAACCTTGCGGTAGAAGTCGTAGAGATTGCCTGACCACTTGCCGTCCAGCGTAAGTCGATCCACCCAGCGTAGCTCTGTCTTGGCTTGCGGCCGCTCCTGATAGTCGAGCATGTAGTTCGGCAGCTCTTCCTGGATCGTCGCCATCCACCCGAACATCAAAAGCCCAGCGAGCGTCAGTCCGCTTACCCCCGACTCACGGTCTTTGCGCCAGCCGCCCAATTGCCGGAGAAATTCCAAATCCTCCAACGCATTCCACGGATGCGCCGGATCGCGGTTGGCGAACACCTGCCGATAGGCGCGAAACGTCTCCATACACAGGTCATCGAAATCGTAGCCACGCAGAATACGGTCGTCGCGGCTGTCCTCGACTTGCTCGGCGATCATGCGCCGCACCTCATCGTCGGGCAGTGGCCTGTCGCCATCGTTGAGTCGGCGGTAGGTATGCCCGGCAAACGGGTTGGTCGTCAGGTGGACAGGACGTTGCTTGCGATTGGCGCGAGGGATTTCGATTACCAGCAGCGTGCGCCCCTGCAACACAAGCTCCCGCACCGACGAGTCGGTCAGCAGATTGGTGCTGACCCTTTGCCGGTTGTTTAAGCCGTCGAACAACTCCTTGCGCACTTTTGCGACGTTGGCGATGCCTTCAAGTAAAAATTGCTGCTGCTTCTCGCGCACACCGAGAACCACCACGCCGCCCTCGGTATTGGCAAACGCGCTGTAGGTCGGCCAAAAATCCGCCGGCAATGCACCCTGACCATCGCGACCGGCGGCGAGCTTGCACTCCAGGTCCACTGACTCGCGCAGCAGCTCGAGATCAGCGATGGATTCGATATTGATCACGCTATACCCTCCAGTCCGGCTAGCTTCGCCATCAGATTCAATTTTGCAAGGTTTGAGGCATCTTAGCGGACTCGCTTTGTCTTCTTTCCTTACGCAACTCGCTTCACGGCTGTAAAAAACCGACCGCGTTGGGTCTTCCTGCCAACTGCAGATTCGCCACCACCGGCGCAGTCTGCGCCAGCAACTTGCCTTTCTTCCACACCTTCAAGCGGTTCGCCCGCAGGCGGATGGCTTCAACCGGGTCGCGCGCCTGCAGCAGCACAAAGCTCGCGTCGCAACCCACCTCCAGCCCGTAGCCCTGCAGGTGCATGAGCTTGGCGGCGTTGCTCGTCACTGCGTCGAAGCAGTCGCGCATGCCTTGTTGACTGGTCATCTGCGCCACGTGCAGGCCCATGTGCGCGACCTCCAGCATGTCGCCGCTGCCCAGGCTGTACCAGGGGTCCATCACGCAGTCGTGGCCAAAGGCGACGTTGATGCCGGCCGCCAGCAGCTCGGGCACGCGTGTCATGCCACGGCGTTTCGGATAGCTGTCGTGGCGGCCCTGCAAGCTGATATTGATGAGCGGGTTGGCGACCACGTCCAATTGCGCCTCAGCCATGAGGGGCAGCAGCTTGCTCACGTAGTAGTTGTCCATGCTGTGCATGGAAGTCAGGTGCGAGCCGGTGACACGACCCTGCAGGCCCAGGCGCTGGGTCTCGAACGCCAGCGTCTCGACATGGCGCGACAGCGGGTCATCCGACTCGTCGCAATGCATGTCCACCAGCAGGCCGCGCTCGGCCGCGATCTCGCACAGCAGCTTGACGCTCAGGGCACCCTGTTCAAAAGTGCGCTCGAAGTGCGGGATGCCACCGACCACCTGCACGCCCTTGTCGAGTGCGCGCTTGAGGTTCTCCAGGCCGCCCGGGCTGCGCAGCACGCCGTCCTGCGGGAAGGCCACCAGTTGCAGGTCGATATAGGGCGCCACCTGTTTCTTGACCGCCAGCAGCGCGTCCACCGCCAGCAGGCTGGCGTCGCTGGTGTCCACATGGCTGCGGATCGCCAGCAGGCCTTTGGCCACGGCCCAGTCGCAGTATCTGAGTGCGCGCTCAATCAAGGCCTCCGGCGTCAGCAAGGGCTTCAATTCGCCCCACAGCGCAATGCCTTCGAGCAGCGTGCCGGACTGGTTGACGCGCGGCAAGCCGTAGCTCAGCGTGGCGTCCATGTGAAAGTGCGCGTCAACAAATGGCGGGCTCAGCAAAAAGCCTTGCGCGTCAATCAGCTCGTGCGCCGGGGCCTCCAGTCCAGCGGCGACCTCGGTGATTTTGCCCGCGCAGACGGCCACCGACATATTGCTGCGGCCATCGGGCAGCTTGCAGTTTCGAATCAATAAATCAAACATGGTGCTTTGCAGTCTAGGTTTGCTACTATAAACATAGCTGCTTGCGCTTATTTTATGGGCGCTACAGCCTCAAAATGCATAAGGTTCTGGCCTATCTCTCGCCCCGCCGATAGGGCTTCATCAGGGCTTGCGGATAGCTCGCCTTGCGCGCCACCAGGATCAGCGCCAGGATCGACAGCACATAGGGCAGCATCAGGTACATCTGGTACGGCAGCACGGCGTCGCCCGATTGTTGCAGGCGCAATTGCAAGGCGTCAAAGAAGGCAAACAGCAGCGCACCCAGCAAGGCTTTGCCCGGACGCCAGGAGGCAAACACCACCAGCGCCACGCAGATCCAGCCGCGCCCATTGACCATGTTGAAAAAGAAGGCGTTGAAGGCCGACAAGGTGAGAAATGATCCGGCCACCCCCATCAGGCTTGAGCCGGCCACGATCGCGCCGGTGCGCACCCAGGCCACCGAGACGCCCTGCCCTTCGGCCGCCTGCGGGTTTTCGCCGACCATGCGCAGCGCCAGACCGACGGGCGTGCGGTACAGGGTGTAGCCGATTACTGGCACCAGCAGCAGCGCCAGCAGGCTCAGCGCGGTCTGCTGCGCCACAACCGGCAGGCCGAGCCAGTCCATAGCGGCAAACGGGGTGATCGTCGGTGGTGTCGTGACCTTGGGAAAACTCACGCGGTACCCGTAATAGCTCAGCGCCGAGGCCAACAGCGTGATACCCAAACCGGAGACGTGTTGCGACAAGGCCAGGGCCACCGTCAAAAAAGCGTGCAGCAGGCCAAAGAGGGCACCGGTGAGTGCCGCCACCAGCACGCCCAACCACAGTGGCGCACCGGCAAAAACCGCCAGCCAGCCGGTGAAGGCACCGGCCACCATGATGCCTTCTACGCCCAGGTTCAGGACCCCGGCACGCTCGCACAGCAGCACACCCAGGGTGCCGAAAATGAGCGGCGTGGCAATGCGCAGCACGGCGACCCAGAAGGCCTGGTTGGCGAGGATGTCCAGAAGCTCGGTCATTGAACCATCCTGCGCTGCACGGCAGTTGCAGGGTGCGCCCGCCTCATGCTGGAGTACCAGAAATCGGCGGCCACACCCTGCAACTGCCGCGCGAATGTCTTTGATGGACGAGCACCCACAGAACAAGCAATGCAAGTTTGCATCGGTGCCGGGTGATTGATATAGGGCGGACTTGTTGCTGCGGCCAGCGAGGCAGGGTCTCTGGGCGGCTGACGATTTCTGGTACCCCAGCATGAGGAAGTCGCCCAGAGTCCCTGCCGCGCGGGTTTCATCCGAAGCGATGGCAGGCCCACAGCGTTGTTCATTTCCAGCGCACCCGGTATTGCGTGAGCAGGGTGGCCACCAACACCGAAATCAGCGAGGCGGCGACGATCACATCGGCGATGTAAGTGGGCACGCCAACGGCGCGGCTCATGCTGTCGGCCCCCACCAGCACGCCAGCGACAAACACGCTGGCGGCCACCACGCCCAGCGGGTGTAGCGCGGCCAGCATGGCGATCACGATGCCCGAGTAGCCGTAGCCGGGTGACATGTCCAGCGTCAGATAACTGGTGCGCCCGGCCACCTCGATGGCACCGGCCAGCCCGGCCAGCGCACCCGAGAGCAGCGCCACCAGCACCACCGTGCGCGTGACCGAGACACCGGCAAAAGCGGCAGCGCGGGCGTTGGCACCAACGGCACGAATGTCAAAGCCCAGCAGCGTGTACTTCATCAAAGCCCAGAGGCCAATTGCCAGCGTGCAGGCCCACAGCAGGCCGCTATGAACGCGCGTTTGCGGAATTAATTTGGACAGTTCCAGTTCACTCATCAGGGCCACGCTTTGCGGCCAGCCCATGGCGCTCGGGTCTTTCATCGGGCCGTCGAGCATGAGCGACACCAGCAGCAGCACGATGAAGTTCAGCAGCAGCGTGGTGACGACTTCATCCACGCCCAGTTTCGCCTTCATCAGCGCCGGCCCCAGCAGCAGCAAGGCACCGGCCAGCGCGGCGGCCAGCATCATCAACACAAACAGCACGGCCGGCGGCAGTGCCAAGCCAGTGCCGCCATGCAGCCCGCCCACTGCCACGGCAGCCAGCGCACCGACATAGAGCTGGCCTTCGGCACCAATATTAAACAGGCGCGCCTTGAAAGCCACCGTGGCGGCCAGACCGGTGAGCATGAGGGGAATCGCACGGGTCAGCGTTTCGCTCAGCGCGAACACCGAGCCAAAGCCACCTTTGAGCAACAGCGCATAGGTTTGCGCCACCGGGGCCCCGGCCCACAGTACCAGCAGGGCACTGACCAGCAGCGTGAAGCTGACGGCGCCCAGCGGTGCCAGCAGCAGCGCCAGACGCGAGCTCGCGTTGTTTTTTTCCAGCCTCATGCAGGCACCGCGTGCGCGGCTCCAGTCTCGCACGCCGGGTCTCGGTCTGCACCGGCCATCGCCAGCCCGATCGCTTCGCGGCTCCAGTCCAGCGCCGCGCGGGGTGGGCTCAGGCGGCCGGCGTGCAGCACGGCCACGCGGTCGCCCAGGGTCAGCACTTCGTCCAGATCGTCCGAGATCAGCAGCACCGCGGCACCCGCATCGCGCGCCGCAATCAATTGGGCCTGCACATAGGCCACGGCCCCAATGTCGAGTCCCCAGGTCGGCTGGTGTGCCACGATCAGGCGCGCCGTGTGAGCCTGCTGGATTGCCGTATCTGCTATCTGTTTAATAGCTGTTGACGCCGGATGCGTAAGCGCTCTGCCAAGAATAAGCTTTTGCATATTGCCGCCGGAGAGCGCGCGCGTTGGCGTTGCAGCGCCGCCGCCACGCACGTCAAAGGCCTCGATCACGCGCTGCGCAAAGCTGTGTGCGGCAGCGCGGCGGACCCAGCCAAAACGTGCAAAGTGGGGGCTGTGCAAGCGCTCGGAGACGGCGTTTTCCCATACCGGCAAATCGCCGATGACGCCCACGGCGTGACGGTCTTCCGGAATGCGCGCCACGCCCAGGGCGACCAGTTGCGCCGGTTTGGCAGGCAGGGCCTGACCCAAAAACTCGATCCGACCGGCGCTGGCTTGGCGCGTGCCGCACAGCAGTTCTGCCAGCGCCACCTGGCCATTGCCGGAGACACCAGCGATGGCCACGATTTCGCCAGCCCGCAGCGTGAGCGACAGCTGCGCCAGCCGGTCGCGTCCGGCCCCGCTGCTCACTTGGTGCAACACGCATACCGGCTCGCCCACCGCTTGCGTCGGGTGGCGCTGCGGCGCTGAAATCTCATGGCCGACCATCCATTGCGCCAGTTGTGTTTGCGTACTCTGTCGGGCGTCGGCCTGGGCGACCAGCTTGCCCGCGCGCAACACGGCGATGCGCTGCGACACGCGCAGCACCTCGGCCAATTTGTGGCTGATAAAGATGATCGACAGGCCTTGCGCCACCATCTGCGCCAGCACCTCAAACAGGGCTTCGCTCTCCTGCGGCGTCAGCACCGCCGTGGGCTCGTCCAGGATCAAAATGCGCGCGCCCCGGTACAGGGCTTTGAGGATTTCGACGCGTTGACGCTGGCCGACTGACAGGCTGCTCACTTTGGCCCTGGCGTCCACCTCCAGGCCAAACTGCCGCGCGATGGCAACCAGTTTTTCCCGTGCTGCTTGCCGTCGGGTGAACGGCTGCCAGAGCGACTCCGAACCCATCATGACGTTGTCCAGCACGCTCAGGTTGTCGGCCAGCGTGAAGTGTTGATGCACCATGCCGATGCCCGCCGCCAATGCGGCTTTCGGGTCACCAGCTTGCAGCGGCTGGCCAAACACCTCGATCTTGCCCGCGTCGGCGGTGTAGTGTCCAAACAGGATTGATACCAGCGTCGATTTGCCAGCCCCGTTCTCGCCCAACAAGGCCAACACCTCGCCCTTGTTGAGCTGCAACGAGATATCGTCATTCGCCACCAGCGCGCCGAAGCGCTTGGTGATGTGGGAGAGCTGGAGGACGGGATGAGACATGTGCTTGCCAAAACGACAAAGAATTGTCATCCCGGACTCGATCCGGGATCCATGGATTGCGGGTCAAGCCCGCAATGACAGTCCTTGGCGCCGCAATGACAGCCTTTGGTGCCGTAACGACAAGTCTGTCACTTGGCGCTTGACTTGGGCTGCGTGTCGTCCACCTTGACCGTGAACTTGCCATCCAGAATGGCCTTCTCCTTGGCCTTGACCTTGGCCAGCACGGCGGCCGGTACCTTCGTCTCGAAGGTGCCCAGCGGTGCCAGCGAAGAGCCCTTGTGCTTCATCATCGAATATTGACCGTAGTCCTCGGCTTTGAACTTGCCGTCCTTGACCAGCTTGATGGCGCGCTCAGCCGAGGGCTCGAAGTGCCACAGCGCCGAGGCCACCACGGTGTCCGGGTACTGCGGCTGGGTGTCGATCACATTACCGATGGCCAGCTTGCCTCGTTCCTTGGCTGCGTCGCTGACGCCAAAGCGCTCGGCGTACAGCACGTCGGCACCCTTGTCGATCATGGCAAACGCCGCTTCCTTGGCTTTCGGTGGGTCAAACCAGCTGTTGATGAAGCTGATGCTGAATTCGACTTTCGGGTTGACCTCTTTGGCACCGGCCATGAAGGCATTCATGAGGCGATTCACTTCCGGGATCGGGAAGCCGCCAACCATGCCGATCTTGTTGCTCTTGGTGACGCCGCCCGCCACCATGCCGGAGAGAAAAGCCGGTTCCTGGATAAAGTTGTCAAACACGCTGAAGTTCGGAGCCACCGGCTTGCCAGAAGAGCCGAGCAGGAAATAGACTTTGGGGAAGTCCTTGGCGACCTTGCGCGCGGCAGCCTCGACCGCGAAGGCTTCGCCCACGATCAGTTGGTTGCCGCCGGTGGCGTATTCGCGCATGACGCGCTCATAGTCGGCATTCGAGACGTTCTCGCTGGCCTTGTATTCGATCTCGCCGCGCGCCTCGGCGGCTTTGAGCGCAGTGTGCAGGCGGCTGACCCATTGCTGCTCGAAGGGCACGGTATAGACTGCGGCGACCTTGAGTTTGGCTTGCGCCAACGACAGGCCAGAGGTCAGGCTGGCCAGTGCGGCGGCCAGAACGAGCGCCTGACGGCGGTCAAGAGATTGAATCGACATAGTGACTCCAGGTTAATAACACTACAAACATAATAGCTGTGTCCGCTTATGCAGCGGGGGCTAGAACCAGATTTGGCCTACAAATATCAAGCACGTTACGTGCCAGCGCGCTCCAGCACCGCATGCAGCAGGACATTGCCGCCAGCGCTAATGTCCTCGGGCGAAGCATATTCGATTTCATTGTGGCTGATGCCGTCCTTGCACGGAATGAAAATCATGCCGCTGGGTGCCAGCCGCGCCATATACACCGCATCGTGCCCGGCGCCGGAGACGGCTGGCATGCTGGAGTAGCCCAGCTTTTGCGCGGCGCGCGCCACTGCGCCAATGCAATCCGGGTGAAAGGCCTGCGCCGGGTAGCTTGACGTCAGTTCGATCTGAACGCCAAGCCCGGTTTCCTGACTGACTTTCGCGGCATAGGCCTTGAACTCGTCGGCCATCCGGTCCACCAGCGCGTCGCTGCTGTTGCGCAGATCGATGCTGAACTTGACGCGCCCCGGGATCACGTTGCGGCTGTTCGGGTGCACCTGCACCATGCCGACGGTACCGCGCCCATGTGGTGCATGGCGCAGCGCCACGGCGACGACTTCCTGCATCAGGCGCGCGGCCACCTGCATGGCGTCCTTGCGCAGCGCCATTGGCGTTGGCCCGGCGTGCGACTCCATGCCGGTCACCGTGCAGTCAAACCAGCGAATGCCGAGTACGCCCTGCACCACGCCGATGGTCTTCTGGTTGTCTTCGAGCACCGGGCCCTGTTCGATATGCGCCTCGAAGTAGCTGCCAATCGGGTGCGCGCCGGGCTCCTGAGCGCCGACGTAGCCGATTTTGGTGAGTTCCTCCTTCACTGTTTTGCCTTCGGTATCGGTGGCAGCGTAGGCCAGCTCCAGTGAAAACACCTTGGCAAACACGCCCGAGCCCATCATCACCGGCACAAAGCGCGAGCCTTCTTCGTTGGTCCAGAAAGCGACCTCGATCGGTGCCTCGGTCTCAATCTGGTGGTCGTTGAGCGTGCGCACCACTTCCAGCGCCGCGAGTACGCCAAAATTGCCGTCAAACTTGCCGCCGGTGGGCTGTGTGTCGATGTGACTGCCCGCCACAATCGGCGGCAGATTGTTGTTGCGCCCGGGGCGGCGCATGAAGCCGTTGCCGATCTTGTCGATGGTGATCTCCAGGCCTGCCTCCCGGCCCCAGCGCGTCACCAGGTCGCGGCCCTGGCCGTCAAGCGCCGTGAGCGTCAGCCGACAAACGCCGCCCTTGGGGGTAGCGCCGATTTTGGCCAACTCCATGAGCGAATCCCACAAACGCGCACCGTTGATACGCAAGGCGTCGATATCAATTTGTGAAGTCATCTAATCAATCTCCCAGATCAGTCAATTTGCCATAGGTCTCGGGCCGGCGGTCACGGTAGAACTGCCAGGTATTGCGCACGGTTTGAATCATGTCGAGATCGAGTTCGCAGGTGATGAGCTCGTCCTTGTCTTCCGAGGCGCAGGCCAGGATTTCGCCGCGCGGGCTCACGAAGTACGAGCTGCCATAAAAACGGCCAATGTTCCACGGTGCTTCGGTGCCGACGCGGTTGCTGCAACCCATGTAATAGCCATTGGCCACGGCGTGCGCCGGTTGCTCCAGCTTCCACAGGTATTGCGACAAACCCGCGACCGTGGCCGACGGGTTGAAGACGATCTCGGCACCGTTGAGACCGAGCGCGCGGGCACCTTCCGGGAAGTGCCGGTCGTAGCAAATGTAAACGCCGATTTTGGCGTAGCGTGTCTGGAAAACGGGATAGCTCGGGTCACCCGGTTTGAAGAAGTATTTTTCCCAGAAACCGGCCGTGTGCGGAATGTGTTTCTTGCGGTATTTGCCCAAATAAGTGCCGTCGGCATCAATCACCGCTGCGGTGTTGTAGAGCACGCCTGCCTGCACCTTTTCATAAACCGGAACGATGATCACCATCTGGTATTGCTTGGCCAGTCCGGCCATCAGATCCGTCATCGGCCCGGGCACGGATTCGGCTGCGGCGTACCAGCGCGAATCCTGTGACGGGCAAAAATAGGGGCCGTTAAAGATTTCCTGCAGGCACAGGATCTTGACGCCTGCTTTGCCTGCTTCATGGATATACGGCAGGTGGTGCGCCAGCGCCGCCGCCTGGATTTCCTGCACCGGTTTGGTTTCGTCATTGAGCGGGTTATGACATTGAATCAAGCCGCATTTGACATTGCGAGGCATGGCTTAGGCTCCTTAAATAATATTTACGAAAATAGTGCTTTGTCGCTTCAAGCTTGGCATAGAAGACTTTCGCGGCAAGCCGGGTTGCGCCCGGCAGCGCACTTCCTTTTCTTTGCTTGCCCAAAGAAAAGGAAGCAAAAGAAAAGGCAGCCGAATTCGTCGCCCGGCTGCGCCGGTAAGCTGCGTTGCTCGATTTGGTCGGGGTCTGGCTAAACTCGCTTCGCTCAAACAACGCCAGCCCTGATCCGCCCAAATCTGCGCTACTCGCCTCCTCATAACGGCGGAAAATCCAGAACAACCAAAACCGAAACCCAGACTCCAAGTCAAAAACTTGATTTTCGATGCCAACGTGCCTGTGCGCGTGTACTTCCTTTGTTTACTAGACGCGGCCAAATAAGGCTCCCCTCTTCCGCCCGGCGGGGCGGGAGAGGGGCGGGGGGGAGTGAGTGGGGAAAAAGAAAAAGTACATCGAAATCAAAGTTCTCGCTCACGACGTACGCTCCACCGCCGTCGGTGCCAGCGCTTTGGCACGCTGCTGGTTGGCTACAAAGTTGACTCCGAAGGCCGGCCGCTTGATGTAACGTCCCGCGCCTTGCTTGGCGCGCAAATCACCTTGAACATAAACCAGTTGACCCTGGCTCACGGTGTGGCTCGGAATGCCGTGCACGGTGCGGCCTTCAAACACGTTGAAGTCGCCCTTGCTGTGCTGGGTTTTGGCCGACAGGGTTTTGCTGCCCGTCGGATCCCACACCACCAGATCGGCGTCGGAACCGGCCGCGATGCAGCCCTTTTGCGGATACATGTTGAACAGCTTGGCGGCGTTGGCCGAGGTGATCGCAACAAATTCGGATGGCGTCAGGCGGCCACTGTTGACACCGCCTTCCCAGACCACGGCCATACGTTCCTCGACACCGCCGCAGCCGTTCGGAATCTTGGCAAAGTCATCTTTACCTGCGGCCTTTTGACCAGCGCAGAAGGTGCAGTGGTCGGTGGCCGTGGTGTGCAGGCTGCCCGATTGCAGGCCGCGCCACAGGAATTCCTGGTGCAGCTTGGGTCGAAACGGCGGGCTCATCACGTGCGCGGCCGCCGTGGCAAAGTCCGGGTGGCGATAAACGCTGTCGTCCACCGTCAGATGACCGGCCAGCACTTCGCCATAGACGCGCTGACCGCGGCTGCGCGCGCGCGCAATCGCTTCCGCCGCTTCCAGGCAGGACACATGCACGATGTAGATCGGCACGCCCAGCACGTCGGCAATGGCAATGGCCCGGTTCACCGCTTCACCCTCCACGATCGGTGGGCGTGATAGCGGGTGTCCTTCGGGCCCGGTGATGCCCAGCGCGAAAATTTCTTTTTGCATCAGGAACACCAGCTCGCCGTTTTCGGCGTGCACGGTCGGCATGGCACCGAGTTCCAGCGCGCGCTTGAAGCTGTTGACCAGCACTTCGTCGTCAGCCATGATGGCGCCCTTGTAAGCCATGAAGTGCTTGAAGCTGTTGATGCCCTCGCTTTGCACCAGCGTGCCCATGTCGCGTTTCACGCTCTCGTCCCACCAGGTAACGGCCATGTGAAACGAGTAGTCTGTGGCGGCTTTCTCGGCCCAGCCGCGCCAGGTGTGGTACGCCTCCATCAGCGACTGCCTGGCGTTCGGTATCACAAAATCGATGATGGTGGTGTTGCCGCCCGCCAGGCCGGCCGCCGTGCCGCTGTAAAAATCGTCCATGGTGGTGGTGCCCATGAAGGGGAGTTGCATGTGCGTATGCGGGTCGATGCCGCCGGGCATGACATACTGGCCACCGGCGTCAAGCACGCTCGCCCCGCCTGGTGCTTGCAGCCCATCGCCAACCGCCACGATGCGGCCGTCCTGGCACAACACATCGGCCCGACCCGCGCGGTCCGCATTGACCACCGTGCCACCCCGAATCAAAAGGCTTGTCATGATTCATCCTCTCAAAGTAATTGGGTCATTCCATCAGTTCAGATTCTGGTTCTTGCGCGCCAAACACAAATTTCTGGTCGCAGCCATGCGAATATTACGCCGCAGCCGTACGCGTTGGGTTGTTGGGGTGGCTGGTCCAGTCGGCGTGCGCGGCCGACACCGTTTGACCGGTGCGAAGATCGAGCTCACCCGGCCTCAATTGACGCAAGCTGAGACATTCTGGCACCGGGCAGACGGTCACACACAGGTTGCAGCCAACGCAATCTTGCTCCTTCACCTCAAAGTAACGCTGGCCGTTCTTGCTGGCACTGATCGCCTGGTGTGAGCTGTCTTCACAGGCAATGTGGCAGCGTCCGCACTGGATGCAGATGTCCTGCCTGATGACGGCCTTGTAGATGCTGTTGAGGTTGAGGTAGCGCCAGTCGCCAACCGTGGGCACGGCCCTGCCGCGAAAATCAATGATTGATTTGAAACCCATCTCGTCCATGTAATTCGACAGGCCGTCGCTCATGTCCTGCACAATCTTGAAACCATACACCATGGCGGCGGTGCAGACCTGCACATTACTTGCGCCAAGAGCTATGAAATCAAGAGCATCGCGCCAGTTTCCAACGCCGCCGATGCCGGAGATCGGCAGCCCCGCCGTGAGCGGGTCGCGCGCAATCTCGGCCACCATGTTGAGCGCGATCGGTTTCACCGCCGGGCCGCAATAGCCACCGTGCGAGCCTTTGCCGCCGGTCGATGGGCTCATCGTTAGCGTGTAGGGATCGACCCCGATGATGGAGTTGATGGTGTTGATCAGAGATACCGCATCAGCCCCGCCTTTTTTGGCAGCGCGCGCGGGCAGCCGGATGTCGGTGATATTGGGCGTGAGCTTGACGATGACCGGCAGGCGGCTGTACTGCTTGCACCAGGCGGTGACCATCTCGATGTACTCGGGCACCTGGCCCACCGCAGCTCCCATACCGCGCTCGCTCATGCCATGCGGGCAGCCAAAATTGAGCTCAATGCCGTCGGCACCCGTGTCATCGACGCGGGGCAGGATGGCCTTCCAGGCGGCCTCGGTGCACGGCACCATGAGGGAGACCACCATGGCACGATCAGGCCAGTCGCGCTTGACCTGGGCGATCTCCTTCAGGTTGATCTCGAGATCGCGATCCGTGATGAGCTCGATGTTGTTAAAGCCCAGCAGGTGCCGGTCCGGTGTCAGCAGTGCGCCATAGCGCGGGCCATTCACGTTGACAATGGGCGGACCGGCTTCGCCCAGCGTTTTCCAGACCACGCCGCCCCAGCCGGCCTCGAAAGCGCGGTTCACGTTGTAGGCCTTGTCGGTCGGCGGTGCCGAGGCCAGCCAGAACGGATTGGGGCTGTGGATGCCGGCAAAATTGGTTTGCAAGTTGGCCATGCTGTGCTCTCGGTTCAGATGTTCATGAGATGGGCGTGGATGGCGTGCGCGGATTGCTTGCCGTGCTCCACGGCCGCCACCGTCAGGTCCAGGCCACCGGCGCGGCAGTCGCCGCCAGCCCAGACGCCTTTCAGGTTGGTCAAGCCGGCGTCATCGGTGGCGATGCGCCCGCTCTCCAGCTTGAAACCGGCTTGCGCCAATAGTGGGTTGCCAAGCTGCTGGCCGATGGCTTTGAGCACCATGTCGGCGGGCCGGACGACTGATTCCCTGGTTGGCAGAAGCTTGCCATGGACCCATTCCTGGCGCACGAAACGAACCGCGCGTACCTGGTTTGTGGCGGCTACGCCTGGCAGCGAAAAGCTCGCGCGGCCGATGTCAGGGCCGTCCAATGTGCCGATGATTTCGACCGGCGCCAGCCAGTGGTCGATCGTCACACCGCGCGTCTGCGCCCATTCCTGTTCAGAGCGCGTCGCCGACATGGTCTCGGGTCCGCGCCGATAGACCAGGTTCACGCTTTGGGCGCCCAGCAGTTTCGACTGCACCGCCGCATCGACCGCCGTCATGCCGCCACCGATGACCAGCACGCGCCGACCCACCGGCAATTGCGCCAGATCGGCTGCCTGCCGCAGCGCGGCAATGAACTCAATCGCATCCTGCACGCCCGCCATCTCTTCGCCGGGCACCCCAAGCTGGTGCGTGCTGGCCAGGCCCAGGCCCAAAAATAGCGCATCAAAGTCCTTGCGCAGTGCGTCGAGTTGTGCCAGGGTCTGGAGCTTCCAGCCGCTGCGAACTTCGATGCCGCCGATGGCCAGCAGCCACTGCACCTCGGCCTGGGCATAGTTGTCGGGCGTCTTGTAGCTGGCCAAACCGTATTCATTGAGGCCGCCGGCTTTCGGGTTGGCGTCAAAAATGACGACTGCGTGGCCCAGTCGCGCCAGGGTATGCGCACAGGCCAGACCGGCCGGGCCGGCACCGACCACGGCCACTTTTTTTCCGCTGGCTGCTGCCCGCGTAAAAAGCTGCGGCTGGGAACTCTGCATCAGCGCATCCACGGCGTAGCGTTGCAAGCGGCCAATCGCCACCGGCCGGTCTTCCTGCGTCTGGCGCACACAGACCGCCTCGCACAGCTTCTCGGTCGGGCAAACCCGCGCGCACATGCCGCCCAACGGGTTGGCCTGCAGGATGGCGTGCGCCGAGCCACGCAGGTTGCCGTCGGCGATGCGCTTGATAAAGGACGGCACGTCAATGTGCGTCGGGCAGGCCTCAGCACAGGGTGCCGCAAAGCAGTAAAGACAGCGCTCGGCTTCGAGCAGCGCCTGCGTTTGGGTCAGGCGCGGACTGGCATCGGCAAAATTGCGCGCATATTGCGCGGTGTCAAGGCGACCGGAGCGAACGTCGGGGGCTGAGGAAGGGCACACGCTGGCAACTCCTGGTTGAAACTGACCGTTTAGTCAACTTATCGATTGGATACTAGCAATAGTCGAGCCATGTTGTATCTAGGGGTTTGTCCCAGTACCTGTCGAATGGGTGCCAGTCAAACTGGTATGTTCTGGCATCGAAGCTTGACGCACGGCATGGCGACTGGGTCAGGCGACCGGGCTTTGGGATGCAAGGCGTGCGCCCAACAAGCTTGGCGTACTGCTTCATTGTCCCGCGCGTGTTTGCACCCCAAAACCGCACGCGCCTGACCCAGTCGCCGCGCCGCACGGATGCCGCTTGTCAACGCACTGGACTTGCCGCCATGGCACATCACTTTGAATCGAACAGTCGATAATCGGCAACATCGACGGCAACGGCTTAACGCTCTGCCCATCAGAGGAATCAGACATGACAGCAACGACAGACAAGACCGCATCCGAACCTGTGGACGTGCTAATCATGGCCGCTGGCAAAGGCACGCGCATGCGTAGCAAACTGCCCAAAGTCTTGCACCGAGTGGCTGGGCGCGCCCTGCTGCAGCACGTGCTTGACACCGTGGCTGCTTTGTCAGCCCGCCAGGTGATTGTGATCACGGGCCATGGTGCTATGGAAGTGGAAGCAGCTGTCACAGGTAGTACGGGGGCTGCACCGCAATTCGGCACAAAGTTTGTGCGCCAGGAGCCGCAGCTTGGTACGGGCCACGCGGTGCAGCAGGCGCTGCCCATGCTGCACGACGACGGCATGGTCCTCGTGCTCTCGGGCGACGTGCCCCTGACGCGTGCGGCGTCCTTGCAGCAACTCATTGCGGCGTGTGGCGGAGCGCAACTGGCGCTGCTGACGATTGATTTTGCCGACCCGACCGGCTACGGCCGCATCGTGCGCCAGGGCTCCGAAGTGCGGGCCATCGTCGAGCAAAAGGATGCCTCGGCCGAACAACGCGCCATCCTTGAGGTCTATAGCGGCATCATGGCCGTGCCCGCGCGCTGGCTCAAGAGCTGGCTGGCGCGCTTGGACAATCAGAATGCACAAGGCGAGTATTACCTGACCGACATTGTCAAATTCGCAGTGGCGGATGGTGTGCCTGTGGTGGCGCACAAGATCGACGACGCGAGCCAGGTAGCGGGCGTTAACAGCCCGCTGCAACTGGCCGAACTGGAGCGGGTTTTTCAAAATGGGGTGGCGTTGCAATTGATGGAACAGGGCGTGCGTCTGGCGGATCCGGCAAGGTTTGATGTGCGCGGCGTCCTGCAGTGCGCGCAGGACGTCTCGATTGACGTGAACTGTGTTTTCGAGGGCCAGGTCAGCTTGGGCGAAGGGGTCAGCATCGGCGCCAATTGCGTCATCGCCAACGCCAGCATTGCCGACGGCGCCGTGATCCATCCGTTCACCCACATCGAGGGCGGCAAACCCGGCACCCAGGATGAGGTTGCGGTCGGTGCCGGCGCGTTGGTGGGACCGTTTGCGCGTTTGCGACCGGGTGCCAAACTTGGCCCGGCTGTGCACATTGGCAACTTTGTCGAGGTCAAGAATTCAACCCTGGCCCGCGGTGCCAAGGCCAATCATCTGGCCTACCTGGGCGACGCCAGCGTGGGCGAGCGTGTCAACTTTGGTGCCGGCAGCATCACCGCCAATTACGACGGTGCCTTCAAGCACCGCACGGTGATTGAGGCCGATGTGCATGTCGGCAGCAATTGTGTGCTGATTGCGCCGTTGACGGTTGGCGCAGGCGGCACCGTGGGCGGCGGCTCAACCCTGAGCAAAGACACGCCGCCCGGCGCCTTGAGCGTGGCCCGCGCGCGCCAGATCAGCATCGCCAACTGGAAGCGTCCGCACAAATGAAGCGGGCCTAAAGTGGCAGCGGCAGGCGCGCACCAAATTTGCTGCGCTTGATGCTGAAGTAGGTCTTGACGTTGCGCACATTGGCGTCTGCCGTAAAAAGCCGTTGCGCCAGCGCCAGGTAATCGGGCATGTGGGCGGCGTGCACCACCAGGCAAAAGTCAGGCCCCGGTGAGACGCGGTAACACTGCTGCACCGCGTCGTCTGCGGCCACGCGCCGCTCAAACGCGTCCAGAGCGCCCTGGTCCTGTCGATCGAGCGTGACTTCCACCAACGCACACAAGCCGTGTCCAAGCAGCACACCGACTTGGTCCACGCTGAGCAGCGCAATCACGCCCTCAATCAGGCCGGCCTCGCGCAGGCGCTTGACCCGACGCAGACAAGTCGGCGGAGAAATCGGCACGCGCGCCGCCAGTTCCAGATTGCTCAGTGACGCGTCGCGCTGCAGCTGATCAAGCAGCCGCAAATCGGTCGAGTCCAGGCTCAAGGCTTGCATGGCCTGGCGACACCCTGGCGCAACCCAGCCGTCAGGCCGACGCCTTGCTTGCACCCTGGCGGCGGCGCTCCAGCCAGGCCTGCAACTCGCCCACCACGCCCTTGCGGAAGGCCAGCACACACAGCACAAAAATCACGCCGATGATCACCGTCACCCAGGAGCCCACTTTGTCAGCCAGCGTGTCTTGCAGCGAGATCACAATACCGGCGCCCATGACCGGACCAAACAAGGTGCCGACGCCGCCCAGCAGCGTCATCAGGATCACTTCGCCCGACATCGACCAGTGCACGTCCGACAGCGTGGCAAAACCCATGATCAGGGTTTTCAGTGAACCGGCCAGTCCGGCCAAAGCGCTGGAGAGCACAAAAGCCAGCAGCTTGTAGCGATCAACCTGGTAGCCCAGAGAAATGGCGCGTGGCTCGTTTTCGCGAATCATCTTGAGCACCTGGCCGAACGGCGACGTGACGATGCGTGCAATCGCCAGGAAGGTAGCCACAAACACCGTCACGACCAGGTAGTACATGGCGCTGTCGGACTTGAGCGAGACGAGGCCAAACAAGGCGCCGCGCGTGACCCCCTGCAAGCCATCTTCGCCACCGGTAAAGGGCGCTTGCAGGCAGACAAAATAGACCATCTGGGCAATCGCCAGCGTGATCATGGCAAAGTAAATGCCCTGGCGCCGGATCGCCACCATGCCGACCACGAGGCCGATCAGACCGGAGCCGAGCATGCCCGCCAAAATACCCAACTCCGGCGTGACATGCAGCGACTTGATGACCCAACCCGTGATGTAAGCGGCCGAGCCAAAAAAGGCCGCATGGCCAAAAGACAGCAGACCCGTAAAGCCGAGCAGCAAATTCAGGGCACAGGCAAAGATGGCAAAGCACAGCAGCTTCATCACAAACACCGGATACAGGCCCAGCATCGGCGCCAACAGCGCCAGCACCAGCAGCGCCAGGTAGGTGATGCGAATCAAAGTTTTATAACTGGTCATTCAGGCCTCTTTGCCAAACAGGCCGGTCGGGCGAATCATCAGCACGAACACCATGATGACGAACACCACAATATTGGAGGCCTCCGGGTAAAACACGCGTGTCAGGCCTTCGATCACACCGAGCGCCAAACCGGTCAGGATTGAGCCCAGAATCGAGCCCATGCCGCCGATCACCACCACGGCAAACACCACGATGATCAGGTTCGAGCCCATCAGTGGGTTGACCTGGATGATGGGCGCGGCCAGTACACCCGCCAGCGCGGCCAGCGCGGCGCCCGCGCCGCAGGTCAGCATCACCATCATGGGTACATTGATGCCAAAGGCCTGCACCAGCGGCGCGTTTTCGGTACCGGCGCGCAAATAGGCGCCCAGCCGCGTGCGCTCGATCAGGTACCAGGTACCCAGGCAGACCGCCAGCGAGACCAGCACCACCCAGGCGCGGTAATTGGGCAGCACCATGAAGCCCAGATTGGTGGCACCCGAAAGCAGCTCGGGCACCGGGTAGGATTGGCCCGATACGCCATATTGATCGCGCAGCACGCCCTCAAAGATCAGCGCCAGCCCGAACGTCAGCAGCAGGCTGTACAAGGGGTCAAGGCCGTACAAGTGTCTCAGGAACAGGCGCTCAATGGCAACGCCGACCATGCCAACCACCAAGGGCGCCAGGAACAGCGCGAACCAATAGTTGATGCCCCATTGGTCGAGCATGATCCAGGCCGCGAACGCGCCCAGCATGTAGAGCGCGCCG
Organism: uncultured beta proteobacterium; assembly: GCA_963750665.1. Classification (GTDB taxonomy): domain Bacteria; phylum Pseudomonadota; class Gammaproteobacteria; order Burkholderiales; family Burkholderiaceae_C; genus Rhodoferax. The sequence goes on from CAVVRQ010000021.1 coordinate 26,129, forward strand.
TGGGCGAAATTCACAATGTCGAGCAAGCCAAAGATAACGGCCAGACCGAGGCTGAGCATGGCGTAGAACGCGCCATTGACCAGGCCGAGCATCAGCTGGCCCAAAAAGGCTTGCAAGGGGATACCGAAAATTTCCACTGGATGCCGGTGTTACTTCCAGAGCGCGCACTTGCTGTCGGCCTTGCTGGTCCAGGCCGCTTCGCCCTTGATGACCTGGGCCACGTTGTAGTAGTCCCAGGGCTCGGTGGACTGCTCGGGCGTCTTGACTTGCATCAGGTACATGTCGTGCACCATGCGGCCGTCCCCCCGGATAAAGCCGTCCTTGGCGAAAACGTCGTTGATCTTGGTCTTGCGCATTTGCGCCAGCACCTTGTCCGCGTCGTCACTGCCGGTGGCCTTGACCGCCTTCAGGTATTCCAGCGCGGCCGAGTAGTCGCCAGCCTGCACCGACGAGGGCATTTTCTTCATCTTGTCGAAGAAGCGGCGCGCCCAGGCACGCGTTTCGGCGTTCTGGTTCCAGTACCAACTGTCGGTCAGGTACATGCCTTGCGTGGTCTTCAGGCCGAGTGCATGAATGTCGTTGATGAAGACCAGCATGCCGGCCAGCTTCATGGTCTTGGTGACGCCGAATTCGTTGGCCGCCTTGATCGTGTTGACGGTGTCGCCGCCGGCGTTGGCCATGCCCAGAATTTGCGCCTTGCTGGCTTGCGCCTGCAGCAGGAAGGAGGAGAAGTCGCTGGCAGACAAGGGGTGCTTGACTGAGCCCACGACGGTGCCACCAGCGGCCTTGACCACGGTCGATGTGTCATTTTGCAGTGCCGCGCCGAAGGCATAGTCGGCCGTCAGGAAGAACCAGGTCTTGCCGCCGGACTTGACCACCGCGCCGCCCGTGCCCTTGGCCAGCGCCACCGTGTCATAGGCCCAGTGAATGGTGTAAGGCGTGCACTGGTCGTTGGTCAGTGCCGAGCTGGCCGCGCCAACCACCAGGAAGGGCTTCTTCTTTTCCAGCGCCACCTTTGACATCGCCAGCGACGTGGCGGAATTGGTGCCGCCGATCAGCATGTCCACCCCTTGCGTGTCGAACCACTCGCGCGCCTTGGTCGCAGCCACGTCGGCCTTGTTCTGGTGCTCGGCGTACAGAACCTCGATCTTCTTGCCGTTGATGGCACCGCCCATGTCGGCAATCGCCATGCGGATCGCTTCGACGCCACCCATGCCGTCGATGTCGCCATAGACACCGGCCATGTCAGTGATGATGCCGATCTTGATGGTGTCGCCAGAGATCTGGGCCTGAGCCGGCGCTGCGACGCCAAGCATCGCCGTCACGGCAAGGGCGCAGGCCGCTGTTAGTTTGTTGAGTTTCATGGAGTCTCCTGATAAGTTGGTGGTTAAGAAACGCGGGAAAACGGTTCGTTGAAATGGGGGCAGGCAGTGGCCTAAACACCCAGGTATTCTTGCAGCATGGTCATATTCTGAGCCAGTTCCTGTTGCGCAAACTGCTTCACGACGAGGCCATGCTCCATGACATAAAAACGCTCGGCCAGCGGCGCTGCAAAGCGGAAGTTTTGCTCTACCAGCACAATGGTGTAGCCCTTGGCCTTGAGCGTCAGGATCATTTCGGCCAGTTTTTGCACAATCACCGGTGCCAGGCCTTCGGAGATTTCATCGAGCAACAGCAGGCGCGCGCCGGTGCGCAAAATGCGCGCCACCGCCAGCATCTGCTGCTCGCCGCCGGACAAGCGCGTGCCCGGGCTGTTGGCGCGTTCTTCCAGATTCGGAAACATGCCATAGATTTCGTCAACGCTCATGCCCCCCGGTGCCAGCGTGGGCGGCAGCATCAAGTTTTCTTCGGCCGTGAGGCTGGCAAAAATGCCACGTTCCTCCGGGCAGTAACCGACGCCCAAGTGCGCCACCTTGTGCGGTGCCAGGCTGATGGTCTCTTTGCCCTGGATCCTGATCGAGCCTTTGCGCGCGCCGGTCAGGCCCACGATGGCGCGCAGCGTGGTGGTGCGCCCGGCGCCGTTGCGCCCAAGCAGGGTTACCACTTCGCCCTCGTTGACGCTCAGATTGACACCGTGCAGGATATGCGACTCGCCATACCAGGCGTGCAGGTCCTCAATGCGCAGGAACTCTTGCGCCATCAATGGGCTCCTTCGAGTTGGGCGTTGGTGGTGCCCATGTAGGCCTCAATCACGAGCGGATTTCGAGACACCTCGGCGTACGGCCCGTCGGCAATGATGGCGCCGCGCTGCAACACGGTGATGCGGTCGGCAATCCTGGCCACCACATTCATGTTGTGTTCCACCATCAGGATGGTGCGCCCGGCGGAGACATGTTTGATTAGTTGCGTGACCCGGTCCACGTCCTCGTGGCCCATGCCCTGCGTCGGCTCATCGAGCAGCATCAACTCGGGCTCCAGCGCCAGCGTGGTGGCCAATTCGAGCGCGCGCTTGCGGCCGTATGGCAGATTGACGGTCAGCTCGTCGGCAAATCCCTGCAGGTCGACTTCGCTCAGCAATTGCCTGGCACGCTCGTGCAACTGCATCAGCGTATTCTCTGACTTCCAGAAATGAAATGATGTGCCCAGATTGCGCTGCAAGGCGGCGCGCACATTCTCCAGCACCGTCATGTGCGGGAACACCGCCGAGATCTGAAACGAGCGAACGATGCCGCGGCGCGCCGTTTGGGCCGGCTTTTCGTGCGTGATGTCAACGCCGTTGAAGGCGATGCTGCCACGGCTGGGCGCGAGGAATTTGGTCAGCAGGTTGAAGAAGGTGGTTTTGCCCGCGCCATTGGGGCCGATCAGTGCGTGGATGTGCCCGCGCTGCACCTTCAGGTCCACCTGGTTGACGGCCACGAATCCCTTGAATTCCTTCGTCAAGCCTCGCGTTTCAAGAATAAACTCAACTGACAAATAGGTCTCCGGCTGGATAGTTCCTGGTGCATGACCCAGGTGTAGGCAACACAAGGGAGCAATGGTAACCAGTTCACTGCTTACTCGTTAGCGGGTTAGCACTTAGGTAGTTTTACAGCAAAAACAAAGCGATTGCGAAATTTTGGCCTGGTCATTGTGAACTATTATGTCACTATCTTGAATATTTTGAACTTATTTTCTATCTATTGAAAAATATTAAATATAACTTCAAAATCAATCACAATTAGATTTTATATTTCTTAATACTCCTCTTAGCATCCCGTATCTAACTTCTGGGAGCAAGCTATGTGTGGCATTGTTGGCGCGGTTTCGGGCCGGAACATCGTTCCCGTGCTGGTGCAGGGTCTGGCCCGCCTGGAGTACCGGGGCTATGACTCCTGTGGTGTCGCGGTGGCGGCCAATGGCCTGCAGCGCGCCCGCAGCACGGCGCGGGTGGCTGAACTGGCAGCACAGATTGAAGCCAGCGGGCTGGCCGGAACGACCGGCATTGCGCACACCCGCTGGGCCACACATGGGGCGCCGCTGGTGCATAACGCGCACCCGCATTTCAGCCACGGACCCGGCGCGGATGCCGTCAGTCGGCCCGGCCGCGTGGCCCTGGTACACAACGGCATCATTGAAAACCACGACGAGTTGCGCGCTGCGCTGCAAGCCAAAGGCTATGTGTTTCAGAGCCAGACCGATTCCGAGGTGATTGCCCACTTGATTGACAGCTTGTACGAAGGCGACTTGTTTGAGGCCGTCAAGGCCGCCCTGCAATCCCTGCGCGGTGCCTACGCCATTGCCGCATTTTGCAAGGACGAGCCGCAGCGCTTGCTTGGCGCGCGCGCGGGCTCGCCCTTGATCCTGGGCATTGGTAAAGACGCGCAAGAGCATTTTCTGGCCAGTGATGCGATGGCGCTGGCCGGTGTCACCGACCAAATCGTCTATCTTGAAGAAGGCGACGTGGTGGACATCCAGATCGGCAAATACTGGCTGTTCGACCGGGCCTTCAAGCCTTTGACGCTGGCGCAACGCCCGATCAGGACGGTGTTGGCGCACAGCGGCGCGGCCGAGCTTGGGCCTTATCGCCACTACATGCAAAAAGAGATTTTTGAGCAGCCGCGTGCCATCGCCGACACACTGGAGGGCGTCACCAGCATCATGCCCGAGCTGTTTGACCAGCAAATGAACCACGCCCCGGGGGCCAACGCGGCACGCGTTTTCAAGACCATTGATTCGGTGCTGATTCTGGCTTGCGGCACCAGTTATTACAGCGCTTGCACCGCCAAATACTGGCTGGAGAGCCTGGCCCGGATTCCGACCCAGGTCGAAGTAGCCAGTGAATACCGCTACCGCGATTCGGTACCCAATGCCAACACGCTGGTGGTCACGATTTCGCAATCGGGCGAAACGGCAGACACGCTGGCGGCCTTGCGGCACGCGCAAAGCCTGGGCATGAGCCACACCTTGACCATCTGCAATGTGGCCACCAGTGCCATGCTGCGCGAATGTGGGCTCGCCTACGTGACGCGCGCCGGTGTCGAGATCGGCGTCGCCTCGACCAAGGCGTTTACCACCCAACTGGCTGCCTTGTTCCTGCTGACACTTGCGCTGGCGCAGGCCAAGGGACGCTTGAGTGAGGCCGAGGAGGCGCGCCACCTGAAAGCCTTGCGCCATTTGCCGAGTGCCCTGCAGGCAGTACTGGCGCTGGAGCCGCAACTCATCGCCTGGTCGCAGGACTTTGCAAAAAAGGAAAATGCACTTTTTTTGGGTCGTGGTTTGCACTACCCGATTGCGCTGGAAGGTGCCCTCAAGCTCAAGGAAATCAGCTACATCCATGCCGAAGCCTACCCGGCAGGCGAACTCAAGCACGGTCCGCTGGCGCTGGTGACGAGCGCGATGCCGGTGGTCACGGTGGCGCCCAACGACGCCCTGCTGGAGAAGCTCAAGAGCAATATGCATGAGGTTCGTGCGCGCGGCGGTGTGCTCTATGTGCTGGCCGATGCCGACAGCCGGATCACCTCCGGCGACGGCATGCATGTCATCCGCATGCCGGAGAACTACGGCGAGCTCTCGCCCCTGCTGCACGTGGTGCCGCTGCAGTTGTTGGCCTATCACACTGCCTGCGCCAGAGGCACCGACGTGGATAAGCCGCGCAATCTGGCCAAGAGTGTGACGGTGGAGTAGGCAGCTCGGCATAAAGCTCCGACTGGTCAAACCGTAGCTCTGTCTCTTTGGGCTGGACTTGCCTACTTTTTGGTGGTGGTCAAAGTTATTTTATTCTTTGCGGAATAAAGTGACTTCACCAAACGTTTATGCCTGTACACACCGCTTGGTGCCAATCAAACCAGGAACATCCATGAAATCTTCACTATCTTCCCTCGTGCGCAAATCAGCGATCACCCTTTGTCTGTCCACCACGTTTCTGGTTGCCTATGCAGCGACATCAAGTTCGCCAGCCAAGATAGCTGACGGCACTTTGACTGGCCCCAATGACATGACGCTCTATACCTTTGACAAGGATGTCGCGGGTAGTTCCAAGTCAGTTTGCAATGGCCCCTGCGCTACCAACTGGCCCCCTCTGATGGCCGAAGAGACGGACCAGGCATCCGGTGACTTCACCGTCTTGAACCGGGACGATGGCAAGAAACAGTGGGCCTTCAAAGGCAAGCCGCTGTATTTCTGGTCCAAGGACAGCAAGCCGGGTGACAAGACTGGCGATGGATTCAACAAGGTGTGGCAGATCGCCAGACCCTGATGCGACTGCACCGGCCTCGCTAGGGCGATCATGAATCGACAACCCATTGTTGAGCATATTCCCGGCTTGCGTCGCTATGCTCGGGCCCTGACCGGGGACGTCTGGGCGGCTGATGATCTGGTTCAGGATACGCTGGAGCGCGCCTGTTCCAGATGGCGTTTGTGGCTCGCAGGAACAGATCTGCGTGCATGGCTGTTCACACTGATGCACAACTTGTTTATCGGCCAGGTGCGTCAAGGCTTGACGCGTGCCAAATTGGTGCCAACGGTCGATCTGGAAGACGTAGAGCAGGAATTGCGTGCACCAGACACCTCCCCAATTTTCGCGATTGACCTGCAGCGCTGCCTGCTGCGGCTGCCCGATGACCAGCGCGTCGTATTGCTCCTCGTCACCATGGAGGAGATGTCATATGCAGAAGTGGCCAAGGTGACAGGCGTACCGGTTGGCACGGTCATGTCGCGACTGTCACGCGCCAGAGGCCGCATGCGTGAACTGCTGGACGAGCCTAATGAGCGACCGGCAGCAAGTGAGATGGGTAACACGACGCAAAAGTCTGCACCTGTCCTGAGGCGAATGAAATGACAAACCCTATGACCCCGGACGAAATGCACGTGCTGGTGGACCAGCTCCCGCCTGAAGCGCAACAGCGAGCGCTTGACTCGCTGGCCCTGAAAGACGCCGAAGCTGCGGCAAACCTCAAGTCATGGCTCAAGCAGCGCGCCGCGCTGCGCGAGCTGCACCGAAATGTATTGGCTGAGCCGGTTCCCGCCTCACTGCTGCAGGCTGCGGGGCGATTCGCAGCCATGCAACAACGCTTGAGCAGCGGTTGGCGCCAAGCCGGGATCGCCGCTGGTGTCGTCCTTGCCTTTGGCGTGGGCTGGATCTCGCACGCCCAGTTCCTGGGCAGTCAGGCTCCGTCAGCGATTTTGGCCAAAGCAGCGGCCCAGCACGAGTTTGCGCGCCAGGCGGGTTTTGCATATGCCGTGTATGTGCCGGAAAAGCGCCACCCGGTAGAAGTCACTGCATCAGAGCAAGACCATTTGGTGCAATGGCTTTCCAAGCGGCTGGGCAGACCGCTCAAAGTACCGAAGCTCTCCGCGCAGGGCTATGAACTGGTCGGTGGTCGGCTGTTGCCCGGAGACACCGGGGCAAGGGCACAGTTCATGTTTCAAAACGGCGAAGGGCAGCGGCTCACTTTGTATCTGGGCGCGGTCGATCAAGCGCCCGACAGGCTTGAACATGGCGAGACCGGATTTCGCTATCAGGCGGACGGTCCTGTCTCCAGCTTGTACTGGTTCGACGAAGGTTTTGGCTGCGCGCTGACTGGCCAGATCAGTCGTGAAAAGTTGATGGCTTTGGCGACCGTGGTGTACCGGCAGCTGTGATCCGGCGGCAGGCATTGAATGGTTTTCCGTCCCGTTCATGTCATCCCGGTGTCGTGTGTCCAAGCGCGGACAGTATTTCCCTTTTACGAGGCTCATCATGAAACTTCACACACTTGTCTTGTCGGCAGCGTTGCTGTCAGTCACAGTTGGCGTCCACGCCGCCGGTGGTGCAGGCGCAGGGGGTGGCGGCAGTGACAATGCCCAAGCAGATCCTGTGCTGCAAGTCGCCAATGCAGCGATTGCCAGAAAAGATTGGGTTGCGGCGCAAACCACTTTGAAACAGGCATTGGTCGGTAACACTCAAAACGCTGACTATCACAACCTGTATGCCTATTCATTGCGCAAGGGGGCCAATCCGGACATGAAGCTGGTGTTCTTTCACTACGAAGAGGCATTGCGCATCAACCCCAAACACCGGGGTGCGCATGAGTATATCGGTGAGGCCTACCTGCAAACCGGAGACCTTGCCAAAGCTCGGGAGCACCTTGCAGTTCTCGACAAACTTTGCTACTTTGGCTGTGAAGAATTCACTGACTTGAAAGCCGCCGTCAAAAAATACGAAATCTCTCATCGGGGCTGATCGGTATCGGTCAGGTAAGCCCTCATGTTGAAACAATTTCAAAATCCCTTGGCCCTTGCGGCACGTATGCTGATGGCCCTTTTGTTTTTACCAGAGGGAATCAGCAAGATGAGCGGGTATTCCGGTACGGCCGCATACATCGCCGCAACCGGCCTTCCATTGCCTGCCCTGGGCGTCGCGCTCGCCATCGTGGTTGAAGTTGGAGGTTCACTGGCCTTGCTGGTCGGATTCCAGGCGCGGTGGGTAGCTCTGCTGATGGCGCTATTCACTGTGGCCACAGGATTCTTCTTCCACAAATTCTGGTCCGTTCCAACAGATCAGGCAATGCTGCAACACATCATGTTTTTTAAAAACATGGCGATCACTGGAGGTCTTTTGCTGCTGGTGGCGTTCGGCCCGGGCTCTTGGAGTTTTGACGCCCATTCCGCTAATTGATGAAGGAGAACCGAAATGTTTACTAAACATCGTTTTCACCGCGTTCTGCACATCTTGACATGGGTCGTCGCGACATTTTTCGCGCAAAGTGCCCATGCGACTTTTCATTTGTGGCGGATCGCCGAAATCTACTCCAATGCCAATGGCACAGTGCAATACATAGAGTTATCGACCGCTGCAGCCGGGCAACAGTTTGTGGCCGGACATCAAGTCACCGCAGCGCAGGCTGGCGCTTCGCATTCATTCACCCTGCCAGTTGATCTTCCGGGCAATACGACCAATCACAAGTTCTTGATTGGCACCCAGGGCTTTGCAAATTTGGGCATCGTCACGCCTGACTACGTGGTGTCCGATGGTTTCCTGTTCCAGCCAGACGGGAGTGTCGACTTTGCCGGTGTGGACGTCCTGACTTATAGCGCGTTGCCAACTAATGGCGTGAACGCCCTGGACGGCGCTGGCAATATCGTGGTCAATGCCCCAACCAATTTTGCGGGCGCATCGGGCACCATTCGCGCGCTACAAGCGCCGCCGCAATGTACGTTGAGCGCAAACCCGGTCATGCTTTCCGCAGACGCATCGTCGACCTTGACGGCCATTTGCAGTCCGGCTGCCACTTCCTTTGAATGGAGTGGCGGCACTTGCACCGGCACGACCAGTTCAATTTGCTCGGTGATGCCTTCGGCAACCACCAGCTATTCTGTCATCGGCGTCAATGCTGGTGGCGCAAGCTCGGCCGCTTCCGCGGTGGTCTTTGCTGGCGGCCCTTATGATGGAATCTATCAATGGGATCCAGGCTACTACTTATCGATGCATCAAATTGGCGGTGGCACTTTGATTGGAACGATTTATTGGGTGTACACCGGCAACAGCGTGCCAATCGGCAGTCGCACAATTTCGGAGGTAGATACGTTCGACCTGTTTCATGGACAAATGGTTGGCGTCAGCGCGACGATGACTGGGACCCGGTTTTACAGAGCCTGCGCGCTTAGTTACGACTTTACTTTCAACAGCGATGCCTCGTTAACTGTGCGTCAGAATAGCGTAAGCAACAGCCCTGGTGTGAACGTGGCCAGTGTAGATTGTGCCGCCCGATACAGCGCCATCGGCTCTGTTCGGACCCTTCCAAGAATCTACTAAGGCCGCATTGGATCAAGGTCCGGCGTCCCGGCGCGGGCTTCAACGACTCACAAGCAAGGCAAACAGGCCCAGGCCGAGAAAGATCAGTGCCGACACGATGTGCACCACGCGCAGCGGCAGCAGGCGCGTCATGCGCTCACCCAGCCAGACCACCGGCGCGTTGGCCAGCATCATGCCCAGCGTGGTGCCGGCTACCACCCAGGCCGTGCTGCTGTATTGCGCGGCCAGCATGACGGTGGCCACCTGGGTCTTGTCACCCATCTCGGCCAGGAAGAAAGCCACCACAGTCGTGCCGAACACGCCGAAGCGCGGTGGTCTCCCGGCGTCATCAGCATCAATCCGATCGGGGATCAGCATCCAGACGGCCATGGCAATGAAGGACAGGCCCAACACCCAGCGCAGCACATCCGGCCCGAGCACGGTGGTGACCCAGGCGCCCACCGCACCGGCCAGCGCGTGGTTGGCAATGGTGGCGACAAAAATGCCAAGAACGATCGGCCAGGGTTGGCGAAACTTGACGGCCAGCAAGAGTGCCAGCAGTTGCGTCTTGTCGCCCATTTCGGCCAGCGCGACGATACCGGTTGAGACAAAAAAAGCTTCCATGTCCTGATGCTAACCCCATGCTGACGCGAAATCGTGAAACGCTTTGGCACGCTTACCAAAGCTTTGCGCCTTGATTTGGCGCGAATATTGCTTTGACTTGGTGCGTTTTGAAATTTGCGCCGTTAAGCGCACCGTTTCAACTCAATTCACCCCAAAGAGGTTCTCATGGAAGCACTAAAACAGGGCGCAGACACCCTGTTCATCCTTCTCGGCGCCGTCATGGTGCTGGCCATGCACGCTGGTTTTGCATTTCTGGAGCTCGGCACCGTGCGGCGCAAGAACCAGGTCAATGCGCTGGTGAAGATTCTGGTGGACTTCTCGGTCTCCACCGTGGCCTATTTTCTGGTCGGCTATGCGGTGGCTTATGGCACCAGCTTCTTTGTTGGTGCTGAACAATTGGCGGCGAAGAACGGCTATGAGTTGGTCAAATTCTTTTTCCTGCTGACCTTTGCAGCGGCGATTCCGGCCATTATTTCGGGCGGCATCGCCGAGCGCGCCCGCTTCTGGCCGCAACTCATCGCCACGGCAGTCCTGGTTGGCCTGATCTACCCGTTCTTTGAAGGCATTGTGTGGAACCAGCACTATGGTGTGCAGAGCTGGATCAAGGCCCTCACCGGTGCCGAATTTCACGACTTTGCCGGTAGCGTCGTGGTGCACGCGGTAGGTGGCTGGATTGCGCTGCCGGCCGTGGTCCTGCTGGGCGCGCGCAGCAACCGCTACCGCAAGGATGGCGGCATGTCGGCGCATCCGCCCAGCAGCATTCCGTTCCTGGCGCTGGGTGCCTGGGTGCTGACAGTCGGCTGGTTTGGCTTTAACGTCATGAGCGCGCAGACGCTGGACAAGATCTCGGGCCTGGTGGCGGTGAACTCCCTGCTGGCGATGGTCGGCGGCACGCTGGCGGCACTGGTTTTTGGCAAGAACGACCCCGGCTTTGTGCACAACGGCCCGCTCGCCGGGCTGGTCGCCGTGTGCGCCGGCTCCGACGTCATGCACCCGCTCGGTGCGCTGCTGGTGGGGGTGGTGGCGGGCGGCATTTTTGTGCTCATGTTCACCTGCGAACAAAACAAGTGGAAGATTGACGATGTGCTGGGCGTCTGGCCACTGCACGGGCTGTGCGGCACCTGGGGCGGCATTGCGGCCGGCATTTTTGGCAGCAAGGCGCTGGGTGGTTTGGGCGGCGTCTCATTGGGCGCGCAACTCATCGGCACCGCCCTGGGCGTGCTGTGGGCCGTCGTTGGCAGTCTGCTGATTTATGGCGTGCTCAAAGCGACCATGGGCTTGCGCTTGAGTCAGGAAGAAGAATACGACGGCGCCGACCTTTCCATCCACAAGATCAGCTCCTCACCGGAGCGCGAGGCAAACTGGTAATCAGCAACGTAACACGTTGTTTTATAAATATATTCGGCACAAAACCAAAAACTGTACGAATGTACCGAAATACTGGAAACAAGTGCCTCCATTGCGCGCCAATGCATCGACGCTGTCGCGGTCTTTGAAGCCCTGGAAGAGGCGCTGCTTGAGGCCGCTCAGGTGCGCGGCGGCATGTACTGGCATGCGGGCCCGCCGACATCGCCCGACGCCAAATACCTGGTGCGCACCACGCCGGCTGGTGCCGAGACCAGCCTGGGGGCACGCTCGCCGGAGCTTGAGGCCGTTTACGCGCGATTCACGCAAAGAAAGCGTGAGAGCGCCGAACGTGTAGTTGGTCTGCAAGCTGCGCTGGTGCAACAACAGCGGCTCAATCGCGCCCTGCGCGTGGGCCGGGTTGACCCGCTGGTGGTCGCGTTACTGAGCCGCCTGGCGAGCACCCAACTGAGCGAGCATTTTCGCGTGGTGGGAACCCACGCGCTGTACGCCTATGAGGCCGCCGCCGGGGTGCGCCTGGATGCTGAAGCCTTGGCCACCCGCGACATCGACCTGCTGTGGGACACGCGCAAACGCATCATTTTTTTCACCCAATTGGCGCGCGTGGACAGCTCCATGCTCGGTGTCCTGAAAAAAGTTGATGCCAGCTTTCGCATCCGCAAAGGCCAGAAATACACCGCCGTCAACAAGGACGGCTTTGAGGTGGACATCATTCGCCGCGAGCGCCTTGGTGACGACCCTCACCCCATCAACCTCGGCGCTGAGGACGAAAATTTCTGGGTCGTCCAGGCGCGCCGTGCCAACGTGCTGCTGGACTCGCCCGCCTTCTCGGCCGTGATCGTGGCCAGCAACGGCAGCATGGCGCGCATGAACACCGTGCACCCGGCAACTTTCGTGGCGTTCAAGCGATGGTTGTCGACTCAAGTCGAACGTGAAGCCATGAAGCGTCGCCGCGATGCGCTGCAGGCCGACAGCGTGCAAGAGTTGCTCGAAAAGTACCTACCGCACCTTTCGGACCACTAGGCAGTTGAATCGCGGGGATGGTAATCGCCTGCGGCAGGCCGCGTCGGGGGTGCATCACGACAAAGTCAGGGTGCGAGTGCCGGGCGCCGATTGGCACGTCGTACCAAAGGTGGTCAAGGGTTACTTTTTGGGACGCTTCCTGGAACTTTTTTCCACACCACCGGAAACCGCCGCTGGAAATACTGCTGGCTCAAGCTTGCGCCGCAACACGCCATTCAGCAGCATCGCACTGAACTGGGTTGCAATCTGCTCGGCGCTGTAGTCGCCGCCGCTCTGGTACCAGCGGCCAATCCAGCTCAGCGCCCCGGCGATGACGAAGGCCGCCATCTTGGGGTCGCAGGGTTGCAGTGAGCCTTCTGCCACGCCCTCGATCACCAGCCGACGAAACTCCAGGTCAATGCCGGACTTGAGGCGGCGCAGTTCCTTGCGGCTCTCGGCTGCAAATTCGTCGTCGCTGACGCGGATCACACACATGCCGAAATCCTGGGTCACGATGCGGGCATAAATGCGCATGCAGGCCATCAACTGGTCAATCGCCTTGCCGCCGGCACGGCGCGTTTCCTCAATGCCGTCCTGCATCATCTGCAGGCCCTTGCGCACGCATTCGATCAGGATCTGGTCCTTGCTCTTGACGTAGTAGTAGAGCGTGGGCTTGCTGACGTTCAGGCGCGCCGCAATGTCGTCCAGCGAGGTGGCATGAAATCCTCGCTCATTGAAGAGTTGGGCCGCCGCCGACAACACTGCGTTGCGCTTGGCCTCGCGCTGCTGCTGGCGCGCAGACACGTGGACCCAAGGCGACGCCGTTGTCGGTTCTGCGGCGGCGCTAGATGCGCTTGTTTTCTTGGGCATGGTGAGGCAACCTAGGGAAAATCCCGATGCTGGGCAGGGCGTTCAATTCCATAATCTACTTTCAAGTAAGAATTTTACGCACTAGTAAATAGTTTTCACTCCGCACAAACCCGAATATCCGACAACCGATGGAGACACCTCCCCAAGCCGGCACCATCGCCGCGCCACCGTTGCTGCAGGTTGACGCGCTCACTCTGGCCTTTCGTGGCGTGCGCGCGTTGAGTGATGTCAGTTTCAAGGTGGCGAGCGGCACCATCACTGCGGTCATCGGCCCCAACGGCGCCGGCAAGACGTCGCTCTTCAACACCATCTCGGGTTTTTACCGGCCGACCAACGGACGCGTGCACTTTAAGGGCCACGACATCACGGATGTGCCGACGCCGTTGCGCGCCAAGCTTGGACTGGGGCGCAGTTTCCAGAACATTGCGCTGTTTCGCGGCATGACCGTGCTCGACAACATCAAACTCGGTCGCCACGCCCACCTCAAGACCAACGTGCTCGACGCCCTGTTCTACATGGGCCGCGCCCGGCGCGAAGAGGCCGCGCTGCGTGCCGACATCGAAGAGCGCATCATTGATTTTCTGGAGATCGATCACATTCGTCACGCACCGGTTTCTGCGTTGCCCTATGGTTTGCAAAAGCGCGTTGAGATGGCGCGCGCGCTGGCCATGCAACCCGAGATCCTGATGCTCGACGAGCCGGTGGCCGGCATGAACCGCGAAGAAACCGAGGACATGGCGCGCTTCATTCTTGATGTCCGCGCTGAATGGGGAGTTACGGTGCTGATGGTCGAGCACGACATGGGCATGGTGATGGACCTGTCGGACCACGTGATCGTGCTCAACTTCGGTCAACTCATTGCCCAGGGAACGCCGGCTGTGGTGCAAGGTGACCCGGAAGTGATTCGTGCCTATCTCGGCTCCGGCGACGTGGGTGACCTGCGGCGGCGCTTGCATGCGGGTATTGACCAGCGGGAAGCAGCCTGATGGATTGGGCCTACCTGTTCGAGATCAGTCTGACCGGCATCGCCAGCGGCGGCTTGTATGCGCTGGCGGCGCTGGCTTTTGTCATGGTCTACAAGGCAACCAAGGTCGTGAATATTGCCATCGGCGAAATGCTGATGATTGGAGCCTACCTGTTTTTCACCTGCGCCGTCACTTTTGCCATGCCGCTGTGGCTGGCGCTGCCGGCATCGCTGCTGGGTGCCGGAGCGCTGGGTGCGCTGATTGAGCGCAGCATGATTCGTCCGCTGCTGGGCGAACCGCCGATCTCGGTCTTCATGGTCATGGTTGGCTTGGGCTCCGTCCTGGTAGGGTTCGTCGAACTGATCTGGACTGCCGACCAGCGCCGCCTGCCGGAACTGGTGCCGAACACACCGATCATGATTGGCGATGCTTTTCTTGCGCCCAAGGTGTTTTACGGTGCCTTGACGGCTGCAGTTTTGATCGCCATGGTGCTGCTGGTGTTCCGGTTCTGGCGCGGCGGGGTGGCGCTGCGCGCCACCGCCTCCGACCCGGCTGCAGCCTACTCGATGGGAATCAACGTGCCGCGCGTGTTCTCGCTGGCCTGGGTTGCATCGGCAATGATTGCCGCGGTCTCGGGCATCATCGTCGGCTCCATCGGTGGCATCTCCTCGTCGATGGGCGTGTTCGGTTTGTCGGTGCTGGTGGTCGTGATCGTGGGCGGGCTCGACAGCGTGCTGGGCGCGCTGGTGGGCGGACTGCTGATCGGCCTGATCGAAGCGCTGGCCGGTGCCTACCTCGGTGGCGAATACAAGCTTCTGGTGACCTTCATCGTGCTGGTGATTGTTCTCATGATCCGGCCCTACGGCCTGTTCGGCACGCACGAGATCGAGAGGCTCTGATGCGCATCGGCACGCTCAAGGAAAGCTACATCGCCGACGCGGCGTTGTTCGACTCGCGCACGCAGAAGGTCTGGCTGGCTCTGGCCGCCGGCGTACTGATGCTTTTCCCGTTCATGGCGACCGACTACTGGCTGTATCTGGCCTGCCTGGTCAGCATCAACGTGGCCAGTGCCTGCGGACTCAACATCCTGACCGGCTACACCGGTCTGGTGAGCCTGGGTCAGGCCGCCTTCATGGGCCTGGGCGCTTATACCGTGGCAATCCTGGAATTGCGCGTGGGTTCGCCCTTTCTGCTCAACATTCTGGCGGGCGGCTTTGTCGCCATGCTCGGTGGCCTGGTGGTGGGTATACCATCGCTGCGCGTAAAGGGGCTGTACCTGGCGATTGCCACCATTGCGGCCTCCTTCATTGCGCATTTTCTTTTTGCCAATAGCGCTTTCACGGGTGGCACCGGCGGGCTGACCGTGCCACCGGCCAAGCTGTTCGGCTTGCTGCTCGACACCTCGTTTCGTCTTTACTGGGTCATCGTTCCGGCGACGATCTTGATGCTGCTCGGTGCCGCCAATCTGTTTCGCACACGCGTTGGCCGGGCCTTCATCGCGATTCGTGACCGCGACATCTCGGCCGAGGTGCTGGGCATTGCACTGCTGCGCTACAAGCTGCTCTCGTTTGGCTTGTCCTCCTTCTACGCCGGTGTTGCGGGCGGCCTGTGGGCCTACTTCTTCCGGGTCGTGACGCCCGAGAGTTTTCCGCTTTCGATGTCGATCTTTTTTCTTGCAGCCATCATCGTCGGCGGCATGGGTTCGATTCGGGGTGCCATCCTGGGTGCTGTGTTCATGACCATGGTGCCCGAATTGCTCAAGCTGGTTGTGGCCCTGCTGCCGCGCGGCGCCGAGCTGACAGTCTTTCTCTCACCCGTGCGCACCATGGTGTTCGGGCTGCTGATCATCGGGTTTCTGGTTTTCGAGCCGCATGGGCTCGCAGAAGTGTGGCGGCGCATTCGCCGCTTTTTCCATCTATGGCCATTCCGTAATTAAGCACGCAAAAAAGGAGTACAGCATGAAGTCATCCCCCGTTTCCAAAACTCGCCGCACACTGCTCTTGGCAGCCGGCGCCAGCCTCGTCACGCCACTGGTGCAAGCCCAGGCTGGCGAAGACATCGTCATCGGCGGCTCGATTCCCATGACCGGCGTCTTTGCCTTTGCCGGCGTCGGCATCAACGCCGGCATCGCCGACTACGTGAAAATCGTCAACGACGCCGGTGGCATCAAGGGCCGCAAGCTGCGCTATGTGCCTGAGGACACGGGCTACAAGGTCGACGTGTCGGTGGCTGCGTTCAAGAAGATTACGAGCCAGAACAAGGTTAATCTTTACTACGGCGACTCGACCGCGTTTTCCAAAACCATCAACCCCGAGCTCGACCGCACCGGCAACATCCTGATGGCCGGCGCCTCCTTTGCCACCGAGTTGAACGACCCGGTGAAATATCCAAATCAATTCCTGGTCGGGCCTGATTACACCGAGATGTTTGGCATCCTGTTGCGCCACATTGCCAAGGAAAAGCCCGGCGCCAAGGTCGCGTTCGTCTATTCCGACTCGGAGTTTGGTCGCGACCCGATCGACAGCAGCGAGGCACTTGCCAAGAAGCTGGGGCTGAGCGTCCCGGTGAAGATCATGACGCCAGCGGGCAGCGTGGACGTGTCCGGTGAAGTAATCAAGCTGCGCCGCGCCGCGCCTGACTACACCATCTTCCATGGCTACATCCTGGCGCCGATTCCGGAATTCATCACCCAGGGCAAGCAGCAAGGCATGAGCACCAAGTGGATGGGCACGTTCTGGACCATGGACAGTTCCACTGTGATGAAGATGGGCGAGGCCGGCGACGGCTTCATGGGTGTGATGCCCTACCGCTATTACTACGACACAGCGGCCAAGTCGCCGATGCTCGAGAAGATCCGCCAGTTGCATCCGGACTATCAGAGCACCCCCTACATCCAGGGTTTTCTGGCCGCCATGTTGTTCACCGAAGCTGCCAAGCGCACGCTCGGCGCGGGCAAGGAGCTCAATGGCAAGAACCTGAAAACCGCACTCAACAGCATCAAGGACTTCGACACCGGCGGCCTGATCGGCGTGCCCATCACCATCAAGGGCAACTCGATTCCGGTCGGCCGTGTCTACAAGGCCGACATGAAGGCGCAGAAGATGGTCGCAGCCTCCGACTGGATCGCACTGTAGCCGCAAACTTCAGGACGCCACAGGCAATGACAGAGACGCGCACAGACCACATCCTCGAAGTCAACAACATCGAGGTGGTCTACAACAAGGTGGTGCAAGCGCTGCGCGGTCTCTCGCTGGTCGTGCCGCGCGGCGAGATCGTGGCCTTGCTCGGCAGCAACGGCGCCGGCAAATCAAGCACGCTCAAGGCGATCTCGGGCCTGCTGACGCTGGAAGACGGGGAACTGCAGAGCGGCAGCATTCTGTTCAACGGACAGAACACGGCACAACTGGCGCCACAGCAATTGGTACGCCAGGGTCTGAGCCACGTGATGGAAGGCCGGCGCGTTTTTGAAGATCTCACGGTCGAGGAAAACCTGGTCGCTGCCAGTTACGCTTTGAGCGGGCGCGGCAAGCTCAAGCCTGACTTCGATCTGGTCTACAGTTACTTCCCTCGCCTGCACGAGCGCTGCAAGGGCCTGGCCGGCTACCTTTCGGGCGGCGAGCAGCAAATGCTGGCGATCGGCCGGGCGCTGATTGCCCAGCCAGAACTGATCCTGCTGGACGAGCCCTCGCTGGGCCTCTCACCCAAGCTGGTGGAAGACATCTTCGGCATCATTGCCCGCATCAACGCCGAGCGCGGTGTCTCGATGCTGCTGGTGGAGCAGAACGCCACGCTCGCGCTGGCCGTGGCGCACAGCGGCTACATCATGGAGAACGGCAAGATCGTGATCGACGGCAAGGCCGAGCGCCTGGCCAGCGACCCCGATGTGCGCGAGTTTTACCTGGGGGTTGGTGGTGCCGGCGAAACGCGCAGCTTCCGCCAGATCAAGCATTACAAGCGGCGCAAGAGATGGCTGTCATGACCCTGCAAGCACCCCACGCCCTGCCTGAACTGACGCTGCCCCAGATGCTGCGCGAGCGCTCGCGCCTGACACCGGCGCGCATCGCGTTGCGGCAGAAGGACTTTGGCATCTGGAAGCCGCTGCGCTGGGACGCCTACTACCAGCGCGCCTGCCATTTCGGACTGGGCCTGCGTGCACTCGGGCTGCCCGCCGGCGGCCATGTCGGCGTGATCTCGGAAAACCGCATCGAATGGGTGCTCTCGCAGATGGGTGCGGGTCTCGTCGGTGCCGTCACGGTGGGCGTCTACCCGACCAGCCCGAGCTCCGAGGTAGCCTACGTGGTGGGCCACGCCGACATCGAGATCATGGTCTGCGAGGACCAGGAGCAAACCGACAAGCTGCTCGAAGCGCTCGACCACTTGCCGCGTTTGCGCAAGATCGTGGTGATGGAGACCAAGGGCCTGCGCAGTTTTGCGCCCGAGCAGCGCAAGTTCATTGCCACCTTCGACGAGGTTGAAAGGGCCGGGGCTGCCAGCGGCCAGATGGCACTGATCGACGAAGTGCTGGCGCGGCAGACGCTGGACGATGTGGGTCTGATGATCTACACCTCGGGCTCCACCGGAAAGCCCAAGGGTGCAGTGATTTCCTACCGCAACATCCGCGGCGTGGTACCTGGCATCGTCGAGCGCCTCGGGCTCTCGATCCAGACCAGTCACCTCTCCTACCTGCCGCTGTGCCATGTAGCCGAGCAGATGCTGACCACCTTTGTTCCGGTTTACCTCGGCTCCCAGGTCAACTTCGGCGAGTCCATCCGCACCGTGCAGGAAGACTTGCGCGAAGTGGCACCCACCATGTTCCTGGGCGTGCCGCGCATCTGGGAGAAGATGCACGCGGCCATCAACATCAAGCTGCAGGAAACCGGTGCGCTGCGCCGTGCGCTGTTTCACAGCGCCTGGGCTGCTTGCTCCGGACTGGCGGAGAAGTCCCGCGCCAACTGGAGTCTGGCCGAGAGACTGCTGTACTTCACCTGTTACTGGAGCGTGTTTCGCGCGCTGCAGAATTTCATCGGTCTACGCAAGGTGCACGTGGCGCTGACCGGCGCCGCTCCGATCCCACCCGATGTGGTGCGCTTCTTTCGCGTGCTGGGCGTGCCCCTGGTCGAGGTCTACGGCCTGACCGAGTCCACCGGCATGGTGACCGGTCACCGGCGCGACGACGTGTTGGTGGGCACCGTCGGCGTTCCGATTTTGGGCGTGGAGCACCGCATCGGTACCGACGGCGAGTTGCTGTTGCGTGGTGACATGATTTTTGTCGGCTACTACAAGAATCCCGAGGCCACTGCCGGCAGCATCCGCGATGGCTGGTTGCACACGGGGGACGTGGTGCGTGAGGAGGGCGGCCAGCTGCGCATTGTGGACCGTCTGAAGGACATCATGATCACCGCCGGCGGCAAGAACCTGACACCCTCGGAGATTGAGAACACGATGAAGGGCAGCCCCAATATCAAGGAGTGCATCATCGTTGCCGAAGCGCGCAAGTTTGTAGGCGCCCTGATCCAGATCGACTACGAAGTCGTCAGCAAATGGGCCGAGGCGAAGCGCATCCCGTTCACGCATTTCCGCTCGCTGGCCGAACACCCGCAGGTGCGCGAGCTGATCGCTGCCGACATCGCCCGGGGCAACGAGCGACTGGCGCAGGTATCGCAAATTCGCAAGTTCCACCTGCTGACCAAAGAACTCGACCACGACGACGGCGAAGTGACCGCCACCATGAAGGTCCGGCGCTCCAGCATCTACAAAGCCTACGCTGAAGAAATCGAAGCGCTGTACCGTTAGGAAACCACATGACCGACACAGCCACCTGCAGAACCCCGAGGCGCCCCTGCTGATCGAGCGCGACGGCGCGGTGGTGGTGCTGCGCTTTAATCGCCCGAAAGCGCTCAACGCGGTCGATGTGCCGATGGCGCAGGCCTTCCTGCAGGCCGCACGCGAACTTGCCAGCGACACGTCGGTGCGCGCCATCATGCTGTGCGGTGCCGGCAAGGCTTTCATGGCTGGCGGCGACCTGGCCACCCTGAGCGCCAATCCACGCCAGGCTGCGTTGGAGCTGATAGGCCCGCTGCATGAGGCACTCACGGTATTGGCAGGAATCGATGCGCCGCTCGTCGCCCAGGTGCATGGCGTGGCTGCTGGCGCGGGCTTAAGTCTGATGCTGCAGGCAGATTTCGCCATCGCCGCCGAAGGAACGCGCTTCAACATGGCTTACGTCAACATTGGCGCCAGTTGCGACGTCGGCGCGTCCTGGGCGCTGCCACGTCTGATCGGGCTGCGCCGGGCACTCGAGGTTGCGATGCTGGGCGAAACCTTGGACAGTACGCAAGCACTGCAACTCGGGCTGCTGAACCGTGTCGTGCCGGCAGCGGACCTGAAACACAAGCCATGGCCTTCGCGCAACGACTGGCCAATGGGACCGACAGTGGCGTTGGGTCGGCTGCGCCGCTTGATGCGCTCATCTTTCGACCGTGACCTGCCGGCACAGCTTGCAGCCGAAGCTGGCGCCTTCCGCAATGTGCTCAGACCGAAGATTTCAGGATCGGCATCGACGCCTTCTTCGCAAAGCAGCCGGCGCAGTTTGTCGGACGCTGACGCAAGAACTCTCCAGTCGGCGCGAGCGCGAGAAAGTGGGCAGCCGCACCAACCATCTTCCAGCGCCTGACCAAAGCCAGCCTCGCGCGGCGCCGCACCGACACGTAGCCCAAATCGACCGGGAGCTTGTCACCGCGCACCGCCACAGTGCCCCAGCCAATGACCTGATCGCGCCACAACAGCGGCAGCGCGTAATGGCCGCGCACGCGTTTGGCAACCGGTGTGTAGGCCTCGAAACGGTAGGCCCAAGCCCAGAAGATTTCGAAACGCCGACGGTCCCAAACGACCGGATCGAAAGGGGCCAGCAAGCGCACGGTCGCCTATCGCGGTGACGGGTTGAGGCCGGGGATTCGTCCGCTGGCCAGTACCAGACGGTCGCCGTCGACCTTCCGTGACGCCAGCCGCTGCTTGGCGCGCTAAGGCGGCGCGGCGCTGCTGCCCACTGCGGCACGCCACCCGGCAGGTAGGTGATGACCAGGCTGCTCAAGCTGGCTTGCGGCAACGGCGCATGGTTGTTGACGATCACGTCGACCAGTCTGTCCAGCCCGAACGCCGGATCGGTCGGCGGCAGATGTTGCGTGGCGGGCGCGTACAGGCGGGTGCCGCGCTGGCGGCTGGCTACGCGCAGCATGCCGCGGTAATGCATGCCGTCGAGCAGCTCGGTGCAGGCATTGCTCGATCCGCCAAACCAGTTGGTTACCTTGCCATGGGCAAATTGCGCGTCGACCTCGCGCGGATGGACGACGCCGCGTTCGCGAACGAAGGCCAGCACCGATGCGGCCGGGCGGATCCGCTCGGTCGGCCAGGCCTGGCGCGCCGTGCGCGGGTGCATCAAGGCCTGGGTGGCGCGTGGCAGAAAGCCG
>CAVVRQ010000022.1:0-4666 GCA_963750665.1 uncultured beta proteobacterium
GAATACGGCAAGATGCTGGTACGCGGTGGGCAGCTCAAGCACCCGAATCTGCTGCGGTTCTAGACCGGCATGAACGCGCTGCACGGTCTAGCCTGGCTTCTGGCGTTGCAGTCGGTGGGCGAGCTACTGGCACGGGGCTTGTTGTTGCCCTTTCCCGGCCCGGTCATTGGTATGCTGTTGCTACTGGTTGCCCTGCGCTGGGAACCGGTACGCGAGCCGGTGGCGGCCTGCGCCAACTTCCTGCTGTCGCACCTCTCGCTGCTGTTTGTGCCGGTCGGCGTCGGGGTCATGACCCACCTTGGGCTGGTAGCGCAATACGGCCTGCGCATACTGGTTGTGATTGTGCTATCCACCTGGATCGGCCTGGCTGTGACGGCGCTGACCTTGCGGCGGTTCAAGGACAAAAACGATGCCTAAATTCGTTGAGCTCTGGGTCTATCTCTCGGCCACGCCGTTGTTTGGCTTGACGGCCACACTAGTCGTGTATGTGGCGGCGCAAGCCGTTTACGCGCGGCGGCAGCAGGCGCCCTGGGCCAACCCGGTGCTGTGGACGGTGGTGATCATTGCCGCTGGGTTGCTGGCCACTGGCGTCAGTTACCCCACCTATTTTGCAGGCGCGCAATTCATTCATTTCCTGCTTGGCCCGGCGGTGGTGGCGCTGGCCTGGCCGCTATGGGAGCGGCGCGACGCTTTGCGTCTGCACTGGCGTGCCCTGCTGCTGGCAGCGCCGGCAGGTGGCGTAGCGGCCAGCGGTTCCGCGCTGGCACTGGGCTGGTCGGTTGGACTGCCCCTGGATGTGGTGCTATCGCTGGCCCCGAAATCGGTCACGGCGCCGGTGGCGATGGGCATCGCCGACAAGATTGGCGGCATTCCGGCATTAGCGGCCGTTTTTGCCGTGATCACCGGCATGGTGGGCGCCCTGAGCGGCAAATACCTGTTTGCCGCGCTCAAAATCCCCACCGACTTGGGTGGCTGGATGGCCCGTGGTTTTTCCCTCGGCACCGCCGCGCACGGCATCGGCGCAGCTAGGGCACTGCAGGTCAATGCCGATGCCGGTGCTTACGCCGGGCTGGCGCTGGGGCTACAGGTGGTGTTGGCCTCGCTGCTGATCCCGCTGGCGTTTCGGTTGTTTTGAAAGAGCGGGGGGCAGCAGCGCGCCGGGAGCAGGGTTTCACGCCTTGACGATGGCCATTGTGTCATTTGCCAGCATCATGGTCTTGTCCATCAAGGCTTCCAGTGCGGCGGCTGTGACCGGGCGGCTGAAGTAGTAACCCTGCGCTTCGTTACAGCCCCAGGTGCGCAGCAGGTTTGCCTGCACCAAGGTCTCCACCCCCTCGGCCACAACGGATTTGTGCAGCGCATGTGCCATGGCGATGATGGCCTGCACGATACTGCGGGCGTCTTCATCGTGAGCCAGGTCCCGGACGAAGGATTGATCAATTTTCAATACGTCTATCGGTAAGCGTCTGAGATAAGCTATCGATGAATAACCGGTACCAAAATCGTCGAGCGCAACGGACACGCCGATCTGCTTGAGTCGGCCCAGCAAGTCAATCACGGACTCGACATCGTCGATCAGGACACCTTCGGTCACTTCAAGCTCCAGTGTGTGTGGCGCCAAACCGCTGGATTCGAGCGCCTGCTGTACCTGAGCGACCAAATCGCTAAACTTTAACTGTCGGCCGGAAACGTTGACCGCCACGGTGCCGACAACGTAGCCGGCGGCTTGCCACGCGGCCAACTGCGCGCACACATGGCGCAGCACCCAGGGACCGATGGTGTCAATCAGACCAACATCCTCCGCCAATGGAATGAACATTGCAGGCGATACCGAACCCAGCTCCGGGTGATCCCAGCGCAACAAGGCTTCGGCGCCGAGCAAGCGATCATCACGCAGGTCGATCCGCGGCTGGTAGTACACAGAGAATTGATTGCGCGTGATCGCCAGATGCAACTCACGCTCCATCAAGGCACGGTCACGTCGCTCAACGTTCATGCTCTCTTCAAAGAAAACGAAACGGCCTCGCCCGGCGGCCTTGGCACGGTACATGGCAATGTTGGCCTGCTTGAGCAACTCTTCGGCCGTCGTGCCGTCGGACGGGAACACGGATACGCCAATGCTCGCGCCAAGGAAGCACTCGCTCCCGCTGATCGTGAACGGCTCGGACAGCAAGTCCAGTATCTGTCCGGCCAGTGCGGCCGCCTGCAATGGGTTGTTCAGGCCGGTCAGCAGCACGACGAACTCGTCTCCACCAAGCCGCGCCACGGTATCGGATTCGCGAACGCAAGCGCTCAACCGCTTGGCGGCCACCCGCAGTAGCTGGTCGCCGCCATCGTGCCCCAAGGTGTCATTCACGCTCTTGAATCGGTCGAGGTCGAGAAACAGCAGCGCCAGCTGGTCGCCGGTGCGGCGCGCGCGCGCCAGTTCCTGCCGTAGGCGCTCACTCAGAAGCGCCCGGTTGGGCAAACCCGTCAGGTCATCATGGTGCGCACGCAAGATCAGTTCGGCCTCGCGCGCATGCGCAGCAAAAGCCACCCCGACCCGTTTACCGAGATCCCGGGCCTGTTCGATCAACTCATCGCTGACCTCCTGCTGATTGGCCACACCGATTGCCAGCGCGCCGCAGACTTCATTGCGCCAAAAAATGGGGATGACAAAGCAGTGTGCTGCACCCAAGCCGGCCAGCAATTCCACGAAGCGCGGGACATCCGGCCCATCAACCGCCAGCCACACCCCATCACGGTAGCGCACGCAGTTGGCCAGGTGCGGTGTTTGGAATTGCAGTTGAACCTTGGTCGGCTGCGCGTCGTTGGCCTGCTGCACATACGCCGTGCCTAAATCGGTCGACCGCTGATCGACCACGACCACACCAACCATGGCCTTTGGCAAAAGTGCCAGCAGGCGCACCTGTACAAGCGCGATGATCTGCTCAATGTCAAGGTGTGACAGGATTTCCTGGTCGATCTCGGACAGCGCGCGCAGCGCGCCAATCTGCTGGCCGACACGAAGGGCCATGCCGTTGAGCGAGCGCGCCAGTTGGCCAAACTCGTCATCGCGCTCGACCCTCACCGGCTGCTCAAAGTCCGCGCGGGCGATGCGTTGAGTGCCTTCAATCAGACGTTCAAGCGGCACCAACGTGCGACGAATTCGCACGACGCTCAGCAGCGCCACCAGCAACAGCGTCAGCAGCGTGACGCCGAGATACGTCTGGGCCAACTGGGTGAGCGAGGCAATGGCCAACCCGCCGGGTCGTAGCGCAACAATTGTCCAGTCAGCAGCGCCGAATTTTGCCTTGAGGAACAGCCCGCTGGGGGCGGACAACCAGCCATCGGCGCTGTCAGTATGGCCATCGGCCCTGTGCAAAGCGACGCTGGTTGCAGTCGAACTGACCTTGTCGTTCGAGCAGTACAGCACCACGGCGCCTTCGGCCAGGACACAAATGTCCGTCTGGTAGGACATTTCCTCGTGATCACCCCACAGATAGGCTGGGTCGAGTTCAGCAACCAGAACCCCGCCTGCGCTTGGGCGGGATCGATGGCGCTGCCAGCCAGGGGTAACCCACGGACGACCCTGGCTGCAGCAGCGGCAGCAGCAACGCGACCTCACCCTTGGCAAGATGCGACGCCGCGCGGGCATCGATCCGGGGTGGTTCGTCGCCCAAGGGCGGACCAGACCGCAGTGCGGCACGGTCGTGGGCGACAAAATACGTACGCCGGAACACCCGCTGCAAAGCGAATTGTTTTGTGTTTGCCGCCTCAAGGCCGCTACGGATTTCTGCGGCGTTCGCGTTCAGGATGAAATGAGCACCGAGCAGACGGTCGTAGAGTGCTCTGCTGTGGCCGCTGCTCGCCTGCGCCAGCTGGCGTTGCGCGTAGTCGCTGACCACGCCGCGAACGTGGTCGTAGGACAGCACCGCCAGCATAGCCGCAGGGACAAAGGCCGACAACACAAACAGGAAAAACACGCGGCGTGCTGAACGGCACTGCGCAGAAACGTCCCCTCGATGCGACTGTCATGGCCACGGGGACACCACGTCAAGGGGGAACGTCATTACGGAGAGAAGTCCGAAGCCAGTCCGACGAAGGCGCCATCACGCGCACGCACGATGTCGTCAAGGCTGTCCTTCTGCGTCAATTGCGTCTTGGAAACACCGTCCTTGCCCACTGAGAGATCAAAGTCGGAATTGATCGGATTGAGCTTGTGATCCTTGCGTGCTTTCCCTTTCCCACCAACCCCGGGCTGATCGACATACGGGTAGGCGTGGCCCCAGGGATCGAACAGCTTGCTGCCATTGCCGACATCCGCCAACGACGCCGGCAAGGATCCCTCGCTTGCTGCATAGTCCTTGATCAAGTAGCCGCAGGAATTCCACGTCCGGATTGCTTGTGGAGCGATTCAGTCCGGGAACCATGCAGTTGCGATACAATCGCGCATCTCAATCGCCGCCAGTACGCCATCAGCGCCACCACGAGCATGAGCTCAATTAGCGTCAGACCTGCCAGCCGAATGCGGATGAAAGTTGCGCGCCTTAAGACCATCATGAACGCTCCCAAGACTGAGGTTGCTACCTTGATTCATGATACTCCACTTGAATCGGGTCATTCCGGCGTGAGAGGGCTTGAAGCTATTGCCGGGTCATCCGCAGGCCGGGCTCGTCATCGGCCA
>CAVVRQ010000023.1:0-163364 GCA_963750665.1 uncultured beta proteobacterium
GCAGGCAGCAGGGCCGCCCCCGCCGTGGCCAAAAAATGGACCTGGGCGAACCATCATTATCGCCGAGGTGCAACTCTGGGGGCGCACGATAGGGGCTGTTTCTCTGGAAGAAGGGCGTGAGGTAGCCGCCTTTCAGTACGCCAGCGCATTTGCCGCCAGCGGCATCGAACTTTCTCCGTTGGTGATGCCGCTGGGCACGCAGGTTTATACGTTTCCCGCGTTGGCGCAGCGCACTTTTCATGGCTTGCCGGGCTTGCTCGCCGATTCACTGCCGGACAAGTTTGGCAACGCGCTGGATCGAGCGCGTGGCTGGCAACGCAGGGGCGCACAAGGAACTCGAAGACCCCAAGGGCTATGGCGCCATCGAGTACGCCTATTACCTGATGGCCAGGGCCGCGGGCATCACCATGAGCGAATGCCGTTTGCTGGAAGAAAACGGGCGACGGCACTTTATGAGCGCGCCGCTTTGACCGGCTGGCAGGCGGCGAAAAGTTGCATATGCAATCGCTCTGCGCCTGGCACACTTTGACTTTAACCTGGCTGGTGCCTATGCCTATGAGCAGGCGCTGCTGACAATGCGCCAGCTCAAACTGCCGATGGCTGCGCTGGAGGAGCAATTTCGGCGCATGGTTTTCAACATCGTCGCGCGTAATCAGGACGACCATGTCAAAAACATTGCGTTTTTGATGAACAAAGCAGGGCGAGTGGTCACTCGCGCCAGCCTTTGATGTGACTTACAGCTATAACCCGTCGGGCTCCTGGACCGCGACGCACCAGATGACGCTGAACGGCAAGCGCGATGGCTTCACGCTACAGGACTTCGAGGCCTGCGCCAAGTCGTCGTTCATGCAGCGCGGCCGCGCCAAAACGATCATGGACAAAGTGCACGTGGCCGTGCGGCGCTGGCCTGAGTTTGCGGCACAGGCGCAGCTTGCTGACGAATGGCGTTCAAAGATTCAGGACAGCCACCGTTTAGGCTAACCGCCCTTTTTACAGCGCTTGCCGGGGTTCTTCTTGTTGTTGGTGGCGGTGCCGCGCTCCAGGCTGCGCATTTGGCCGTGCGGCGCGGTAAAACAGACGCCTTTGGGGGCGACCGGACGCGGGCTGGCTTTGCGCTCAGCTTCGGTGCGAAATTCTTTAGCCATCAGATAACTCCAAAAATTAGTAGAAACAAAACTGGCTGATTATCCCCGGACTTGCGCTGCACGAGAAAATACGGCTTTGTCAAATCCGTTTTGGATCGGTTGCAGCGCCCTGGCCCGGGCACCGCGGTAACCGTTTTTCGCCAAGAATTTCGAGGTAAAACGCATCCCCACCGGCCTGCGCCACGGCGTCAATCAGGGCGGTCAGTGTGGCGAAGTGAACTGCCTGCGCAGCGGCCTGCGTGCTGCCGAATTTGCAATCAAAATCCCAGTAGTCCACACCGACCGGCAAGGGCACGCGGCGCTGGCGTTTGACGTATTGCCGCGGATCTCGTGTTTGGTGGCCTCGGCACGCGGTCGCGGTGCTTGCCTTCAATGTTGAGCTGGAATGTCTTTTTCATGGTCGACCTTCAGGTGCAATGCCGCATGATACGGACTTACCAATCCACCAGGCTCAGGCCAATGCTGAGCAGCTGCGGCGGCGGTTGTAGTCAACGAGCGAGTCCCCGTAGCCCATGAACAACTGGGTGTGAAAGCGCAGCGCGTTTTGGCTACCGGTCAGGCCGTTGTGTCCCAACTGGCGCAACCACTCCAGGCGCAGCGAGCCATTGGCCTGCGCGCGCAGCGAGTGGCGCAGGGTCAGGCCAAAGGTCTGGTCCGGGTTCAGGGTTCCAAAAGCCGGCCAGCTCGGCGCGCCCAATCTTGTCGCTGATATCGGGGTTGTCGTCGCTGAACGGGTCCTCATCGACGCGCTTCCAGAGCTTGGCTTCAAGCCGAAATTGATCGCCTTTCTCGAGCCCGGTCAGCAACAACGCCCGGTTCCAGCTGCGCGATAGCGGCAGCGGCTGCCCGTTGGACTGATGCACCAGGCTGATGCCGCTGTAGCGCAGGCGCCAGCCAAAGGGCAGTTCGGCGTCGGTCGGGTAGATGTAGCTCAGTTCGGGCTCGTGGTCGGTGCTGCGAAACGGGCGCGACAGGTCGCCACTGAAGATTTGCCAATTTGACTGCTGACTGTAGCCAAACCACAGGGAATCACGCTTGGCTTGCTGCTGCCCGGTCAGCAGGCCCTGCGCCATCTTGGTTCGCATCGACAGGGAAATGCGGGTTTCGCTTGGGATGTAGGCCACGACTGAGGTGGCACTGTGGCCGGGGGAGGGCGAATCGGGTTGCGTGTTGACGCCGTCCGAACTGATCCAGGCCAGGCTGATGGGGTGAAAACCCCGAATGCCAAAAGTGCCGCAATCAGTGCCCGCCTCCAACTCCCAGAAACGCGACAACTCCGAGAACTGCCGGCTTTTGCAGTCATGCCCGGCCGGCGCTACCGCCGCCGCAAGGGCCACCGGCGGCGCTGCGGGCGTCTGCTGTGCCGCCCAGGCATCAAAGCAGCTCAGACGTGCCGCGCTGTCATGGGACAAAACGGTACAGTCTTGCCAGGTGACCGCCGGAGCTGCCCGGGATTGGGCATCAATTTGGCCTCTAGCCCCCGTCGTTGCTGCGCAAACAGCTATAAATAAAATAGTAGTCGATCGATTCATGTTAAACCAGAATTTCTCAGGGACCCGTTGGCGGGGGTCAGTGGCGGGGCAAATCAGTGCGGTTCGGCACCCAGCAGCGCCAGGAATCTTGACTCAAAAATATCGACCGGCACCGGTTTGCTGAACAGATAGCCCTGCATTTCGTCGCAATTGAGCAAGCGCAGCAGACCTTGTTGCTCCTCGGTTTCGACACCCTCGGCCACCACCTTGAGCTTCAGAGAATGCGCCAGGCTGATGATGGTGGAGACCAGCGCCAGTCCCTGCGGTCCGGCGGTCATGTCGATCACGAACGAGCGGTCAATCTTGAGTGTATCGATCGGGAATTTCGACAAGTAGCTCAGCGACGAAAAACCGGTGCCGAAGTCGTCGATGGCAATGCTGAGCCTCATGTCGCGCAGCGCCTGCAGGGTGGCGATGCTGTGCTGCACGTTCTCCATGATCAGGCTCTCGGTAATCTCCAGCTCCAGGCCGGCAGCGGCCTGTGCGTCAACGCTGATGGCGCTTCTGACATCGTCGATAAAGCTGCGGTCGCGCAACTGCAATGGCGACACGTTGACCGCGATGCGCACAACCGGCAGACCTGCAGCGCGCCAGCGCAAGTAGTCCTGGATGGCATGGCGCATGGCCCAGCGCCCGACCTCGTAGATCAGTCCGGTTTCTTCCAGGATCGGGATGAAGCGCCCCGGCGGCACCAGGCCGGTGCGCGGATCATTCCAGCGGATCAGTGCCTCGGCGCTGGTCATCTTGCCGCTCGCCAAGTTTACCTTGGGCTGGTAATGGAGAACGAATTCTTCGTTGTCGAGCGCCTGGCGCAACTGATTTTCCAGGGTCAGCTTGCCGGCCACCGATTTGGTCATTGTCTGCGTGTAGAACAGGTAGCGCTCGCCGCTCACCTTGGCCTTTTTGAGGGCGGCCTCGGCGTTCCTGAACAAGGTGTCGGCGTCAGCGCCGTCATCCGGAAATACTGCTATGCCGAGCTTGGCGGCGATCCGGAACACGGCATCATTCAGGTGGAACGGATGACTCTGAAATTTTTCAATCCATTGATCGATCAGTCGCTTCAAGTTGCCGCCCTGCTTGACGACCGGCATGACCAAGGCAAAATGATCCGCCCCGACGTGTGCCAACAGGTTGACGTCCTTCGCGGCGTTGTGCGTCAGCCACTGGGCCACCTGCCGCAAGAGCTCGTCGCCGACTGCCTGGCCGAGGCTGTCGTTGATGTTCTTGAAGCGCTCCAGGTCGAACTGGAACAAGGCAAGCTTGTGTCCACCGCTGACAGCACCGCGCACGAACTGCGCCACCCGCTCGAGAAACAGCGTGCGGTTGGCGAGTCCGGTAAGCACATCGTAGTAGGCGAGGTAATTGAGCCGCTCCTGCTTGTCGAGGTGATCAATCGCGAAGGAGATATCGTCGGCGAGTTCCGTCAACAGCTT
Organism: uncultured beta proteobacterium; assembly: GCA_963750665.1. GTDB lineage: Bacteria > Pseudomonadota > Gammaproteobacteria > Burkholderiales > Burkholderiaceae_C > Rhodoferax. Next base: position 4,111 of record CAVVRQ010000023.1, read on the forward strand.
TAATTCCTCTTCCTCGAAGAATTGACTCTCGCTGGCGTACAGCGCGAGCACCCCTACCGCTTCATCCGCGACAATCAGCGGGAACATAGCCATCGAGCGGACTCCACATTCGGCGTATTTCGCGCCAAACGCCACCTGAGGATCACTTTGCGAGTCGTTGGATACGACCGCCATTTTTTCTCTGATCGCGCGCGCGCTCATGGTTTTTGGCGCGCGCTCACTCGATGACAAGATGTCTGTGATGCAGCTCAGGAACGCCTCATCCTTGCCGGCCGATGCGACCGGGACAATCTTCATCGAAGTCCGATCAACGAGGGCTATCATGGCCATGCGAAAGTCGCCGACCTCGCACGCGATCCGGCACGTCTGACTGAACAACTGGTCGCGGTCGCGCACGCGCACGATCAGGGTGTTGATGCCGCTGAGCACGGCATAGACGCGGTTGAGGCGTGCGATCATGCGCTGCGCCGCCTTGCGCTCGGTGATGTCGTGCACGATGGCGATCCATTGGGGTTTGCCCTGGAGCATCGCCTGACCGAGCGCAAGCTCAATCTGAAAGCGCTTGCCGTCCTTGCTGCGGCCGACCGTTTCCTGCGTGCCGAGACTCGTTTGCCCGCCCGGTAGATCGATGCTGGCCATATCGATTTCGGGCAGCAAGTCGCCTGCGCTGCGTCCAACGGCTTCGGCGCTGACGTAGCCGAACATGCGTTCTGCCGCCGGGTTCAAGGACCTTAGCATGCCGAGCGAGTCGAAAGTGATAATCCCTTCGATCGCATTGTCCACGATTGCCCGCAGGCGTTCCCGTTCATGACCAAGCGCCCTCAATGTCCGCGTGAGCGCGCGCAACGGCAGCACGCTCAGGCTGACGTAAACGGCCAGCGCAAGTACCAGAGCGAACAGGGCCACCAGTGCGGTATCTTGCAGCAGCGGAACCAGGGAACGGCTGGTCACAAACTGGCCAACCACCGCGCCCGAATCCAACAGCGGCGCGGAGCGGGTCAGTATCGGGGGGGAGAGGGAGACGCTCTTCGCGCTTTGGGCCAGCACCGCGCCGCGCTCATCCAGGATGCTATGTTCTTCCGGTAACTCCTGGCTGACGGAACGGGCGGCAATGATGGCGTCCAGCCTGGGGATCTCAAAGCGCCACAGATCGGGGCTGGCATTGACTCTCTGGGTCACGAGCACGGCACGGGCTGCGGCATCGTTGGAAGTCTCTTGTGCCGCGAAGTTGTAGACTATCAGAGCGTAACCCAGCGGCAGGGAAACCGCCACGATGATTGCAATGCTTGCGGCGATCAGGCGCAGGGTTCTGGTCAGACCGATGTCGGTGATAGGCATTGGATGACTTATTCGTGAAGCGCCAGATTGCCGCTCCTGGCGAGAACCGCCTGCCCTGCGGGCGAGCGGATAAATGCCACAAAGTCCTTTGCCAGCGGCGAGGGGTCGCGGCCGGTGACCAGGTACAGGGTCTTGAAGTAGCGATAGCGTCCCGCAGCCAGGGCCTCTAGTGTGGGCGTCACACCGTCCAGGGCCAGCGCTCTGATGGCGCGTTTTTCCGTCATGACTTGAGTCAGCGTCGTTGTCCCCAGCGAGCCCGCGAGCTGTTCGAGCGCATCGGCGTTGTCCTGGTCGGTATCGGCCATCCTCAGGCCCTTTCTCGCCAGGGCCGCGGTGACGGCGCTGTCCATAGCGGCCGAGAACGCGCGCATCGCAATCGTGTCGGCATCGGCATCGGGACGCACGACGAGGCGTATCGGACTGCCATCGGGCCAGCGTGTGGTTTTGCCGGAATAGATTTGCGCGAGTTCGGACAAGCTCAGGTTGGTGCCCTTGTTTTTCGCCCCGGTGGCGACGACAAATGGCGTTCGGGCATAGGCCCGCGCCGATGCGCCCTGACGGTTCTCTTCAGGGGTGATGGGCCGCGCGCTGATGCCGATGTCCACTGCGGCGGCGAGCACCGCCTTGATTGCGCCGGTGCTGCCCAGACTGGGGGTCACGATCAATCGCGCATCAGGCCTGGATTGATTGAATTCCTGCGCCATCAACTTCATCGCGCCCAGACCGGTGCCGGTGCCGCCGATCTTGATTGAATCGGCCTGCGCGCCAATCGTGGCCAGGGCGAACGTGGCGACTATCCCCGCAAGGCAAAGGGCGTGGAATTGCTTGAGAAGACACTGCCGCGGGCGAACGGACGGGTTCATGAGATAGGTATCCTTTGAATACAGGTAGCGTGACCATGCGGGTTATCCACGATCTGCCGCCATCAGTATTTTCACAGATCACGACCCGGAGGAAGGTTGGGCCAGGAATTTTGACTCAAAAATGCCGGCCGGCACCGGTTTGCTGAACAGATAGCCCTGCATTTCGTCGCAATTGAGCAAGCGCAGCAGACGTTGTTGCTCCTCGGTTTCGACACCCTCGGCCACCACCTTGAGCTTCAGAGAATGCGCCAGGCTGATGATGGTGGAGACCAGCGCCAGTCCCTGCGGTCCGGCGGTCATGTCGATCACGAACGAGCGGTCAATCTTGAGCGTATCGACCGGCAACTTGGCGAGGTAGGCGAGTGAAGAAAAGCCGGTGCCGAAGTCGTCGATGGCAATGCTGAGCCTCATGTCGCGCAGCGCCTGCAGGGTGGCAATGCTGTGTTGCACGTTCTCCATGATCAGGCTCTCGGTAATCTCCAGCTCCAGGCCGGCTGCAGCCTGTGCGTCAACGCTGATGGCCTGCCGGACCTCGTCAATGAAGCCGCGGTCACGCAATTGCAGCGGCGACACATTGACGGCAATGCGCACCACCGGCAAACCTGCGGCACGCCAGCGCAAGTAGTCCTTGATGGCCTGGCGCATGGCCCAGCGCCCCACGCCGTAGATCAGGCCGGTTTCTTCCAGGATCGGGATGAACTGGGCGGGCGGAACCAGGCCGGTGCGCGGATCGTTCCAGCGAATCAGCGCCTCGGCGCTACTCATTTTGCCGCTCGCGAGGCTCACCTTGGGCTGGTAATGGAGAACGAATTCTTCGTTGTCGAGCGCCTGGCGCAACTGGTTTTCCAGGGTGAGCTTGCTGGCCACGGTTGCCGTCATTTTTTGAGTGTGAAACAGATACCGCTCACCGCTCGCCTTGGCCTTTTTGAGCGCAGCCTCGGCGTTTCTGAGCAAAGTCTCAGCGTCGGCGCCGTCATCCGGAAATAGTGCGACGCCAATCTTGGCGGCGATGCGAAACACGGCGTCATTGAGACGGAATGGGTGTTCCAGAAAAACTTCAATCATTTTCTCGAGCATCCGCACCAGATCGCCGCCCGGCCTGACTTCCGGCAGCACCACGGCAAACTGGTCCGCGCCTGGTCGCGCAACAAGGCTGGCATCTCCCGCGACGTGCGTCAGCCACTCCGCCACCTGCCTTAGCAGTGCGTCGCCGACCGGCCGACCGAGACTGTCGTTGATGTTCTTGAAGCGCTCCAGATCGATCAGGAACACCGCCAGCTTGTGCACGCCGCTGGCAGCGCTACGCAGGTGCTGGGTCACCCGCTCGAGAAACAGGGTGCGGTTCGCCAGGCCGGTGAGCACATCGTAGTAGGCGAGGTAATAGAGCCGCTCCTCCTTCTCGAGGTGATCGGTGGCAAACGCAATGTCGTCGGCCAGTTCTGACAACAGCTTCATCTCTTCTTCGGCCAAGAATTCACTCTCGCCGGCGTATAGGATCAGCACACCTATCGCTTCGTCCGAGATAATCAGCGGCAAAACTGCCATTGAGCGAACTCCGGCGTGGGCATATTTGCTGCCGAACAGGACCTTGGTGTCATTTTGCGAGTCGTTGCACACGATGGGCTTTTTCTCCCTGATAGCCCGCGCGACCATCGAATTTGGCGCACCCTCGTTCGACGACAAGACGCCTTTAACAAAGGTCAGGAATTCCTCATCCTTGCCCGCCGACGCGAGCGGGACAATCTTCGTCGCACCGCGATCGACAAGAGCAATCATGGACATGCGGAACCCGCCTGCCTCGACCGCGACCCGGCACGCCTCCCGGAACAATTCGTCGCGGTGATGCACGCGAACGATCAGCGTATTGATGCCGCTCAGCACCGCGTATACGCGGTTGAGGTGCACGATTCTGTCTTCCGCTTCCTTGCGTTCGGTTATGTCTTGTGCCACGGCAAATAGGCCCAGGATCTTCCCCTGGTCTCCGATTTGGGGAACAACCCTGACCTCAAGGCATTGGGGCTTGCCGTCCTGCAGAGTGAATGTCCGTTCGTATGTCACCGCAAGGCCCTGCAGCGCCTTCACAAAATACCCCTCGACCTCGCGATACTCATCGTCCCCGACAAGCTGGCGCAAGTGCTTGCCGACAATGTCCGCTCTGCCCAAACCTAAAAAATCCGCGTAGCGCTTGTTGACGAAAACGCAGCGCAGGTCTTCGTCAAACGAGACGGTCATGGACGGAACGTTGTCGGCGAACCGGCGCAGCTCTTCCTGACGCTGAAACAATGCCCTCTGCTCCGCGGCAGCGGTGTCGGTTGCCGCCTGCGCCTTTTGGGTCCGCCAGACCAGCGCTCCGACGGTAGCGACGGCAATCAATAAGATGAGCACGGTTCCAAAGAAGGCCAGATGCTCCATCTGGTCCGTCTCCTCACTGTAGGCGGCACCGCTCGAACCCAGCGCCTTGGTAAATGCATCGAAGGCCGGATCGACCAGTTCCTCGTCGACGCGGTGCGCCTCACCGAAATTGCCGCCTCTGATCAGGCCGAACTCTTCACTCATGGCCCGACTGTAGGCCTCGTAAGTCTGCCGGACCGGGCGCAGATTTCCCGCGTTCGCATCGAGCTGCTCCAGGCTGGCCATCGTGCGCTTCATGTCGGCCTGTGCATCCTGTACGCCGGCAACAATCTTGGGAGACATTTCCCGCTCACTGAAGGCCTGCCATTCAAAGGCGGACAGGCGGTAGGCAAATCCGTGGAGTTGCAGCAGCAGGACTTCCGCGCGCGTGCTGTCCTCGGCGATGCGATGGAGCACAACATTGGCGACAACTGCCGCCAATGTGATCGCGAACACGAGCAACACGATCAGCATCCCGCGGATCCCGCGTTTGCGCTTGGCAGCGAAGCGCGCATCCAAGAATAGGCTGGTCATCGGAAATTGGAGCGCATTCAAGCGCCAATCAAAGCCGGCGGCGTCGCCCCCGGCTGGACCAGGAACCTGGTCTCGAAAATCTCGCCCGGTACCGCCTTGCTGAATAAAAAACCCTGCATTTCGTCGCAACCCAGCAAGCGCAGCAGACGTTGTTGCTCTTCGGTCTCTACCCCCTCGGCCACCACCTTGAGGTTCAGAGAATGCGCCAGGCGGATGATGGTGGAGACCAGCGCCAGCCCTTGTGGCCCGACGGTCATATCGATCACGAACGAGCGATCGATCTTGAGCGTGTCCACCGGTAGTTTGGCAAGGTAGGCGAGCGAGGAAAAGCCGGTGCCAAAGTCGTCGATGGCTATCGTTAGGCCCATGGCGCGGATCGCCTGCAGGGTCGCGATACTGCCTTTGACGTCCTCCATGATCACGCTTTCGGTAATCTCCAGCTCCAGCCCGGTCGCCGCCTGCGGATCGATCCCAATGGCCTGTTCGATCTCGGCGATGAAGTCGCGATTGCGCAGTTGCAGCGGCGACACGTTCACCGCAATGCGCACCGCTGGCAAACCCGCGGCGCGCCAGCGCAGATAATCGGCGATAGCCTGGCGCAGAGCCCAGCATCCGACGTCAAAGATCAAGCCGGTTTCTTCCAGAATCGGGATGAAACTGCCCGGCGGCACCAGGCCGGTGCGTGGATCATTCCAGCAGATCAGCGCCTCGGCGCCCGTCACCTTGCCGCTCGCCAAGTTTACCTTGGGCTGGTAATGGAGAACGAATTCTCCCTTGTCCAGCGCTTGGCGCAGGTTCTGCTCGGTCAAGAGCATCGCCAATGCACGCGCGTTCATGTCCGATGTGTGGAACTGGTAACTGTTGCGCCCGACATGCTTGGCGTGATGCATCGCGGCGTCAGCGTTGCTGATGATCTCGATCGCGTCAATGCCATCATCGGGATAGATGCTAATCCCAATATCGGTCGAGACGGCCAGGTTATGCGAGTCGATGACATAAAGTGGAATCGAGAGGGTTTGGCGGATTTTTTCGGCAACCTTCACAGCGTGTTCAACCCCTCTTATTCCTGAAATGGCGGCGCCAAACTCGGCGCCGCCACGGCGCGCGGTGATGTCTGCTTCACGCAGGCTTTCCGTCAACCGCTTGCTCACATCCTGCAGCAGCCGGTCCCCCGTCGTATTGCCGAGAGACTCGTTGACTTTCTTCAACCCGCCCACATCGATGCATAGCACCGCAACCCTCGCTCCGCCCCGTTGGGCGGCCTTGATCATGCTATTCACGCGTTCGGAGAAATTGTTCCGGTTCGGCAATCCGGTCAACGCGTCGTGATTGGCCCGGTGAAACACCGTTGCCTCATGCGTCAGACGCATTTGTTCGCTCTGCGTCTGGATAACCTTGTCCGCCCGGCGGACCATCGTGATTAAGAACAGATAGAGCAGGGACAGACTTCCCAGAACGCTGCCAACAATCAGCCATTGGGTCTTCTCAAGCGTGGCGACAAAGTCCGTCACGTCGGAATAGACCTCCATCACACCTTCGACCGGCGCGTTCTGGCTTTCGTTGATTGGGACATACGACGAGACGAGATTGCGGTCGTTTACGACCTGCTCAAAGGCGTCGAAACTGTCTCGAAATGTGATTTCGCTAACTGTCGTGCCGGCCTTCGCGCTCAGAAATCCGCTATTCGTGCTCTTGTCTTCGCCGATTTGCTTGGCGTCGGTAGAGAAGACGGTAAGGCCGTCGAGATTGTAGATTTTCACTTTCACGACGCCCAGTCCCGCCATTTGCCGCAATACATCGCGCCTGAGCGGAACGATCTCCGGACGCTGCGCCAATTCAGCCTTGGGGATCGCCGAGGCGCCCTTGGCATAGGCCGCGTGGTTGGGCCAGATCGTGTTGGCGAATACGCGCGCCAGGGCGATGTTGCCGCGCGTTTCATGGTCCGTCAGTGCGCTAAAGGCGAAATGCCGATAGAAAAGCAGTAACACCGCCAGGACAACAAGAATGCCGAGCAAACTCGCGACGGAGAAATAGCGAGTCAGCCTGAAGAACGGCTGCGGTGTCAACTGGCTTCGCATGACTTGCGTCGTTAGCCGATCCAACCGGATAAGAGCGGCCGTCATTGGGACACCTCAGGTACCGGAGGCGGGGCCAGGAACCTGGTCTCGAAAATCTCGCCCGGTACCGCCTTGCTGAATAAAAAGCCCTGCATTTCGTCGCAGTCCAGCAAATGCAGCAACCGAGATTGCTCCTCGGTCTCTACCCCCTCGGCCACCACCTTGAGTTTGAGCGAATGCGCCAGGCTGATGATGGTGGAGACCAGCGCCAGTCCCTCCGGCGCGGCCGTCATGTCGATCACGAACGAGCGGTCGATCTTGAGCGTGTCGACCGGCAGCTTGGCCAGGTAGCTGAGCGAGGAGAAGCCGGTGCCGAAGTCGTCGATGGCGATGCTGACGCCCATGGCGCGGATCGCCTGCAGGCTGGCGATGCTGCGCTTTGACGTCCTCCATGATCAGGCTTTCGGTGATCTCCAGTTCCAGCCCGTCCGCCGCGTGTTCATCAATGCCGATGACCTGCTCGGATCTCGTCGATGAAGCCGCGATTGCGCAGTTGCAGCGGCGACACGTTCACCGCAATGCGCACAGCAGGCAGACCCGCGGCGCACCAGCGCAGGTAGTCCTCGATGGCCTGGCGCAGCGCCCAGCGTCCGACGTCATAGATCAACCCGGTTTCTTCCAGAATCGGGATGAAGCGGCCCGGCGGCACCAGGCCGGTACGTGGATCGTTCCAGCGGATCAACGCCTCGGCGCTGGTCATCTTGCCGGTGGTGAGGTTCACCTTGGGCTGGTAATGGAGGACGAATTCTTCGTTGTCCAGCGCCTGGCGCAACTGGTTCTCCAGAGTCAGTTTGCCGGCCGCCGCTTCGGTCATTTTTTGCGTGTAAAACAGGTAACGCTCGCCGCTCGCCTTGGCCATTTTGAGCGCCGCCTCGGCGTGCTTGAACAAGGTCTCGGCGTCGGTGCCGTCATCCGGGAACAGCGCTATTCCGACCTTGGCGGCGATCCGGAACACGGCGTCATTCAGGCGGAACGGATGGTTCTCAAAAGCCTCCATCGTTTTCTCGAGCAGCCGCGCCACATCGCCCTCCTGCTTGACTACCGGCAGCACCGTGGCAAACAGGTTCGCACCCACTCGCGACACCAGGGTGGCGTCTACCGTATCGCGCGTCAGCCACTGAGCCACCTGCCGCAAGAGCTCGTCGCCGGCTGGCCGACCGAGGCTGTCGTTAATGTTCCTGAAGCGCTCCAGATCGATCAGGAACAAGGCGACCTTGTGCCCGCCGCTGACCGCACTGCGCTTGTACTGCGCCAGCCGCTCCAAAAAGAGTGTGCGGTTCGCGAGTCCGGTGAGCTCGTCGTAGTAGGCAAGGTAATTGAGCCGCGCCTGCTTGTTGAGGTGATCGATTGCGAAGGCGACATCTCCGGCCAGCTCCATTAACAGCTTCAATTCCTCTTCCTGGAAGAATTCAATCTCGCTGGCGTAAAGCGCCAGTACGCCGACCGCTTCATCTGAAACAAGCAACGGTAATACGACCATCGAGCGGACCCCCGCTTCGGCGTATTTCTGGCCGAACACCACCTGAGGATCGCTTTGCGAATTGTTGGACACGACCAGCTTCTTTTCCTTGATCGCCCGCGCGCCCATGGTTTTCGGAGCACTTTCATTTGATGACAAGACATCTTTAATGGCGCTCAGGAGATCCTCATCCTTGCCCGCCGAGGCGACCGGGACCACCTTCATCGAACTCGGATCGACGATGGCTATCATGGCCATGCGAAAGCCCCCGGCCTCGATCGCGATCCGGCACGCTTCCCTGAACAGCTCGTCGCGGTCACGCACGCGCACGATCAGGGTATTGATACCGCTGAGCACGGCATAGACGCGGTTGAGGTGTTTGATCCGGGCGTCCGCTGCCTTGCGTTCGGTGATGTCGTTCGCGGTGGCATAGCTGACGCCATCATGTTTGTCAAAGTAGCCCATCCACGACAAGTGGATGACTGTGCCATCATTGCGCATGTAACGGTTTTCAAAATGCAATGATGAACGGCTTTCCACCTGCAGTTTCATTTCATTCGCGGTACGTTGCCGGTCCTCCGGCAAGACGAAATCGAGAAACGGTTTTGATAAGAGATCGCTTTCAGAGTAACCGATCAACTGTAAAAACGCGGGATTTACCTGCTTGAAACAACCGTATGGATCGGCAATGCACATAGGGTTGGTTGAAAGCATGAAGAACTTGAAATATTGCTCTTTTTCCTGTTCCAATCGCTTGCGTTCGGTGATGTCGCGGGCGATGCCCAGCACGCCGATAAGCTCGCCTTGCGCATCCAGCATCGGCGTTTTGATGGTCTCAAACAGTCCCCGGTAACCATCATCGGAAAAAGTCAGCCATTCCTCGTTGGCGCTGGGCTTGCCGGCCACCATCGCCTTGCGGTCATGGGCGCGGAAGAAGTCGGCCAGTTCCTTGCCGACAAAGTCGTAGTCGGTCTTGCCGATGATGTCGGCTTCCCTGGCGCCGAAGAAGCGCTCGAACACCGGATTGCAGTTCAGATAGACACCCTGCGCATTTTTCAGCCAGATCAGGTCTGGAATGGTGTGGACCAGCGTGTGCAGCTGAGCTTCGTCCGCTGCCAGCTTCAGTGTCAGCAACTTGCGTTCGGTGATGTCCAGATGCATGACGACGGCGCCATGCGCTGAGGTCTCCGCCAGTGGCGCTACTGCCATCTGGAACCAACGCTTTTCTGTTGGTGAATGGCAAGGATATTCCAATGAAAAAATTCTTGCCGCGCCAGCCAGCACGGAGCGAATGCCGGCGGCCACCTGGAGCGCCTCAGCGGCGTCAGCGCCTTGTGCGTGGTCGCAAATCTCGATGTAATTGAGGCCGACGCCATAGCCTGGGCTTTGCAACACATTCGCAATGGCAAACTTTCGCCACGCCGCGTTCACCGAAATGATGGTCCCCTGCGCATCGAGCAAGGCGACATGCGTTGGCAATGCGTTGAGGATGGCGGCCTGCTTGGCCGCCTCGTTGAGACGCAAGTGCTCCTGGGCGCGGCGCAACAGGACGGTACGGCCGTCGCGGCTCGTCACCGTATCGACTTCACCGGCTGTCAATTCCTCCAGGCGTTGCCCGGTCTGGTGCAGGGTCTCGATCAGCGCAGAGACTTCGGCATCCGTGTTGCCCGGAGGTGGCGGGCTTTGCGGCGTCATGGAACCACCGCTTCCAGCCCCAAGGCCCGCAATACGGTCTGCGTATGGCTCAACGTGCCAACGATGGTTCGCAGCGGCAGCGGCGCCAGTTTGATCAGCGTCGGCGTCATGAAAACGGCGTCGGCCAGTGCCCGCTCGGGCTGCTTGAACACATCCACCACTTCGATCTCATGCCGACCGGCCAGGTGGGCCAGGCACAGTGCGCTCAGGTTGCTACGCGCCTGCGCCGAGTTCAGCGCGTCGCCCGCGACATACAGCCGGAACTTGAACAAGGCACGTCGGCTCATGGCTTGCTCACTTTTCGCCCGGAAATCGCCGCATCGGCGCCGCGCAACTCCTTCATCTGGGTGCGGCCTCGCGACAATTCGCCCTGGTCACTCTGCGTGGTGCGCACCAACAAGGCCTTCTCGACCTGCTTGGCCAAGAGTTCTGTCTGTAGCGACTTCAGTCGCACTTCGAGTTCGGCCTCTTCAGCGTCGAGCCTGACGTTCTTGACCTTGGCGGCAGCTTCGGCGGCCTCATGCGCGACCCGTTCTGCGCGTTCCTTTTCCCAGCGCAATGTTCCCATCAACACCTCGCCACCTGCGGTGTAGGCGTCGGCCAGGGTCACGCCGGTATCGCTCAGGATCAGCTCGCGCAACTGGTTGGAATGTGTCGTGCCGCGCGATTTGACGATGGACAAGCCGCGGTTGCGCTCGCCGGCCTGCATCAGGTAATTAAGATGGATCCATGTATCCACGAGCGCCGAGATCTGCAGCTGCGAACCGCCTTCCCCCTGGCCGGACATTTCGTCGAGCAGGCTGGTGCAGAGCAGCGTTATGCCCTCGCCCTTGGACCAGTCGATCAGGCGGTCGGCCACGCTCTGTGTGCTCAGATCACTGCCGGATTTGGACCATGCGGACACCGGATCGATCACCACGCAACGGGCACCATGCTCCTTCGCCAGCGCCTTGATGCGCACCAGGTAGGTCTCCGCGCTGCCGGTGATGGCACGGGCCGAGATCATGCGCATGCACCCGCTTTTGACGTAGCGATCCAGCTGGATGCCTACAGAGCGCAGGTTGCGGATCACCTCGGTACTGTTGGTATCAAAACAGACGAACATCGTGCGCTCGCCGCGGCGGCAGGACGCTTCGGCGAAGGCACCGCTCAAGGTCGTCTTAGCCGTGCCGGAGAAACCGGTGATCAGCACGCTGGCGCCGCGGTAGTAGCCGCCGCCCAGCATGGTATCGAGCCGCTCGACGCCACTTGAAACGCGCTCGCTGCTCACCTTGGCGTCGACACGGCTCAGCGTGTGCGCAATGGAGACCTCGAATCCGCTCTCGCCGATCAGGAACGCCGATTCATTTTCATCGAAGCTGGAGCCGCGATACTTCTGCACGCGCAGACTGCGCTGCGACACGCCCAGCACGACGCTGTGGTTGAGGATCACCGCGCAATCGACCATGAACTGCATGAAGCCGAAGGGCTGCTGGCTGATCGAGTATGTCTCATCCGCCCCGGATTTCAGCGTGACGATGGCGGTCAGTTCGCGTGCCAATAGCCACTGATGCAGCCGGTAGATCTCGCGCCTTTCCGCGGCCAGGTCGGGCAGCAGCGCCAATAAGACATCGAGGGCATCGAACACGATCCGGCGCGCGCCCATTTCCCGGGTCTTGACCTCAAGTGCCGCCAGCATCCCGCCGAGATCAAAATCCCCCGACTGGACCAGATCCGGCAGGGGTTGCGCGTCCATGAAATACAGCTTCTTCTTGCGCTGCAATCCGGTGAGGTCCCAACCGAAACTTTCGGCATTGGCGACGATGCGCGTCGAGGCTTCCTCGAACGCGACAAAGATGCCCGGCTCCTTGCAGTCCTGTGCGCCATGCACCAGAAACTGTAGCGCCAGCACGGTCTTGCCTGAGCCGGGCCCGCCGACCAGCAGCGTGGTGCGACCGCGTGGCAAGCCGCCGCCGGTTATTTCATCGAAACCGGTGATGCCGGTCGGTGCTTTGGCGCCCGCTCGCGCTGGCCCAGATTGAACCAATTTCATGTCATTCCCCTGGTTCGCATCGCAGCAGACTCTGGTTAAGCCGGAGACGTGACCGTGACACCTTTTCTGTTCACTATACACTTGCCGAGGTAGCTGGTCTGTGCGCTAGCCCACACAGGTGAGGCAAGGGTCAAATGGATTTCCTATAATTTGCCTTTTGTCGCCGCGCAGCCTCTCAGACAACGGCAAGCGAGCCACTTTATGACCAGCGCACTGGACCTCATTACTTTTGGCGAAGCCATGCTGCTGCTGGTGGCGGACCGGCCCGGCCCACTGGAGCAGGCCGAAGCTTTTTACAAGCGCAGCGCGGGTGCCGAAACCAACGTGGCGATTGGCCTGGCGCGCCTGGGCTTCAAAGTAGGCTGGGCCAGCCGTTTGGGCACGGATTCGATGGGGCGTTATTTGTTGGCGACCATGACGCAGGAAGGCATTGACTGTTCACACGTGGTCTGCGACCCGACCCTCGACACCGGCTTTCTGTTCAAGGGCCAGGTGAGCGATGGCAGCGACCCCCCGGTTGAATACCACCGCAAAGGCTCGGCGGCCAGCCACATGGGTGTGGCAGATATTGACGAAGCCTGGCTGCTTGGCGCCCGCCACCTGCACGCCACCGGCGTGTTTGCCGCCATCTCGGCCAGCACGCTGCCCGCCGCCCGCAAAACCATGGACCTGATGCGCACGGCAGGCCGCAGTGTGTCCTTTGACCCGAACCTGCGCCCGACGCTTTGGGCCAGTCCCGAGTTGATGCGTGAGTCCATCAACGATCTGGCGACGCGCGCCGACTGGGTGCTGCCCGGCCTGGAGGAAGGCCGTTTTTTAACCGGTGAAACCAGCCCCGAGAACATTGCCCGTTTTTACCGCCGACGCGGCGCAAGATTGGTAGTCGTCAAACTGGGGAGCCAAGGTGCCTACTTTGACGCTGACGGCGCTGCCGGGCAGGTGCCGGGCTTTCCGGTGGCCAAGGTGGTGGACACCGTCGGCGCCGGTGACGGCTTTGCGGTGGGCCTTATCAGCGCGCTGCTGGACGGCCTGAGCGTGCCCGACGCCGTGCAGCGCGGCGCCTGGATCGGCGCGCGCGTCGTGCAGGTGTTGGGCGACAGCGAGGGCCTGCCGACGCGTGCCGAACTCAACGCGGCCAGGCTCTAAAGCTTGTCGGCCCCAGCAGGATGCCAGCTAGGCAGAATAGACCGTGGACGCCGTCTCACCGCCCCGGCCGGTCCAGTTGGAATGGAAATACACGCCGCGTGGCCGGTCGACGCGCTCATACTGGTGCGCGCCAAAATAATCTCGCTGCGCCTGCAGGAGATTTGCCGGCAGCTTGGCGCTTCGGTAGCCATCGTAGTAGGCCAGTGCCGAGGACATGGCGGGCGTCGGGATGCCATTGCTGATTGCCTCGCCAAGCACTTTTCGCAATGACTGCTGTGATTGTGCGATGGTCTCTGTAAAGAGCGGATCCATTAGAAGATTCACGAGCTGGGGATTCGAATCAAAGGCGTCCTTGATCCTCACCAGCAACGCCGAACGGATAATGCACCCGCCGCGCCACATGAGTGCGATACCGCCGAAGTTCAATTTCCAGCCGAAATCGATCTCTGCGGCACGCATCAACTGGTAAGCCTGCGAATAGGAAATGATCCTTGCCGCGTACAAAGCTTTCCCGAGTTCGTCAATGAAGGCTTTTCTGTTGCCGGAAAAATGCACGTCCGGACCTCTCAGTGCTTTGGAAGCCAGCACTCGCTCATCTTTCATGGAGGAAAGTACGCGGGCAAACACCGACTCAGCGATCAGGGTCAGCGGTGCTGCCACGTCGAGTGCTGTAACGACCGCCCATTTTCCGGTTCCCTTCTGACCCGCCTTGTCCAGGATGGTGTCGAGCAAGGGCATCCCGTCATCGCCTCTAGCGGCCAGAATATCCCTGGTGATCTCAATTAAATAGCCGGCCAGATCGCCTTCGCTCCACTGCCTGAACACGGCATGCATTTCGTCCGCCGTCATGCCCAATAGCGTTCTCATGACGTCATAGACTTCGCCGATAAGCTGCATGTCGCCATATTCAATTCCGTTGTGAACCATTTTGACGAAATGGCCAGATCCCTCTGCTCCGATCCAGTCGCAGCATGGTGTGCCGCCATCGACTTTGGCGGCGATGGCCCGAAAGATCGGTCCGACACTTGGCCAGGCTGCAACCGATCCGCCGGGCATGATCGAAGGGCCCAACAAAGCACCTTCTTCGCCACCCGAGACACCGGCTCCCACATACAAAAGTCCCATGCCTTCGAGCATTCTGGTTCTGCGTGAAGTATCTGAAAAATGAGAGTTCCCGCCGTCGATAATGATGTCGCCCTGATCAAGAAAAGGGACGAGCGCTTCAATGACGTCATCCAACGGCTTTCCGGCAGGGACCATCAACATGATCTTTCTCGGCAACTCAAGCGACCCGATCAGTTCCTGAATTGACGAACACCCTTGAATCTTTTTCCCTTGCCCTCTGCCAGCGACAAATTTTTCAATTTTTTCCTTTGAAGCATCAAAGACTGAAACGATGAAGCCTTTGCCTGCCATGTTGAGGGCCAGGCTTTCACCCATCAATCCGACACCGATGAGTCCAATTTGAGACGGCATACCAGTAAATTCCGATCAATTAAATAATTCACAGTGCTCTAACCGCGTTGCTCGCGGTGGCCTCCCACAGGCCATTCAGATACACGGCACCCAGCGCACGGTCGTACAAACCATAGCCTGGCTTGCCAGTTTCACCCCAGATCATGCGGCCATGGTCCGGCCGCACGTAACCGTCGAAACCAACATCGCAATAAGCCCTGACGATAGCGGCCATGTCGAGTGAACCATCGCCCGAACGATGGGAGGACTCGTAGAAGCTGCCATCGGCCTCGACTTTCACGTTGCGCAGGTGGGCAAAGTGGATACGCCCGAGCGCGCCAAATTCACGTACCAAGGCTTCCATGTTGTTGCCCGGATCGGCACCGAGCGAGCCCGAACAAAGCGTGAGGCCATTGGCCGGCAAATCAACAATTTTGATCAGGCGCGCCAGATCCTCGCGGTTCTTGACGATGCGCGGCAGACCGAAAATAGGTCGCGGCGGGTCGTCCGGGTGCATCGCCATTTTCACACCGACCTCGGTAGCGACCGGGATGATGGCCTTGAGGAAGTACTCGAGATGGCCCCACAGCATTTCTGCACTTACCGATTGGTAGGCGTCGAGCAGACTCCTGAGTTCTTCGGGCTGGTAGCTCGCATCCCAGCCCGGCAGTCGAATGCCTTGCGCCGGATCAATCCTGGCAACCGCCTGGGCATCAAAGGCCAAAGTCGTCGAGCCATCGGGCATTAGTTTGGCCAGTTCGGTGCGGGTCCAGTCAAAGACCGGCATGAAGTTGTAGCAGATCACTTGCACACCCACGGCCGCACAATGGCGAATGTTTTGCTGGAAGTTGGCGATGAGGCGCTCCCGCGCCGGCCTGCCCAACTTGATGTCCTCGTGGGTAGGCACACTTTCAACCACTTCAAACTTCAGCCCGGCGTCTTCAATGCGCGCACGCAGTGCTTGCAGCTTGTCCAGGGGCCAGACCTCGCCCACCGGTACGTCGTAGATGGCGGAGACAATGCCATACAGGCCGGGGATCTGGCGGATGTATTCGAGCTTGACGGGGTCAGATTCGCCATACCAGCGAAAGGTCATTTTCAAGGAGCTGCTCCAAGGGGGTGCGATTTCAATGTAGCACGAAGCTGTTGCGTTGGCATTTTCAATACGAACGCTATTTTATTTATTGCTAAAAGCCAGCGCTGCGGCGTGGGTGCGACTTCACAGTGATGAGTTCCCTGCCTCAACAGTGTGGGTAACCGTGGATTTTGTAAAAAAAGACCTCTAGCCCTCTAGCTGTCTGCGCAAGCAGCTACAAATATAGTGGCATAGGATAATGATTTGCGCGAGGCGGATGCTTGAGGCCATGAAATCGAATGAAGTTTTTAACCCAATACACTTATAAGCTTCTTCGGTTCTGAGACTATAGTGCAGGTAGCGCCATTCCATCGGACGGCTACGCCGCCCGCTGAATTTCAACGTTAAACCCTTCAGGTATTTCGCATGTTCAAGTTTGAATGGGACGATCAAAAGGATGCCAGCAATTTGTCGAAACACGGTGTATCGTTCGATGAAGCTGTCAGCATTTTTGGCGATGGACGGGCACTGACATTTTCTGACACCGATCACAGCGAATTCGAAGAACGAAGTCGAACTTACGGAGTCTCAAACAAGACGCGTCTCTTGGTGGTAGTCCACACCGAACGGCGTAACGGAATCCGAATCATCAGCGCGAGAAAGGCGACACGATATGAAAAAGGAATCTATGAAAACGGCTGATCAAGACATTCCGGAATTGAAGCGCGATGAACTAGGCAAGGGCGCAAGGGGGAAGTATCTGAAACACTTTTTGCAAAGTAGCAATGTCGTGGTGTTACAGCCCGAAATCCAAAAGGCCTTCCCTACTTCTGAAGCCGTCAACAAGGCGTTGGCAAGCATGTTGGCCTTTGCGCAAGAAACGCAGGGTTTAACAAGTCGCTCAAGCCGGACGCCGCGCAAACGCGCCGCCGCGTAGCTTCGACGTTAGAACGGCATTTCGAGCGGCTGCTTGGGACCGAGGCGTATGACTCCAATCAGCAAACGGGTCATTCACCCCGCAAACCCCCGTGCCCGTTTTGGACCCACAATTTGAATCCGGCGCACCCCTCACTTTGTTCGGCTGGTGGATTGGGTGTCCGGGCGTGGGCCCGATTCGCGGTTGCCACAACGCTGGATTGGCAGCCGCCGTGTTGAGGCCAAAATGCGGGCACGCAAAGTGTGCTTGCCCGCGAGCGTGGTCCAGAGAACGGATACCCGGTCCGCCAGCCTGGCCACCGGCAGTCGCCATGATGAAGATTCTCTCCAGGAAGTTGCCCGTAACATAGAGCACGTAAAATTTCTTGCCACCGAATCTTTTCAAACCAAGCGATGCATCAGGCACAGAATCAAACACAGCTCATCGCACTCGACTGGGGCACCTCGTCGTTGCGCGCTTATCGTCTCGGTTCTGCCGGTCGGGTATTAGAGTTGCGCTCATTGCCGTGGGGCGTCATGAAGCTGCCCAAGGTCGTGGCATCTGACAGCTCCGACGTCGATGTCAAAGCGAGCTTTGAGTTAGCCTTTGAAGAGGCTTGCGGCGACTGGCTCCGCAGCGCACCGCAGGCCCCTGTGATCGCGGCCGGGATGATTGGCAGCCGCCAGGGCTGGCACGAAGCGCCTTATCTGTCGTTACCGATTGCGGTCGATCAAATCGGAAGCACGCTGAGCACAGTGCATAGCAGAGGCGGCCGGATCGTCCATATCGTCCCCGGCCTGATCGAGAACTCGGCACTGCCCAATGTCATGCGTGGTGAAGAAACCCAAGTGATTGGCGCGCTCAGCATGCTCGATTTCGGTAAAACTCCGTCCGAAATCCTGATCGGCTTGCCTGGCAGTCACTCCAAATGGGTACAGGTGCGAATTGAGCATCATGAAGAACAAAGTCACATCGAGCATTTCCACACATTCATGACGGGCGAGGTCTATGCGGCGCTATGCGAGCACACGATTTTGGGACGCGGCATGCAAACCGGCGCGGCCCAGGGTGACGGTCATGCGGCCTTTGATCGCGGCGTCCTGGTAGCTCAAACCCCGGCCGGACTGGCTGGCGTCCTGTCCACCATCTTCAGCACACGCACACTCGGCCTGACTGGCGAGCTCGATGGCGCGGGCCAGCGGGAATATCTTTCCGGGCTGCTGATCGGCCATGAAGTAGCGGCATTGCAAGCCTTGCTGGCGGAGCAGCGTCTTCAGCCTGCGCGCGTCATACTGGTCGGTGATGCAGCATTGTGTGGCCGTTACACGCGCGCTCTCCGAGCCTATGGAATTGAACATGTGGAAGTGGCGGGGCATGCGACCGAACGCGGCTTGTGGCGACTGGCAAAGGCTGCCGGTCTGCTTGCTTACATACAGCAATAACTGGTTCAACACATGCTCAAAAACGTAATGGAACAATGTGGGCTGATCGCCATTCTGAGGGGAATTCGGCCGGATGAAGCTGCGGCCATTGGTCTGGCGCTATATAAGGCCGGCTTCAGAGTGATCGAAGTGCCCTTGAACTCCCCGCAACCCTTTGAGAGCATACGCATACTGCGAACAACGCTGGCCGCAGATTGCGTGGTCGGTGCCGGTACCGTGCTGTCAACACAACAAGTTACAGAAGTAAAGAAGGCAGGGGGCGAAATCATCGTGATGCCGCACAGCGACGCCAAAGTGATCGCTGCTGCCAAACAGGCTGCAATGGCCTGCGCTCCAGGCGTGGCCACCCTGACCGAAGCATTTGCTGCGCTGGCCGCAGGCGCTGATGTACTGAAAATGTTTCCTGCCGAGCAACTCAGTCCCATCGTGGTCAAAGCCTGGCGCGCGGTCATTCCGGATGAGGTTGCATTGATTCCGGTGGGCGGAATCACACCCGACACTATGGCGCCCTTTGTCGCGGCTGGCGCATCCGGTTTTGGCCTGGGCTCAGCGCTTTATAAGCCAGGCTTAAGCGCAACGCTTGTCGGCCAGAACGCCGACGAATTCATCGCCGCATGGCGCTCCACGCAACAACAGAAATTAATCCGATGAAAATCACCAAACTCACCACTTACATCGTGCCCCCGCGCTGGTGCTTTCTGAAAATCGAAACCGATGAAGGTGTGTTCGGCTGGGGCGAGCCGGTCGTTGAGGGGCGGGCACACAGCGTTGCGGCTGCCGTTGACGAGTTGTCCGACTATCTGATTGGCAAGGACCCGCGCCATATCGAGGATCACTGGACCGTGTTGTACCGCGGCGGCTTTTATCGTGGCGGCGCAATCCACATGAGCGCGCTTGCCGGTATCGATCAGGCGCTATGGGATATCAAAGGCAAAGCACTCGGTGTCTCTGTGAGCCAGTTGTTGGGCGGCCCGGTGCGCAACAGTATCCGCGTCTACTCCTGGATTGGCGGCGACCGCCCGGCCGATGTTTCAGCGGCCGCCAAAGAAGCTGTGGCGCGCGGGTTTACGGCAGTCAAGATGAACGGAACCGAAGAATTGCAGTTCGTCGATTCGTATGAAAAAGTTGAAGCGGCCCTGGCCAATGTGGCGGCGGTGCGCGACGCAGTCGGTCCGCACGTCGGCATCGGCGTCGACTTTCACGGGCGGGTCCATAAGCCGATGGCCAAAGTCCTGATCAAGGAACTCGATCATTACAAGCTGATGTTCATCGAAGAGCCCGTACTCAGCGAAAACTACGAGGCACTAAAAGAACTGGCGGCGTTGACCAGTACCCCGATTGCTCTCGGTGAGCGACTCTATTCGCGCTGGGATTTCAAGCGAATTCTGAGCGACGGCTATGTCGACATCATCCAGCCCGATGTCTCGCATGCCGGCGGTATCACCGAAACCCGCAAGATCGCCACCATGGCCGAAGCCTACGACGTCGCCCTTGCGCTGCACTGCCCGCTGGGCCCGATCGCGCTGGCCGCTTGCCTGCAAGTCGATGCCGTGTCGTACAACGCCTTCATCCAGGAGCAAAGCCTTGGCATCCACTACAACCAAAGCAACGACTTGCTGGACTATCTGACACGGCCGGAAGTCTTTGCCTACGACCAAGGCTATGTCTTGATTCCGCAAGGCCCTGGATTGGGGATTGAAATCAATGAAGAGTACGTCAAGGAGCGCGCCGCTACCGGCCACCGCTGGCGCAACCCAATCTGGCGCCATAAGGATGGCAGCTTCGCCGAATGGTAGAAATACCAGTCCGGGTGCGAATCAGCCTTTAACCGCGCCCATCGTCAGGCCCTTGACCACGTATTTCTGGAAAATCATCGTCAACACGATCGCTGGCGCCATGATCGCCACGGCGGCAGCCATCACGCCACCCCAGTCGACTTCGGCATAGGACAGGAAGTTGTAGACGGCGATCGGCAGGGTTTTGGTGCGCTCCATACTGAGCACTTGCGAGAACATGAAATTGTTCCAGGAAAAGATGAACGACAGTGTCGTCGCGGTGATGATGCCAGGGCCCGATAGGGGCAGGATGATCTTCAGAAACGCCATCTGTCGCGTGGCACCGTCGACCATGGCCGATTCTTCGAGCTCGCGTGGAATGGTACTGAAGTAGGTCGACATGATCCACACCACGATCGGCAGCGCGATGAGCATATGCGAGAGGATCAGCGCGACATAGCTGTCCATCAGGCCGAGTCGCGAGAAAATGATGTACCAGGGCATCAGGAAGGAAATGCCGGGCATCAGGCGCGCCAGCAGGATGAATACGGCGAGCTTTTTCTGCGCGTAGCGCGAAATCGAGTAGGCCGCCGGCAGTCCCAGCAGCAGGGACAGGCCGACGGCAAAAGCGCCGACGATGGTCGAATTCAGGAAATATTTCAGGAAGTCCTGTTCTTCGAAGACCTTGCGGTAATTCTGCAGCGTGGGTTCAAACAGCAGCTTGGGCGGCCAGGCGGTGATGTCGACCTGTGTCTTGAACGACGAGCTTAGCATCCACAGGAATGGGAACAGCACGACCAGCGCGATGATCAGGACCATCAGGTAGAACAGGATGTTGCTGGCGAGCTTGTTTTTCATGGCAGTCGCTTAGTTTTCGCTGGATGCACGCAGCTTCATGATAAGCAGGCTGCAGAGCAACACGACCATGAACAGCGCCACCAGAATGACCGACGACTGACCCATGCGGAAATACTCGAAGCTGTACTTGAAGCCCATAATGTTGAGCGTCTCCGACGCGTAACCGGGGCCGCCGCCGGTCATGGCAAAGATGATGTCGAAGGTCTTCAGCGCATCGATCAGACGCAGAATCGTCGCCGTCAGAATGACCGGCATCACCATCGGCAGGGTGACATAGCGCAGAATCTGCCACTCGCTGGCACCGTCCACGCGCGCCGCTTCGACCGGCTCCTCGGACAGACCGGCCAGGCCGGCAAGCACGATCAGGGTGATCATGGGCGTCCACTGCCAGACATCAACCAGCACCAGCGACCCAATGACGGTGTTCTCGCTCGAGACCCAGCGACCCTGCGGCAACCCGAGCGCGTGCAGAGCAAAATTGAGCAGGCCGATGGTCGGGTCGTAAAACAGATTAAAAACGATGCCCACCGCGACCGGCGTGGCCACGAGCGGCAGCAACAGCAGTAGCTTGGCGAAGCTCCTGCCGACGAAAGCGCGGTTCAGAATCAATGCGATGGCAACGCCCAGCACGACCTCGGTCGCCACCGCAAACAGCGTGAAGGAGAAGGTTCGGCCTATGGCGTGCAGAAAACGTGGTTCGGAGAAAACGCGAACGTAGCTGTTGAAACCGACAAAAGCTGGTTCCATCCCCGAGGTGAGATTCCAGTTGGTAAAGCTCAGGTACAGGGTGTAGAGAATCGGAAACACCATCAGCAATCCGATGAAAACGATGGCCGGAAGCGGAAACAAAATCCGCAAATTTCTTTCGGTAAAGCTTGACTGAATCATGACTGGCCTTCTACGCGAAAGTTCTGTTGAGCGAGATCGACTTGGCAGGCGGGCCGTCCACCGGGGTGAGCGGCGCGCCTACCAATCAACCGACAGAGCGCTTATTTGCCGTATTCGCCGCTGTCCTGCAGCAGTTCGTTGACGCGTTTGACTTTCTCCTGTGCCAGCTGATCGAGCTTGGCGGAAGTGCCCTTGGTGTTGATCGACTCGATGACCAGTTCGCCGATGAGGTCGCGCGCTTCGCCCACGGCGCTCATGTAGGGCCGGTCAACCGGTGTGCCGTTCTTGGCAGCAAAGGCGCGCGTCTCGATCAGACCGGGGTTCATCTTGCTGCGCACGGCCGGGTCGTCCCAAACCGATGAACGTGCCATCGTGATGTTGCCCATCATGCCTTTGATCGCCATGTCTTTGCTCGACGCCCAGTTCAGGAACTTCATCGCCAGGTCTTTTTTCTTGGACTGGTTCGCCACCGAGATGCCCCAGGACGAAACGATGAAAGGCGCATTGGTCTTGGGTCCGGCCGGGAAGTTGGCAATGTCGAAGTTGGCTACCGGGATTTGTGTCTTGGACTGGTCGACGATCTGGCCGTAGAACACCGAGGCATCGGTCCACATCGCGACCTTGCCGGCCTGGAACAGCGGCATGATGTTTTCCCATGACATTGAAGTCACGCCCTTCGGGCCATAGTTGCCGAGCAGTTTGCCGTAATAGCGTACCGCGTCGATGGCGGGCTTCGAGTTGAAGACCGCCGTGCCTTTGTCAAGATACTGGCCACCGTAGTTATAGATGTAGCTCGAGACCTGGGTTACGGCTGCCGCACCTTTGCCACGCGAGGCGAAGCCGGCAAGGTTTTCGGAATTAAGCTTCTGTGCCGCTGCCTCGAGTTCATCGAAGTTGGTCGGCACCTTCAGCCCCGCCTGTTGCAACAGGTCCTTGCGGTAGTAAAGCACTTGCCATTCGGTGACCAGTGGAACGATGTACGGTTTGCCGCCAAAGGACGCGGCGTTCATGATGTTTTTTGGATAGTCGCTGAAGTCGTAGCCAGTCAAGAGGCTCGTACCAGCCGTTTTTCGAGAACATCTTGCCTTCCTGCAGCGGGCGCGTCATGAAGACGTCGACGGTGGAAGACTTGGTGGCGAATTCGGTGGTGAGCTTTTGCGTCAGCTGGCTTTCCTGCAAGCTTTCGACGTTGACCTTGATGCCGGTGTCTTTCTCGAACTGAGGAATCGACTGCTTGAGCAATTCACCGTAAGGGTGGTTGGCCACCAGCACGCGGATTTCGCCCGATTGCGCCATGGCACCCACGCAAAGGCACAGCGAAGACAATGCAAAACCGATTTTTGACAGTTTGTATTTCATGAAAATCTCCAAGTTAAAAAAGTAAATTACCACCCAAACTAAACGATGGCGTCTGAGGTGTTCTTGTCGAACACATGCGTGTTGGCCATATTGAAATCGATCTGGATCGTTTCGCCGACACTGATCGGCTGCTTTGGCACGGCCATGCGCGCCACCAAGGCATGCGCGCCGCAGCTCAGGTGCGCGAAGATCTCGGAGCCGAGTAACTCCACCACCTCGGCCCTCGCGCTGATCGTGCTGCCGGCGTCGGCACCCGGCTGATGCAGTGCCATGTCTTCCGGGCGAACGCCGAAGACCACCTGCTGGCCCGCGTGCGCCACCAGCTTGGCGCGGAAGGCTTCAGGCAGGGCGACGCGAAAGCTGCCACCATCGATGAATAACTGACCGGCATCAACGACCAGACGGGCGTCGAAAAAATTCATGGCCGGCGAGCCGATGAAGCCGGCGACAAAGAGATTCACCGGTTTGGCATAGACTTCCATCGGTCGGCCGGTTTGCTGCAGGGCACCTTTGTGCATGATGAAGATCCGATCGGCCATGGTCATGGCTTCGACTTGATCGTGCGTGACGTAAATAATGGTGGCACCAAGTCGCCGGTGCAACTTGCTGATTTCGGCGCGCATGGCCACCCGCAGCTTGGCGTCCAGGTTGGAGAGCGGTTCGTCAAACAAAAAGACTTTGGGCTTGCGCACAATCGCCCGGCCCAAGGCGACACGCTGACGCTGACCACCGGAGAGTTCTTTGGGTTTGCGCTCAAGCAGATCCTCGATGCCCAGGATGTCGGCTGCTTCCTGCACCCGTGCGTTGATCTCGGTTTTGGAGAATTTGCGAATCTTGAGTCCGAAACCCAGGTTGTCGCGCACGTTCATGTGCGGATAGAGCGCGTAATTCTGAAACACCATGGCGATGTCCCGATCCTTGGGCGCCATGTCGTTGACCAGCGTATCGCCAATGAAAATCTCGCCTGAGGTGATCGATTCAAGACCGGCGATCATGCGCAGCGCCGTGGACTTGCCGCAGCCGGACGAACCCACCAGCACCGCGAATTCGCGGTCGTGGATTTCGATCGAAAGCTCATCGACGGCGGTCACCGAATTGAACCGCTTCACCAGATTTTTTAGAATTACATTGGCCACGCTAGATGTCCTCTTTGTCGTTCGCACAGCGCAGTACCTGCAGCCGTGATAACGGTTATTCTTCCCGCTAAATCGAATCGGTGCAACACGGGCTTACTCATAGCGAGCCAAGCCAATCGACAATGATGTCTCTCAA
Organism: uncultured beta proteobacterium; assembly: GCA_963750665.1. Classification (GTDB taxonomy): domain Bacteria; phylum Pseudomonadota; class Gammaproteobacteria; order Burkholderiales; family Burkholderiaceae_C; genus Rhodoferax. The sequence continues at coordinate 28,726 of CAVVRQ010000023.1, forward strand.
GTGTTCCGGCGTTTGCGTGGCATCGACGCGCAGCACGCCGGGTTCGCCCACCGGAGACTCTAGCGCGGCGAATTGGCTCGCCACCAGACTGGCCGGAAAAAGGTGCTCTGTGGCGCGCCGGGTGACGCGCTCGCGCGCTGTCTGTGGATCAATGTCCAGAAAAACAAAGCGCAAGCCCGGTGCATGGCGGCGCAAGCGCTCGCGATAGGCACGCTTGAGCGCCGAGCATGTCAACACCGCGCCTGCAGCGTGCTGCTCCAGCGCCTGGCCAATGGCCGCGAGCCAGTCGGCGCGATCAGCGTCGGTCAATGCCAAACCCTGGCGCATCTTGGCGCGGTTGTGTTCAGAATGAAATTCATCGCCTTCGACCAGCGCCAGCCCCAAGGTTTGAGCCAGCAACTGTCCGACAACAGACTTGCCACAACCTGCAACGCCCATCATGACGACCGATTTCATGTTTTGGATAGCGCTATCTTAAGCAATACAAAAAAGCCGGAATAGGTCTGAGCCAATCCGGTGGAAGCAACATCCTTTGGCAAAAATTTGCGCTGTTCTAGAGCTCAAATTTTTCCCGGATAGCGCTATCATAGCGACGACCGACGGTATTTCATCTAAGGGTAAACCCGTAATTATGACTGTTACATCTCGAAAAAGACGATCTTCGGGACGCGTCACGCTGGACGATGTCGCTGTGTCGGCAGGAGTCAGCCGCATTACCGCCTCGCGTGCCTTGCGGGGTGAGCGTAGCGTCGGGGCTGAGTTGGTGGCGCGTGTCTCGGTCGCCGCCACCGCTTTGGGTTACGTGCCTGACCCGGCCGCGCGCGCGCTGGCCAGTGCCCGGGCTCACACGGTCGTCGTGTTGATTCCGCTGCTATCGAACAATTTGTTTGTGGACTTGCTTGAGGCCGTGCACCGGGTGCTGCATGCGGCCGGCTACCAGATCTTGATCGGTGTAACCCATTACCAGCCTGAGCAAGAAGAAGCCCTGGTGGCCAGCTACCTGGCTCATCGCCCGGCGGGCTTTTTGCTCACCGGCTTTGACCGCACCGCAGGTTGCAAAAATCTCCTGGCGAAAAGCGGCGTACCGTGCGTCCACTTGATGGAAACTTCGTCCGATCCGACGCTGTATTGCGTTGGTTTCTCCCAGATCGACGCAGGACGGGCCATGACCGATCACTTGTTAAGTACCGGGCGGCGTCACATCGCATTCGCCGCGGCCCAACTGGACCCGCGAGCGATGCAGCGTTTGGCGGGCTATCGTCAATCAGTCGCGCAAGCTGGTTGTCAAGAAGCGGCGCTTGAGTGGCTGAGCGCCGAGCCATCGTCGCTGGCGCTCGGGGGGCAATTGCTGCAGCGCCACCTTAAAGTTCGGCCTGAAGTCGACGCTATCTTTTTTTGCAATGACGACCTGGCGCAGGGTGGCCTGCTGGCTGCCCTGCGTTTGGGCATCCAGGTGCCGCAGCGGCTGGCCATCGCCGGTTTTAACGACTTGGCTGGAAGCGACCAGATGTATCCGCCGTTGACCACCATTCGGACACCGCGCGTGGATATCGGAGAGCGCGCGGCCGACATGCTGCTGCAGCTTATGCACGGTCAGTCGGTAGCGCAGAGCAGCGTGAATGTTGGTTGGCAACTGGTGTTGCGAGAAAGCGCCTGAGAGCAGATTGACTGGTGCGAAAGATCGCAGTGGTATGGTTCTGAGCGAAGGTGCGGCGATGCTGGTGCTCGAACCCTGAGACTGCGCTGTGGCACGCGCCAGCATCCACGGCGAAGTGCTGGGCTGTGGTCTGACGACGGACATCGGCCACATCAGCCGACCCAGCGTCGAAGGTCAGGCGGTGGCAATGCGGGCCGCACTGCAATCGGCAGGGCTTGAGCCTTTAGCCTTTAGCGATTGATGCCATCAATGCACACGGCACCGGCACACCGATCAATGACTCGGTGGAGACAGCGGCGATCAAAGCGGCTTTTGGGGCACTCGCGTACGCCATTCCGACCAGCGCCACCAAAGCGATGCATGGTCACCTGCTGGGGGCGTCGGGTGCGCTCGAAGCCGTGTTGTCACTGCTCGCCATGCAGCATGCGGTGGCTTTGCCAACCCTGTACCTAAACTCACCCGACCCGGCGTGCGACCTTGACTATGTGCCCCAAGTGGCGCGCACTGGTGTGGCCGTCAGAACGATGTTGTCTAACTCGTTTGCGTTCGGCGGAACCACCGCGGTGCTCGTGTTGCGTGCCGTATCCTGAACTCTTGTCCTATTTAACCTTCACGCGAAATCAACCCAGAGAACTGTTCCCGGGCCGCTGCACTGCGTCGATGCCAAGCACGCTGGAGTCCTTGGAGCCGTGCCCGGACGCGATGAGCTGGTCCATGCGGGCCGCCACCGACGGCAGCGTCGCCAGCGGGCGATCGCCTGCAGTTTCCAGCATCAACCTGATGTCCTTGCGCGCCATCGTGAGCTCAAAGCTTGGCGTGAAATTTCCCTTCGCCATACTCATGCCGCGTCCGGCCACAATCGCATTCAAGTCGATCAAGCCGAGCAGTTTGACGGCGTCTGCGGGACTGACGTTGCTCGCCTGCGCCATGGTCAATACGTCAGCCATCACCGCCGCGACGCCGATGATCATGGCGTTGCCAAACAGCTTATTCACGGCCGCCAGATCGGTGCGTTCGCCAACGTATTGCACTGTGCCCGTCATTCTTGATAAATCAGACCTGACTGCTTCAAACAGCAGCCTTGGACCAGCGACCAGCATCGTACCCTGTGCATTGCGCGCCGCTGGTGGTCCCATGAAGACCGGGCAGTGCAGGTACTTCACCCCCTCGGCCTTGAGTCGTTCAGCGCGTGCCGCTGTGCGAGTAGGGAGCGTGGTGGTGTGATCAATGATGATGGCCGCAGGTGACAGTCCTACGTGCGCTGCCGTCAGTACTTCTTCCACCACATCGTCGTCCTTGAGCACCAGGTGGATGAGCCGTGCGCCTCGGACCGCCGCAGCCGGGCTCGCTGCTGCAATCACACCAAACTGCAAAAGAGCCTGAACTTTGTCGGGCGAACGGTTCCAAGCTGTAACGCTGTTGCCCCGTTTGGCGGCGGCTTCGGCCAAGGCACCGCCAAGCAGGCCGGTACCGAGAAATGCGATGTCTGACATGAGTAGATTCCTTGAACACTTTCAGAATTTTGGGCCACGTCTGCGCCATGGTAATGCAGGCGTTATACCGGATCCATGCTTGCGCGGTTGGTATCTTAGCGTCTGCCGGTCTGTCTGGACCACGCCCCAAATTTTTCCCGTGCGAGCATCGCTGACTGTTCTACCCGTGACGGCTTTTGAGCCTAGTTTTCGGGGGAGATTTGTTCCAGCACCACCACCATTGCAGCCGGAGGCAGTGAGACAGGTTGGACTGATGATTTCGGACCGCACAAATCCTAGCTGGGCAGTCAGTTACTTTGCGCAGCAAGGCACAATGCATCATGAAAAATATTATTCTTCTCCTCTTTGCGTGTGCACATTCGACCTTTGTCATGGCGCAAGGCAGTGGCGTTAATGCATCAGTCCAGTCACTGCCTCCGCTGACCACTATCATGTCCCTGGACATACAGCGTTACCAAGGCACCTGGTACGAACTCGCCAAATATCCCAACTGGTTTCAAAGGAAATGTGTGGCCGACACCCGGACTGACTATCAGCTCCAGGTCAATGGGAGCGTTCAGGTCACCAATCAATGCAGAATGAATAAGGCGTCATGGATGTGGCGGTTGGCGAGGCGCGCCAAATAGGGCCAGCCACTTCGCCGAAATTACAGGTGCGATTTGCGCCAGCCTGGCTGTCCATGTTGCCATTTGTATGGGGTGACTACTGGGTGGTTGACTTGGATGAGGGCTATCAACTTGTGGCGGTATCGGAGCCTAAGCGCGAGTATCTGTGGGTCTTGTCGAGAACGCCGAATGTCCTGCCAGGTGCCTTTGATGCATTGATGGGCAGGCTAAGGAAGCAAGGTTTTGACCTAGAGCGGCTGGAACGCACTAAGCAGCAGTAGTAGACTGAATTGGACCTTGCTATGTCGCCAATCCGACTCTACCAGCCGACACATCTGCCCTCAAGCTCTGCCAATGGGCGACGAATGGTTATCAGCGGATCTCCGCTTTGGGTGGCGGATTCAACCGGTCGATGCAACAGATTGGCTGAATCGTTCAGCGGGCGTTTCGTAGTTTAGTGTTTTCCTTGGACGCCCATTTAATCTCCTGGCCACGGCATTTAGTTGTGCTTGGGAGTAGTTCGAGATATCGGCTCCCTTGGGGAAATACTGCCGCAACAGCCCATTCGTGTTTTCATTAGACCCACGCTGCCAAGGGCTATGGGGATCGCAGAAGTAAACTTTGATGTCCGTTGCCAAGGTGAAGCGTTTGTGGGCGGCCATCTCTTTCCCCCGATCCCACGTCAGCGTTTTATACAGTTCCTGCGGTAACTTTCGGGCGTTTTTAATCAGCGCATTGGTCACCGTCTCGGTATCTTTGCCGGCGACTTTCACCAACATCACATAGCGCGTATGACGTTCGACCAGGGTCGCAATCTGGCTGGTGCTGTTGCCGAATAGCAGGTCTCCTTCCCAGTGCCCTGGTACGGCCCGATCTTCAACGCCGGCGGGGCGCGTCGGCAAGAGCCGGTCCGTCCGTCAATTTGTGTTGTCAAACGCGGGCACCGGTATGATGCCCAGTGAGGACTTCAATTCCAATTTTGGAATTCGTGATGTCGGCACGTCCTATGTTTTCCGAACGTCGTTCCTTGTCGGCTGCAAATTGCCCCACCGCATCGACGCCGATGGAAATTGACCCGCGCTAGCGTTTCGACAGAGGTTTACTCAACAAATTCACAACACAAGCCGTTGACACTCATTTTCGGTAGCCGCACAATGCGACCTTCTTGCAGCTTCAGAACAAAAGCTGTCCCATTCTCAACGTTTTCAAGGAGACTGCCATGACCCATCGCAACCCCACTCCTTTGCCGCTTGCCGCCTGACGGGCGGAGCTGAAAACGGTTCGTAGGCATGGGCTAGCCGCCCAAGCTGCGGTTTGATGAGCTAACTGCGCGTCAAGCACACCAGTCTGTCCAGTCTTCGCTCTGCACGGTCGACTTGTCGGCCTTGCACTCGCACGCTCATTTTTCGCCGGAATCGTGCCGCTGTGCGCCATTAAGGCGCCCCCACGCGTTCCCTCTGGAACCTCCTTGATGAACAAAGACATGATTGAAATACCTTTTGAAAAATTGCGCAGTCTCGGCTTGACGCCGGCGCTGGCACAACACATGACTCTGCATGCCAGCCAACTGGCTGAGCGAGCCGACGCGCAGTTTCACTGGATGCGCATCGCCACGGTACACCGTGAAACTCTGGAGGTGCACGATGGCACCAGTCAATTTCCGGCACGCAGTCTGGCGCGCTTGACGCGCGAACTGATCGATGCCGACAGTGCCTTGGCTGTGGGCGACTGGGTGTTGTGTGCCGTTGATGACCATGGACAGTTGTGGATCCACGACCGGTTGCTTCCGTTGACACAAATCGTGCGTCGAGACGCCGATGGCCGCCGCCATACCGTGGTGAGCAACGTCGACACCGCCCTCTTAGTGATGGGCCTTGATCTCGACTTCAATCTGCAGCGACTTGAGCGCTACCTGGCGCTGGTTCAAGGCAGTGGTGTGATTCCTGTTGTCGTATTGACCAAGGCAGACATTGCGGCAAAAGGAGGCCCTGCCGTGGTTCCGCTGCGTGTGGAATGCCTGCGCGCGCGCATTGGAAGCCTGGTGGATGTGTATGCGCTGGATGCCCGGGATCCTGGAGCCGTCGCCACTTTGCAGCCCTACGTTGGCCAGGGCCAGACTCTGGTGTTGGTGGGTTCGTCTGGCGCTGGAAAAAGTACCATCACCAATGCCCTGACAGGGATGGCATTGCAGGACACCGGTGTGGTGCGCGAACACGACAATCGAGGCAAGCACACCACGACCTCGCGCGCACTGCACCGTCTACCCGGCGGTGCCTGCGTGATCGATACTCCGGGCGTTCGGACCCTGCGACCGGATGTGGACGCTCAAACTCTGGGACAACTGTTTGCGGACATTGCCGATCTTGCAGACAGTTGCCGCTTCAGGGATTGCGCGCACAACGATGAGCCAGGATGCGCTGTCCGCGCGGCGGTGGATCCCATGCGGCTGCGCAACTTCCATAAATTGTTGCGCGAAAGCCGGCGAGACACGATGTCGGCACTTGATCGCCAGCGCCAACTCTCCGAGTGGAAAGCGCGAGGACGGGCGGGGCGGCAACGGCTGGATGTGAAACGCGGTGGCTCATGAGTCAGGCGGGCCATGCCAAACTTGGGACGGTTCAACTTCGCTGAACGCCCACTTTGGAGCGTGGAACTAGCGACGGACAAATTCCGCTCAGGGTGGAATGTTCGCCTTGCCATAGCGCGGGTGAATAATCGGTTTGGCAAAAGCTGGTGACGATCTGTCGGCAGCGACAGGCGAATATGGGCCGTCTCGCTGGTTCGCACGTTTCCACTTTCTGCGGGCTAGAAGATCCTAGATCTTGCATTCACAGTGGCATATTTGGCACACTGGCACGTGTGCGTCGATAGGAAATCATGCCCTTACGATACCCAATGGTCACCAGTTATCTTGATGGGGCAATTCGGGCCATGCCCCAATGGTCAAATTTCGGTTTCAGAGAAAATGACGGGCTACGCGTGGGCTACGGATGGGCTATTTCTGGGCTACACAGCAAAACGCCAACACTAGGTTGGCGTTTACTTACGGGGTGAGCCCCGTATCTATTGGTTGCGCGAGAAGGATTTGAACCTCCGACCTTTGGGTTATGAGCCCAACGAGCTACCAAGCTGCTCCATCGCGCGATAAATGCATTATAAGCGCTTAAGCGTGGCTTGTCTCAGCAGCAGGCTGTTCAATCACTTCAGGGCGATCCACAAGTTCGACCAGGGCCATGGGGGCATTGTCACCGACGCGAAAACCCATCTTTAATATACGCGTGTAACCACCTGGTCGGGTTTTGAACCGGGGTCCGAGCTCGTTAAATAACTTCACCACGCTGTCACGGTCGCGCAGGCGATCAAACGCCAGACGGCGATTGGCGACGGTGGCTTGTTTGGCCAGGGTGATCATGGGCTCGACCACACGACGCAATTCCTTGGCTTTTGGCAGGGTGGTCTTGATGACCTCATGCGCGATGAGCGAGTTCATCATGTTGCGCAGCATCGCCAGGCGGTGCTCGCTGGTGCGATTGAGTTTACGTAGTCCGAGTCCGTGACGCATGGTGCTTTCCTTTAGTTATATAACCGGCAGCCGTATCAGGTACTGCCCGTGGCACTGTGATCCCTCGCGGGATATTGATAGATTAACGCTTTTCGAGGGTGGCTGGCGGCCAGCTTTCGAGCTTCATGCCCAGGGTCAGACCGCGCGAAGCCAGCACTTCCTTGATTTCGTTGAGCGACTTTCGACCCAGATTGGGCGTCTTGAGGAGCTCGTTTTCGGTGCGCTGAATCAGGTCCCCGATGTAGTAAATATTTTCCGCCTTGAGGCAGTTGGCCGAGCGAACGGTGAGCTCGAGCTCGTCCACCGGGCGCAACAGGATCGGGTCAAACTGGGTGCCGCCGCGTGGCGAGGGCGCATCAAATGCCGCTAGCTCGCTGCCTTCGAGCTGGGCAAATACGGCTAGTTGCTCAACCAGAATCTTGGCTGATGCACGAACCGCTTCTTCGGCCGAGATCGCCCCATTGGTTTCAATATCAAGCACCAGCTTGTCCAGGTCGGTGCGCTGCTCCACGCGCGCGCTCTCAACCGTGTAGCTGACGCGCTTGATCGGCGAGAAAGAGGCGTCAAGCACAATCCGGCCAATGGACTTGGTGGGTTCATCGCCATAGCGGCGCACCGTCCCAGGCACGTAGCCACGGCCTTTTTCGACCTTGATCTGCATGTCAATCTTGCCGTTGGTGGACAGGTTGGCAATGACGTGATCGGGGTTGATGATTTCAACATCATGTGGCGTCTGGATGTCACCAGCCGTGACCGGGCCTTCGGTTTCTTTTCGCAGGCTCAGGGTGACTTCATCGCGGTTGTGAAGCTTAAGCACGACGCCTTTGAGATTGAGCAAAATATTGACAACGTCTTCTTGTACGCCGTCAATAGATGAATACTCATGCAAGACGCCGGAGATGGTGACTTCCGTGGCGGCATAACCAGGCATGGAGGCCAGCAGAACCCGGCGCAAGGCGTTGCCAAGGGTGTGGCCATAACCGCGTTCAAACGGTTCAAGCGACACTTTGGCGCGATTCAGACCAAGCTGTTCGACGTTGATGGCTTTTGGTTTCAGTAAACTATTTTGCATGCAGAATTTCCTCTCAATACCCCCGGCTCGTTACACCAGTAAGGCTGATGAAGCGCCCGAGGCGCAGTGCCCCGCCCCCCAGGCACGATTTCTAATGAAAAAACGTCATTAACGCGAATACAACTCAACGATCAACGATTCATTGATGTCGGCGGCAAACTGGTCGCGATCCGGAATTGCCTTGAAGGTGCCTTGCACCTTGTCAACACTCACTTCAACCCATGACGGCAAGCCAACCTGCTGCGCCAGTTGCAGCGCTTCCACCACGCGATTCTGCGTCTTTGACTTGTCACGCACGGCAATCAGGTCACCCACCTTCACCATGTAGGAGGGGATGTTGACCGACTTGCCGTTGACTGTCATGGCTTTGTGCGAAACCAGTTGCCGCGCCTCGGCGCGCGTTGAGCCGAAGCCCATGCGATAGACCACATTGTCAAATCGCGACTCCAGCAGGGACAACAAATTGGCACCGGTGTTGCCCTTGCGACGATCGGCCTCTTCAAAGTAGCGGCGGAATTGCTTCTCCAGAATGCCGTACATGCGCTTGACTTTTTGTTTCTCGCGCAATTGCAGACCGAAGTCCGAAGTACGCGCACCCGAAGTGCGCCCGTGCTGACCGGGTTTGGAGTCGAATTTAGCCTTGTCACCAATCGCGCGTCTGGCGCTTTTGAGGAACAAGTCAGTGCCTTCACGGCGGGATAATTTGGCCTTGGGGCCTAGATAGCGTGCCACTTGAACTTCCTTTATGTCATCTGCCGCACAAATGTGCGGGAGCCAGCGGCGCAGGGCCAGTGGCGGTGGGCTTGGTTAATAAATTTAGATACGACGGCGTTTTTGCGGACGGCAGCCGTTATGCGGCACCGGAGTCACGTCGGCAATCATGTTGATCCGAATGCCCAGCGCCGCCAGGGCGCGCACCGAAGACTCCCGACCCGGTCCCGGACCCTTGATTTCAACGTCAAGATTCTTGACGCCTTGCTCAATTGCAGCGCGACCAGCGACTTCAGAGGCGACCTGGGCCGCAAAGGGCGTTGATTTGCGCGATCCCTTGAAACCCTGACCGCCAGACGACGCCCAGGCCAAGGCGTTGCCCTGACGATCGGCAATCGTGATGATGGTGTTGTTAAACGATGCGTGCACGTGAGCAATGCCGTCAGCCACGTTTTTACGAATTTTTTTACGAACCCGTTGAGCCGCATTGGTAGCAGGAGCTTTTGCCATATTGGTTTTCCGATCCCGGTTATTTCTTTAGTGACGCAGCGGCCTTGCGCGGGCCTTTGCGGGTGCGAGCGTTGGTGCGTGTTCTTTGCCCGCGCACAGGCAAACCGCGACGATGGCGGAAACCACGGTAACAGCCGATGTCCATCAAACGCTTGATGTTCATGGTGGTTTCGCGACGCAGGTCACCTTCAATGGTGAACTGAGCGATTTGCTCGCGAATTTTTTCTAGTTCCGCATCGGTCAGATCTTTGACCTTCTTGGAATAGTCGATGCCGCAAAGCTCGCAAATTTTGCGGGCGCGGTTGCGTCCAACTCCGAAGATGGCCGTCAAGCCAATTTCAGAATGTTGTTGCGGCGGAATATTGATGCCAGCGATACGTGCCATTTTCGTCCTCTAAAACTCTTGCAATTAACCCTGGCGCTGTTTGTGGCGCGGATCGGAACAGATCACACGCACAACGCCCTTGCGCCGAATTACCTTGCAGTTACGGCAAATTTTCTTGACCGAAGCCGAAACTTTCATTTCATTCTCCTAAAACCTGGTTACTTGGCCCTGAATACAATTCGAGCCCGACTTAAATCGTAGGGCGTCAACTCGACGGTGACTTTGTCGCCCGGAAGAATACGGATGTAGTGCATGCGCATCTTGCCTGAAATATGCCCCAATACGACATGGCCGTTTTCCAGTTTGACCCGGAACGTCGCGTTGGGCAGATTCTCGACCACCTCTCCCTGCATCTGAATAACATCGTCTTTTGACATAGGTTTAAGAAGACTTAAAGCTAGCCTTCTTCAACAGGGATTCGTATTGCTGAGACATCAGATAGTTTTGCACTTGGGCCATGAAATCCATGGTTACCACCACGATGATCAGCAGCGAGGTGCCGCCAAAATAAAATGGCACGTTGTATTTCAGGATCAAAAACTCCGGCAGCAGACACACCGCTGTGATGTAAATGGCACCCGCAAACGTCAGGCGCAGCAAAATCTTGTCAATATACCGCCCAGTCTGGTCGCCCGGACGAATACCCGGAATGAAGGCGCCACTTTTCTTCAGGTTGTCGGCTGTTTCACGACTGTTGAAAACCAGCGCCGTATAGAAAAAACAGAAAAATATGATGGCACCAGCGTACAACATCACATAGATGGGTTGGCCGGGTGTTAGAGAACTGGCGATATCCTTGAGCCAGCGCATCGAGTCACCGGTGGTGAACCACCCCACGACCGTCGCTGGCAGCAAAATAATGCTTGAGGCAAAGATGGGAGGAATCACGCCCGCCATGTTGAGCTTCAGGGGCAGATGCGACGACTGGCCGCCGTAAACCTTGTTACCAACCTGGCGCCGCGCGTAATTCACCAGGATTTTGCGCTGCCCACGCTCTACAAACACAACAAAATAGGTTACCAGCATCACCAAAATAACGATGAAAAGAGAGATGATGATGCTCATGGCACCGGTGCGCACCAGTTCCAGCAAGCCACCAATCGCGTTCGGCAAGCCGGCCGCAATACCACCAAAAATCAGAATCGAGATGCCATTGCCCAAGCCGCGTTCGGTAATCTGTTCGCCTAACCACATGAGAAACAAGGTTCCGGCGGTCAGGGTAATGATGGCAGTCATGCGAAAGCCAAATCCGGGAGCAATGACGAGCCCAGGAGAGCTCTCCAGCGCCAGGGCGATGCCCATCGACTGAAACAAGGCCAGCCCGAGCGTGCCGTAACGCGTGTATTGGGTTATCTTGCGTCGGCCAGCTTCGCCTTCTTTTTTTATTTGCTCGAAAGCAGGCAACACGTAAGTCAACAGCTGCATGATGATCGAGGCCGAAATATAGGGCATGATCCCGAGCGCAAAGACGGTAAAGCGTGACAGGGCGCCGCCGGAAAACATGTTGAACATGCCCAGGATGCCGCCCTGCTGGCCCTTGAAGAACTGCGCCAACTGCGCGGGATCAATGCCCGGCACGGGAATATGCGCACCGATCCGATACACGACCAGCGCAAGCAGCAAAAACACAAGTCGGCGACGCAGGTCACCGAATTTGCCAGTTTTTGCCAGTTGGGTCGCGTTAGTTGCCACGTGTCAAGTCTTTCAAATGCAGACGATCTAAGCGATGCTTCCGCCAGCCGCTTCGATGGCGACTTTGGCAGCGGCCGTTGCGCCAATACCGGTGATCTTCACGGCCCTAGTGATTTCGCCAGTCTTGATGATCTTGACAACTTTGGCGAGTTCACCGACCAGCCCGGCCTGTTTCAGAGTCAGCAGATCGACCTCAGCCACACCGAGTTGATCGAGCATACGCAAAGTGATTTCGGCGTTAAATTTCAGTAGTTGCGACTTGAAACCGCGCTTGGGCAGGCGCCGCTGCATTGGCATTTGACCGCCTTCAAAACCGACCTTGTGATAGCCACCGGCGCGCGACTTCTGGCCTTTGTGACCCCGTCCGGCGGTCTTGCCAATGCCGGAGCCGATACCGCGACCAACGCGCCGCTTGTAGTGCTTGGCGCCGTCAGCGGGCTTGATACCATTGAGTTCCATCATCTTGCCTCTTAAAGCACTTTGACCAGGTAACTGATCTTGTTAATCATGCCGCGGACTTCCGGCGTATCCACCAGTTCGCTGGTACTGCGAATCTTGTGCAGACCGAGACCGCGTACGGTCGCGCGATGCGACTCCTGGCAACCGATCGGACTGCGTACCAGTTGCACTTTTATTGTTGCTTGTTTTGTCATGGTCAGAAGCTTCGGTTAAACAAACAGCTCTTCAAGCGACTTGCCGCGCTTGGCAGCCACTTCAGATGGCGTGCGATCATGCGAGAGGGCATTGAGCGTGGCACGCACCATGTTGTAAGGATTGGTTGATCCATGGCTCTTGGCTACGATGTCGGTAATGCCCAGCACTTCGAACACGGCGCGCATGGGGCCGCCAGCGATAATGCCAGTGCCTTTGGGTGCTGGTGCCATCATGACTGCAGCGGCACCATGTTGGCCCATCACCTTGTGATGAATCGAGCCGTTCTTGAGCGTCATCTTGGTCATATTGCGACGCGCTTCTTCCATCGCCTTTTGCACGGCTGCAGGCACTTCCTTGGATTTGCCCTTACCCATGCCCACACTACCGTCGCCGTCACCAACCACGGTCAGCGCTGCAAAACCGAGAATGCGGCCGCCTTTGACGACTTTGGTGACGCGATTGATCGCGATCATCTTCTCGCGCAGACCGTCTTCCGGCCCCACAGCCTTACCCTGCATTTTCGCTTGTAATTTAGCCATCTTAAATTCCGATCTGCTTAAAACTTCAAGCCAGCTTCGCGTGCCGCATCAGCCAACGCCTTGACGCGACCATGGTACGCAAAACCAGCCCGATCAAAGGCAACTTTTTCAATGCCAGCCAATTTGGCCTTTTCAGCCACACGCTTGCCGATTACTTGTGCGGCGGCGATGTTGCCACCTTTGCCGGCAGCACCCAGTGCCTTGCGAACCTCGGCTTCGGCAGTCGAGGCCGTTGCCAGGACCTTGCTGGCGTCGCCAGAAATCACGCTCGCATAGATGTGCAAATTGGTTCGATTGACCGTCAGCCGGGGAACCCCTTGTGATGCGATCCGGATGCGGGTCTGACGCGCTCTGCGAAGACGTTGTTCTTTTTTGGTCAACATATTGCCGCTCCTTATTTCTTCTTGGTTTCTTTGATCGTGACTTTTTCGTCCGCATAGCGGATACCCTTGCCCTTGTAAGGCTCAGGGGGACGAATGGCCCGGATCTCGGCAGCAACCTGGCCGACGCGTTGACGATCCGCTCCTTTGACGACAATTTCGGTCGGTGTAGGGGTTGTCACGGTGATGCCCTCGGGCATGTCCTTATTGACTGGGTGCGAGTAACCCACGGTCAAAGTCAAACTGGCTCCCTGTGCCTGGGCTTTGTAGCCGACACCGAGCAGGCTGAGCTTCTTCTCAAAACCCTTGGTCACGCCCAATACCATGTTGTTCACCAACTGGCGGAGGGTGCCGCTCATCGCGTCAGCATCGCGTGAATCGTTGGCGGGCTGAAAACTCAGCTTGCCCGCCTCATTGCTAATTCGTACCAACGCGTTTTGGGTCAGGAACAAAGTGCCGCCAGAACCCTTGACACTGATCTGGTCTTCTTTGATTGTTACATCCACGCCAGCCGGAATGGCAACGGGCATTTTTCCTATACGGGACATTTTCTGTTTCTCCTCAATGTCACGCTTTAGGCGACGTAGCAAAGCACTTCACCACCGACGCCGGTGGCACGCGCTTTGCGATCAGTCATGACGCCCTTGGGCGTTGTGACGATTGCCACACCCAGGCCGTTTTGAACTTGGGGAATGGCACTGCTACCACGGTAAATGCGCAAGCCGGGGCGACTGACGCGCTCAATGCGCTCAATCACGGGTCGGCCAGCATAGTACTTCAGGACAATTTCAAGCTCGGATTTGCCGTCTTCGGTTTTCACCCTGAAATCGTCAATATAGCCTTCGTCTTTCAACACTTGGGCAATCGCCACCTTCACTTTGGAAGAAGGAATGCTAACGGCGGATTTGGCCACCATTTGGGCATTGCGAATGCGTGTCAACAAGTCGGCGATGGGATCACTCATGCTCATATATATGTCTCCTGCCGCTTACCAGCTGGCCTTGGTCATGCCAGGGATTTCCCCGGCAAAAGCCATTTCACGAATCTTGGCACGCGCCAAACCGAAGTGCTGGAAGGTTCCACGCGGGCGACCCGTGATGGCACAACGGTTACGTTGGCGCGTCGGGTTGGCGTTACGCGGAAGTTTTTCTAAACCAAGGCGCGCCGCCGCACGCTCTTCGTCGCTGCGCTTGAGGTCACGTGAAACGGCCTTGAGCTCCGCGTGTTTCTTAGCGAATTTGGCGACCAGCTTGTCGCGCTTGAGCTCGCGCTCGATTAATGCCATCTTAGCCACGGGTCACCTCAGTTTTAAAGGGGAAACGGAAGCCAGCGAGCAGTGCCTTGCACTCATCGTCGGTCTTTGCCGTTGTGGTGATACTGATATTGAGGCCGCGCAAGGCATCCACCTTGTCATATTCAATTTCAGGAAAAATGATCTGCTCTTTCACGCCAATGTTGTAGTTGCCACGGCCGTCAAAGGCGCGTACCGAAATACCCCGGAAGTCGCGCACACGCGGCAAAGCCACCGTCACAAATCGGTCGAGAAACTCGAACATCCGTACGCCGCGCAAGGTGACCATGCAACCGATGGCCTGGTTCTCACGAATCTTGAACCCAGCAATGGCTTTCTTTGACATCGTGACAACCGGTTTTTGCCCGGCGATCTTGCTTAGGTCGCTGACTGCGTGGTCCATGACTTTTTTGTCGGCGACTGCCTCGCTGACACCCATATTCAGGGTGATTTTGGTGAGCCGCGGGACCTGCATCGGGGACTTGTAGCCAAATTTGGCCATCAACTCCGGCGCTAATTTTTCGCGATAGTGTTGTTGCAAACGAGCCATGTTCATGCCACCTTGATTTCTTCGCCGTTGGACTTGTAAACGCGTACACGCTTGCCATCGGCCAACAGTTTGATGCCAACCCGATCAGACTTGCCGGTCGCGGCGTTAAAGATGGCCACGTTAGATTGGTGAATAGGCATGGCCTTTTCAACGATACCGCCCGTGGCGCCCTTGAGGGGATTGGGTTTGGTGTGTTTTTTCACCAGATTGACACCCTCAACGAGCACGTGAGAGTCGTCCTGGCGCAGCGTAACTTTGCCGCGTTTGCCTTTGTCGCGCCCGGTGAGCACGATGATATCGTCGCCTTTGCGAATCTTGTTCATGGCGCGTCCTTACAAAACTTCAGGAGCCAGTGACACGATCTTCATGAATTTCTCGGTGCGCAACTCGCGTGTCACCGGGCCGAAGATACGGGTGCCAATAGGCTCCAATTTGGCGTTCAGCAACACTGCGGCGTTGCCATCGAATTTGACCAGCGAACCGTCACCGCGACGAATACCCTTGGCGGTACGAACCACCACTGCGCTATAGATCTCGCCTTTTTTGACGCGACCACGCGGCGCAGCTTCCTTGATACTGACTTTGATGACGTCACCAACACTGGCATAACGACGCTTGGAGCCACCCAGCACCTTGATGCACAGGACGGACTTGGCGCCGGTGTTATCAGCAACTTCTAATCGAGATTCAACTTGGATCATTTCAATTCTTCCCAACTTGCACCAGAAACATCACGCCGCCTGCCCTGGGGCAAAACAAGCAAATGGATTCCAGCCAGTCTTGGGCCCGTCGTTTGCAATATGAACCACTCACATGGCATTCGTTAGGCAGATACTTCGTACTTTTTCAAGCGAAGCTCGCTATTATGGTGGGGTTGTTCCTGCTTGTCAAGCACTTTCTTCGGCGGCCACCAAACCGTTGCTCATTTCCGTTCTGGAGTCTTCGTATTTCGGTACAGCCACGCGAGTCGCATGGCCTGATGCGGGCGTATGCTTCGGTCCTCGACTGTTTTCATCAGGAGTTGTTTATGACCCGCTCAATTCGGCGCATTGCGGTTTGTACCGGGGGCGGTGACGCGCCGGGCCTGAATGCCGTTATCCAATCCGTGTTGATCGCCGCTGACAACCGGGATTGGGAGTGCTACGGTATCCGGGATGGATTCAACGGCATTCTCTTTCCTGAACGCTATGCACAGGGCGGTGTGCAGCGGCTTACGCGCGACCGCGTGCGCGGCATCGGGCATTTGGGCGGCACCATTTTGGGCACCACCAACAAGGGCAATCCGCTGCGATTCCCGGTCACCATGCCTGACGGCAGCCTGCGCGAAGTCGATCGCTCGGATGAGATTCTGGCCTACTTCGCGACGCATGAGATTGATGCACTGGTGTCAATTGGCGGAGACGGCTCGCTGACCATAGCCAACGCCCTGCATCAAAAAGGATTGCGCGTGGTGGGTGTGCCAAAGACCATTGACAACGACCTGGACAAGACCTACACCACCTTTGGTTTTGACTCGGCAGTCACCTTTGCGACCGAATGTCTCGACCGCCTGCATAGCACCGCCGAGAGCCACCAGCGCGTGATGGTGGTGGAGGTGATGGGGCGTTATGCAGGCTGGATCGCACTGCACTCGGGCATTGCTGGCAATGCACACGCGATTCTGATCCCGGAGATTGGTTTTGATCTGGAGAAAGTTGCGGCCAAGATTCGCTCGCGCGACGCCGAGGGGCGCTTGTATTCGATCGTGCTGGTGGCCGAAGGGGCGCAGCCCAGCGATGGGCAACGCGAGTTGGTGGCGCCGGCCGACGCCGGCCACGCGGAACGGCTGGGGGGCATTGGCGAGCGAGTCGGCCACGCCCTGCAGGAGCGCACTGGCAAGGATACGCGCGTGGTGGTGCTGGGACACCTGCTGCGCGGCGGCAGTCCAACCGCTTTTGACCGGCTGGCGGCTTTGCGCTTTGGTGCCGCCGCTGTGCGCGCCCTGGACGAAGGACAGTCCGGCATCATGGTGGCGCTGGGCACTACTGGTGTTGACCATGTAGCCTTGGAGGAGGTCGCCGGTCGCATGAAAGGCGTCCCACTTGATAGTGATACGCTACAGACCGGGCGGGATCTGGGCATCTGCTTCGGTGATTAAGCGTCTGGATTTTTTGAAAAAGAGGACCTCCTGTCATGAATCTTGAGCAAAAGCTGCAAGCCAGCAGCGCCGCCAGCCTGCAACAATGGCATGCCATGGTGGCCAGTGCCGATCTGAGCCAACTGGGCACGCTGCTGCACCCGCAAGCGGTGTTTCATTCACCCATGGCGCACAAGCCGTATGCCAGCGCGCAGGCTGTGTCGCTCATTCTGAACACCGTGATGGGGGTGTTCAGCGATTTCAAATACCACCGTCAGTTTGCCAGCGCCGATGGCTACAGCGTCGTGTTGGAGTTCAGTGCCCGGGTGGGAGACAAGCAGCTCAAGGGAATTGATTTGATCGAGTTTGATGCGGACGGCAAAATCGTTGACTTTGAAGTCATGGTGCGCCCCCTGAGCGGCCTGCAGGCGCTGGGTGCGGAAATGGGCCAGCGTCTGGCGGCTTATCTGCCCGCCTTCCAGGCCTCGCCAGCCAGACAAGATTAACTCTGCACATCCGATGATGCCTGCCATGACCTACCAAACCCTGAGCGTCACGCTCGAAAACCACATTGCTACCGTGTGCCTGAACCGCGCGGACAAGGCCAACGCCATAAACGCCACCATGTGGCAGGAAATTCGGCAGGCCTTTGATTGGGTCGATGCCACACCCGAAGCCCGCGTGGCGATTCTGGCGGGCGAGGGCAAGCTCTTTTGTGCCGGCATCGATCTGCAGATGATGATGGGCCTGGGGCCACAGATCCAGAACGACTGCGATGGCCGCACCCGTGAAGCGCTGCGCCGGGTAATTCTGGACCTGCAAAACACTTTGACCAGCCTGGAGCGCTGCCGCAAGCCGGTGCTGGCCGCCATCCATGGTGCCTGCGTCGGCGGCGGCATTGACCTCATCGCCTGCGCCGACATGCGTTATTGCACCGCCGATGCCTACTTCACGATCAAGGAAATCGACATTGGCATGGTGGCCGATGTAGGTACCTTGCAGCGCCTGCCGCGCCTGGTTGGTGAAGGCATGGCGCGCGAACTGGCCTTTACCGGGCGCCGCCTGGCAGCCCCGGAAGCGCTTGACATTCACCTGGTGAACCGGGTGTTTGAATCGCGCACGGCATTGCATGCGGGCGTGCAGGAAATTGCCGCTGGCATCGCCGCCAAATCACCGCTGTCCGTGCGCGGCATCAAGGAGATGATCAACTATGCGCGCGACCACTCGGTGGCCGACGGTCTGAACTACATTGCCACCTGGAACGCGGCCATGCTGATGAGCCGTGACTTGCAGGAAGCCATGCTCGCCAACCAGGGCAAGCGCGCGGCGGTGTTCAAGGACTGAGCCTGACGTGAGGCGAGCTTTTCCGAAGCTTCAGTGAGCGCTGGCGGGCAGGCCATCGACGTGAATCTGCAGCCACCACTCGAACAGTGCCAGGTGCCACAGTTTGCTGCCGTTGATGCGGGTAAAGTGCTCTGGGGCTTCCGGCGCGGCCAGCAGTTTGTCGACGTACGCTCGTTGGTAAAGGCCACGCTGCAGGCAGGCCTCCGACAGCAAAATGCTGCGCATCAGTTCCAGAAATTCGCCGCGCACGTATTTGAGCGCTGGGACCGGAAAATAGCCTTTCGGTCGGTCAATCACGGCGTCAGGAATGAGCCCGCGCGCGACCGCTTTCAGCGGAAACTTGCCGCCGCTGCGCAGCTTGAGTTCCGGCGGCATGTGGGACGCCAGCTCGACCAGTTCCTGATCCAAAAACGGCACGCGCACTTCTAGGCCCCAGTCCATGGGCATGTTGTCCACGCGCTTGACCGGATCATCAACGATCAGCGTGGTGGCATCAAAGCGCCAAACCTGATCGAGAAACGTGTCGGCCTGCGCCCGGCTCAGCTCACGCGCCACCAACTCACCGGTGACATCGCCCACGTGCCATGGCGGTGCCATCATCTGCAGGTATTCGGCGTGGTCGCGGTCGAAGTAGTGTCGGCTAAAGCGATCCAGCGCTGAGCCCGTTTCAGCATCCATTTTTGGGTACCAGAAATAGCCGCCAAAAACCTCGTCGGCACCCTGGCCCGAGAGCACGACTTTGACCTCTCTGGAGACGCGTTCGCTCAGCAGATAAAAGGCAATCACATCGTGGCTGACCATCGGCTCTGTCATGGCCGCCACCGCTTCGGGCAGGCGGGCCAGCACTTCCCGGTTGGGGATCTTGTATTGCTGATGGCGGGTCTTGAAATGCTGCGCAATCTGGTCCGAGTATTCAAACTCGTCAGCCTTCTCGGCCCCTGCGCCGAGGTCTTCAAAACCGATGGAAAAGGTGCGCAAATCCGGCACATGATCGGCCAGCAGGCCCACCAGCAGGCTTGAGTCGAGCCCGCCCGAGAGCAATACGCCAACCGGCACATCGGCCGCCAGCCGTCTGCGTTCTACCGCCCGCACCAGGGCGGCACGCGTGGCCGCCAGCCAGTCGGCCTCCAGCAGGGGCTGCGCCGGTCGCGTGGCATCAAGTGTCCAATAGACCTGTTGTTTGATACTCGCATCCATGTCCAGACGCATGGTGCTGGCGGGTGGCAACTTGCGCACCCCTTGCAGCACCGTGCGCGGTGCCGGCACGACCGTATGCAGCGTGAAATGGTGGTGCAGAGCCACTGCATCCAGCCTCGTGTCAACCCCGCCCGCCGCCAGCAAGGCGGGCAGGCTGGAGGCGAAACGCAGTCGCTGCCGGTCCTGCGTCAGGTACAAGGGCTTGATGCCGAAGCGATCGCGCGCCAAAACAAGCTGGGCACAGCGCTGGTCCCAGATGGCAAAGGCAAACATGCCAATGAAACGCTTGACACAATCTTCGCCCCAGGCGCGATAAGCCTTCAAAATGACCTCGCTGTCGCCTTCCGAAAAAAATGCATAGCCCAAGGCCAGCAATTCGGTGCGCAACTCGCGGTAGTTGTAAATGGTGCCATTAAAGACCAGTGCCAACTGCAGCTTTGCATCCACCATCGGTTGATTGGCGTGACTCGACAAATCGATGATGGACAGCCGCCGGTGCGCAAAAGCCAGTGGCCCATCAATATAGCTGCCTTCACTGTCGGGGCCGCGCCGGGCCAGTGTTTCGGACATGCGTGTGAGCGCCGCCCGATCCGGCCTGAGCCCGTCAAAGCGCAACTCACCACAGATACCGCACATCAGCCCACTCCCGCCAGCGACGCTTGCGCTGGCACCACAATCACCGGTGCAAAACCACCACCCTGGGTGCGAAAGTTGGTGGTCTGGCCCGCGTACATGCGTGCGGCGAGAAGTTGCACCCGGCCGGCATAGGTGTAGGCGCGAATGTCAAATTTGAGGTCGGTGCGCACGCCATCGACCTCAATCAGACGCTGGCCGGGGGGCACCAGCGCCTGCGCCACAAAGTCACCCGCCAGAATCTCGCCCCACACCCGGCGTGTCAGCTTGTCGCCACGGTAAGCGGCCTTGCCGCCGTAGCTGGCCACCGGCTTGAAAAAAAGCCGGCGGCGCTGGGCCCAGAGCTCGTCGGCGCGCGCTGGCGTCACCAGTTGCGTCTGCGGCACGCCCGCCTGGAGCACTGCGCGGTCGGCTTTTGTCACGCCCCAGGTAGCCAGCAAATCGTCGTGGCTGAGCGCAATCAGGTTGCGCTTGTCAGCGTACAAGGCATGGGCGCGCGGGTGCGGTGTGAGCACCACAGCGCCGGCCTGATAGGCGTCTCTGAGTGCCTGGTGTTTCGGCTCCATCAGGTAAAAATCAGTCAGGCGGTTATAGACCAGGTCCACCGCCGTCGCGTTGTGCCAAAGCTTGCCGTCATGCCACTCCAGCGCCGACGGATCGGCGATGCTGGCCGCCACGCCGTGGCGCAGGAATAGTTGCCGAAACAGTTCAAACTCGGGCGCCAGGTATTGTTCGGACGGATTTTCATCGACGATCAGCACATTACCCAAGGCGGCGCTGCCACGCTGTTGACGCCACTCGCTGGCAAACATATCAAATATTGTTTGCTCAAGTCGGTCAGGCGAGGTTTTTGGGGTGAAGGCCCAATCCATCGCTTCGCAGCAAGCCTCCTGGGCGCGCGCCAGGGCAACATTGAGCAGGGCACCGCCGGCATTGGTGTTGATCTCGATGAGTTGCGCGCCAGTCTGGCCCAGATGAAAATCAAAGCCCATACAGGCACCGACCGGGCCGAACGCGTGTTGTGCAATCGCCGGCGCACGTGCCAGCGCCAGCGCCTGGCAAACCGGCAAGGCAAGCACCCGCTCAATGGCGGCTATCGTCGCCGTCATTTGTTGTTCCATCGCTAGGCTGAGAAAAACCACCGTCGATGAAAACAGGTTCGGTCGTGTCTGCGTCATGTTGTGCAGCAGACCCTTGAGGCTGGGGTCGCGCTCAATCTGCTCACGCAAGCGGTTCAGGTTCAGGCTGCGGCAAAAGCAATCCTGGTTCAGGAATTCAGCCGCACTGAGGGTCGGCACGCTGGCTATCGGTTCAATTGGGCTCATGCCTTGATCTTACTTGGCTCTGGACTTTGACCCGGTCAGCCAGACCGATTCAGGTCTGCGCGATACTTCAACCCTAGAATGTTTGCGTACCTGCTTTTTTGAGGGAACACGAATGAGTCCAACTCCTGAATCCGCTGGCGCTGTTTCAGCGCCAGATGCGTCCGCGCGTATGCGTGTCGAGGCGACCCAGGAGTCAGTGCTGGCCGAGGCCCTCATCGGCTCGCGGCAAAGCATTTTGCCAAAACGCCTGTTTGCCCCAGGCCCTTCGCCGCAGCAAACCGAGCAATTGTTTGCCGCTGCGGCAGCCGCTCCTGACCATGGTGAACTGACGCCCTGGCGTTTTGTGCTGGTGCCAGACGGCAGACGCGCTGATCTGGCCGACGTATTTGGGCAGGCGTTGCGCGAGCGTGACGCCAGCGCCACTCAGCAGCAGCTTACAGCGGCGCGCGAGAAAGCGTTTCGCGCGCCCTGGCTGGCACTTGCCGTGGCGCGGCTCGGGCCGCGCGACCCAGACATTGCAGCGGTGGAGCGCCTGGTTTCTCTCGGCTGCGCCATTCAGAACATCTTGCTGCGTGCGCACAGTCTGTCATTCGGCAGCGGCCTGACCAGTGGACAAGCCATGACCGCGACACCTTTGCGCAACTTGTTTGCCTTGCAGCCCGACGAACAGGCAGTGTGCTTCATCAATGTCGGCACGGTCACCCGACGCAAGGCCGCGCGCCTGCGCCCGGCACCTTTTGAATTTGTGTCAAGTCTATGACGAGGTCTTAACTAACATGGTCATGCATCGAACCAGCAAACGTTCTGTCAAAGTCAGTCATCCCGAACTCGACCGACCTGATGCAGTTTTTGATTTGGCGGCGGAATTGTTTCGTGTCATTTCAGCACCCATGCGTTTAAAAATCATCAGCTGCCTTTGTGACGGTGAGCAAAACGTGAGCTATTTGCTGAGCAAAATCAACACCACGCAGCCCAATATGTCGCAGCATTTGAGCACCTTGTACCAGGCCGGTGTACTGGGGAAACGGCGTGACGGCGTGCAAATCTATTACCGCATCATCGATGATCGGATTCCGGCGCTGTGCCGTGCTGTTTGCTGCAAGATCGAGGTCGAAGGTGGTTTCCAAAACACCTGAGCCACGGCGCCTTTGCCACATGATTGCAAAAAAAGCGTCCAATACCGGCTCCATCACATTTTTTTGCAGGAGCTCCTCATGAAAACAAACGAAGGCGGCGTCGACCGCATATTGCGCATCGTTGCCGGTCTGGTCTTGATCGGCCTGACGCTCAGCGGCATCATTGGTGTCTGGGGCTGGATTGGCATTGTGCCCCTGGTCACCGGTGCCATCGGTATGTGCCCGCTGTACAGCGTGCTGGGTTTGAACACTTGCCCGATGAACTCCAAAGCCTGAGCGCCAAGACTGCCGGGTGGCGTGCCGCAGGGCCGCTGCTCCGACTTTCTGGAGGATCACCATGTCAGAAACTGTTCACGTCGTTTGTGTTGAATGCAATACCACCAATCGCATTCCCGCGCTGCACGACGATCAAGAAGCCAACTGCGGACGCTGCCACCAAGCTTTGTTTGGAGCTGCGCCCAAGAGCCTCGATGCCAACGGCCTGCAGGCCCAAATCACAAAGAGCGGGATTGCTGTCATCGTCGATTTCTGGGCCCCATGGTGTGGCCCATGCAAGGCGATGGCACCGGCCTTTGCGCAAGCCAGTTTGATGCTGGGCTCCAAGGCACGCCTGGTCAAAGTGAATACCGAAGAGCAGCAGGCGCTGGGTGCCCAGTATTCAATCCGCAGCATTCCAACGGTGCTGATTTTCAAGGGCGGACGAGAGGTCGCCCGTCGCTCGGGCGCGGTATCCGCCCAAGAATTGCTGCAGTGGGTTCATTCGGTCGGCATTTGAATGCTTGCCCCCGCGCCACGCGGCAATTTGAGCGTGGCACACAGGCCGCCTTGCGCGCGGTTGGCCAGCAGCAGCTCACCGCCGTGCAGCAGGGCGATGTCGCGGGCAATAGACAGGCCAAGCCCGACGCCACCGGTGGCGCTGTTGCGCGAGGCATCGGGCCGGTAGTAGGGTTCGGTGACGCGCGCCAGTTCCTGGGGTGCAATACCCGGCCCTTCGTCTTCGACCATGATGCGCAGTTCATGCTCGTCATCTTGCACACGCAGATGGGCACTGGAGCCGTATTTGATGGCGTTGTCGATCAGGTTTTGCAGTGCACGGCGCAAGGCCGACAAGCGCGCGTGGTAAGGCAACAACGCGGCACCCGCAATGTCAATGTGCCGCCCGAGCACCAGCGCGTCTTCGCTCATGCTCGACAGCAGCGCATTGATGTCAATCGGGCGCAGTGCCTCACTGGCCTGCAGGCCGCGCAGGTAATCCAGCGTGGCGTCGATCATGGCCGCCATGGCATCCAGATCGGCGGCCATCTGGTCACGCAGTTTGGCGTCGTCCACCAGTTCGGTGCGCAGTCGCAAGCGGGTGAGCGGTGTGCGCAAGTCATGTGATACCGCCGCCAGCGCGCGGGAACGCTCCGCCACCAGACGCTTGATGCGGGCCTGCATCCGGTTAAAGGCTTGTGCCGCGCGACGTGTCTCGGTTGGGCCCGTTTCAGCCAGCGCTGGCGCATCGAGATCCAGACCAAAGCTGTCGGCGGCCTGCGCGAGCTGTTGCAGCGGCCGGGTGGCCTGGCGCACGGCGATCATCACGACCGCCATCACGATCAACAGGGTGATCAGTAACCGGAGCATCAGCTCACTGGGCAGAGCCGGGGTGGTGGTCTCGCTCGCACCGGTGAACCGGACCCATTGACCATCGTGCAAGCGCACGTCCAAGCTGCGCGACGGGTTGCCCCGTCGCATCCCCATGGGGCCCGCCATACCGAGCGGGCGAACCTCGCGCTGACTGCCAAGACGAGCCGCCAGCATGGCACCCATGACGCCACGTGGCGCGTTGCTTGAGACTTGCTCGGCACTGATGAAGCTCACGCGCAAATCGCCATAGGGCAGCTTGGCGAGTGCTGCTTGGCGCTGCGTTGGCGCGGTGCCTTCAAGCAGGCGCACCACCTCGGCCATGCGGTCGGCAAAATTCTGCCCGCGCGCTTGCGCCACCACGCTGGCGCGCTCGCCCCACTGCAACCAGACGCTGGCGAGCTGGGCCACCAGCAGACCGGCCAGCAGGATCAGCGCCATGCGGGCGAACAGGCTCGATGGCAGCGCGCGCAGCGTCAAGCGCATGTGGCTTGCCGCTCCACCGTTGCGGCCAGCACGTAGCCCTCGCCACGCACGGTCTTGATGAGTGTTGGCTCACGGCTGTCGTCGCGCAGTCGCTGGCGCAAGCGGCTCACCTGCACGTCAATCGCACGGTCGTATGCCTCGGCCTCGTGGCCGTGGATCATTTCGGTCAACTGGTCGCGGTTGAGCACCCGGTTTGGATGATCCAGCAGGATGCGCAGCAGGCGGTATTCGCCACCCGAGAGCGGCGTGACCACCCCATCGGGTGCACTCAGCAGGCGTGCCGCAGTGTCCAGGCACCAACCGGCAAAACCCAGGCAGCGCGCCGATTCCGGGCGCAAATTGGGCGGCAGCGCACGCGTGCGGCGCAAAATCGACTTGATGCGGGCCAGCAGCTCGCGCGGGTTGAAGGGCTTGACCAGGTAGTCGTCTGCGCCCATTTCGATGCCCACGATGCGATCAGCTTCCTCGCCACGCGCGGTCAGCATCAGCACCGGCAGGTTGGACTTGGCGCGCAGGTCGCGGCACAGCGTCAGGCCGTCGGTGTCGGGCAGCATCAGGTCCAGCACCACCAGGTCAACCGCGTGGCGCGCCAGCGCCTGCCCCATCTCGCGCCCGTCGCGCGCGGCCACCGCCTCATAGCCGTTGCGCGTCAAGTAGTCCACCAGCAGGCGACGGATTTCCGGGTCGTCATCGACGATCAGAATGCAATCAGTTTTTTCCATCGTGTTTGATCCGTCAGCGCCACCGTCGAAGTAGCTTTCGAAAGCCGATTTTCAGCGCGCCAGCGCCGGCTTCGTAACGCACTGTAACGCAAGCCCGATCTGCAATGCAGCGATGCAAATCTGTCCTGGTGGGCAACACGGCGCTTACATCGATGCGCTCCAATTGCTTTCAGGGTTGACGGCCAAGCCAGTCCCCTGATTCTGTTCAACAACCAAGGAAATCAAACATGAAAACGACACGCATCAAAATCATTAGCGCGATGGCACTGATCGGCGCGGTCATCGCGGTGCCGGTGCTGGCCCAGCCCGGCCCGGGCATGGGTTGGGGACCTGGCATGGGTGGCATGGGCATGCAAAACGGCGGACCGGGCGCAGGCCACATGGGCCGTGGCGGCCCCGCTATGGCGGCTGCCAATCTGATGACCCCGGAAGAGCGCACCGCTTACCAGGTCAAAATGCGTGCCGTCAAGACCTATGACGAATGCAAACTGGTGCAGCAAGAGCAGCATCAAACCATCGAGGCCCGCGCCAAAGAAAAGGGCATCACGCTACCGACGCCGCGCATGAACCGCTGCGACCGGATGAAAGCGCGTGGCTTGATCGGGTAACTTCCTGACTTGGCAACAGTCACAAGGAATTATGACGTTTCACGCTTGCGCAGCAAGTTCACGCGCATGGGTCGCACAAAATGTGCACCATCGGCTCGCATGTGCGGCTCAAAGCGTGCGCGTACTGCTCGCAAAGCGGCAGCATCCGGGCGGTGCGTCAGATAGGTCACGCCGATCATGCGTTGCTCGAAGTCGGCAAAGTCGCGGTAATGCACCGGCGTCTCAAACTCTGTCTCGCTGAGCTGCTCCCAGACCCTCGATTGCACGGCTTGCTGCACGGCGCGCAAGGCGGCGGCCCGCACCTGCTCTTCGTCATTGAACAAACGGATCACTTCGTTGAGCGCGCCCGCAAACACTGGCTCCGAGACGTAAAGCAGCCCGCCCGGGCGCAGCACTCGGTGCACTTCCGCCAAGGCCTGGGCCATTTGCTCCGGTGGCACATGGTGCAATGATTTGAGCATCAAGGCCAGGTCGAATTGTTCTGCCAAACCGGGGATGGACTGGGCACCGGCTTGCACGAATTGCAGACCCAGCATTGGATTGAGCAGGTTCTTGGCGTGCTGGCGCTCATCGACTTCCAGCGCCACAACGTGGGTGCCTGGATATTGACTGAGCAGCTTGCGTGACAACTCTGCGGCGCCACAACCCAACTCGATGACGCGCGGGTGTTGCGTCAGGTCGACCAGCGATTGCAGCAAGTCCAATTCTTCGCTTATCAGTGTTGTCGTCATCCTATTCCCCGAAAAAGGTTGCTACCCCGTTGAACGAAAGCGACCGCTTCTGCTGCGGCTACTTGATGTTTGGTGCAATGATCGAGCGGCCCTCTTTCACCCAGGCATTCATACCGCCCTGGGCGTTGTAAACCGCCTGGTAACCCGCTTGCTGCGACAGGAACTCGGTCGCCGCAACGGACCGATTGCCGCTGCGGCAAATCAAGATGATGGGCTGCTCCGGCCTGGCCACTGACTTGATCTTTTGCAACCAGTTGACCGAATCAACACGACCCTTTTCGTCAACAAAGGTCAGCAGCTTGCTGCCTGGGATGACGCCGGTTGCCTTCCATTCCGGTTCGGTGCGGATGTCCACCACGGCCACGCCACTGGCGGCCAGGCGCGACAGTTCTGCGTTGTCGATGTTGATGATCGCAGCCTGCGCGGCGGCGACGAAAAGGCCGCATAAGGCGCTGACAAGAGTCTGTTTTTTCATTGGGGATATTCGCTGATTATTCATATCACTAGTTGCTGATGTCTTAAATTTTATGAAAAATTAAAACCAGGGTTTTGTCAGGTAGGAGCGTGGGGCGCTGGAGCCATGCTCTCCCAGGCCTTGAGCGCCTCGGCAGCCAGCATCAGCGCCGGGCCACCGCCCATGTAAACACACACGCTCAGCATTTCTTCCAGCTCCGCCCGGCTGCAATTGAGTTTGTGTAAGGCCTTGACGTGAAAGCCTATGCAACCCGAGCAATGTTGCGTCACGCCAATGGCCAAGGCGATTAGTTCCTTGGTCTTGGCGCTTACGACGCCTTCGGTCATGGCCGCACGTGCCATCTGTCCAAACCCCTGCATCACCTCCGATTGCGTTTTACGCAACGGCGCCAAGCCCTCGTTTATTTCCTTAACCAACCCGCTATGGTCAAAATAATTCATGTTCACTCCTTAAAATATCAGTTGCCAATTATATATTTAACAGGATGTTTCCATGATGAAAGCTTTTCAGGACTATTACCCGGAAAACCCGCTTTACGCCCGAGCCTTTTCACACGGCCATTCCCGGCTTTACCTACGGCGGCCTGATCGCCTCGCTGATTGACTGTCACAGCACCGGCACGGCGGCTGCAGCCATGTACCGGCAAGAGAGCCGCGCCATGGACACCTTGTCGGCTTTTCGCTTTGTCACTGGCTCGCTGCATGTTGACTACCTCAAGCCCACGCCGCTTGCCGCAACACTGGAAATTCGCAGTCATGTGATCCAGATCAAGGGGCGCAAAGTGCTTATCGGTTCTACTGTCTACGTCGCAGGACTTGCTACTGCACGCGGTGAGGTGGTAGCGGTTCAAATGCCTGAGGGCTTTGGCACTGCGCGTGCCTGAGAGCGGCGGGCCTGGTTCGTCGGCTCGGTAGATGACTGCATGGGGTGCGATCATGGGAATCAATGGGCAAGCCGGTGGGGGCGAACACAGTGGGCACGACCCGCGTTTTGTCAGCCAGCTCACACGCAACACCTTTGCGCTGATTCTGGCGGGTGGCCGGGGCAGCCGCCTGCATGAGTTGACCAACTTTCGCGCCAAGCCGGCGGTGCCGTTTGGTGGCAAATTTCGCATCATTGACTTCACGCTTTCCAACTGCGTCAACTCCGGTGTGCGGCGCGTCGGTGTGGCCACGCAGTACAAGGCGCAAAGTCTGATCCGGCATGTGCAGCAGGGCTGGAGTTTTCTCGATGGTCGACTCGATGAATTCATCGAGATCATGCCTGCGCAGCAGCAGTCCACTGAAGAACATTGGTACCAGGGCACGGCCGATGCGGTGTTCCAGAACCTGCGTGAGATTCGCCATGCGAAGCCGGATTACGTGCTGATCTTGTCGGGCGACCACATTTACCGCATGGACTACGGCCGCGTGCTGGCCGCGCATGTGTCGCGCCAGGCCGACCTGACGGTGGCGTGCATTGAGGTGCCGCTGGCGCAGGCCAGCAGTTTTGGCGTGATGGCGGTGGACGCTGAAAGCCGGATTCTCGATTTCGCCGAGAAGCCAGCCCAGCCCCAGCCCATGCCCGGCGCACCTGACAAAGCGCTGGCCAGCATGGGCATTTACGTCTTCAACGCCAATTTTCTCTACGAGCAGCTGCTGCGCGACGCGGATGACCCCAAATCAAGTCACGATTTCGGCAAGGACATCATTCCGCATTGTGTGCAGCGCTACCGCAGCTTCGCGCAGAATTTTGCCGACAGTTGCGCCACCGAGCCGGGCAAGCCCGCTTACTGGCGCGACGTCGGTACGCTTGACGCCTATTGGGCCGCCAACATGGACTTGGTGCAGGTCACGCCGGATCTCAATTTGTATTGGGAAAACTGGCCCATCTGGACCTGGCAGCCGCAGACCCCACCCGCCAAGTTTGTGTTCAATGACGCCACGCGCCAGGGTAAGGCGGTGGACTCGATGGTCTCGGGTGGCTGCATCATCAGTGGTGCCACGGTCTGTCGCTCCATGTTGTTCAGCGGCGTGCATGTGCACAGTTATGCCAAAGTGCAAGATTCGTTGGTGCTGCCCAATGTGCAGGTCGGGCGCCACTGTGTGTTGCAGAAATGCATCGTCGATAAAGACTGCAACTTGCCTGCGGGCACGGTGATTGGCGTGGACCCGGTGGCTGACAAAAAGCGCTTTCGCGTGACCGACTCGGGCATCACCCTGGTGACCAAGGAAATGCTCGGCCAGGCGGAACGCGGAATTCGTTAAGAATAACTTTTCTAAAAACAATAGCGCCTACCGAAGTAACGGCGGGGGCTACAGCCCAATTTTGCATAGGGTACGGACCCACTTTGCTTCAGGCTTGCTGCGCCTGCCTTGCCACCTGCACCAGGCAGTCGTAAAACGTCGGACCGCCACCCAAGTCGGTCAGGTTCTGGCTTGTCACCTGATTCACATTGGTGCCGTCAAGTCCGAGCTTGCGCCACCAGACGCCCAGGCCATTGACCACGCCCGGGCGCGCGCGCCGCGATATTTCTGCTTTGCAGCGATAGACGCCGCGCTGATTGAAGACGCGCACCGTGTCGCCGCTGGCAATGCCGCGGGCGGCGGCGTCGCTGGCGTGCATTTCCAGCAGCGGCTCGCGCTCCATGGCCTGCAAGCTCGTCACGTTGACAAAACTGGAATTGAGAAAATTGCGTGCTGGCGGCGAGATCATGGCCAAGGGGTAAAGCGTTGAGGTGTTGAACGCTTCATGATTGGGCACATGGTCGGGCAGGCCGTCGTGGCCCAGTGCGGCCAGTCGTGCGCTGAAGAACTCGCACTTCCCCGAGTGGGTCGGAAAATTGCCTTGGGCGAACGGCGCCTCGGCTGTCTCCAGCGTGCTAAAGCCGTGCCCCAGCAGCTCGTCAAAATCGACCGCAGCGCCATACGCCATGCGGCACAGGGCCAGGTCATCGTCGGCGAAACACGGCTCGGTAAAGCCCATCTGCGCGGCCAGCTCGCGAAATATCTGCGCATTGGGTTTGGCTTCTCCCAAAGGCGCAATGGCCGGCCGGTTGAGCAGCACGTCGGTGTGGCCGTAGCTCAGGTGCACATCCCAATGTTCGAGCTGCGTGGTGGCCGGCAAGATGTAATCGGCATAGTCAGCCGTGTCGGTCTGAAAATGCTCCAGCACCACGGTAAACAGATCGTCGCGGCTGAAGCCCTGCACCACTTTGGCCGACTCGGGCGCAATCGCCACCGGGTTGCTGTCATAGACCAGCAGCGCCTGAATGGCCGGGCCAAATGCGGGGCTGGCGGGGCGCAAAAGATCATCGCCAAGGGTGCTCATGTTAAGCGTGCGCGGCATGCGGGTGCCCAGCAAATCAGGCCGTTGCAGCGCGGCTTTCTGCACCGGAAAAGTGCCCGAACTCGACAGCAGCACGCCACCGGCACGATGGCGCCAGGCACCGATGAGCGCGGGCAGCGAGGCGATCAGCCGCACCGCATTGGCGCCGCCATGCACGCGCTGCACGCCGTAGTTCATGCGGATGGCGGCGGGTTCGCCACTGCCTGCGCAGGCACCGTAGTCGCGTGCCAGCGCCCGAATTTGCCCGGCGTCGATGCCACACACCAGCGCGGCGCGCTCGGGCGGCCAGAGTAGGGCCCGCTCGCGCAGCAGTTCCCATCCCAGCGTGTAGCAGACCAGGTAATCGTGATCGAGCCAGTCATTGACGACCAGCTCGTGCATCAGCGCGAGTGCCAGCGCGCCGTCCGTGCCGGGCAGCAGCGCGATGTGTTCATGGCACTTGTCCGCCGTCTCAGTGCGCCGCGGATCAATGCAAATCAGCCGCGCGCCATTGCGCTTCGCGATCTGCGCGTAGCGCCAGAAGTGCAGGTTGCTGCCGACTGAATTGCTGCCCCAGATCAGGAGCAGTTTTGATTCGGCGAAAAATTCCAGCCGCATGCCGACCTTGCCGCCCAGTGTCTGCACCAGTGCCTCGCCCCCGGCGCTGGCGCAGATCGTACGGTCCAGCAGCGAGGCGCCCAGTTTGTGGAAAAAACGTGCCGCCATGCTCTCGCTTTGCACCAAGCCCATGGTGCCGGCATAGCTGTAGGGCACGATGGCTTGCGCCGCTGCGGGGCCTGTCGCGGCAATGGCTTTGAGTCGCCTCGCAATGTCTTGCAGTGCCACCTCCCAGCTCACGCGCTCGAATTGACCCGCTCCTTTGGGCCCGACACGTTTGAGCGGATGCAGGATGCGCTGCGGGTGATAGGTGCGCTCGGGGTAACGTGAGACCTTGGTGCACAGCGCGCCATCTGTGTGCGGATGATTGGGGTTGCCTTGCACCTTGATGGCGACACCGTCGACTACCGTGGTCAGCATCGAGCAGGTGTCGGGGCAGTCGTGCGGGCAGGCACCCAGCACCTGGGTGTGGACGGGGTCAGTTGGCCGCGTGGAAAGTTGGTCCATGGAGGTCTAGGGCTGGGACAGTTGCTTGTCAGTATAGGGCGCGGCGCTTGCCTGGCGGACCAAGCGCGGCAAGCGGTTCGAGCACTTCGTCACGTCTCATTGCCGCCTCAAGCAGCCTCAACGCCCTCGCGCCGATCAATGCGGCCATCAATCAATCGTTGGCCAAAATCTGAACCCGTACTTGAGCAGCAGCCAGCCAACTTTCGATGTCGAATGAAAAGGGCGCGTCGGCCAGGCCGGGTGGCGAACCGGTTCCCCTTGCGACAGTGCCAAGGTCAAAGACTTTGGGGCATCGGCGCTTGCCGGGCAAATCCAGTTACGTCCATCCTGAATCTTGCAGTCAGTCAGTTTTGACGAAGGCTCCGGTGTGCCCAGAACCCAGAAAAGGACCTCACCACGGGCCTTTAGCGCCCGATACCGAAAGCGCGGTCCAGTGCTGATATCACCGCTGCAGCGATGGCCGTCCCAATGACCATTGAGACAATTCACGGTATAGATGGTGCGTTCGCCCTGAAGTGTGACTTTGTCGGTGGTCCAAACAAAGAACGCAAAAAGAATCAAGACAGGAATGCCCACCCATCGGATTTTGAATCGCTGCTGATGCTCCATTTGGGATGATTCTCGCATCATACGAAAAGCGAGCCGAATCTTGTTCCCGGACGGGTAGCTAGCACGCCTTTCGACTGCCTCCGGCGCAATAGGCGTTCAACATCAATATATAACAAATATGCCTGTATCGCCCGTCAATATTGCGCAACAAGCTATATAAAAAATAGCACTATTGGGGCAGATACAGATACTGCCGGGCCAAATCGGTAAAGGCGTCGATGTGCGGATCGAGTCCGGTTTCCTGGCGCAGGATGGCACCGACCGGCTCGGCCAAGCTGCTGGCCAGGCGAGCATCGAGAAACAGCAGGCGCGAGCGCCGCGCCAGCATGTCCTCTACCGTCACCGCGTACTCGTAGCGCGCGGCAAAACGCACCATCGCTTCGCTCAGGCCCGCACACAAGTTGACCTGCGCACCCTCCAGTTGCTCCAACAAGGGCTGCTCACTGCCGTAGGAATGCAGACCCGGCGGCTGGTGCAGCGCATGCACCGCGCTGGTCGCACCTTCGGCGCCAATCAGCTTCAAATCAAGCGTCACGCCGGACGCTCTTTTTTCGATCAGGGATCTTTGCGCGCACTCGCCCAGCACGTCTTCAGCCATGGCACGATAAGTGGTCCATTTGCCGCCAGTTACCGTGACCAGACCGCTGCGGCTGACCAACACCGTGTGCTCTCGGCTCAGGCCCTTGGTGTTGTCGCCCTCGTCATCGGGCGGCTTGACCAGCGGGCGCAGGCCGACCCAGATGCTCCTGACATCGGCGCGCGTGGGCGCGCGGCGCAGGTAGCGCGCGGACTCGGTCAGAATGAACTCAACTTCTTCCTCGAAGGCCAGCGGCTCGCGCGCCAGGTCGTGGCGCGGCGTGTCGGTGGTGCCCAGGATGAGTTTACCCAACCACGGCACGGCGAACAAAACACGGCCATCCGCTGTCTTGGGCACCATCAGGGCCGTCTCGCCACCCAGAAACTCCCGATCAACGACGATATGCACGCCCTGACTGGGCGCCACCATGGGCTTGGTCGGCCGGCGGCCATCGGTGCTATTGGCCGCACCGTCCTTTTGCCGCAGTTCATCGACCCAAACGCCAGCGGCGTTGACGACACAGCGTGACGCCACCCGGTAGGGTTTGCCGCTGAGCGTGTCCTCACACAGCAAGCCAGCGACCTTGCCGCCCGCATAGAACAAATCAGTAGCACGGCAGTAGTTCAGCAGCAGCGCGCCGCGTGCAGCGGCCGTGCGCGCAAGGGCCAGTGCCAGGCGGGCGTCGTTGAATTGACCATCCCAGTATTTGATGCCACCCTTGAGATCCTGCGGCTGTGCCGCTGGCAACAAGGCCAGGGTCTTGGCGCGACTTAAAAATTCGGTTCGCCCCAGCCCGGCCTTGCCGGCCAAGGCGTCGTACAGCGTCAAGCCAATGCCATAAAACGGCCTCTCCCACCACTGGAAGGCGGGCATGACAAAGGCCAGCGGCTGCGCCAGATAGGGCGCGTTCGCCAACAGGGTGCTGCGTTCGCGCAGCGCCTCGCGCACCAGGCCAATGTTGCCCTGGGCCAGATAACGCACGCCGCCATGCACCAATTTCGTGGCGCGTGAAGAAGTACCCTTGGCAAAATCATGCGACTCCACCAGCACCACGCTAAAGCCGCGTGCCGCAGCGTCCAGCGCCACGCCCAGGCCCGTGGCACCACCGCCCACAATGGCGATGTCATATTGACGTGGCTCGGCCAGGCGCGTCAGCAGGTCGGCGCGATGGGTCAATAGCGGCTGCGTTGGCGAGGCCATAGATTGGGATCGGCTGAGTAAAAGCTAAAACAGAAAGGCCGTGTCGCTAGCGTGCGCACACGGCCAGTGTCTGGTGCATTGAAATCCTCAACGCACCCGGTTAGCGAACCTTGCCGGCTTTCCACGCGTTCAAGAGCGTGTCATAAGCAATGGTTTCACCCTTTGGCTTTTCGTTGGCCAATAGCTTCCAGGGCGCGCCCTTGTCGCTCAGCCACTTGTTGGGGTCCTGCTTCGGGTTGAGCTTGGGCGCGCATTTGGCCATGCCTGCGCGCTCCAGCCGTGCCATCACTTGATCCATCTCTTCGGCCAGGTTGTCCATGGCTTGCTGTGGTGTCTTCTCGCCGGTGACGGCCACAGCAACGTTCTTCCACCAAAGTTGGGCCAGCTTTGGATAGTCCGGCACGTTGGTGCCGGTGGGTGTCCAGGCGACCCGAGCCGGACTGCGATAGAACTCCACCAGACCGCCGAGCTTGGGCGCCATGTCGGTCATCGCCTTGCTTTGGATGTCAGACTCGCGAATCGGTGTCAGACCGACGATCGTCTTCTTGAGAGACACCGTCTTGGCTGTCACAAATTGTGCGTACAACCATGCCGCTGCCGTCTTGTTGGCGTCGTGGTCCTTGAAGAAAGTCCATGAACCAACGTCCTGGTAGCCGTTTTGCATTCCCTGTTTCCAGTACGGGCCGTTCGGGCCGGGGGCCATGCGCCACTTCGGTGTGCCATCGGCATTGACCACCGGCAGGCCCGGCTTGATCATGTCAGCGGTAAAGGCGGTGTACCAAAAGATTTGCTGGGCAATCTGGCCTTGCGCTGGCACCGGACCGGACTCGCCAAAGGTCATGCCCGAGGCTTCCTTGGGCGCATACTTCTTCATCCAGTCCACGTACTTTGTCAGTGCATAGACGGCAGCTGGCGAGTTGGCAGCGCCACCGCGAGAAACCGACGCCCCCACGGGCGTGCACTTGTCGGCGGCCACACGAATGCCCCACTCATCCACCGGCATGCCGTTCGGGATGCCCTTGTCGGCGGTGCCCGCCATTGACAACCAGGCGTCGGTGAAGCGCCAGCCTAACGAAGGGTCTTTTTTGCCGTAATCCATGTGCCCATAGATCGGCTTGCCGTCAATGGTCTTGACATCTTCACTGAAGAACGCGGCAATGTCCTCGTAGGCGCTCCAGTTCAGCGGTACCCCCAACTCATAGCCAAATTTGGCTTTGAACTTGTCTTTCAGGTCCTGACGCGCAAACAAGTCGGCGCGGAACCAGTACAGGTTGGCAAACTGCTGGTCAGGCAACTGGTACATTTTCTTGTCGGGGGCTGTGGTGAAGCTGGTACCAATGTAGTCTTTCAGATCCAGGCCGGGATTGGTGTAATCCTTGCCCGCGCCTGTCATGTAGTCGGTCAGATTCAGGATCTTGCCGTAACGGTAGTGAGTGCCGATCAGGTCCGAATCAGAAATCCACCCATCATAAATTGACTTGCCCGACTGCATGGAGGTCTGTAGCTTCTCGACCACATCACCTTCCTGGATGATGTCGTGCTTGACGGTGATGCCGGTGATTTCCGTGAACGCTTTGGCCAGCGTCTTGGACTCGTATTCATGCGTCGTGATGGTCTCCGACACTACGGCAATTTCTTTCACGCCCTTGGCTTGCA
The DNA here is from genome assembly GCA_963750665.1 of uncultured beta proteobacterium. Taxonomy (GTDB): domain Bacteria; phylum Pseudomonadota; class Gammaproteobacteria; order Burkholderiales; family Burkholderiaceae_C; genus Rhodoferax. Next base: position 64,696 of record CAVVRQ010000023.1, read on the forward strand.
GCTTCTTGGCCGCATCAATAAACCATTTCATCTCAATGGCCTGCTTGTCCTTTGACAAGGTGGAAGGCTGGAACTCACTGTCAATCCACTTCTTGGCTGCCGCCTCGTCGGCCCAACCTTGACTGGACATCGCGCAGCAGGCGACAGCCACTGCCAATGCGCTATATCGCAACTTCATAATGAAACTCCTCAGTTGTATACGCCCCTGATTCAAAGGCTGCTTCGGCTCCAGGGGACAACAAGCCGATCCTCTTTTCTTCAACCCTTACGCATAATCAGCGCCAACAGGACCATTGATGCCACAAAACTGAACCAGATCGAGGGCTCTGACTCAAGCCCCATCCAGATCACCAATTTGCCCGTGATGCCGACGAAAGCCAGATTGACATAGGCGGCGCTTAGCAGGCCGATGAACAAACGGTCACCGCGGGTGGTCGCAATTGGCAAAAAACCCCGGCGCAGCGTCGTCGGCGATTTCAGTTCCCACAGCGTCATACCAATCAGCATGAGCGCAATGCAGCTAAAAAAAACAGCAACCGGCGTCGTCCAGGCCATCCATTCAAACATTCAAGACTCCTTCGCGTAGCTGCGGTCTGTCCCACAAGGTAAACATCCAACATCCGACAAAATGTTGGGGACAGAACTGGTTCGCTTCGCGTAACTGCGGTCTGTCCCACAAGGTTTCATACTCGTCCCATCGCAAAACCTTTGGCGATGTAGTTGCGCACAAACCAGATCACGATGGCGCCCGGAACAATGGTTAACACACCGGCGGCGGCCAGCGTGGCCCAATCCATGCCGGCGGCGGACACGGTGCGCGTCATGATGGCGACAATCGGTTTTGCGTTGACACTGGTCAGCGTGCGCGCCAGCAGCAGTTCAACCCAACTGAACATGAAGCAGAAGAAGGCCGCAACGCCGACCCCAGCCTTGATCAGGGGCAGAAAAATCTTGACGAAAAATGTCGAGAAGGAGTAGCCGTCGATGTACGCGGTTTCGTCAATTTCTCGCGGGATGCCGCTCATGAAGCCTTCCAGAATCCAGACTGCCAGCGGCACGTTGAACAACAAGTGCGCCATAGCGACGGCCAGGTGCGTGTCAAGCAAACCAACCGTTGAGTAAAGCTGGAAAAACGGCAACAAAAACACGGCAGGCGGAGTCATGCGGTTGGTCAGCAACCAAAAGAACACATGCTTGTCGCCAAGAAAACTGTAGCGGGAAAAAGCGTAGGCAGCCGGCAAGGCCACGACAATCGAAATGACGGTATTGATGCCAACATAGATCAGGCTGTTGATATAACCGGAGTACCAGGACGGATCGGTCAAAATGGTCTTGTAGTTGGCCCAGGTGAAGTGCTGCGGCAACAAGGAAAAGCTCGACAGGATGTCTTCATTGGTCTTCAAAGACATATTGATCATCCAGTACACCGGCAACAAGGCAAACACAATGTAAAAGAGCAGAAACAGCGTGCGCTTCTGAAAGCCGGGCTTATTCATGTTCGCCCTCCTTGGCTTGCGTGCCGACACGCTGCATCCAGTTGTACAAGATGAAACTCAGCAGCAGAATGATCAGAAAATAGATCAGCGAGAAGGCCGCCGCTGGCCCGACGTCGAACTGCCCGACCGCCTTAATCGTCAGAAACTGCGACAGAAAGGTGGTGGAGTTGCCGGGACCGCCGCCGGTCAGCACGAACGGCTCGGTGTAAATCATGAAGCTGTCCATAAAGCGCAGCAGCACGGCAATCATCAGGACGCCGCGCATCTTGGGCAACTGCACGTACCAGAACACGGCAAATTTGCTGGCCCCATCAATGCTGGCAGCCTGGTAGTAGGCATCCGGAATCGAGCGCAGTCCGGCATACCCGAGCAGGCCGACCAGTGGTGTCCAGTGCCAGACATCCATCAGCAGCACAGTGAGCCAGGCGTGCGTCGCGTTGCCGGTGTAGCTGTATTCGATGCCCAGGCCCTGTAGCGCGGCACCCATGAGGCCAATGTCGGTGCGGCCAAAGATCTGCCAGATGGTGCCCACCACGTTCCACGGAATCAACAAGGAGAGGGACACGATCACCAGCACGGCCGACGCCTTCCATCCTTGTGCCGGCATGGACAGCGCCAGCATAATGCCCAGCGGCAACTCGACCGCCAGCACCGAAAAAGAAAACGTGAGCTGCCGCAGCAAGGCGCCGTGCAGCTCTTCGTCACGCATGATGGCGGCGAACCATTCGGTGCCAACAAATACGCGGCGCTCGGGCGAAATGATGTCCTGCACCGAATAATTGACCACCGTCATGAGCGGCAGAATGGCCGAAAAAGCCACGCACAGCAGCACCGGCAAAATCAGGAACCAGGCCTTCTGGTTGACAGGTTTGACGGTCGTACTCATGCGACGATCTCCTCATTCTTATAGAAGCAGGTGTGCTCAGTCATGACCTGTAGCCAGATTGACTCGCCAAGGGTCAACCTGGCTGCGTCCGAGGCCAAACGGGCTTTGACGATCTGACCGGAAAAACTGGCACTGAGCATGACGTGCGTGCCAACATCCTGCACCTGTGTCACGGTCATTGGCAGGGCACCCGCCGTATCGGCTGCCACCCGCGCCACATACTCGGGCCGCACGCCGAGCTTGAGTTCACCCGACGGCAAGGACTGCCCGGCTGCCTGGGCCAGCAGCGTCGTGCCCAGTTGTAGTCCGTTCTGGTTCACTTGCGCGCTTAGAAAATTCATGCCAGGCGAGCCAATGAAGTGCCCGACAAAAGTATGGCTGGGGCGCTCAAACAATTGCGCCGCCGACCCCATTTGGACCGCTTTGCCCCGTGTCATCACCACAACCTGCTCTGCAAAAGTGAGCGCCTCGACCTGATCGTGGGTAACGTAGATCATGGTCAGCTTGAGATCATGGTGAATCTGCTTGATCTTGCGCCGCAGTTGCCACTTGAGGTGCGGGTCAATCACGGTGAGCGGCTCATCAAACAACACTGCTGACACGTCCGGGCGCACCAGGCCGCGGCCGAGCGAAATCTTCTGCTTTTCATCGGCCGCCAGATTGGCCGCGCGCTGATTGAGTTGCGCACTCATTTCCAGAATCTCGGCAATCTCACCAACCCGCTTGTTGATCTGGGCTTTAGGCACTTGCCGGTTGCGCAGTGGAAAGCCCAGGTTCTCGGCCACCGTCATGGTGTCGTAAATCACCGGGAACTGAAACACCTGGGCGATGTTGCGCGCCTGCGGCGATTGGCGCGTGACATCGACGCCGTCAAAGCGCACGCTGCCCTGCGACGGGGCGAGCAAGCCCGACATGATGTTGAGCAGCGTCGTCTTGCCGCAGCCTGATGGACCCAGCAGCGCGTAGGCACCGCCATCTTCAAACCTCATTTTCAGGGGCAACAGCGCGTAATCGCTCTCCTGCTTTGGATTGGGCGCATAGGCGTGCGCCAGATCAAGTTCGATGCGTGCCATGTCAGCGACCCCCGCCGCGCAGCGGGGCCAGCAGCAGCATCCCCTGCTCATCAAACACATAGACCTGCGCCGGGTTGAAGAACAGGGTGACGGGTGCGCCCAATTCAAAATAGTGCACGCCAGTCAGTTGCGCCACCACCTCTCCAACCCCGGTGGCGACGTGGACAAAGGTGTCGGAGCCTGATATTTCGGCCAGTTCCACTTGGCCCGGCAGGCAGGCATCCCCGTCCTGCGACTGCACGCGCAAGGCACTGGCACGCGTGCCGATGGTCAATTGACGCGACGCCGTGGCCGGCAGCGTCAGCGCCAGCAGCGGTCCACCGCTCATCTGCACACCGTTGGCGGCGACACTGGCCGCCAACAAATTCATCGGCGGGTCGCTGAAAGCGCGTGCCACGCGCAGCGACTTCGGCTTGTGGAAGACTTCAGCCGTGGGGCCATATTGAAGTAGCTCGCCAGCGTCCAGGACGGCGGTATAGCCACCCAGCAGCAGCGCCTCACCCGGCTCTGTGGTGGCATAAATCACGCTGGAATTGCCCTCGGCAAACAAGGCGCTTAGCTCATCGCGCAATTCTTCGCGCAGCTTGTAGTCCAGGTTGACCAGCGGCTCGTCGAGCAGCATTAACGGCGCGCCTTTTGCCAGTGCGCGCGCCAGCGCTACCCGTTGCTGCTGACCGCCCGAGAGTTCGGCTGGATAGCGCTCCAGAAACAGCTCAATGTGCAGTTTTTCGGCCAGCGACTGCACGCGCTGCCCAATGTTGGGTTCACCACGCAACTTGAGCGGCGAAGCAATGTTGTCCCAAACCCGCATCGAGGGGTAATTGATGAACTGCTGATAAACCATGGCCACGTTGCGCTGGCGCACCGGCACGCCGACCACGTTCTGGCCATCGACCTGCACCTGGCCCTGGCTTGGCACGTCCAGCCCCGCCATGATGCGCATCAGGCTCGTCTTGCCGGCCTGCGTGGCACCCAGCAGCACCGTGACAGCATTGCTGCGCGGCGTGATGCTCATTTCGTAGAGCCAGGTCTGCGCGCCCACTTTCTTGCTGATGCCTTGAAGAGCCAACTGCATCACACTGCCTTTATCGTGATTGGATTTAAACTTTAAGAATTGAATTATTGTTCGTTTTTATTCGTTTCATATCGGTATTTACCCTATTAATGTTCTTTTTGTTTCGCTTTAGAGTGATGGCATTCACTTTATTCAGTCAAATAGGCGCTGATGAAACCCAATCCCAGACAGCTCACGCTGCTTTCCTTAATACAGGCCCAGGGCTCTGCCACCGTGGAGCAGCTCGCCGACAAGCTCGGCGTCACGCTGCAAACGGTGCGCCGCGATGTGCAGAAGATGAGCGAACAGGGCTTGCTGGCGCGTTTTCATGGCGGTGTGCGCCTACCCAGTTCCACGGTCGAAAACATCGCGCACCAGCAGCGCTTAAGCCTCAATGCAGAGGGCAAGGCGCGCATCGCGCTGGCGCTGGCGACGGCTGTGCCCAACGACTGCTCGCTGATCCTCAACATTGGCACGACGACAGAGGCAATTGCGCGCGCCTTGTTGCATCACACCGGGCTGCGCGTGATCACCAACAACCTCAATGTAGCCACCATCCTGAGCGCTAATCCCCGGTGCGAAGTGATTGTGGTGGGTGGTGTGGTGCGCGGACGCGACCAGGGCATTGTGGGCGAGGCGGCGGTGGACTTCATCCGTCAATTCAAAGTGGACATTGCCGTCATTGGCATCTCCGGCATTGAGACTGACGGCTCGCTGCGCGATTACGATTTTCGCGAGGTCAAGGTGTCGCAAACCATCATGTCCCACGCACGTGAGGTCTGGCTGGCCGCCGACAGCAGCAAATTCAATCGTCCGGCCATGGTGGAAGTGGGTAACCTCAATCAGATTGACCGCCTGTTTACCGACGAACCACCGCCCGAACCTTTCCCGGCCTTATTGACCGATGCCCAAGTCCATTTGGAGCTAGCTCTATGACTTATCTACTCGCCCTCGACCAAGGCACTTCCAGCTCGCGCAGCATTGTCTTTAATGCCGAGGGGCAAATTGTGGCGCAGGCGCAGCAGGAGCTGAGCGCAAATCTACCCGCAACCGGGCTGGGTCGAGCACGACCCGCTGGAGATCTGGCGTACCCAGCTCGCGACCGCACGCGAGGCACTGGCCAAAGCGGGCATTGGTGCGCGCGAGGTCAAAGCGCTGGGCATCACCAACCAGCGCGAGACCACGGTGGTCTGGAATCGCAAGACCGGCCTGCCGATCCACAACGCCATCGTCTGGCAGGACCGCCGCGCCGAACCCACCTGCGTCGAGCTGCGCGAGCGCGGCCTGGCGGCCAGCATCCAGGCCAAAACCGGTTTGCTGGTGGATGCCTATTTCTCGGGCACCAAGTTGAAATGGATGCTCGATCACGTCCCCGGCGCACGCGCACAAGCGGCCAACGGCGAGCTGGCTTTTGGCACGGTTGACAGCTGGCTGATCTGGCAACTCACGCATGGTGCCGTGCATGCCACTGACGTCAGCAATGCCTCGCGCACCATGCTTTTTAACGTGCATGGCAACCAGTGGGATGCCGAGCTATTGCAGGCGCTGGACATTCCTGCCAGCCTGCTCCCCATTGTCAAGCCATCGAGTGCCGCATTTGGTGAGGTCAGCGCTGACTGGCTGGGCGCAGCCATTGCCATCGGTGGGGTGGCGGGCGACCAGCAAAGTGCGCTCTTTGGTCAGGCCTGCTTCAAGCCCGGCATGGTGAAGAACACCTATGGCACCGGCTGCTTCATGTTGATGCACACCGGGCAACAATTTCAGACTTCGCACAACGGCCTGATCAGCACCAGCGCCGCGCAAACCACCGCGCAAGCTGAATTTGCCATGGAAGGCAGCGTGTTTGTCGGCGGTGCCGTCGTGCAATGGCTGCGCGATGGATTGGGTGCCATCCGCAGCAGCGCCGAGGTGCAGGCATTGGCCCAAAGCGTGCCCGATGCCGGCGGCGTGATGCTGGTGCCAGCCTTCACCGGGCTGGGTGCCCCTTACTGGAAGCCCGAGGCGCGTGGCACCCTCACCGGTTTGACGCGCGGCAGCACGCTGGCACACATTGCGCGCGCCGCCTTGGAGAGCATTGCCTTCCAGAGCGCGGCGTTGCTGCATGCCATGAGCCGCGATGCGATCGCGGGCGGGGGCAGCGCGGTAATCGAATTGCGCGTTGATGGGGGTGCCTGTGCCAACGATTTGTTGATGCAGTTCCAGGCTGACTTGCTGGGCGTGCCAGTGCTGCGCCCGGCGGTGATTGAAACAACAGCCTTGGGTGCCGCCTACCTGGCCGGACTCTCCACCGGCGTCTATCAAAGCAAGGCCGAACTGAGCCAGCTCTGGCGCACCGAGCGCCGCTTCCTGCCCACGCTGGCACCCGAGCGCGCGCAGGAACTGATGGCGCGCTGGGAACACGCCGTGCAGCAGACGGTGGCCTGATCCGCGCCCGATGGCCTTTGGACTGGCGTCATAATGCGGCGCGTCCAGTTGTCATGTTTGATTTCAAACTACGAGGTGTAACGATGGCTTCCCCCGATATTGGCACTTGTGTTTCTGCTGGCTTTGCCGGACTCAAAAAAGATCCGCTCACGCATATTGTGGCCACGCTGCTGGTGGGCATTGTCGGGGGCGTCACCGCCGGCTTGCTGAGCGGCCCGATGTTTGTTGGCTACATGCGGATGATCAAGCTGGAGGACGAGGGCGGCAAGGCGGAGATTGCCGACGTCTTCAAGGGCTTTGACGACTTTGTGCCCGCGCTGCTGGCGGTGTTGCTGTCGAGCATCATCGTCTCGATCGGTTTCATGTTGTGTATCCTGCCAGGCTTGCTGATCATGGCGCTGCTTCCAACTGCAGCCTATCTGGTGGCGGTTGGCGAAAAAGACGGTGTGAACGCCATCAAACGGGCCTTCGCGGCGGTGAAGGCAAACCTGCTTGGTTCCTGTATTTGCTCGCTTATTCTTGGCTTTATTGGCTCGCTGGGGGCGATTCTTTGCGGCGTTGGCATCATCATTACGATGCCAATCGCCCTCATCGGCATGTACCACATGGCCAAACAACTGACCGATGGCGGCTCCACAGGCAACGCCTGAGGGCGTACCACTGAGTTATGCCGAGCGCCAATGGCGCGCGGTGCTGACTCTGGGCTGGCCGCTGCTGCTCGGCGGCGCGCCCCTGCTGGTGGCGCTGGGCGATGTTCCGCTGTGCGCGTTTCGACAGCTTAGCGGGCGGCCCTGCCCACTTTGCGGTGGCACCCACGCCTGCGCGGCGCTGGTGGAAGGCAATTTCGCGGCGGCCTGGCAGGCCAATCCGGGGCTCGTTGCGCTGCTGCTGATCGCCGCGGCGCACACGCTGCAGTTGGCCTACGAAGCGTGGCGTGCCAAGCGGCTGAAACGTTGGCGCATCGGACCGGGCGTTTGGCAGGCCGCAGCGGGGTTTCTCCTGTTGGTCTGGCTGCTGCGTTTGTTCGAAGTGCTGGTTTGACGCGCGGGCGTGAGCATGAGGCGATTTGGCGCAATCAGCTACCATCGTGCCAAAGTAAATCGCAGGGCTCTCACACAATAACCGAAATATCATGACTCAACGCATCGCATTCATTGGCGGCGGCAACATGGCCAGCGCCCTCATCGGCGGCCTGCTAAAGCAAGGTCTGGCCGCCAGCCAGATTGACGTGGTCGAGCCCCTGGCCGAGGCGCGCGACCAACTTGCACGCCGGTTCGGCTTGCAAGCCCAGCCGGAGGCGGGGCCATTTCTGAGCGCCGCCGATCTGCTCGTCTGGGCGGTCAAGCCGCAAGCCTTCAGGGACGCCGCTTTGGCCGTGACGGCCCACACCACCCGGGCGCTGCATCTCAGCGTGGCCGCAGGTATCCGCAGCGACAGCATTGCCAAGTGGCTTGGCAGCGAGCGTGTGGTGCGCGCCATGCCCAACACACCGGCACTGATCGGCAAAGGCATTAGCGGCCTGTTTGCGCGCGCTGGTGTGACGGACGCGGACAAGCAATGGATAGTCCGGGTGTTGGCCAATACCGGCGACTTACTTTGGTTCGACGCGGAAGACCAGCTCGATGTCGTCACCGCCCTGTCGGGGTCCGGGCCGGCCTACGTGTTTTACTTCATGGAGGCCATGACGACTGCGGGCGTCGAAATGGGCCTGACGCGCGAGCAGTCGCAGCAGTTGACGCTGGCCACTTTTACCGGTGCCAGCGAACTGGCCCGCACGGCTGGCGAGCCGCCCAAAGCCCTGCGCCAGCGTGTCACCTCCAAAGGCGGCACCACCTTTGCGGCGATTGCTTGCATGGAAGACGCCGACCTGCAAGCCGAATTCATCAACGCGCTGTACGCCGCGCGGCAGCGCGCCAGGGAACTGGGCGATGAATTTGGTGCGTCCTGAAGACAGTCGGCACTAACTTCCCCCGCTCGGCGATACCAGATTCCTTTGCATGGGTCAATGCGGAACCCGGATCGGAGTCCGGGGCAGGCCCGATCCGCAATCCAGTGCCCGCAGACTCTGGACGGCGGATCAGGTCCAGCATGCCAAAGCTCAAAATATCGTGGCCAGTCCCCCCTTAAATATCGCGCAACAGGAAGCTGTGAACTTCATGCACGGGCCGTGCCTGGTGTTGGCCGGGGCCGGCTCGGGTAAAACACGCGTCATCACGCACAAGATCGCCCGGCTGATCCAGGCGGGGCTGGAGCCCAAGCGCATTCTGGCCATTACCTTTACCAACAAAGCTGCTGCGGAGATGCGCCTGCGCGCTCGCGAGTTGATCGGCAAAGCGGGCAAGGACGCGCTGATCGGCACTTTTCATGCGCTCGGCGCGCGCCTGCTGCGCGAGGACGGCGTAGCGCTGGGCCTGAAGCCCAACTTCTCCATCCTCGACAGCGATGATGTCCTGAGCATCCTGAAGGACGCTGGCGGCACGGTCGATGCAGCCACGGCGCGCAGTTGGCAATGGACCATCAGTTTGTGGAAAAACCAGGGGCTGCATGCCGCCAGTGCTGCCAGCGGGGCACAGACTGACAGCGAGCGACTCATTGCCCGTGTCATGGCGCACTATGAAGGGCGGCTCGCCGCCTACCAAAGCGTGGACTTTGACGACCTGCTGCGCCTGCCGCTCAAATTGCTGCAGGAACACGAGCCTGTCAAGAAAAAATGGCAAGCGTTGGCCGGCCATGTGCTGGTGGACGAATACCAGGACACGAACGCCACCCAGTACGAGTTTTTGCGCTTGCTGGTGGGTGCCAACGCAGCCGCGCAGGCGCATTTGACGGCGGTGGGGGACGATGACCAGTCAATCTACGGCTGGCGCGGTGCCACGCTGGACAACCTGAAACGCCTGCCGCTTGATTTCCCGACGCTCAAAGTGATCAAGCTGGAGCAGAACTACCGCTCCACCAGTGCCATCCTGCGCGCCGCCAACAACGTCATCGGTTTGAATCCCAAGCTGTTTCCAAAAAATCTATGGAGCGACCTGGGCGAGGGCGAGCCAGTGCGCGTGCTGGACGCCGACAGTGAGGAGCACGAGGCCGAGCGTACCGTTGCGCGCATCCAGAGCCTGCGCGCCGGTGACACGCTCAGCGCCGGGCCGCAGTTCAAGGAATTTCGGGATTTTGCCGTGTTGTACCGCGCCAACCACCAGGCCAAAGCGTTCGAAAAGGCGCTGCGCAAAGCGCAAATCCCGTACAAGGTGTCAGGCGGCACGAGTTTTTTTGATCGTGCCGAGATCAAGGACTTGTGTGCCTGGTTTCGCCTGTGGATCAACAACGACGACGACCCGGCGTTTCTGCGTGCGGTAACAACTCCCAAGCGCGGCATTGGTCACCAGACTTTGACGCAGTTGGGCGGCTTTGCCAGCCGCTTCAAGGTGAGTCTGTTTGAGGCGCTGTTCTCGTCCTCGCTGGGCAGCGTGCTCGGCGGGCGCGCGCTGGGCAGTCTGCATGAGTTTGGCCGCTACGTGAACGACTTGAGCTTTCGCGCGCGCCACAGTCTGGGTGCCGAGTCAGCCAAAACTTTTTTGCTCGACTGGTTGCGTGAAATTGGCTACGAGAAGCATCTGCATGAGGGCGAAGACAGCGCCAAGCTCGCCGCCGCCCGCTGGACCAATGTCCTGGACTTTTGCGACTGGATGGCAGCGCGCTGTGACTCGGGGGCGGTGTCCCTGCTCGATGTGGCGCAAACGGTGTCGCTGCTGTCCACCCTGAGCGAACGCGAAGCCGACCAGAACGTCGTGACGCTCTCGACGCTGCATGCGGCCAAGGGGCTGGAGTGGCCGCACGTGATGCTGGTCGGCGTGACGGAGGGCTTGCTGCCTTTCAAGCTGCGCGACAACCCGGACGAAATCGCGGCCACCGACGAGACCCTGGCCAGCCACCTGCAGGAAGAGCGCCGTCTCATGTATGTGGGTATCACACGGGCCCAGCGTAGCCTGAGCGTGAGCTGGACCAAAAAGCGCAAGAAAGGCCGGGACATGATCGCGGCCAAGCCCAGCCGTTTCATTGCCGAAATGGCGCTGGATCAAAACACCGTCAAAGAAGACCCGCGGCAAAAGCTCAGAGCGCTGCGTGCGGAATTTGCGCAAAGGGCGCAGCCCCATGCCGCAGACGTTTGAGCTGGCCTAATCTTCTGTCATTCACTGTGAGGTCGAGCCAGCCCGGAAAGCTGATTTGCGCTTGCGTATTGGCGAAACCGATGCCCAGTTGTGCATACGGCCCATCGAAGCCAGCACCAGAACAACTCAAAAATAATAGCTGCTTGCGCAATAGCGACGAGCGCTACAAGCAAATTTTGTCTATAAACCTGATCAACCCATGCGCGCCAGCAGGGTTTCCATGTCCTTTAGCATGGTCTCGACGCCGGCTTTCTGGCTGTCGTCGGGCTTCAGACAGGTGTCAAGCTCCTGCTCCATAAAGCACATGGTCATGCGCAGATAAGTGCTATCCAGCGCCTTGCGAACGGCCGAAAACTGTTGGCCGATCTTGAGGCAACTCTCGCCTTCTTCAATCATGCGCTGCACGCCGCGGATCTGCCCCTCAGCGCGGCGCAGGCGGTTGAGCACATCGGTGCGGGCGGCAACATCGGTCAGAACAGTCATGCGGGGGCTCCTTGAATGATTGAATTACTTTAGACGAACGCCCAGTGCGTCAAGCACTTCAACGCTGATGGCAATGCCCTGCCCGACACTCTGCGTCACGGTGCAATAGTCCTGAAACTGGCCCAACACGCGATCAAGGTGCTGCAACGATGCGGCCGGCACCCCCAAGGTCAAAATTGCCTTGATGGCCATTACGCGCTGGCGACCCTCGGCATTGCGGCCGACTTCAGCTTGCACATCACAAACCAGCGGCTCCGGTGTCTGTTTGAATTTCCGCAACGCAAACAGCAAGGAATCCGACAAACAGTTGCCCACCGCGGCAGCCAGCAGTTGCACTGGCGAAGGGCCCAGACCGGCACCCAGCGGGGCGGGTTCATCCCCCAGCAGGACCGGCACCTGAGCACCAAAGTGAATATCGAATTGGTAGTCCAGCTTTTGCTTCAATTGAACCTGGATACTGGCTTCACTCATCTGGAACTCCTGAAAAATTTGAATCAAACTGCGTCGTGATGACGCTTAATTGACACAGCCAATTTTCGACTCGGGCACACCGAGCTTCTTGAGGATGATGCCCAGCGGGCAAAAATTGGTGAAGCCTGATTGAAAGAGATTGACACCGACAAAAGCGGTGAAAGCCAACGCCCACTTGCTGACAAAGATGGGGCTGCCCTCAACCCCCAGTGCCAGTGAAATCATGATAAACAAACCGGCAAAGACAACGATGTAACGCTGAACGGTCATGAAAATACTCCTTAAGTTAAAAAAATGGCGAAGAGACTAACTTGCCTTGACTGGCCGCGGCCGCTCCCACAGGTAATACATCAGCGGAATCACCAGCAGCGTGAGCGCGGTTGAGGCAAAAGTGCCGAAGATCAGCGACACCGCCAAGCCACCAAACACCGGGTCGGTGATCATGATGGCGGAACCCAGAATGATGGCCAACGCGGTCAGCATGATCGGCCTGAAGCGCGCGGCGCCGGCCTCGATCACGGCACGCTCCAACGAGTAGCCGCGTTTGCGGTAATCCACAATGAAGTCGATCAGCAGCAGCGAGTTGCGCACCACAATGCCGGCCAGCGCAATGACGCCAATCATCGAAGTGGCGGTAAACGCCTGCTGCGTGATCCAGTGCCCAGGGAAGACACCGATGAGCGTCAGCGGGATCGACCCCATCACGATCAGTGGCATCATGAACGACTTGTAGTAACCCACCAGCATCAGGTAAATGAATACCAGCGCCACGATAAAGGCCGAGCCCAGGTCGCGGAACACGTCCAGCGTCAGGCGCATTTCGCCACCCCACAACAGGTGGTAGTCCATCACGTTGTCGGGTTGTGCCTCGGTGAAGCCCAGGTTGCCGGTCTTGAAGGCTACTCCGGGCACCAGGGTCTTGTGCTCCAGCATTTTGTCGAGCGCCAGCACGGCATAGACCGGGCTCGATTTGAGCAACTCGCCGCCGACCAGCACCATCGGATGCTGGTCGCGGTCGTAAACCGGCTTGTCTTGCAGCGCTGGCTCAATACTGGCTATTGCTGAGAGCGGCACCTGTTGGCCCATCATGTTGGTGATGCGGATTGAGAGGATTTGTTGCGGCGTCTGGCGCTCGCTGCGCGGCAGGCGCAGCGTGATGTTGATCGGCTCGCGCGCATCATCGACGTGCAAGGTGCCAATCGAAAACCCTGACACATAGTCGTGCAGCAACTTGGCCACCTGGCCGGGTGCCACGCCCGAGAGGATGGTTTTTTCGCGGTCAACTTTAATGTGCAGGCTTTGCACGTTGGCGGTCACCGAATCATCGACGTTGACAATGCCATAAATATCGCCAAACGCCTTGTTGACGGCGCTGGCTGCCGCGCGCAGCTTGTCGTAGTCGGGGCCATAGAGTTCGGCCAGAACCTGGGACTGCACCGGCGGGCCGGGCGGGGTTTCAAACAGCTTGATTTTGGCCTGGACAAATGTCTTGCGTACCGACATTAGCGCCTCGTTCACACCGTTCACGATCTCATGCGAGCTCTCGGAGCGCTGACCTTTGTCACTCAGGTTGACGCGCAATTGCGCCAGGTTGTCGCCGCGTTTGAGCATGTCACCACGCACCAGCGCCGCAAAATCAATTGGCGCAGCAATCCCGAGAAAGCTTTGGTAATCGTGGACCTGGCGCGTGCTGGCCAACACGTCTCCCACTGCCCGCGCGACCTGGTCGGTCTCAACCAGTGGAGTGCCCGCAGGCATGTCCACCTGCACCAGAAAGGTGTTGGTGTTGTCGTTGGGCAGCATCTTGAGTTCCACGCCCAGAGCCGACAGCGCACCGTTGAGTCCGCTGGGCCGCACAAATTGCCACAGCGGTTGCACCATGGCGGCCAGCAGCAAGACCAGCACCGTCAGGAACAACATATTGCGATGACGCGAGCGCTGGATAAATGGTGTGATGGCCTTCACATAAAAGCGGTGCAGCGGGTCTTTCGGACTGGCGGCAATTTCTTCCATGCTGGGCTGCTCGGCCGCGGCTTTGGCGGCTTTGCTGGAGAGCCACAGATTGGCGGCCCAGGGTACCACGATGTAGGCAATCAAGAGCGAGGCAATCATGGCGACCGGCACGTTGAACGGGATCGGGCGCATGAACGGCCCCATCATGCCGGTGACAAAAGCCATCGGGATGAAAGCCAGAATCACGGCAATGGTGGCCACGTTGGTTGGGTTGCCAATTTCGTTGGTGGCATCCACCAGCGCTTGCTTGAAGTTTTTGCCACCGCCCAGGTGCATGTGGCGGTGAATGTTCTCCACCACCACAATGGCGGCATCGACCAGCAAACCCAGCGACAGGATCAAGGCAAACAGCGTGATGCGGTTGATGGTCTGGCCGGCAATCAGCCCGACCGTCAGCACAATGAACAGAATCAGCGGCACCGTCAGGGTCACGATGGCGGCCTCGCGCCAGCCCAGGAAAATGATCAGAATCAGGGCCACCGCCGCGATGGAAATGCCCAGGTGCTCGACCAGTGTGTTGACGGCGTCGTTGGCCTTGGCACCGTCGTCGCGGGTTACCGCCACGGAAACGCCTTGTGGAATTGCCTGGCGTTTGAGCGCTTCGAGCTTGGCCAGCACGGTCGAGGTGACGACCACGGCGTTGCTGCCGGCCTTTTTGGCAATAGCAATCGTCACGGCGGGTGCTTCGCCCTTGGCTGCGGCTTGCGGCGCGGCGGGGCCATATGCGAAGCGCGACAACTGGTCGGCTTCGCTGGCACCGTCTTCGATTTTGGCCACGTCTTTCAGGAACACCGGCCGCCCTTGCGGTGCGCCCACAATGATGTCGCCCACTTCTTGTACGCTGCCAACAAAGCCCGCAAAGCGCAAGGGCTGGTTGCGGCTGCGGTCCACCAGTTGACCCACCGGAATCGAGACATTGGCACCGGCAATCATCTTGTCCACCTGATCGAGCGAGAGTCCGGCGGCGGCCAGCTTGGCCGGTGAAATCCAGACGTTGACCGCGCGCTGTGTGCCATCAAGCAACTGGCTAAAAGACACCCCCGGCAAGTTGCGCAGTTCTTCCAACACCCGCGCCGCCACCTGGCGCAGCTCGGCCTCAGGCATCTGCGCGGAGCTCAGTGCCAGCGTCATGACCGGGACGTCATCGACGTTGATCGGCTTGACCATAGGCGCCATCGTCCCGGCCGGCAGACGGTCCATGTTTTGCATGATCTGGCTATAGACCTTGACCATGCTTTTCTCCTGGTCCTCGCCCACATCAAACTGCACGGTGACGACGCCGAAGTCGGCCACGGCATAGCCAAAGGTGTGTTTGACACCGGCCTGGGAATTCATCAGGGCTTCCAGCGGCTTGACGATCAGATTGTGAATTTCCTCGGCATTGGCGCCGGGTTTGGCGACGATGATGTTGGCCGCTGGCACCACGATTTGCGGGTTGTATTCACGCGCAGTGACGAACAGCGCCAGCATACCCGCCAGCGTGACCGCGATGATCAGCATGGCGGTGATTTTGGATTCCAGGAACATCCTGGCCAATTTGCCAGCGCTGTTCAAGGGCATATTGTGTGACTCAGCCATTGCCGTTTCCTTCGGTGGTGAGCTTGTCGCCGTTTTGCACGGCAGCGGCCGACGAGTTCACGACCCGCTCGCCCGGGTTCAGTCCGGCCAGAATTTCGATCTTGCCCGCGCTGCTGGTGCCGGTGCGCACCATGCGGTACCGGGCCACGCCCTGCGCATCGACGACAAACACGCCGGTGATGCCCGCGCGCGTCAGGACGGCGCTGCTGGGCACCCGGATGCCGTCGCGTTCACCCAGCGCAAAGGCCACTTGCACGAAACTGCCACTGCGCAAACCGTGGCCTTGCGGCAGGTCAATTTTGACCAGATGGCTGTGTGTCACCGGGTCGGCCGAGGGCACCAGGTTGGCGACTTTGCCGACGATGTCGGCGCTTTTGCCTTCGACCTGAATGGCGACCGAAGTCCCGACCTTGAGCTGGGCGAATATATCGGGCGCGACACCGGTTTGCACCTGCAACTTGTCGGTGTTTTCCAGCATCAGAATCGGGAAGCCGGGCGCGGCCATGGCACCGGCATTGGCCATTTTCTGCGTCACCACGCCGGCAAAGGGTGCCACCACGGTAGCGTAGCGCATCTGGGCGGAGGCGGTATCGAACCCGGCGCGCGCGGCGGCCACGCTTTGCTGCGTCATCTGGTATTGCAGGCGGATCTTGTCCCACTGCATTTTGGGAATGGCTTCTTCCTTGTACAGCGTGCCAAAGCGTTCATAGTCGTTTTTGGCATCGACCTGCGCGGCCTCAGCTTGCGCCAAGCCCGCGCGCGCCATGTTCATCTGACCCTGAATGTCGGTCGGATCAACCGAAAACAGGCGCTGCCCAGCAGTCACATGTTGACCTTCCACGACATAAATTTCACGCAGAAAACCCATCAGCCGGGACGCCATTTGCGCCTGCTGCTGGGCAATCACGTGGCCCGGTGCCGTGGCGATCACCGGCAAAACCGCCCTTTCGACAACACTGACGGTGGCTCTCACGGGCGCACTGGCCTTCGCTGCAACCGGCTGCTGGGCGCTGTTGTTGCAGCCACTGAGTCCGGCCGCCAAAGCCAGCACCGCCAGCGCGATTAAATTGAGGGATTTGAATTGATAAACCATGATGGACTCCGTTATTTCATGTCTGGATCAAGATTGCCGATGGCCAGCCGCAACCCGGCGCGCTGCACGGCGAGGTCATAGTTCGCGGCCACCTGGTCGGCTTTGGCTTTGTCAAGCTGGGCACGCGCGGCCAGCAACTCCACAATCGCGGCGACGCCGTTTTGGTAGCGCTTTTCCACCAGGTTCAAGGCCTCGGTCGCTTGCGCCACACTGAGTTCATGCACGGCGACGCGCTTTTGCGCTTCATCTGCCTTGCGGCTGGCGTCTCCAACCTGAAAGGCAACGCCGCTTTCAGCTTCCAGCAATCGCGCGGCCAATTCGGCCCTGGCCGCTGCCGCCCGGTCCACCGCCGCGTGCGTGACACCACCGTCAAACGCAGTCCAGGTCAGCATGGCACCTGCGGTGTAAGAGTTGGCATTGAAGCCGATATTTTTGTCGTTCCAGTCCTGGCGCAGCATCAAGCCAATCTGCGGGTACAAGCCAGCCTTCGCGACTTGGACACTGGCACCGGCTCCTTCCAGCTGTTGGCGCATGGCGTTGATGCCCGGCTGACCGGCCAGCGCTTGTTCACGCCACTCGAGCACGTTGCCGGGCAAGCTTGCGGGCACAACGCGCGCGCCGATGTCCAGCGGTTCGCTCAGGGGCATGCCCAGCAGCAAATGCAGCTGCTCCAGCGCCGAGGCTGCGGCGTTTTGCGCTTGCGTCAATTGAACCCGCACGTTTTCCAGATTGATGCGGGCCGTCAACAAGTCGCTTTTCACCACTACGCCTTGCTTGACCAGGCTGTCGATGGTTTTGACATAGGCTTGCGCGGCGATTTCGCCCTGCTTGGCAACCTCCACATAGGCGCGCGCCGCGTGCGTGCCCTCATAAGCTTGCAGCACGTGGAAGATCACCTGCTGGCGCGCATACTGGTCGCCTTGTTGCGCGGCTTTGACGTAAGACTGGGCCAGTGCCACGTAGCCTTCAATCATGCCGCCGGTATAGAGCGGCATTTGCGCTTCAATGCGGGTATTGAAATTGGTAACGGCGTCGGGGTAATTCAGCCGCTCCGGCGCAATTGACATCAAGTTAGGGTTGGTCTGATTGGCAAAAAATTCGCCAAAGCCAAAATCGCCAAACGTGGCGTTGCGCTGCGACAGCTTCAGGCCAAAGCCGTTCAGCGCATCATTGGTGCGCATGCCGTTGAGCGACACCGTCACTTTCGGCAGGCGGCTGCCCTGCGCCTGCTTCAGGCCGGCCTGGGCCTGGCTAATCTTTGACTGACTGGCGATTAACCCCGGGTTTTGCTTGAGCGCCAGCTCCACGCACTGCGTGAAGTTCAAGCTTTCAGCAAACGCGGGCGCAGCCAGCGCCAGCGACAACCCGAGTGCAAGGACGGCTTTTCCGCCCAAGCGCCGATTGCGCGCTGAGCGCCAGACTTCGGGAAAATGAAGTGAACTCATGAGGCACCTTTTTTAATACAGGCGGGAGTATATCACAATACCCCCCACAGTACTTCATGCGGTGCGAAAAAATTAGCGGAAACAGAAATTGCAAAAGTTCCCTCATTGGTGTGAGTCCGGCGCGAGTTGCTGCGCCAGCATCAGCGCCAGGGTGCCGACCAAACTCAGCGCAAGCAGCAGCCACAGGCCGCTGCGGTAACCGGACTGCGCTGACCAGAGCCAGCCCAGGGTCAGCGGTGCGGCCGCGCGCGCCAGCGCCAAGGGCAGCCCTAGTGCGCCGTTCAGGCTGGCCACGTGCTCGCGGTTGACGTACTGCGCGATGACGGTGCCTCTGACGATGGTGAGCATGCCATTGCCCAGCCCGTACAGCACAACAAACAGCAGCAGCACCGCCACCTGGCTGTGCGGCCACAAAGGCGCGCTCAGCAGGGCCAACAGGCCGACGCATATCAGCGCCGGGATAAGCCGGTTGCTGAGATGCAGGTTCAGGTGCGGCTCAAAAAAATACAACAACAGGCGGCCAATGACCTGAATGGCACCGATGCCAGCGACCAGCCCAATGACCCAGCGCTCGGGTAGGGCACCCTCGCGCAGCAGGCTGACCATGTGGGCTGGCAAGGCAGTGGTCACCGTCGCCAGCAAGACCACAAAGACGCCAATCAGCAAAAAGGGCGCACTGAGTAAATAGCCACGCAACACCGGCGGCGCCGCAGGATGACGTGCTTGGGCTCGCAGCACCCGGTTCGGTGCGCCGCGCAGCAGCCAGGCATGCAAGGGCGCGCACAGCAGCAAATGCAGCAGCGCCAGCGCGATGAGCGCGTGGCGCCAACCCGAGAGCGCGATTAGCCAGGCGATCAGGGGTACGAACACGGTGCTCGCCAGGCCACCGAGAAAGGTGATCAAAATAATGGCTCGGCGAAAGTCGCCCGGAAAACGGCGCGTCAGCACCGCAAACACCGGTGCGTACAAGACTGCGGCCATCGCGGCACCCAAGCCGGCCCACACGGCGTAAAAGCCGGGCAGGCCGCTGACAAAGCCATGCAACAGCAGGCAGACACCCGCCAGCAGCGAGCCGCCAGTCATGACCAGGCGCTCATGCCCCTGGTCAATCCAGCGCCCAACCGGATACGCCAGCAGCCCCTCCACCAGCAAAGCCAGACTGAACGCCAGGGAGGACTGGGCGCGAGTCAATGTCAACTCCTGTTCGAGTGGCTCCATCACCAGCGCAAACATATAAAACACGCTGCCCCAACTGATCAGTTGCGCCAGCGAAAGCCAACCCACGAGTCGCAGATTAATCGCCGGGGACTCTCGCATGGTGGGTCAGGTTTTGCTCAAAGAACTGAGCCACATTAGGCGGGTCGCCGCCTTTTTGATTGAACACGACATGCTGCATGAGCGCTGCCAGTTTGAGTTGCGATGGGTCTGAGTTTACGGTGCTCGCAGCGCGCGCCGATATTGCATGGCCTCGGCCACGTGGGTCACCTGCGTGCTGCGGGCACCCGCCAGGTCGGCGATGGTACGCGCCACCTTGAGCGCCCGGTGCGTGCTGCGCGCTGACCAGCCCAGGCGTGCGGCAGCCATGTTGAGGAACTTGGCGGCGGCCTCATCGAGCAGCACATGGGTGTCGATTTCCTGGCCCTGCAGTGCCTGATTCGCTTTACCCTGGCGCGTCATGGCGCGTTCCCTTGCGGCTGTGCAACGCGAACGAATGGCCAGACTCGATTCGCCGGGTGCCGCTTGCAGCAAATCAGCAGGCAACACAGCGGGCACTTCCACGTGCAGATCAATGCGATCGATCAGTGGGCCGCTGAGTTTGCTGTGGTAGCGCGCCACCTGGTCCGGGCTGCAACGGCAGGCTTTTTGCGCGGAGCCCAGGTAGCCGCAGGGGCAGGGATTCATGGCACCGATCAACTGGAAGCGCGCCGGAAATTCGGCGCGACGCGCCGCGCGCGAAATCGTGATCAGACCCGACTCCAGCGGTTCGCGCAAGGCTTCCAGTGCGGCGCGTGGAAATTCGGGCAGTTCGTCGAGGAACAGCACACCGTGATGCGCCAGCGAAATCTCACCCGGCCGTGGCGGCGAGCCGCCACCCACCAGCGCGACGGCGCTGGCCGTGTGATGCGGACTGCAGGTGGGTCGCTGGCCCCAGCGCTGTAGTGAAAAACGTCCGCCCAGGCTGGCAATGGCCGCACTTTGCAGCGCTTCGTCGGTTGTCATGGCTGGCAGCAAGCCGACAAAGCGTTGCGCCAGCATCGATTTGCCAGCACCCGGCGGCCCCGTCAACAGCAGGCTGTGGCCACCCGCAGCGGCAATCTCCAACGCCCGTTTGGCACCGGCCTGGCCTTTGACGTCAGCCATATCCAGGTACGCTACCGCCTGCGCTAGCGGCTGGGAGACCAGCCGCATCCAGCCGGACGTAGGCTCAGGCGCGAGGGCATCAGGCGCTTGCGGCAAAAAATGCTGCACCACGTCAAGCAAGTGCTGCGCCCGATAGACCTGGGCACCCGGCACCAGGGCGGCCTCCTCGGCGCTATCGGGCGGCAACACCAGTTTCGTCACAACCTGTCCGGCATGCAAGGCCAGACTCATGGCCAAAGCACCGCGCACCGCGCGCAACTCACCCGAGAGCGACAACTCCCCGGCGAACTCGTAACCCGCCAGCCGGGCGGCATCGATTTGTCCGCTGGCAGCCAAAATTCCCAGGGCAATGGGCAGGTCAAGGCGGCCAGAGTCCTTGGGCAGGTCGGCTGGTGCCAGATTGACCGTGATGCGTCTGTTGTGCGGAAATTCCAGCCCCGAATTCTGAATCGCGCTGCGCACCCGCTCACGCGCCTCCTTGACCTCGACATCGGCCAGACCAACCAGCGTAAAACTCGGTAGTCCATTAGCCAGATGCACCTCTACCGTCACCGCCGCTGCGTCAAGACCCAGCAAGGCCCGGCTCTGAACCAAAGACAGACTCATGAAGAATTCTCGCTAAAAGGGTGCGCATTCGATTTTTGCACGGGGATCACCTGCACCAGTACGGTGCAAGCTGTATTTTTATACAGATATCTTAACGCAGACTTATTGATTCGGTGCACAGAGTGGTGGACAGACAGCAATCCATCTTTGGCACGCTCTGTGCTTATCGCTTGCATCCCTTTACTTTTCCGGAGTACTTTATGAAACTGAAAGCGACATCGATCATTATTTTGAGCAGCGTGCTGGCCAGCGCAAACGTCAGCGCGCAGACCAAAGCGCCTGAACCAGATTACACGCTGTCATACAACGTTGGTGTGGTCACGGACTACCGCTTTCGCGGGATCGCCCAGACTTCAACCAACCCGGCCTTGCAGGGCGGCGTCGACTTTGCCCACAAGAGCGGCTTCTATCTGGGCACCTGGGCCTCCAATATCAATTGGATCAAGGACTACGCCGGGGCCACGGATGGCTCACTTGAAGTTGACCTGTACGGCGGCTACAAAGGCGCTATCAGCAAGGATCTGACTTTTGATGTGGGCTTGATCGGTTACCTCTACCCCAGCAACACCACCGCCACTAACGCCAACAGCACGGAGTTTTATGGTGCCCTGAGCTACGGACCGGCCACGCTCAAGTACAGCCGCAGCGTCGGCAATTTCGTCGCCAATCCGAACAGCTCGGGCAGCGCCTATCTGGAGCTGGCCGCCACTTTTGATCTGGGCAATGGCTTCACGTTGACACCCCACATCGGTCGCCAGACCATCCCCAACGTGAGCAATGATGCGGGCGACTACACCGACTACGCACTGACGCTGGCCAAGGACTTTGGCAACGGCCTGTCGGCTTCGGTGGCTGCCCTTGGCACCAACGCCAACGAAGTGTTTTATACCGACTTGAACGGGAAATTCCTGGGCAAGAGCGCGCTGACGGTCGGTTTGAAATACAGCTTCTGAATGCAATCACTAGGAGTCCCCATGAAACTCGTTACCGCGATCATTAAACCCTTCAAGCTCGACGAGGTGCGCGAAGCGCTCTCGGCAATGGGCGTGCAGGGTATCACCGTCACCGAAGTCAAAGGCTTTGGTCGTCAAAAGGGCCACACCGAACTCTACCGGGGTGCCGAGTACGTAGTCGACTTTTTGCCCAAGGTGAAGATCGAAGCTGCTGTCTCTGGCGAGTTGGTCGAGCGCGTCATTGAAGCCATCGAGTCTGCCGCGCGCACCGGCAAGATCGGCGACGGCAAGATCTTTGTCTTTGACGTCGAACAAGTCATCCGTATTCGTACCGGCGAGACCGGGGTGGAGGCTTTGTGAGACCTTGCGGGACAGACCGTAGTTACGCGAAGCGAACAAGCTCTGTCCTCAACCGATTAAATCTTTGCGAGATTATCAACATGAAAAAACTCTTTACGTCCCTGATTCTGGGTTTGACCGTTCTGGTCGGTAGCACGACTGCAATGGCCCAAGCGTCAGCGCCCGACGCAGCGGCATACGCTCCGGTGCTGGCCGCTTCGGCCGAAGCCAAACCTGCTGAGGCGACTGCTGCAGCACCCGTCGCTGCTGCGGCTACCGCAGCGCCAGCGGCTGCGGCCGCACCAGCCGCCGCTGCCTCGGCCGCACCGGCCGCGGTACCCAACAAGGGCGATACCGCCTGGATGATGGTCTCCACGCTGCTGGTGATCCTGATGACGGTGCCGGGCCTGGCGTTGTTTTACGGCGGTCTGGTGCGCTCCAAGAACATGCTGTCAGTCCTGATGCAGGTGATGGTGACGTTCTCCATGATCGTGGTGTTGTGGTTCCTGTATGGCTACAGCCTGGCGTTCACCGAGGGCAACGCCTTTGTCGGCGGCATGGACCGGCTCTTCATGAAAGGCATCTGGGATAACGTGGCAGGTACCTTTGCCAACGGCGCCACCTTCAGCAAAGGCGTGGTGATTCCCGAGATTGTGTTTGCCGCCTTCCAGGCCACCTTTGCCGGCATCACCTGCACGCTGATCGTCGGCGCTTTTGCCGAGCGCATGAAGTTCTCGGCCGTGCTGATGTTCATGGCACTGTGGTTTACCTTTAGCTACGCCCCGATCGCCCACATGGTGTGGTTCTGGATGGGCCCGGACGCCTACACCAGCAAAGCGGTGGTGGACGCCATGAACGCCAAGGCCGGCTACCTGTGGCAATCGGGGGCGCTCGATTTTGCTGGCGGCACCGTGGTGCACATCAACGCCGCGGTGGCGGGCCTGATCGGCGCCTTCATGGTCGGCAAGCGCATTGGCTACGGCAAGGAAGCGATGGCCCCGCACAGCCTGACACTGACCATGGTCGGCGCCTCGCTGCTGTGGGTCGGCTGGTTTGGTTTCAATGCCGGCTCGGCACTCGAAGCCAATGGTTTTGCCGCACTCGCGTTCATCAACACCTTTGGTGCCACGGCTTGCGCCGTGCTTGCCTGGTGTGTGGGTGAAGCGCTGATGCGTGGCAAGGCGAGCATTCTGGGCGCAGCCTCCGGTGCCGTCGCCGGCCTGGTGGCGATCACGCCGGCAGCCGGCAATGTCGGGGTCGGCGGTGCCCTGGTCATTGGTGGCGTCGCCGGCTTCGCCTGCCTGTGGGGCGTCAACGGCCTGAAGAAGATGCTTGGTGCCGACGACTCGCTCGATGTGTTTGGCGTGCATGGTGTCGGCGGCATCATCGGCGCCCTGTTGACTGGCGTCTTCAACTCGCCCGCCCTGGGTGGCCCGAGTTTTGTGGGGGACTGGGTTACTGCCACGGCCGTGACGCCGGCTGACTACTCGATTGCTGCCCAAGTTTGGATTCAGGCCAAAGCAGTGCTGACGACCATCGTCTGGTCTGGCGTCGTGTCTTTTGTGGCTTACAAGATCGTTGACCTGACCATCGGTCTGCGCGTCAGCGAAGAAGACGAGCGCGAAGGTCTGGACATCACCTCACACGGCGAAACAGCCTACAGCAGCTAAGTAAAGATTCTCTCCAGGAAGTTGCCCACCCGAGCCGAATGGCTCCGGTGGGTTTTTTTTGCGCTGACAAATCCATCCGTGCACGATCCATTCCGATGGAGGCTGGGCCGGCGCTGGTGTCTGCCGTAATTGTTTAAGCTTTTTGGCCTGTAGCGCCCGTGCGTTATGACAAAGCAGCTACAACTATAATAGCAAACGAGAATGACTCGCGCCAGGCGGGTGGTGTGGCTTGCGGACTCCGGCCCACGCTCGCGGGCGGGTTGACCAGCATCCGGCGCACCCCTCACGTTGTTCGGCTGGTGGATTGGGTGTCCGGGCGTCGGCCCCATTCGCGGCTGCCACAGCGGTGGATTGGCGGTCACAGTGTTGAGGCCAAAATGCTGACACTCCAGGTGCGCATGCCCGCGAGCGTGGGCCAGAGAACGGATACGCGGTCCACCGGCCTGGCTGAGTTCCTGCAAATGCCAGTTGAACCTTTGGAATAAGAAGGCACCCGGCTACGCCCGAGACACGGGATAGGCGGCCTGAATCCGGGCTACCAGTGCCGTCACATCGGGCTGCGCGATGGCGGGCACACCGGTCTCGCGCAACTTGGCGTGGACCATGCGCACCAGCTTTTCCACCTGCGTTGTCACGGCGCCGAAGAAGCGCGGCTGGCCATTCACCGCAATCAGCACGGTGGGGAAATCGTCCACATCAAGCGGCTGCAGCAACTCCGCCTCGTCCTCCACATCGATCCACAGAAACTGCGCCTGAGGGACGTCCTGTTGCAGCGCCAGCCTGACTTGCTCAAAACGTTCGCGGTACTCGCAGCACACAGTGCACCATTCGGCGCACAGGCAGACCACCATGAGCGGCGCTGGCACAGCCGGTGGGTGCAGCGCTGGCGCGGACAAGGTCATTGCGTTAATGTTTGTGCTTATCCATGAACGCAGTAAACGCCTCGCGCGCCGCCGGTTCAGCCAGCAGCCGAGCAAAGCTGGCACCCTCTTCCAGCAGGCGCTCGGCAACCACGCCAGCCTGATGCTTCTTCAGCAGGCGCTTGGTTTCAATGAGCGACTTCAAGGGCTTGGCTGCCAGTTTGCGCGCTTGCCGCTGTGCCAGTGCCGCCGCCTCGCTGGGTGGCACGATGCGGCTGATGAGGCCCATATCAAGCGCGGTCTCGGCCGAAAACGGTTCGCCCAGCAGCAAGGCTTCGGCGGCTCGGCCATAGCCCATCAACTGCGGTGCCAAATAGCTTGACGCCGCCTCCGGGCACAGACCGAGGTTGACAAATGGCATGGAGAACGCGGCGTTATCCCCGGCATAGACCAGATCGCAGTGAAACAGCATGGTGGTGCCAATGCCAACCGCCGGTCCGCAAACCGCTGCCAGCAGCGGCTTGGTGAACGTGCTGATGGCGCGCAGGAACGCAAACGCAGGCGACTCCTGTGCGGTGGCCAGGCGCTGAAGAAAATCTGCAATGTCATTGCCGGCGCAGAAAACGCTTTCATGCCCCTGAATCACGAAGGCGTGCACGCCAGCGTCTGCGTCAGCCTGCGCCAGCGCATCGGCCAAGCCCGCGTACATGGCCCGCGTCAAGGCGTTCTTCTTGTCCAGCCGGCTCAAAGTGACCGTCATGACGCCGACGCTGCGGTCGATCAGTAGTTCATTCATGCTGGCTGCGTCCTCACTGGGCCAGCGCTTCGCGCACGAAATCAAGTCGGTCCTGACCCCAGAACATGTGCTCGCCAACAAAAAAAGTTGGCGCGCCAAAGACACCACGCGACACGGCCACAGCGGTTTCTGTCTTTAACTTGTCTTTGACCGACTGCTCGCCCGCCAAGGCCAGCAGCGCGGCAGCGTCAAAGCCCGCACCCTGCAACACGCTGGCTACGGTGGCCGGATCATTCATGTTCTTCTCCTCAACCCAAATGGCGCGGTACATGGCACCGCAGTAGTCCATGAAGCGGTGGTCTTCGCGCAACTGCAAGCCAACCGCAATGCGCATCAGCGTAATGGTGTTGATGGGAAAGAAGGGGTTCATTTTGAACGGCACACCGTAGCGCTGGGCAAAGCGGGCAAAGTCGCGAAAGATGTACTTGCCCTTGGCCGGCACGCTGGCTGGCGAGGCGTTCCCGGTGGCGACAAAAACACCGCCCAGCAGCATCGGCCGCCACAGCACCGTGGCCCCGGTGGCGGCCGCGAGCGCAGGCAACTGGGTTGAAGCCAGGTAGGCAGCGGGGCTGCCAAAGTCAAAGTAATACTCCACGTTCTTGCTCATCTTGCTTCTCCATCGATATTCAGTCATTCAGAATTTTTCAATCCAGGGACGCAAGTCCAACTCATGCGTCCAGGCGTCACGCGGCTGAGTGTGCAGCAGCCAGTACTGATCAGCGATGTGATCAGGATTGAGGATGCCCATCTGCTCCTTCATGGCGTAGCGATCAGGGAAATTATCGCGGATGAACGCGGTGTCAATGGCTCCGTCAATAATTACATGGGCGACATGAATGCCCTGCGGCCCCAGCTCTCGCGCCATGCTTTGGGCCAGCGCGCGCAGGGCGTGCTTGGCACCGGCAAAGGCGGCGAAGTTGGCAGCACCGCGCAGCGAGGCCGTGGCCCCCGTGAAAATGATGGTCTGCCGGCACTCGGGCGTGGCGCGCGTCATCATGCGTTTGGCTACTTCGCGGCCGTTGAGGAAACCGCCGAAGCAGGCCATCTCCCAAATCTTGAAGTACTTGCGGGCCGTTTCCTGTAGAACGCTGCTGGGGGCATTGGCTCCGATGTTGAAGACCAGTACTTCGATCGGCCCGATGCCCGCTTCGATTTGCGCCACCAGTGCGACCACTTCTTCCTCCTTGCGCGCGTCGCTGGCAAAGCCATACGCTGTGCCACCCTCGGCCCTGATTGTCTCCAGCAGGGGCTGCAGCTTGTCCAGGCTGCGCCGTGTGGTGCAGGCCACAAAGCCCTCGCGCGCAAAGCGCCGTGCAATCGCACCGCCCGTGGCGTCGCCAGCGCCAATGATCAGCGCAACCTTATTTGCCATGGTCAAATGAACGATTATTCATGCGCAAAGTGTGGCGGCAAGGCCCGACTTCGGCTGTCCTGTTTGTGACTGACGCAAATCCTGCGTCGCCTGGGAGTGCACTCATCAGCGCTGCGGATAATCGGGGCATGAGAACAAATTTTGACACCCTGGCCCTCAACCCGGCCACACTGACCAACCTGCAGCAGTTGGGCTATCTGAGCATGACACCGATTCAGGCCGAGGCCTTGCCCGCCGCGCTGGCCGGCCGCGACCTGATTGCGCAGGCCGAGACCGGCAGCGGCAAGACGGCGGCTTTCGCCCTGGCCCTGCTGGACCATCTGAACCCGCGTCGCTTTGCGGTGCAGGCGCTGGTGCTGTGCCCGACCCGCGAGCTGGCCGACCAGGTCACGATCGAGATCCGGCGCCTGGCGCGCGCCACCGACAACATCAAGGTCGTCACCCTGTGTGGCGGCGTGGCGCTGCGCGGTCAGCGCGCGTCGCTGGAACAGGGCGCGCACATTGTGGTCGGCACGCCCGGGCGTGTCATGGACCACCTGGCGCGCGGCTACTTAAACCTTGAAGCGCTCAACACACTGGTGCTCGACGAAGCCGACCGCATGCTTGACATGGGCTTTTTCGAGGACATGGCCACAGTGGCCAAACAATGCCCAAAAGAGCGGCAAACCCTGTTGTTCTCCGCCACCTACCCGCCAGGCATCGAGAAGCTGGCGCAGCAATTCATGCGCCAGCCACAGCGAATCCAGGTGGCGGCGCAACAAACGCAAAGCCTGATCGAGCAACGCTTTTATGAAGTCACGCGCGCCAACCGGTTTGCGGCGGTAGCGCTGCTGCTAAACCACTTTGGCCCGATCAGCACGCTGGCATTTTGCAATACCAAGCAGCAATGCAAAGACCTGGTGACCTACCTGCAGCAACAGGGCTTTTGTGCGCTGGCGCTGTATGGTGAGCTTGAGCAGCGCGAGCGCGACCAAGTGCTGGCGCAGTTTTCAAATCGCAGCGCGTCGATCCTGGTGGCAACCGATGTGGCATCCCGTGGCCTGGACATCACACAACTGGAGGCGGTCATCAACGTCGATATCACGCCCGACCCTGAAGTGCATGTACACCGCATTGGCCGCACCGGCCGCGCTGGCGAGACCGGCCTGGCGTTGAGTCTGGCCAGCATGCACGAGATGGGTTCGGTTGGAAAGATTGAGCAGTATCAAAAATATGAGTCGGTCTGGCACCAGCTGGACGAACTCACGCCCAGCGGCAAGGGGCCGCTGTTGCCGCCGATGGTCACCCTGCAACTCCTGGGCGGTCGCAAGGAAAAAATTCGCCCTGGTGATGTGCTCGGCGCGCTGACGGCGGACTCAGCTTTCCGGCGCGAGCAAATCGGCAAGATCAACGTGACCGAATTCACCACCTTTGTAGCGGTGCAGCGCGACATTGCGCAGGCCGCCATGCAAAAGTTCGACGCCGGCAAAGTAAAAGGCAAAAGCGTCAAAGTGCGGATGCTTGTCAGACAAACACCTACTCGCTTTACAGAGTCTGACTGACTTCAGAAAGCCGGACTGGCGGCTAAAGTTCACCCAGGTGCCACGGTATTTTTCATGGCGCTGTGACCCCACCGGAGAATTTTGATGAATAACACCGAGCTCGCCCTCAATCCCTTCAGCCTGATGATGGAACCGGAACGCGTGTTGCAAACCATGGAACGCTCGACCCAACTGCGTGGCCTGCTGCGCCACGAGTTGCATCCGCTGGACAAACCTTTGATCCCCGGCACCAGCCCCGCCATCGACAGCCGCGCGGCCTTTGACGCCGCGATTGACGCGATGGACCTCGATGACAAGCGCGACCCGGTTCTGCTGAATTGATCCTTGCGGCTCAGTCTTTACCCGCTGTGCTGGGGTTCGCCGCCGCGCGAAGTTTGTCTTTCTTGCTGGGGCGTTTGCCCTTGACGCCACCCGTGCCCGGCTCGGGTGCGCCATCCAGGGGTTCAAATCCGGCGACCTGTTCCAGCGGCAAGTTCAGGCGCTGACGCTTGTCGATCAGTCGCCAATGCACTTGCGCCTCGGCGCCGACAAAGCTCAGCGCCAGGCCGGGCTCGCCCGCGCGACCGGTGCGGCCAATGCGGTGCGTGTAATCCGCTGCCGAGCGCGGCAGGTCAAAGTTCACCACCACCGGCAATTGCGCAATGTCCAGGCCGCGCGCCGCCACATCGGTAGCGACCACAACTTTCAGACGCGACGCCTTGAAATCAGCCAGCACTTGCGTGCGCTTGCCCTGGCTCAGCGCGCCGTGGAAGGGCTCGGCGTTGATGCGCGCTTTGCGCAACTTGTCGGCCACCATTTCAGTGGCGTGTTTGGTGGCGACAAAGACCAGTACCCGCTGCCAATGGTTTTGCTCCATCAGGTGGCGCAACAGTTGCGTGCGCTTGCCTGCGTCCACGGCGATGGCGCGCTGTAGGGTTTCAGCCTGCTGCTGCGGCTCGGGCGAAACCTGAATATGCGCCGGGTCCTGCAACAGCGTTTGCGCCAACCTCTGCACGGCTGGCGGGAAAGTGGCTGAGAAGAAAAGGCTTTGGTGTCGGGCTGGCACGAGCGCCAGGATGCGCGCGAGCTGTTCGGCAAAGCCCAGATCGAGCAGGCGGTCGGCTTCGTCGAGCACCAGCAGCGTGACGGAGCCGAGCGCGAGCGCGTTGCGCTCAATCAAATCCAGCAAGCGCCCGGGCGTGGCGACGACGATGTCGGTGCCGCCGCGCAGACGCAGCATCTGCGGGTTGATCGACACGCCGCCAAAGACGATGGAGACCTTCAGTGGGTGCGCCAGGTGCGCGGCCAGTTGGCGGATGGCTTCGCCGACCTGGGTGCTGAGCTCGCGCGTGGGCACCAGAACCAGCGCGCGCAATTGCCGCTGCGGCGCTGGGGCCTGTTCCAGCCGCTGCAGCAGTGCGAGCGCAAAGGCAGCCGTTTTGCCCGAGCCAGTTTTTGCGCAAGCCAGCACATCGCGGCCTTGCAGGCTGGGTGCCAGCGCTGCCGCCTGCACCGGGGTCGGGACCGACCAGGCTTTGTCGCGGATGGCCAGCATGAGTGCAGGCGACAGGCCGAGTGAAGAAAATGACATGCGTGGTGCTCGCTTAAGGCAGGGGTGAATGGGATCGAAAGCCCTGCCAGGTACCACGCCGCGCCAGCTCGGCAGTGATTCGCGGTGCCAGTTCAGACAGGCGCAGGTTC
Source organism: uncultured beta proteobacterium (assembly GCA_963750665.1). Classification (GTDB taxonomy): domain Bacteria; phylum Pseudomonadota; class Gammaproteobacteria; order Burkholderiales; family Burkholderiaceae_C; genus Rhodoferax. The sequence continues at coordinate 95,056 of CAVVRQ010000023.1, forward strand.
CATTGTGGCGCCAGCTTGAGCGAGGGCGGCACTTCGCTGCCCACGCGTTGCAGCAGGAGGGTGGGCGACAGGTGCTCAATAAAGTCGGCCAGCAGTTCAATGCAGGCCTGCTCGTCGGGCAGCGGCACACTGGCCGGGTCGCGCTGCCATTGGCGCGCCAGCGCGGTACCGCGCACCACCTGCAATTGATGAATTTTGAGCGCGTGAATCGGCAGGGCCGAGAGCCGATGCGCACCCTCGATCATGCTCGCGTACGACTCACCCGGCAGGCCCAGCAGCACATGGACGGTCAGCTCCAGAGCGCGCGCCGCCGCTCGCTCGATGGCCTCGATACTGCTGGCAAAGTCATGACCCCGATTGACCAGCGCCAGCACTGCGTCGTTGCAGGATTCAACGCCGATTTCGAGTTCGATGATGTGTTGGCTTGCAAGCTGCGCCAGATAATCCAGCACTTCATCGGGCAGGCAATCGGGGCGCGTGCCGATGGCCAGACCGCAGATGGCCGGATGGGCCAGCGCTTCTTCATAGCAGGCGCGCAGCCGCTCGAACTCGCCGTAAGTGTTGCAGTAGCTCTGAAAATAGGCAATGAATCGATTCACGTGCGGATAGCGGCGATGCAAAAAATCCAGCCCGCCCTCGATCTGTTCGGTAATGCTTTGCTGGCGATCCAGGTAGCCAGGCGTAAAACCGGCGTTGTTGCAGAAAGTGCAACCACCGCGACCCAGCAGTCCGTCGCGGTTCGGGCAGGTCATGCCGGTGATGACCGAAACTTTTTGCACGCGTCCGCCATAGCGCGTTTTGACGTGCTCGTTCCAGGCGTTGTAGCGGCGTGCGCCAAAGGGCGAGACGAGCGCGGCTGGCGTCAACGCAGTCATGCACGCTCCATCACGCGCAACACCTGCTCGCCATAGGCTTCGAGCTTCTTCGCCCCGATGCCGCTGATGCCTTGCAGGTCGTCCAGAGTCTGCGGCGCGCGCTCGGCGATTGCCGCCAGCGTCGCGTCATGAAAGATCACATAGGCGGGCAGGTTGTGCTCTTTGGCCACTTCCGCACGCCAGGTCTTGAGCGCCAGGTAGCGCTGTTGTCCTGCAGCATCCAGTGCCGTGAGTGTCTTGACGGCGACCGGATTGGCACTGCTGCGCTTGGCCTTGCGCTCGGCCGGACTGGATACCGAGGCGCGCAGCCGCACCACGACTTCGCCTTTGAGCACAGCGCGCGAGGCGTCGGTGAGTTGCAAGGTGTTGAAAGCCTGGGCGTTGACGCACACCGCCCCGACGGCAATCAACTGGCGCAGCACGCCGCGCAATTGCACCTCGCTGAAAGCAGCGCCAATGCCGAAGGTACTGAGCCGTTCGTGCCCGAACTGCAGCACCTTGTCGGTTTCTTTGCCGCGCACAATGTCGATCAAATGGCCCGCGCCAAAGCTGATGGCGCTCATCTGCTGCACGCGGTAAATGGTGCTGAGCAGCTTGCGCGCTGCATCGGTGCCGTCCCATACCGCAGGCGGTTGCTGGCAATTGTCACAACAGGCCCCCACGCTGGCTCCGACCTGTTTGTTCGGCCTATACACTTCGCCAAAGTAGGCCAGCAGGCGCACGCGACGGCAATCGGTGGCTTCGGCCAGGCCCAGCAGGGCATCGAGCTTGCCGCGCAGGCCTTGCTTGAATTCTTCACCGGCCGGGCTCTCGTCAATCATGCGGCGCTGGTTCACCACGTCTTGCAGGCCGTAGCACATCCAGGCGTCAGCCGCCTCGCCATCGCGCCCGGCGCGGCCGGTCTCCTGGTAATAAGCTTCGATGTTCTTGGGCATGTCCAGATGCGCCACAAAACGCACGTCGGGCTTGTCGATGCCCATGCCAAAGGCGATGGTTGCCACCATCACCACGCCCTCGCTGCGCAGAAACTGGTCCTGATTGGCCTGGCGCACCGGGGCCTCCAGTCCGGCGTGATAAGGCAAGGCCGCGATACCCGCGTCGCACAACACGCTGGCAATATCTTCCACCCGCTTTCTCGATTGGCAATAGACGATGCCCGCCTCACCCGGGTGCTCGCTGCTGATAAAGCGCAACAGCTGCTGCGTGGCATCGCGCTTTTCGACGATGGTGTAGCGAATGTTGGGCCGGTCAAAGCTGCTGACAAACTGACGCGCATTCTGTAATTGCAGGCGCTCCAGAATGTCGGCTCGCGTCAACGCATCGGCAGTGGCCGTCAGCGCCACGCGCGGCACGCTGGCGTAGCGCTCATGCAGCACCGAAAGCAGCCGGTATTCGGGCCGGAAGTCGTGGCCCCACTGGCTGACACAATGCACTTCGTCAATCGCAAACAGGCCGAGCAGGCCACGCTCCTGCAGCGAGTCGAGCTGCGCCAGAAAGCGCGGGCTTGTCACCCGCTCGGGCGCCGCGTAAAGCAGCGTGATGTCGCCGCGCAGCAAGCGCCGCTCCACCTGCGAAGCCGCCTCGCCCGACAGCGTGGAATTGAGAAACTCGGCGCTGACGCCAGCCTCATGCAGCGCCCCGACCTGGTCGTGCATCAACGCGATCAGCGGCGAAATCACCAGCGTGATACCGAGCCCGGCGCGCTGGCGGGTAATCGCCGGAATCTGGTAACACAGACTTTTGCCGCCGCCCGTGGGCATCAGCACCAGCGCGTCGCCACCCGCCACCACATGCTCGATGATGGCTTGTTGCGGGCCGCGAAAGCTGGAATAGCCAAAAACCGTTTGCAGAATGGATTCGATGGACAATTTGATGTACTACTGTGTTTATAGCAGTTTGCGCAGACTGCACCTGGGCTAAAGGCCGAAATTGCATTAAATCAGCGGTGTGGGTTTGAAACGACTGCGGGCTACGGCGCTATTGTCCCACCGGTCACGGTTTGGCATCAGGGCAATGGATCTGCGCTGGTCATGGCCAGCGCAACTGCGTGGTGAACACGCCGGTGGGCGGCTGGCCTTCCTACAATAAGCGCCATGAAGACCCTGACCTACACCCGCGGCCAAGCGCTGCCCGAGATATTGCAACACCGCATCATGGTGCTCGACGGCGCCATGGGCACCATGATCCAGCGCTTCAAACTCGGCGAAGCGCAATACCGGGGCGAGCGCTTCAAGGATTTTGGCAAAACCCCAGGTCAGCACAAAGATGTGAAGGGCAACAACGAGCTGTTAAGCCTGACGCGCCCGGACGTCATCAGGGACATCCATGAGCGCTACCTGGCGGCCGGCGCCGACCTGATCGAGACCAACACCTTTGGTGCCACCGCAATAGCCCAGGCCGACTACGACATGGCCGATCTGGCGGCTGAGATGAATCTGGCCTCGGCCAAACTGGCGCGCACCGCCTGCGACAAGTTTTCTACCCCGGACAAACCACGCTTCGTGCTCGGCGCGCTTGGGCCCGACACCCAAAACCGCCAGCATCAGCCCGGACGTGAACGACCCCGGCGCGCGCAACGTGACTTTTGAACAGCTGCGCGCCGCCTATTACGAACAAGTTGAGGCGCTGGTGCAAGGCGGCGCCGACGCGCTGCTGGTCGAAACCATTTTTGACACGCTCAACGCCAAGGCCGCGCTGTTTGCGATTGACGAGTTTTTCGAAGCCAGTGGCGAGCGCCTGCCCATCCTCATCAGCGGCACCGTGACCGACGCCTCCGGGCGCATCCTCTCGGGGCAGACCGTCACCGCCTTCTGGTACAGCGTGCGCCACGCCCAGCCGTTGTCGATTGGCCTGAACTGCGCGCTGGGGGCGGCGCTGATGCGCCCGTATTTGCAGGAACTCAACCGCGCCGCACCCGACACCTTCATCAGTTGCTACCCCAATGCCGGCTTGCCCAACCCGATGAGCGACACCGGCTTTGACGAGACGCCCGAAGTCACCAGCCGTCTGATCCGCGAATTCGCCGTAGAGGGGCTGGTCAATATCGTCGGTGGCTGCTGCGGCACCACGCCGGAGCACATCGCTGCCATTCATCAGGCGGTGGCACCACTGGCGCCACGGGTGCCGCAAAAGTCGTATTTCTACAAGGAAGCGGCTTGATTTACTGGTGCTAGATTTTGCGACATGAAACCAACACTGCAAGCCGTTGAACATCTTGGCAGGTTTGAGCGCCGTGCAGCTTGGCGGGATGCCCACTCTGAACAGGGTAAAAGCCTGACCCAAATTGCACAATCGCTTGGCGTGCGCCGGTGACTTGGCAGGTTATTTTCGAACCGGCGGCGCGGACAAGCAGCGGCCATCGGTGGGCATCAACACCAGCGCGTCACGGTCCGCCACCACATGGTTGATGGTGGCTTGCTGCGGGCCACGAAAGCTGGGGAAGCCAAAAACCGTTTGCAGAATGGATTCAATGGACAACTTGATGTACTACTGTTTTGATAGCTGCTTGCGCAGGTTCCACCTGGGCTAGAGGCCAAAACGGCTTGAAGTGTGAGCGATGGACGAGGTGCTGCACCGCGCGCTATTGTCCCACCCGGAGCGCGTCAGCAGGCGGGGAAGAAATCGGCCACCGCCCCAATCCGTCCCCTGCTGACAAACGCTGTCTGGACTCGAAAGAGGCAAGAAGAATTCCGAGTGTCCGCCAGCGTCAGGTTGGCAGCGACCGAGTAGCAAAAACATTGCGGATGCAGACCGCCGGGGTTGGCGCCGTACGCGCAAATCAAAGGGGTGGCGATTTTGGGTTGGAGCTTGCGGGCCACCAGTTGGTTCAATTCTTGAGTGAATATTGAGTGACGTCAAAGCAGGGAACCAACGATAGGGCTATAAGTGGATTGCTATGGCGCAGCCACTTCCATCCTCATATCCATCAGCCCAGCCGATACCACCGGTTTCAACGCGGTCACCCGCTACTTTCCTGACCCGTCTGATTGCTGGCGTTGCGTTGCTCAACCTGTTCATTTTTGCAATGATTGGGCTGTCGCTCCAGCACAGTCACCGCCAATATCAGGAACGGGCCGAGATCACGACCCGCAATCTGACGCAGATGCTGGCCAGCGAAATCGCCAACGTCATCAAAACTGACGATCTGGCCCTGTTGGCCGTGATGGGCCAATACCGGCAACAAAGTATCGCCGGCGCTGTCGATGGCAAGGCGTTGCAGGCCTATATGGAGCGTGTGCGTTCGCATCTGCCGGAAATCGACGCTCTGCTTATTACCGACGCGCAAGGGGTGCTGGCTTATGGCAAGGATGTCGCGCCCGGCGCCAATGCCAGCCTTTCCGACCGACCTTATTTCATTCGGCTACGCGGCGACCCCCAAGCGGGATTGGTGATTTCCAAACCTCTTGTGAGCCGCATCAATCAGAAATGGGTGATCGTACTGGCACGGCGCATCGACCAAGCGGACGGTTCTTTTGGTGGCATCGTGCTTGCGACGATTGCGCTGGAGCATTTGTCCCAAGCGTTCTCCGCCCTGAACGTCGGCCGGCACGGGGTGGTCGTCCTGCGCGATCAGGAATTGGGCGTCGTCGCCCGCAATCCGGAACTTCAGGGAATCGGGAGCACAGTAGGTAGCCAGGCTTTGGCGCACGAGTTCCGGGCCATGATTGCCGCGCAGCCGTCGGCCGGAACCGCCACGATCCGCTCCGGCCTGGATCAGGTCGAGCGCGCCTACTCCTATCGCAGGGTCGGCGCCTATCCGTTCTATATCTTCGTCGGCCTGGCAACCGAAGACTATCTCTCCGCATGGCGCGTGAAGGCTACTGAGCAGGCAGCGCTGGCGGCGCTTTTCGCCCTGACCACGTTGTCGGCAGCGTGGCTGATTTACCGGGCCTGGAAACGCCAGGCCAATTTGGAGCGGGAGAGAGAAAAGTACTGGCGATTTTTCCAGCTTTCGGCCGACCTGATGTGCATCGCCGACCCCTTTGGCTGCTTTACCCAGGTCAATCCCGCATTCATGAAACTGACCGGATATTCGGAGAGCGAACTCATCTCGAAGCCCTTTCTGGAATTCATCCTGCCTGAGGATCGCCAGCAAACCGCCGACGAAATGGAACGTCAGGTGTCCAGCCGCCCTTCACTGAATTTCGAAAATCGCTACCTGCGAAAGGACGGCAGGACTGCATTTCTCTCCTGGACAGCGTACTTCGACAAAAGCGACGGCGTCACTTACGCCACGGCGAGAGATGTGACCGAAATCAAGCAAGCGCAAATGGCCTTGCTGGAAGCGCATGAACTGGCCGACGAGGCGCAAAGGCTGTCGAGGCTGGGCGGCTGGAAATACGATTGCGCGACGCGCCATATCACCTGGACGGATCAGGTGTATCGCATCTATGGCGTCGGCAAGGACTACGATCCCTGCGATCTGGAAGGCGATATCCGGTTTTATTCGCACGAGGACAACCAGACGATCAAAGGTGCTTTTGAGAAGGCAGTCAGCGAAGGCGAACCCTATGACCTGGAGCTGAGATTCAATCGTCTGAGTGGCGAGCGTATCTGGGTTCGAACCACCGGCATTCCCCGGCTGAACCAGGGCAAGGTGGCCAGCGTTACCGGTTACATCATCGACATCACCGACCACAAGCAGGCTGAGCTGGCCCTGCTAAAAAGCAAACAGATGTATGGCAACCTGGTAGCAAGAATCCCTGTTGGCATTTACATCTTGCGCAGTACGCCGAAAGGAACATTCACGCTCGACTACGCCAGCCCCAGAATGGCGGAGATTGTTACGCTAAGTGTGAAAGAACTTCTGGCAGATGCGCAAGCCATGTTCCAAAAAATTCATCCGGATGACCTGAATGGCTTTGTCAAATCGAATCAGGAAGGAATTCAGCAGCGGCGCCCGTTTGATTGGACCGGCCGCTTTCAGATTGAGGGCGCGATCAAATGGCTGCACGTCGAGTCGTCGCCCGAAGTGCAAGAAGACGGAGACGTTTTGTGGCATGGCGTGATCACCGACATCACCGCGGCCAAGGAGTTGGAAGAGGGAGTGCGGCAACTGGCGTTCTACGACCCGCTGACCAAACTGGCTAACCGCCGTCTGCTCTACGACCGCTTGAGCCAGTCCATTTCTGCCAGCAAGCGCAATGGTCTGTATAGCGCACTGATCTTCCTCGATCTGGACAACTTCAAACCTCTCAATGACGCGCATGGGCATGAGGCTGGCGATTTGCTGCTGATTGAAGTTGCAAGCCGCCTGAAGAGTTGTGTGCGCGAGATTGACACCGTGGCGCGTGTCGGCGGTGACGAGTTCGTGGTATCGCTGGGCCATTTAAACGCGGACAGAGGCGATTCGACCTCACAAGCCTGGATCGTGGCAGAAAAAGTCCGGGCCGCGTTAGCGCAACCCTACCGGCTGACCATCAAATCCGAAGAAAAGGAAGCTGCAATGGTCGAGCATCACTGCAGCGCCAGTATCGGTGTGGTCGTGTACATAGACCACGAAGGAAGGCAGGAAGATATTCTGCGGTGGGCGGATATTGCGATGTACGAAGCGAAACAGGCAGGACGCAACTCAATTCGGTTTTATGATTTGAAGACCTGACAAGGGCCTGGCGATTGCGGCCAGATCTTGCCCAGGTAATCGCGCTTGCCGATCTTGACGCCGTTGAGGCGCAGGATGTTGTAGGCCACGCACACACGAGAATAAAGGTTCGGCAACATATTGATAACCAGCGCACTGGTGGCGTTGGCCATGATCGGCGGCACGCCGGTGCAGACCAGCGCGGGCAATGCCAAGAAAGTTGCCACCTCCGGCAATGGCATTGAACACGCCAGCGGCGGATCGGTACTGAGCTACAGTGCACGCACCGGCGCCCGATCGACCCGTCAAGCGCCTGTTTGGGACGTGTCATGCAACTAGGTCGCCCTGAAGCTAAACAGCTCGAAAGCTACGTCGCCTGCCGGGGTTTCGCCGTTGGCTCTGGGATGGAGAATTCGCCGGGAGCATTGGTTTCCTGTGGCAACATGGAACAACAGAACTGCCGCCACACTGCCTGGGGCACATCGGCTAACTTTCAGAACCTCATTTTCCGTGTCACCAAATCGACCGCTTCGAAGACACCAACCTTATTGCTCCCTTTGGTCCAACGGGGGCAGAGTCTCGGTCGCTTTAGACGCCAGTTCGTTGACAGTGTTCTGGGAAGGCGACGAGATACCCCCGAGTTGCGGCTCCACGCGCTGGGAACTTTCTCTTGCTCTCACACTGCCGGACAAAACTTCTTTGTTGAGTTCGTCCAACTGAGACATGTCGGTCAGGAGACGATTGTTGGTGGACACATTCGGCTGCTATTGATTTGATGATATGGGTACATGCACTGAATAGGAGTTTATTGCTCGAGTTGAGGCAGCGTCTGTTCGGTAGCGAACATTGCGGGTAACCGTACGTCGGCTGAGAGTCTCAAGCGGAATTCCAAACCCGGCGCATCAATTCCTGTTTAACGTGAGCCGGGGAACGCGAACCACGCCATTCTACCGGAGCCACGTTCGCCAGATACCCCAATTTGCTATAAAGGTTGCAGCGCCTTGCGCTTATTGCACGAGGGCTGGAGGCCTAAACACTACCTAGAGCGTCCTTGGGCGTCAACCGGATAGGCATGGAAGAAACCAAACTTCCCTCTACCAAACCATCCCCGGTTGAGAAAAGTGATTGAACAAGAAATCGATCAGCGCGCGAACCTTGGGCGATACATGTTTTCGGCTGGGGTAGACCGCATAGATGCCAAGCGTGAGCGAACGAAATTCGGGCATCAGCTCAAGCAAGGCGCCAGAGGCCAGATCGGCACCCACCAGAAAGCTGGGTTGCAGGATGATGCCCTGGCCGGCGAGTGCTGCCGCTCGGCAGGTGTCGCCGTTGTTGGTATGAATGCACGGATTGGTCTTGACACTCACCGGCCCCTGTGGCCCTTCGAAGTGCCATTCGTCCCTGGTGGACCAATAGCTGTACGAAATCACCGCGTGGTCAGCCAATTCGCTGGGCTGCGTTGGCGCGCCGGACAGCTTGAGATACTGCGGCGATGCGCACAGCACCATGCGCGTCGTCGCCAGCCGCTTGCTGACCAAGCTTGAGTTTTCCAGACTGGCGATGCGGATCGCCACGTCATAGCCTTCCTCCACCAGATCGACCAGGCGATCCGCCAGCGATACTTCCAGTTTGACCTTGGGGTGCAGGACTCTGAAGGCGCCCCACAGCGGTGCCAGATGCAGAACGCCAAAGGTAAACGGCGCATTGACTCTCAGTAGCCCACTGGCGGCATCGCTAAGGGAGGTGATTTCCTCCTCGGCCTCCGCCAGTTCAGCCAGTAGTTCCTTGCTGCGGGCATAGAAGATCTGCCCTTCCTCGGTCAGCGAGAGCCGTCGTGTCGTGCGTTGCAGCAGGCGCACGCCCAGGCGGGTTTCCATATCCACGACATAGCGCGAGACCGCCGCCTTGGACATCGCCAGCGCGTCGGCGGCCTTGACAAAGCTGCCAGCGTCAACCACCGCATTGAAGGTCTTCATTTCAAGAAATCGATCCATTATTCCTCCCAGTGAAACAATTAATCATATTTTGCCGTATTTATCTTCGCCGATGTTTCCAATAAAGTCCGTCCCATCCACTGCAATCCCCCAACGGTTCAGTCAATGCAGTGTTTGCCACGGATCAATCCAACCAAGCCAAAGGAATCATCATGAAAGTCACAGTTATCGGCGCCGGCAATATGGGCGCGGCCTTCGTCAAACAACTCACGCACGCGGGCCACCAGGTCAGCGTAACCGCACGCGAGCTTGCGAAAGCACAGGCGCTGGCCGCAGCCAACACGGGCGCAACCGCCGTTGCCGCCGCCAATGCGGCGGCCGATGCGGATGTGCTGATTCTGGCTACCGGCTATGCCGACGCGGTCAATGCGTTGAAAAGTGTTGGCGACCTGAACGGCAAGGTCGTCATCGACATCACCAACCCGCTGACGGCCGACTACATGGGCTTGACCCTCGGTTACAGCAGCTCGGCTGCGGAAGAGATCGCCAAGGCCATTGCAGGAGCGGAAGTTGTCAAGGCATTCAATACGATATTCGCCCAGGTGCTTGCCGACGGCGCTGATTTTGGTAACGGTCAAACCGTTCCAGTGTTTGTCGCCAGCGACAGCGAGCGTGCCAAGCAGACCGCCAAGGCGCTGGCCGAGAGTATGGGATTCTGCCACGGTGGATGCCGGCGGCCTGACGAATGCCCGCTATCTGGAACCGCTGGCCGGCCTCAATATTTACCTGGGCTACGGCGCAGGTCTTGGCACTTCGATTGCGCCGACCTGGATCAAACGCGCCTGATTCGACCAGCGGCCAGATCCATTCGCGTCTGGCCAACCCCCTTCATTTCATTTCCGAGGAATTTCATCATGTCCAAGACCTTTCAAAATAGCCTCGCTCTGGCTTCTCGCCTGTTGTTCGTCGCGCTCTTTTTGCCCGCCGGCATCGGCAAGCTCACCGGCTTTGCCGGTACCGTGGGCTACATCTCTTCGGTCGGTTTGCCGCTCGCCAGCCTCGGTGCCGTTGTCGCGCTGGTGGTCGAAATCCTGGGTAGCCTGGCACTGCTGGCCGGATTTGGCACGCGGCTTGCGGCCCTGGTGCTGGCCGCGTTCACGCTGCTAGCCAGCTTCTTCTTCCACGCCTACTGGGCCGTGCCTGCTGACCAAGCGTTTGTCACCCAACTGCTGTTCTTCAAGAACATTGCGGTGGTGGGCGGTTTGCTGGCGCTGGCGGCCAATGGCGCCGGTGACTGGAGCCTGGATGCGCGCAACGAAGCTTGATCCAGGTGTGCTTGTCATCGCGCTCACACCGGCTACCAGTACTGCATGGCGTCGCGGTAAAGCTGGCTGAGATCGGCCTCACTGACGGTGCGCGGCGCGTTGGTCATCAGGCGCTGCTGCGCCCAGGCGCCTTTGCTCAGGTCCGCCACATCGGCGTCAAGGTAGCCGACGCCGCCAACACCATTGGGAATGCCGGTGGCCCTCATCATCTTGATCAGTTGCCCGGCAATGATTTCGCCAGCGTCCGCGTCGGTCGCTCCCTGCGTCTGTGCGCCGAGCCACGCCGCGCCATGAATGTGGCGCTCGGGGCAGGCGCTGGCGGTGAAGCGAAACACCGAGGGCGCGTTGACGATGACGCTCATGCCGTGCGGAACGATCGGCTCATGCATCGGATAGCCCTCAGGCTGGAAGTCGCGCACCAGCCCAGCCACGGAATAGGCCATGCCGTGCGGCACATGCACGCCCGAATTGCCGAAAGCAATGCCGGCCAGCGTGGCGGCGTACATCATCTGGTCGCGCGCCTCAAAATCGCTGGCATCGTTGACCGCGCGCACCAGATATTGCCCGAGCAGCTTGAGCGCGGCTTCGCAGCCAAGGTCGCTCCATGGATTGGCGCCCTGACTCATGGGCCGCAGCGACGGCTTGCCTGGTACCGCCCGTTTCGTGTACGGCCGCGCGGTGTAAGACTCCAGCGCATGCGAGAGCACATCGAAGCCGCTCGCGGCGACCACATTTTTTGGCAGCGTGTAAGTGGCACCCGGATCGATCAGTGCCAGCGAAGGCTTCAGGCGCCGGGAGGCAATACCGGTCTTCACTTTCATCGCCAGCAGATCGAAAATGGTGATGCCGGTGCACTCCGAGCCGGTGCCGCAGGTGGTGGGGCAGGCGATATGCGGCTTGAGCGGGCCTGGTACCGGTTTGCCCGCGCCGATCGGCGCATTGACGTAATCCAGAAAATCGCCGGTCGGCCAGGTGGCGTACAGATTGGCCGCCTTGCAGGTGTCGATGACCGAGCCGCCGCCGACCGACACGTAACCATCGAATTGGCCCTCGGTCGCGAACCTGGCGGCCGCCAGAAACGACTGGTCGGTCGGCTCGACCTTGACCTCGTCATAAATCACCACGTCCAGCGCCGCCGCCGTCATCGCAGCGCGCACCTGGGCCACGTAAGGCAGGCTGGCCAGCGTCTTGTCAGTAAATAGCGCTACGCGCTGCATGCCCAGTGCCTTGGCGTGTTCGCCAGCTTCCTTGAGCACACCGTGGCCGAAAGTGATACTGGAAATATCGACCGAAAAAACGTTCTCGTGGTCTTCGGTCGCGACATAGTAGTTATGGCAGCAGGACATGTTGTTTCCTCTAGGCTTGTGGCAGCGTTACCGCTTGGCACACCGTGGTGATTTCAACATAATACCTTGATCACGGTCGCCGCCGCGCTGCCCGCCAGTCGGTCCCGCAGACCCGATAGCCCTTAGAATTCGCCTTTTCCAAGGAGCGTTGCAGCAGGTCGCACGGCCCGTCAGGCTTGGAATCTTCACAACGACGCTCACCTGCCCCTATTGAAATCACAGGTGAGTTGCATGTCTGAAATTGTTGTCCCTCCAATGAGATTGTCCGGCCTGGAGCCATTGACGATTGGCACTGCCTATTCAGTTGAGGACAGAGCTGAAGGTCTGTCCCCAAATTCTCTATCAGTTGAGGACAGAGCTGAAGGTCTGTCCCCAAATTCTCTATCAGTTGAGGACAGAGCTGAAGGTCTGTCCCCAAATTCTCTATCAGTTGAGGACAGAGCTGAAGGTCTGTCCCCAAGAGCTTTGTTTGTCAACATCGGCGAGCGCACCAATGTCACTGGCTCCAGGGCCTTCGCCCGCATGATCTTGAACGGCGACTTTGACCAGGCGCTCTCGGTGGCGCGCCAGCAGGTGGAGAACGGCGCCCAGATCATTGACATCAACATGGACGAGGCCATGCTCGACAGTCAGGCGGCGATGCTGAAGTTTCTAAATTTAATAGCGTCAGAGCCAGACATATCAAGGGTTCCAGTCATGATTGACTCCAGCAAATGGAGCGTGATCGAAGCCGGTCTGCGCTGCGTGCAGGGCAAGGGGATTGTCAACTCGATCAGCATGAAAGAAGGCGTGGAGGCCTTCAAACAGCACGCCAAATTGCTGCGCCGTTACGGGGCCGCTGCCGTGGTGATGGCGTTTGACGAGCAGGGCCAGGCCGACACTTATGAGCGCAAGATCGGCATCTGCGAGCGCGCTTACCGCATTCTGGTCGATGAAGTCGGTTTCCCGCCGGAGGACATCATTTTTGACCCCAACATCTTCGCCATCGCCACCGGCATCGAGGAGCACAACAACTACGCGGTCGATTTCATTAACGCCACGCGCTGGATCAAAGCCAACTTGCCCGGCGCCAAGGTCAGCGGTGGCGTCAGCAACGTGAGCTTTTCGTTCCGTGGCAACGACCCGGTGCGCGAAGCGATCCACACCGTGTTCCTGTACCACGCCATCAAGGCCGGCATGGACATGGGCATCGTCAACGCCGGTATGGTCGGGGTCTATGACGACCTGGAGCCGGTGTTGCGCGAGCGCGTGGAAGACGTGGTGTTGAACCGCCGCCCGGATGCCGGGGAACGGCTGGTGGAAATTGCCGAAAGCGCCAAGAGCGGTGCAAGAGATGAATCCAAAAAGCTCGAATGGCGCGGCACGCCGGCGCAGCCCGTCAGCGTGGAGCAGCGCCTCTCGCATGCCATGGTGCATGGCATCACCGACTTCATCGTGGCGGACACCGAAGAGGCGTACCAGGCCATCGTCGCCAAAGGCGGTCGGCCACTGCATGTGATTGAAGGCCCGCTGATGGCGGGCATGAGTATCGTCGGCGACCTGTTTGGGCAGGGCAAGATGTTTTTGCCGCAGGTGGTGAAAAGCGCACGCGTGATGAAGCAGGCCGTAGCGCATTTGATCCCCTACATTGAAGAAGAAAAGCTACGCGACGAAGCCGCTGGGCGCGACGTCGCTACCAAGGGCAAAATCATTATCGCCACCGTCAAGGGTGACGTGCACGACATTGGCAAGAACATCGTCACCGTGGTCTTGCAGTGCAATAACTTTGACGTGGTGAACCTGGGCGTGATGGTGCCCTGCCACGAAATTCTGGCACGCGCCAAGCTTGAGCACGCCGACATCATCGGCCTGTCGGGCCTGATCACGCCGAGCCTGGAAGAGATGCAATACGTGGCGGCCGAAATGCAGAAGGATGATTACTTTCGCCTCAAGAAAATCCCGCTGCTGATTGGCGGTGCGACCACCAGCCGGGTCCATACCGCGGTGAAAATTTCGCCGTATTACGACGGCCCGGTGGTTTATGTGCCCGACGCCTCGCGCAGCGTGGGCGTGGCGCAATGCCTGTTGGGCGAGGGCGTGGATAACTTTGTTGCCGAGTTGGACACCGACTACGAACGCGTGCGTCAGCAGCACGCCAACAAGAAGGTGACGCCGCTGTGGCCGCTGGCCAAGGCGCGCGCCAACAAGACGCCAGTGGACTGGTCGGCCTACCCAGCGATGGTGCCCAAATTCATTGGCCGACGCCTCTTCAGGAATTTTGACCTGGGCGAGATTGCGCGCTACATCGACTGGGGACCGTTCTTCCAGACCTGGGATCTGGCAGGGCGCTATCCCGCGATCCTGAACGACGAGGTGGTCGGCAGCGAGGCGCGCAAAGTCTTTGCCGATGGTCAGGCCATGCTGAAAAAAATCATCGAGGGCCGCTGGCTCAGCGCCCACGGCGTGCTGGGCCTTTACCCTGCCAACAGCGTCAACGACGATGACATTGAGCTCTACACGGACGAGAGCCGCCGCAACGTCGCCCTGACCTGGTACGGCCTGCGCCAGCAGACGGCGAAGGAAGAAATTGACGGCGTCATGCGGCCCAACCGCTGTCTGGCGGACTTTGTGGCGCCAGCGCGCGTTCGGGACTACGTCGGGGTCTTCGCCGTGACGGCGGGCATCGGCATCGAGAAGAAGGAAGCGCAGTTTCTGGCAGCGCACGACGACTACAGCGCGATCCTGCTCAAGGCGCTGGCGGACCGACTGGCCGAAGCCTTTGCCGAGTGCCTGCACCAAAAAGTGCGCACCGATCTGTGGGGCTACGCGCCGCAGGAAGCGCTGGCTTCCAAAGACTTGATCGCGGAAAAATACCAGGGCATCCGCCCGGCACCCGGCTACCCGGCCTGCCCCGACCACAGCGTCAAAAAAGACCTGTTTGAATTGCTGCAATGCGCCGACATTGGAATGACGCTGACCGAGAGTCTGGCCATGAGCCCGGCGGCCAGCGTCAGCGGCTTCTACATCGGCCACCCGGCGAGCACCTATTTCAATGTTGGCCGCATCGGCGACGATCAACTCAAAGACCTCGCCAAGCGCCGGGCGATGGATGAAGCGACACTACAGCGGCTGTTGGCCCCCAATTTGTAATGCCCGTAAAACTACCGAAAACTCCATGCCCAAGCCCCTGTTGCAAGTGAAGCTTCTGAGCAAGTCTTTTGGCGCGCGCCGGGCCGTGTCAGCCGTCTCTTTTGACCTGACCCAAGGCCAGACGCTGGGCTTGATCGGTCCCAACGGTGCCGGTAAATCGACCATTGTGAGCCTGCTCTGCGGTTTGCTTCGACCCGATGCGGGCCAGGTCTTGTTCAATGGGGTGGCGATGGGACAGGGCAGCAGCGCGGTGAAGCGCCAGATCGGCCTGGTACCGCAGGAACTGGCCCTGTTTGACGACCTGTCAGCGCGCGACAACCTGAAGATCTTCGGTGCGCTTTACGGCCTGCGCGGCAACGCCCTCAAAGCTCGCTGCGATGCCGTGCTAGCACTGGTCAATCTGGCCGACCGGGCCGGCGAGCTGATTCGCGCCTATTCAGGCGGCATGAAGCGCCGCCTGAACATTGCGGCGGCCTTGCTGCACGACCCGCAGTTGCTGATTCTCGACGAGCCCACCGTCGGCGTTGACCCGCAAAGTCGCAACGCCATCTTTGACAGTCTGGAAACGCTGAAAAGAGAGGGACGCTCGCTCATCTACACCAGCCACTACATGGAAGAAGTGGAGCGTCTGGCGGACCACCTGGTGGTGATCGATCACGGCCAGGTCGTGGCCGACGAGAGCCCGGCCGCCTTGTATTTGCGCTTGCCCGCCAGCGCCGCCTTGCACGTGGATTTGCGCCAGGCGCTGGCGCCAGACACCCTGGCGCAGCTTGAGCGCCTGCCCGGCGTGAGCAGCGTTGTGAGCGTCACGCAAAGCCTGGACATCGCACTACGAAGCGCCGACGACGCCTTGCCGGTGCTGGGCTGGCTGGTAGCCCAGGGTTGCCAGCCTTTATATTTCGCCACCGCCAAGACCCGGCTGGAGGATGTCTTTCTGACCCTGACGGGCCGCACATTGCGCGACTAAAACCTGGGAAACCACCTATGACCGCCTTGCTAGCCCTGGTTCGAAAAGACGTGATCCTTTTTCTGGCCGATCGGCGCGCCCTGCTGCTGGTGCTGATCATGCCAGTCGTGCTGGGTGCTTTTTTCGGCTACCTGTTTGGCGGTTCGGGCAGCCCCGACAACATGAAGATCGAGATCGCCGTCACGTCGCAAGACGACAGTGAGATCAGTCGCCAAATAGTTGCTGGCCTGAAGGCCGACACGTCCTTGCAGACGCAGGATTTGCCGCTGGAAGCTGCCAAGGCGCTGGTTCTAAAAGGTAAGCTCAATGCAGCGGTGTTGATCCCGGCAGGTTTTGGTGCGGCCTCGGGCGCGGCCTTGTTTGGTGCCGGGACCAAGCCGGACCTTTTTATCTATTACGACCCGTCGCAAAGTGCGGTGCTGGGCATGCTCAAAGGCCTGTTGACGCAGCAGGTGATGCAGCATGTCAGCGCCGAAATGTTTGGCGGCAAGACGGGCCAACAATTTATCGGCCAGAGCATCCAACAGTTGGACCAGGCGGTTCAGACTGATCCATCCAGAAAAGAGTTGCGTGATTTCCTGCAGAGCATCAAAAGGTTCCAGGGCAGTCAGGCCGCACAAAATCAGGCGACACCCCAAGACCCAGCAAAAGGCAGCGCGGGCTTGTCCATGCCCTTTGGCACCCGTGATCAGGCGATGAGTTCGGGTCCCAAATACAACGGCTATGCGCATTCGTTTGCCGGTATGAGCGTGCAGTTCATCCTTTTCATGGGGCTTGACGCCGGCATCGCCATCCTGCTGGCACGCCGTCAGGGACTGTGGAACCGCTTGCTCGCGGCACCGATTACGGTCGGTACCATTCTGGCCGCGCGCGCTGTTGCCAGCACCCTGATTGCGCTGGGGCTGCTGGGTTTTGTGTACCTTGTCGGCGGCTTGTTCTTCAAGGTCAGCATCAGCGGCAGTGCCCTGGGTTTTGTCGGTGTGGCCGTCAGTTTCGCAGTGTTCACGGCCATGTTTGGCCTGTTTGTGGCGGCTTTTGGCAAGACGCCCGAGGCGACCCGTGGCCTGGCCACGTTTGCCACGCTGATCATGGTCATGCTTGGCGGTGCCTGGGTGCCAAGTTTTATCTTTCCGCAGTGGCTGCAGACGGCCACGTTGGCCATGCCAACACGCTGGGCGGTGGACGGTTTCGATGCCATGACCTGGCGCGGGCTGGGGCTGCAAGCGGCATTCCCGGCCATTGGCGCCCTGCTCGGGTTTTCGCTGCTTTTTGGCGGATTCGCACTGTGGCAATTTCGACGCCAGAGCCGGATTTGAGAGCGAACAGCACCTAGCAAGCGACAGCTTTTAAAACAAGGCCACGATGCTCCTGGCCCCGCACCATCCTCATTCAAGCAAGCCGGAGTCCACCGTCGGATAACGCAACGCAAGCCGCAGTTCGCGCTTCAGGCGCGTGTTGTCCATGCGGCGCGACTCGCTCATGAAACTCAGCAGCATGGGCGACACATGTTCTGTCGCAACGGCGCGTGCCACGCGGGGCGGGCGTGGCAGGTGATACAAATCGGCCGCCAGATCAAAGTAGTCGCCCATCTTGAGGCAGGAGTCGTCGTTGACGTTATAGGCGCGTTGCGGCTTGCCGCGCCACAGGGCGGCAATGCAGGCGCGCGCCAGATCATCGGCGTGGATGTGGTTGGTATAGACATCGTCGGTTGCTCGCAGCACGGCCATGCCGCCCAGCAGACGCGCGCGCGGCGTGCCGCCCACCCGGTCGGGCGCATAGATGCCGGGAATGCGCAACAGGCAGGCGCGCAAGGCCCCAGAGCGGCCCACCGAACGAATTGAGTTTTCAGCATCAATTCGCCTTGCGGCCCTTTCTGTACCTGCACAAAGCGCTCTTGTTTCAGTAGTAATGTCCCCTTGGCAATCACCATAGACGCCACTGGTGGAGGCATACACCAGGGCCTCTGGCAAGCCGCGCAAACGCAGTGCGTGCAGCAAGGCGCGGGTGCGCGGGTCACCCGGCCCCGAAGCGGGAGGTGGTGCCAGGTGCACGACGCGGCTGGCCAGGCCGGCCAGACGTCGCAGCGAGCGGGCGGCATCCAGGTTGCCCAGCAGGGGTGTGATGCCAAGCGAGCGGAGTTCGGGCAAGCGCTGCGGCGAAGACGTCAGCGCCAGCAAGCGAACACGGCCCGGCAGAGCCTTGGCGACGCGCACGCCAACGTCACCACAGCCGATCAGCAGGACGCGCAGACGGCGAAAACGCGCGGGCGGTGCGCCCGGGCGCGCAGCGTAAAGAATGGGGTGGGGGTTTCGAATTGCGGGCAAAATGGGCTCTCCACAGACGGACACCCCAAGGATACAAAGAAAACATGACCAGCTGCGCCAGCGAAGCTCAAACATTTCAAATTAGCGTACAGCCCAGTGGCCGCTCATACACCTGCGCGCCGGGCGAGACGCTGCTGGCGGCGGCCATTCGCCAGGGCGTTGGCCTGCCCTATGGTTGCCGCGATGGTGCCTGTGGCACCTGTAAATGCAAGAAGCTTGCAGGCGTGGTCGTGCACGGGCCGCACCAGAGCAAAGCGCTCAGCGCGGCGGAGGAAAGCCAGGGCATGGTGCTCACCTGCTGTGGCGTGGCGCACAGTGACGTGCGCCTGGAGTCCAAGCAGGTGACGCAGGCGGGCGCCTTGGCGATCCGGCGCATGCCCGTGCGCGTGAGTCTGATGGAACGAAAGACACCCGACGTGATGCTGCTGCGCCTGCAACTCCCGGCCAACGAAGCCTTTACCTACCACGCCGGCCAGTACCTCGAATTTTTGCTGCGCGATGGTGCGCGGCGCAGCTACTCCATGGCCAACGCGCCACCACCGCGGGCGGTGGATGCGCTGGCCGGCCCGGTCGGCGGCACGCTGGAACTGCACATCCGCCACCTGAGCGGTGGCAAATTTACCGACCAGGTCTTTGGCGGCATGAAAGAAAAGGACATCTTGCGCGTCGAGGGGCCCTTTGGCAGTTTCTATTTGCGGGAGGACAACGGCAAGCCCATCATTCTGCTGGCCTCGGGCACCGGCTTTGCGCCAGTTAAGGCGATCATTGAACGACTGCAATTGCAAGCCATTGAGCGGCCTGCCACGCTTTATTGGGGCGCTCGACGTCCGCTCGATTTGTACCTGGACTCCTGGGTCAAAAACAAGCTGACCGAGATGCCCAGCCTGCGTTATGTGCCGGTGATCTCGGACGCCCTGCCCGAAGATGCCTGGACTGGCCGCAGCGGCTTTGTGCACCGGGCCGTGTTGCAGGACGCGGCGGACCTGAGCGCGTACCAGGTCTACGCCTGCGGTGCCCCGATCATGGTGGACTCGGCGCGCGCGGATTATCTGCAAGCCGGCTTGCCGGCCGATGAGTTTTACGCCGATGCCTTTATCACCGAAGCGGACAAGGCGAGCGCCGTGTCGGCCGCACTGGATTGCGGATCAAGTCCGCAATGACAACCTTCTTGCGCAATGACAACCTGCGACGATGTAGCCAGTTAGACTCAAGCCCGTTACAACTTTGAGCACGCAGCATGGCAGGCCCCACCACCGAATTTTGGCAGCAGCGCTTTGACAAGCAAGAAATTGGCTGGGACCGGGGCAGCGCCAGTCCGCAATTGCTGGCCTGGCTTGACAGCGCCGCGCTGCAGCCCTGCCGCATTGCGGTGCCGGGTTGCGGCTGCGGCTGGGAAGTGGCGGAGCTGGCCGCACGCGGCTTTGACGTCACTGCCATCGACTACACCGCCGCTGCGGTCGAAAGAACGCAGTCGCTGCTGGCTGCCAAGGGGCTCCAGGCAGCGGTGATTCAAGCCGACGTCCTGCAGTTTCAACCGGCGCAGGTGTTTGATGCGATTTACGAGCAAACTTGCCTCTGCGCCATTCACCCGGAACACTGGTTTGGCTACGCCAGTCAATTGCAGCAATGGCTCAAACCGCAGGGTCGCCTGTTGCTCTTGCTGATGCAGATCCTGCGCCCGGCGGCCAGTGAAGAGGGCATCATCCACGGGCCACCCTACCACTGCGACATCAACGCCATGCGCGCGCTCTTCCCTGAGCGACAATGGCTTTGGCCCAAGCCGCCCTATGCCAAGGTGGTGCATCCGAATGGCGCGCATGAGTTGGGGCTGCAATTGACGCGTCGCTAACAGAGAAGTCACACCTGTTCTGTCACACCATGAACGCCAAACACCCACATCACCGCGCCGACCTGGTCCGCATCGCCACCCATGTCATGACCGAGCGCGGGCTTGAGCCCGAGTTCTCAGTCCGGGTCGAGCAGCAACTCACCGCCATGACAGGCCCTGTCGATGGTGCCGATGACCAGGTGCAGGACCTGAGCGACCTGCTTTGGTGCTCCATTGACAACGACGATTCGCTCGACCTCGACCAGCTCACGGCCTGCGCGCTGCTGCCGCAAGGGGCGGTGCGTTGGTGGGTGGCGATTGCCGACGTCGATGCCTGGGTCAAAAAAGACAGCGCCATTGACCAGCATGCGCAGGTCAACACCACCTCGGTCTATACCTCGGCGCGCATTTTTCCAATGTTGCCTGAGCGGCTGTCCACCGATCTGACCTCGCTTAACCTGGGGCAGGAGCGCCTGGCGCTGGTGACCGAGATGGTTTTCAACGCCGATGCCTCGCTGGCCGGTGCCACCGTCTATCGCGCCCGCGTACGCAACCGCGCCAAACTGGCCTACGACGCGCTCAGCGCCTGGCTGGACGGCGCGTCAGCGTTGCCGCCGGCGGCTGCGGCAGTGCCCGGCATGGAGGCGCAACTGCGCACGCAAGACGCGCTGGCCCAGCAACTGCGCTTGCGCCGACGCGCCCAGGGTTCACTTGAGTTTGAGACCTTTCAGCCGCGCGTGGTGTTTGAAGGCGAGCAGGTGGTTGACATCAGCTTGCAGCCGCACAACCGCGCGCGCCAGCTGATCGAGGAAGTGATGATCGCCACCAATGGCTGCACGGCGCGTTATCTGGCCGCCAAAGGCAGCGCCTCACTGCGCCGCGTGGTGCGCTCGCCCGAGCGCTGGTTGCGCATCGTGGCGCTGGCCAAGGATTACGGCGAGGCGCTGCCCGAGGTGCCCGATTCCAAAGCATTGGAGGCTTTTCTGGCCAAGCGTCGCCGCGCCGACCCGCTGCGCTTTCCCGATCTGTCGCTGGTCGTTGTCAAGCTCATGGGGCGTGGCGAATATGTGCTCGAAACTCCGGGTAGCGTCCCGATTGGCCACTTTGGTCTGGCCGTCAGCGACTACACCCATTCCACCGCGCCCAACCGGCGCTTCCCCGACCTCATCACCGCCAGGCTGCTTAAAGCGCTGCTGAGCAAGCAGCCGCCGCCCTACGCCAGTCTGGAACTGGGTGAGCTGGCCCGGCACTGCACCCAGCAGGAAGACGCGGCGCAAAAGGTGGAACGCCAGATGCGCAAGTCGGAGGCGGCGCTGCTGCTCGAAGCACGCGTCGGCCAGCGCTTTGACGCCATCGTCACGGGTGCCGCCCCAAAGGGCGTCTGGGTGCGCGTCTTTGCCCCGCCGGCCGAAGGCAAGCTCGTCGGCGGCACGGCCGGGCTCAATGTTGGCGACAAAGTACGTGTCAAGCTGGTGGCAACCAACGTCGAGCGCGGCTTTATCGACTTTGTCAGGGCCGAATAATATGTACAAAATTGGCTTAGAGCCTACTTATTATATGCGCAGCGAGCTATTATAAGTGTAGCAAACAAGCATCCTTTCAATGTATCGGGCCATCGGCCCGGTCATGAGTGGTTTGGCGTTAACGTCGCAAATTGGCACCTGCCGGTGTGACTCAAATAGGGTACTGTCGGGCTCCACCAGAAAGAGGGCTTCCCGATGGCTATCGGTCAATTCGCTTACGCCAATAACAGCAATCGTTTTCTTGCCGCGCCCGAGCTCGGCGCGCAGCCCTTCGCCCTGGTCGGCGTGCCCTTTGACGGTGCCGTGACGAACCGGCCTGGTGCGCGCTTTGGGCCGCAGGAGATTCGCCGTGCCAGCCTGATGCTGTGCGACGGCTTACACCCCTTTTTTAATGTTTCGCCGCTCGGCTACCTGGGCGATGCACTGGACCTGCGCTTGCCCAATGCCTCGCCGCTGGCCGCGGTGCGCGAGCAGATTCAGGCCCAGGCAGCGAGCCTGATGGCGCAACACCACTGCGTTTTTCTGGGTGGCGACCACTCCGTCACATTGCCTTTGCTGCGTGCCGCCCGGGAGCAATACGGCGAACTGGCGCTGATCCATTTTGATGCGCATTGCGATACCTGGATGGATCATTTTGGCGAGCCCTCCGGTCATGGCACCTGGACCTATGAGGCCATCAGCGAAGGGCTGGTGAGCCCGCAGCAGACGGTGCAGATTGGCTTGCGCTCAAGTGGCGAGCGCGCCGCGCGTGAATACGTGCAGGATCAGGGCGGCTTGATTTTCACGGCACGCCAATTGCGCGGCCTGGATGGCGTGGGGCTGGCCGGCGTGATTGACCCGATCTTTGAGCGCCTGGGCGATCGCCCCTGCTACCTGACGCTTGACATCGACTGCCTGGACCCGGCCTTTGCGCCCGGCACCGGCACGCCTGAGCCGGGCGGCCTGAGCAGCTCGCAGGTGCTGACTTTTCTGGAGGAGTTGGCACCGCTCAATATGGTCGGCATGGACTGCGTCGAGGTGGCACCCGCTTATGACCATGCCGAACTCACCAGCAGCGTCGCCGCCACGCTGGTCTGGACTTATTTATGCGGTCAGGTCGCCAAGCTGGCCGTTTGATTGATTTAGAAAGCGCTTTTCATGTTGCTCACTTCGGATACCCAGCTTAACCAGAAAAGCTATTACGAAGCCAGCGTGCAGCGTGACAGCGCTGCCGCGCCGTTGCAAGGCGATTTGAGCACCGATGTGCTGGTGGTGGGTGCTGGCTTTGCCGGGCTATCGGCTGCCATTGAACTGGCGCAGCGCGGCTACCAAGTGGCGCTGCTGGAAGCGGATCGGGTTTGCAGCGGGGCCTCCGGGCGCAACGGCGGCCAAGCGATTGTCGGTTTTTCCAGCGGGCAGGCTCCGTACGAGCAGCAACTCGGCAAAGCGCATGCCAAACTGGCCTGGGACCTGAGCGTGGAAGCGGTGCATCTGATTGACGAGCGCATCCAGGCGTTTCAGATTGATTGCGATCAGGTCAAAGGCTACCTGTATGTGGCAGACTCCTCGCGCAAGGCAAGGGCGCTGGAAGAAGACATGCAGGCGATGCAGCGCGACTACGGCTTTTTCACGGAGTTTGCCCGGGGTCCCGAAGTGCAGCGGCATATTCAGAGCCCGCGCTACTGCGCCTGTGCCTTTGAGCGTCAGTCGGGCCACCTGCATCCGCTCAAATACGGGCTTGGTCTGGCACGCGCAGCGCGCAGCCTGGGGGTGCGGATTTTTGAGCACTCGGCGGTGCTTGAACTCAAGCGTGGCGCTCGCCTGACGGCGCGCACGGCGCAGGGCAACGTAAATGCCAAGTTTGGCGTGCTGGCGGGCAACTACACGCTGGCCGAATACGGCCCGAAGGTGGCACCCGACATCACGTCGCGCATCATGCCGGTGGGCACCTACATGATCGGCACCGCGCCACTGGAGGCTGCCCTGTGCCAGCGCCTGATCCCGAGCAATGCCAGTGCCTGCGACAACAATTTCATCCTCGATTACTTTCGCTTCAGCGCCGACCAGCGCATGCTGTTTGGCGGGCGCGTCAGCTACAGCACGCGCACGCCAGCCAACCTGCAGCAGACCATGACGCGGCGCATGGGAGACATCTTCCCGCCCTTGCGCAACGTGCCGATTGACTTTGTCTGGGGCGGCTTTGTCGATATCAGCATGAACCGCGCACCCGACTTTGGCCGCCTGGGCGACAACTTGTATTACCTGCAGGGCTTCAGCGGCCACGGCGTGGCGCTGACCGGCCTGGCCGGGCGCGTGGTGGCGCAAGCCGTGGCGGGTCAGGCCGAGCGCTTTGACGTGTTTGCCAAATTGCAGCACCGCGCTTTTCCCGGCGGGCCGCTGCTGCGCATGCCCAGTTTGGTGCTGGGAACGCTGTACCACCGGCTGCGCGACGCGCTTTGAGTGCCGGCGTGCTTGTTCGCTGGTTTTTGTTGGGCTTTTGCTACAAAGCTGATCTTCTAAGTCCGGATTAACGTCATCGATGGAGTTGCGATGCTTAGATTGCCAGACTGAGTTGGAATCATTTTTTTAACTTGATGGGAGATGACGCCATGGTTGGTTCTCAAATTAGTAGTTCGCTCGACAGCCAGATTAACGACTATTTGCTCACCGCCAGTGGTCATTTGCAGGACCCAAAAACGCGACTTGATGGCCGCCAACTGGCCAGCTTTGGCGTTGCCGCCAGTTCTGCTTTGGTGATGATGTCGCAGGCCGAAGCGGCGGTGGTGCACAACACCGGTACCGCCAAGCCGGTGACTGTAGTCGGGGGTACTGCCGAAGCAGGTGCCAACTATTCACCTTTTGACATCGATGGTGACGCTGTCGATGATTTTGCCCTGTTTGGAAGCCGGGGTTGGACCAGCGCCGGGTTGAACGGCACGCCGGGTGCGGCCAACAATTCCGTGCTCGGCAGTGGCAATGTTCGAAAATTGGCCTCAGGTGCATCAATTGGTCCTGCTGGCCCATGGCAGACCGCATCAAGTACCAACCGTGACGTGTTTTCTTCCGGCAATGGCTACAGTGGCTGGAGTGCTTCGAGCGACGAGACCGGTTTCGCCGGCGTCAAGTTCAAGATTGGTGCCAACACCCACTATGGCTGGGTCAAGCTACAGATTGATAGTGTCGGCAATGCAGCGATCCGGGCCACCGAGTGGGCCTATGAAAGTTGTCCCAATATCGCCATCGATGCAGGTGTGACCAGCGGCGGAAAATGCGTACCGACTGCGCCAATGCCGATCCCGGTCATGGGACCGCTGGCCTACGGCCTGACCTCGCTGGCTTTGGGCGGGCTGGGCCTGGCCGGGTTGCGGCGGCGGCGCCAGTCGGGCAAGCCCGAAGACACCCGGCATTGAGTCGAAACCTTCCGTGGTTTTGGCATGGCGGCGCTGTTTGCGGTGCCGTCGGCTGATCGTTTTCCCGCTTGATTGACAAACGCATGATTGAAGCTGCGCCGCTGCCGCCTCATTCAGAGCGCAAGACCCTGCTGATTGGCTGGGACGCGGCTGACTGGAAAGTCATGACGCCGCTGATGGAGCAAGGACGCATGCCCAACCTGGCACGCCTGGTCGAGCGCGGCGTGATGGGCAACCTGGCCACCCTGCAGCCGGTGCTCTCACCCATGTTGTGGACCAGCATTGCCACCGGCAAGCGCCCGTTCAAGCACGGCATTCTTGGTTTTTCCGAGCCGACGCCGGATGGCGCTGGCGTGCAACCGGTGAGCCAGCTTTCACGCAGCACCAAGGCAATCTGGAACATCCTAAACCAAAATGGCTACAAATGCGGCGTGGTTGGGTGGTGGCCCAGCCATCCGGTCGAAGCAATCCACGGCGCGATGATCTCCAATCACTATCATCACGCGGTTGGCCCACCCGAGCAGCCCTGGCCCTTGCCGCCGGGCACGGTGCATCCGCAGGCTCTGGCCGACATCATGGCCGAGTTGCGTTTCAATCCCAATGAATTGGTGCCGCAAGAGGTGTTGCCCTTTATTCCCAGAGCGGCCGAAATCGATCAGTCGAAGGACCGGCGTTTGACTTCGGCCATGAAGGTGCTGGCTGAGTGCATTTCGGTCAACAATGCGGCAAGCTGGCTGCTGCAGAATGAAAAATGGGACTTTTTTGCCGTCTATTTTGATGCCATCGACCACTTCTGCCACGGTTTCATGAAGTACCATCCGCCGCGCCAGAGCTGGATTTCCGAGCGCGATTTCGAGTTGTATTCTGGCGTTGTCAACGCCGCCTACCAATTTCACGACATGATGCTCGGCACGCTGCTTGGCCTCGTTGATGCCGACACCACGGTGATGATGTGCTCAGACCACGGCTTCCATCCCGACCACCTGCGTCCACGCCAAATACCGCGCGAACCAGCCGGGCCAGCCGTGGAGCATCGGGACCTGGGCATGTTTGTGCTGGCCGGACCGGACATCCGCAAGGACGAACTGATTCACGGCGTCAATTTGCTCGACATCACACCGACGCTGCTCACGCTCTACGGTTTGCCGATTGGTGAGGACATGGACGGCAAGCCGTTGCTGCGTGCTTTTGAGACTCCCCCCACCGTTGCACGCATCCCGAGTTGGGATGAGGTTGTCGGCGAGGACGGGCGCCATAGCCTGGAACTGCGACAGGATCCGCTGGCCGCCAAGGCCGCACTGGATCAACTGGTGGCGCTGGGTTACATTGAGGCTCCAGGTAAAAACGTCGCCCAGACGGTGATGCGCACGGCACGCGAAATGCGCTACAACTTGGCGCGTTCCTACATGAATGCCGATCTGTATCCGCAAGCCATTCCGATACTGCATGAACTGCATCGGGTTGAGCCCGAGGAGACACGTTTCGGCGCGCAACTGGCAATGTGTTACCGCGCCATGGGCGAAACGTCTGCCTTGCGTGAACTCGTTGTGCAGTTACGCAGCACCCGTGAGCGCTTGTGCGAACAAGCCACGCAACAGATCGAAGGCTTGCGTGCCAGCCTTGTCGAGCGACGCGCAGCGCGCAAGGCGCAACTTACTGCGGCCCCGCCCGATACAGCGGTCAGTCAAGCCAAACCCGAGCCGCTGCTGAGCCCGCAGGAGCGCGCCGATTGGGCACGCTGGCGTGAGCAAAAGAGCAATACCAATTACGACCTGGATTTCCTCATGAGCTGCGTCTTGCTCGATGAGAATCAGGCTGAGGAGGCGATGAACTATCTGAGCCGCGCGCAAGCCTCGCAAGCGAAGCGTCCCGGCTTGCACATTCAAATTGGACTGACCTATTTGAAGATGCGCAAGGCACCTGACGCCGAAGCGGCGTTCCGTCAGGCACTAGGCATCGATCCGCTCAATTTCCATGCCCACCTCGGGTTGGCGCGCGCCTGTCATTGTCAACGCCGTCACGAAGAGGCGGTGCGCGAGGCACTCGAAACCGTGCGCCTGATGTTTCACTACCCGATGGCGCACTTCGTGCTGGGTCGCGCGCTGCTTCGCTTGCAGCGCTTCGATGCTGCTGCCCGCTCGCTCGAAATCGCTGCTGACCTCAACCCCAATTTTGCGCAGGCGCACCGCTTGCTCGTCTGGCTGTATCGCGCCTGGCTCAAAAATCCGGCAGCGCTGCGGCAACATCGCCAGGCGCTGGAAAAACTCAGGCACCTGAAGAAACAGCGCCGTCAGGTTGAATTGGCGGCGATGCAGGATGAGTTCGCCGAAGCACCCCTGGGCGAGCGCGAAGCCCGGGCTGCATCAACGCAAGGGCTGATGTTGCCGTCGCCTGAGCCTGCGTATGCCAATCGACTGCCCGACGCCAGCGCGCCGAGTGACTTTGTGACGGTCGTAGCCGGTTTGCCCCGCTCCGGCACCTCCATGCTGATGCAGATGCTCGACGCCGGTGGGCTGACGATCCTGACCGACCGCAAACGCAAGGCCGATGAAGACAATCCCAAGGGCTATTACGAACTGGAACTGGCAACCCAATTGCGCAAGAAGCGGGACTGGATCAAACAGGCTCAAAACAAGGCAGTCAAGGTTGTCGCGCAACTGGTGCCGTTCATTCCAGCCGATACGGTGTGCCGGGTGATCTTCATCGAACGTGATCTCAATGAGGTGTTGGCCTCGCAAAAAACCATGTTGACGCGAATGCAACGCGAGGCCGACAAATTCAGCGATACGCAAATCCAGGGTGCCTATGCCCGTCAGATAAGCGCCGTGAAAACTTGGCTGGCACGCAACCCCAAGGCCTGGGTGTTGTACGTCCGGCACAACGACGTCATTCACGCACCGGCGACGGTGGCTGATGCGATCAACCGTTTTCTGGGCGGTCAACTCGATACGACGGCAATGTCCCAGGCCATTGACGCCAAGCTCTACCGCCAGCGCAAATCAGCGCTCACCAGTCCAACCCCCATTGCCTGAAAGGAAGATTTCTATGCGCCCGTTGTTCATGTTACTTCTGCTGCTGCTGGCGGCCAGACTAATGGCTGCCGACAAAGCCCCGACGGGAGCCCCCCACAGCGAGGACGACTGGAAGACTTTGCGCTGCCTGGTTGACAAAGATAACAACGGCAAACTGTCGCTGAAGGAGCTCGACGCTTACAAGCCCGTTCCGGTGCGGCGCTTGGCGCAGGATTTTGCAGCCATCGATACCGACAAGGACGGCTCGATTAGCCCGGCAGAGTTTGCGGCCTATCTTAAACAGGGTCGCTCAGCCTGGGAAAAGCAGTTCAAAGGTTTGGACAGCGACAAAAATGGCGGCCTGAGTCAAGCCGAACTTGCAAAAACCAAACCAGGTGAGTACACCTTGATCAAACGGCATTTCAACGACATCGATAGCAACCATGATGGCGTGGTCAGCATGCCCGAGCGTGACGCCTTCATCGAAAAGACCAACCAGGATCGTGCAGAGAAGCGGGCAGCGATGCGCGCCAAGCGCGCTGCCAGCAAAACTCGGTGATGGTTTGCTGCGGCGTTCACGGCAAATTCAAACGCGCCAGCGCGCTCGCAATCGCATTGGCAATGGTCGGCCCGTAGCGCGCAATATCCATCAGTGGCGCGTAGCCATAGCCAATCACCAGCCCTCGGGCATCCGTGCGCTGCAGACAATAGGCCGACAGCGCACGCACCGTCAAGCCCATTTTTCCAAGGCGCTGCGCCAACGCCCGATCGTCAATCATTATGGGCAGTCGCACGCACAGGTGCAGGCCCTGCTCGGCACCTGAGATCTGGGCGGCTGGCCCGAGACAGGGTTGCAGGGCCGCCAGCAGGCACTGGCGGCGCTCGGCATAGGTCTGACGGGCACGGCGCAAGGCGCTGGCGAAATGGCCCATGTCGATAAATTCCGCCAATGCCGCCTGCAGCGGCATCTGACCTGGCCGATTCAGATCGTAGTGCGCCTGTTTGAACAGCGCCACGAGTGGCTTGGGTACCACCAGGTAAGCCAGCTTGAGGCCGGGATAAAGCACCTTCGAGAACGAGCCCAAGTACAGGACGCGCTGGTCGGTGTCAAGGCCGGCCAGCGATGAGATCGGTGGCCCGCTAAACCGGAATTCACTGTCATAGTCATCTTCCATTACCCAGGCCTTGTGGCGGCGCGCGCTGAGCAAAATCTGCTGCCGTCGTGCCAGCGACATGACGGCACCGGTTGGGTACTGGTGCGACGGTGTGACATAGATCAGGCGGGGCGGTGCCGCTTCGTCCGCCGGCTGGGGCGCAATGCCGTGCCGGTCCACGGGCACCGGGTGCAGCTTCAAACCGGTCGCCATGAAGGCCTTGACGGCGCCCCAATAGGCCGGGTCTTCCAGCCAGACGGTGTCATTGTGATCCGCCAGCAATTGCGCGCACAGCTCCATCGACTGCTGGGTGCCGCTGGTGATGATGACCTGATCAACATCGAGCGGCACGCTGCGAAAAACGCGCAAGTAGTCCGCCACGGCGCGGCGCAGCGGTCCGTAGCCACCCGAGTAGTTGTAGTCCAGCATATCGGGGTAGGTCATGCGCCAGTGCTTGTTTTGCAGGCGCTGCCAGAGCGCCACCGGGAAGGCGCTGAAGTCGGCGATGCCTGGCGTAAAGGGCTGAATTTCCAACTGCGTGGCGCAAAATGTTGTCGCCAGAGCCTGGCCGCGGCGGGACAAAGTGGCACCCTGGCGCTGTTGCGCTGGCAGGCGGCGGGCGGCCGGCTTGGGCACGTTGTCGTTGACAAAGGTGCCGCTGCCGATATGACTGACCAGGTAGCCCTCCACCGCCAGCTGGCTGAGCGCCGCCATCACCGTGTTGCGCGACAGACCCAGGTCTTGTGTCAAATCGCGGCTCGATGGCAGGCGCTCACCCGCCGACAACTGGCCGTCAAGCAGGGCGCGGCGCAGTGCTTCATAGAGCTGTCGGTGCAAGGGTAGCTTGTTTGACGCGCCCAGTCGTGCAATTTCGGTCAACAAGAACTCGGAGAGCATCAAGTGGCACCCTATACTTGGATTAACTGGCTCCAATTGTCATCCAATTTTGCCAGCACAATGCAAGCAAGAATACGGAGACCGAGACAGATATGAACAAGCCGCCTTGCCTGGCCTGGCTGCCGATGGATCACCGCCTGCTGGGGGATGCAGCCCATCAAGCGCCCTTTTTAGTGGTCGGGGACAAGTACGCCCGCGCGGTCAAGGACGGTGCACAGGCGCAGCCGGTGCTGTTTCCACTGGCTGACGAGGCGCAAATTCCGACTTTGCTGGCGCTGGTGGACGGGGTTCTGCTCACGGGTTCGCCGTCGAATGTGCACCCCGCTCATTTTGACGAGCCGGTGGCCAATCCGGCTTTGCCCCTGGACAGCGCGCGCGACACGTTGACGCTCGCGCTGGCCCGGGCCTGCGTGGCGCAAAGCCTGCCCTTGCTGGGCATCTGTCGCGGTTTCCAGGAAATCAATGTGGCCTTTGGTGGCGCGTTGGTGCAGCAGGTCCATTTGCTGCCAGCCATGCTCGATCATCGGGAGCCCGCCGACGCGGCGCTGGAGCAGCAATATGCGCAGCGCCATGAGGTCGAGTTTGTCAAGGGATGCGTGTTGGCGCAGTGGGCGCAGTCGCAGTCGGCGCAGGTCAACTCCTTGCACGGACAAGGTATTGCACGCCTGGCACCCGGCTTGCGCGCCCTGGCCCATGCGAGGGACGGCTTGGTGGAAGCCTTTGAGGTGGAGGGTGCGCGCGCCTTTGCCTATGCCGTGCAATGGCACCCGGAGTGGCGTTTCTGGGAAAACCCGTTTTACGCGGCCATCTTCAAGGCCTTTGGCCAAGCCTGCCAGGCACACGCAAGCGCGCGTCTGGCTCAATCTGACCAGGTGCTACCAAGTGCCGCCAGGAGTACCTTATGACTGATCAAAAAACCATGAACTTCAACGATCTGGAGCAGTGGCTAAATGAGCGCCGCGTGACCGAGGTGGAGTGTCTCGTGCCCGACTTGACCGGCGTCGCGCGGGGCAAGATTCTGCCGCGTGCGAAATTTACCGAAGACCGTGGGATGCGTTTGCCGCAAGCCATTGTGGCGATGGGTGTGACTGGTGAGTTTCCGGAGAGCGGGCCGTATTACGACGTGATCGACCCGACCGACAAGGATATGCAATTGCGCCCGGACCCGGCCACAGTTCGCATTGTGCCGTGGGCCACCGACCCGACGGCGCAGGTGATTCATGACTGCTTTGACCACCACGGCAACCTGGTGCCCTTTGCACCACGAACCGTGCTGCGCCGGGTCTGTGATCTGTTCGCCGCCGAGGGCCTGCGGCCGATTGTGGCCCCCGAGCTTGAGTTTTACCTGACCGCGCGCAACACCGACCCCAACACCTTGCTGCGCGCGCCGATTGGTCGCAGCGGACGCTCTGAGACCTCGCGGCAGGCCTACAGCATCGACGCCGTCAACGAGTTCGATCCGCTGTTCGAAGAGATTTACGACTTTTGCGACAAGATGGAACTCAATGTTGATACCTTGATTCATGAGGTCGGTGCCGGTCAGATGGAGATCAATTTTTTCCATGCGGAACCGCTCGGTCTGGCCGACGAAGTTTTCTTCTTCAAACGCACCGTGCGCGAGTCAGCGTTGCGCCATGACATGTACGCCACCTTCATGGCCAAGCCAATGTCGGACGAACCCGGCAGCGCCATGCATGTGCACCAAAGCCTGCTCGACGTGGCGACCGGCAAGAATGTATTTAGCAACGAGGACGGCACGCCCTCCGAGACTTTTCTGCACTACATCGGTGGCCTGCAGCGCTACATTCCAGCCGCCATGGTGCTGGTAGCACCCTACGTCAACAGTTACCGCCGCCTGTCGCGCAACACCGCTGCGCCGATCAATATCGAGTGGGGCTATGACAACCGCACGGTGGGCATCCGCTCGCCGATCTCGACGCCGGAAGCGCGTCGGGTGGAGAACCGGGTGATTGGAGCGGACGCCAACCCCTATGTTGCGATGGCGATGACGCTGGCCTGTGGCTACCTGGGTATCAAGAACAAGATCAAACCCAAAGCCGAAATGAAGGGCGACGCCTACCTCTCTTCCTATGCGCTACCGCGCAGCTTGGGCGAGGCGCTCGACTGGCTGCGCCGCGAATCGGATCTGCACGAGGTGCTGGGCAAGGAGTTCATCACCGTCTATTCGGAAATCAAGGAGCTCGAATTTGACGAGTTCATGAAAGTGATTTCACCCTGGGAGCGTGAGCATTTGCTATTGCATGTCTGAAACCTTGCGGGACAGACCAAGAATTTGTGCTGAGCGTAGCGAAGATCGTTGCTCTGTCCTCAACTGAATAGAAAAGAAGCGAACATGAACTCTTCAAATCTCATCTCAACACCGGCGATGATTCGTCGCACCCAGAATTACGACACCAAAGATATTCAAGCCCTTGACAGCGCCCACTTTATTCATCCCTTCACCGATCATGGTGATCTGGCCACGCGTGGTGCGCGTGTCATTACCAAGGCGGACGGCATTTACATCTGGGACTCGGAAGGTAAAAAACTGCTTGACGCCATGAGTGGCCTGTGGTGCGTCAACGTCGGCTATGGCCGCCAGGAACTCGCCGATGCGGCCCACCAGCAGATGATGACACTGCCGTTTTACAACAGCTTCTTCCAGACCACCAATGTACCGGCGGTGCAGTTGGCCAGCAAACTCGCCAGCCTGGCCCCCAACGTGGCGGGTCGCAGTTTCCAGCACGTCTTTTACTCGTGCAGCGGTAGCGAAAGCAATGACTCGAATGTTCGCATGGTGCGTCGCTACTGGGACTTGCTGGGACAGCCGCAACGCAAGGTGATCATCAGTCGCCTCAACGCCTATCACGGCAGCACCATGGCCGGTGCCTCGCTGGGCGGCATGAGCGGCATGCACGCACAGGGCGATTTGCCGATCCCCAACATCACCCACATCGGCCAGCCTTACTTTTTTGAAGAAGGCCTGCCCGGTGAGACCGAGGCTGAATTTGGATTGCGCGCGGCGGGCTGGCTGGAGGCAAAAATTCTCGAAATTGGTGCAGACAAAGTGGCAGCCTTTATTGCTGAACCAATTCAGGGCGCCGGTGGCGTCATTATTCCGCCGTCGACCTATTGGGGCGAGATTCAGCGCATTGTTGACAAATACGGCATCTTGCTCATCAGCGACGAAGTGATCTGCGCCTTTGGCCGTCTCGGTTACTGGTTCGCCTATGAAAAGTTTGGCTACAAGCCCGATCTGGTGACTTTTGCCAAGGCTGTCACCAGCGGCTACATTCCGCTCGGCGGTGTATTGGTGGGCGACCGAGTGGCCAAGGTGTTGATCGAAAAAGGCGGCGAATTTAACCACGGTTACACCTACAGCGGGCACCCGGTTTCCTGTGCCGTTGGCTTGGCCAATCTGGCCATCATGGAGCGCGAGCAACTGCCGCAGCGTGTGCGTGACGACATCGGCCCCTACCTGGGGCGCGGTTTCCAGAAGATTGGTGAACACCCGATGGTCGGCATCGCAGAGACCTGCGGCTTTACAGCCGGGCTGGTGCTGGTCAAGGACAAGGCCACGCGCGAGCGCTTTGACGAGGCCTTGGCTGTTGGCATGTTGTGCCGGGGCCATTGCTTTGGCAATGGCCTGATCATGCGCGCCGTGGGCGACCGTATGATCATTGCGCCACCATTGACCATGACACACTCACAAATTGACGAAATGCTGGCACTAATCGTGCTTTGTCTTGATCTAACTTATCAGGAAGTCAAAAGCAATGGCTGGCTGGCTTAGGGATTGCAAGGATAGAAATCGCCGCTTATCTGGTTTAGGATTTGATTGTTCAAGCATGTTTGGTCTAATTTCAGGAGGATAAATTGGGTAATGCATTTGGAAACATCTTAATGGGCAAGCGGCTGGCGGGCCTGACTTTGGCGGGCGTGATGAGCTTTGCCGCTTCCTCGGCGCTGGCGCAGGAGGAAAAAGTTCTCAACATCTACAACTGGTCGGACTACATCGCCGAAGACACGATCCAGAACTTTGAGAAGGAAACTGGTATCAAGGTGCGCTACGACACCTTTGACAACAACGAAATCGTGCATGCCAAGCTGGTCGCCGGCAAAACCGGCTATGACATCGTGGTGCCATCCTCGGGCTGGGCCAAGCTGCAAATGGAGGGTGGCCTGCTACGCAAGCTCGACAAGGCGCAACTGCCCAATTTGAAGAACCTCGACCCGGATATCCAGAAGCAGATTGCCAGTCTGGACCCAGGCAATCAATACCTCGTCAATTGGCTGTGGGGCTATACCACGATCGGCATCAATACTGCCAAGGTCAAGGCTGCGCTGGGCACCGAACCGATGCCCGCCAATGCCTGGGAACTGTTCTTCAACCCCAAGTACATCAGCAAGTTAAAGAGCTGTGGCGTTTCGGTGCTTGACAGTTCCTCAGAGGTGCTGCCGCCGGCCCTGCTTTACCTGGGCAAAGACCCGTTCAGCAAGAATGCGGCCGACTACCAAGCCGCCAGCGCGCTGCTGAAATCGATTCGGCCCTATATCACCTTGTTCAGTTCCTCGGGCTACATCAACGACATGGCGGGCGGCTCAATCTGCCTGGCGCTGGGCTGGAATGGCGACATCAACATCGCGCGTCGGCGCGCCCTGGAGGCCAAAAACGGCAATGACATTGTCGCCTTGATCCCCAAGACCGGCGGCATCCTGTTCTTTGACATGATGGCCATTCCGGTCGATGCGCCGCACCCCCATAACGCGCATTTGTTCATGAACTACATCATGCGCCCAGAGGTCGACGCCGCGTTAACCAACAAGGTTTTCTACGCCAACCCGAACAAGGAATCGCGCAAGTTCATCAAACCCGAAGTGGCCCAGAATCCATCGGTGTTCCCATCGTCCGCCGAAATGGCCACCATGGTGCCGCCGAAAGCCTTGACCAATGAACTGCGCCGTTTGATGACGCGGGTTTTTACCGGCTTCAAGACCGGTCTTTGAAGGGCTGCTTCCGAACCGCACAGGCAGAACGCACCGTGGCGAATGCCCCTGCTCCCAAAGCGCCCGCTACCAAACCGGGAGCGGCTCCGTTCCTGCAAATAAAGCATATCGCCAAGCAATTTGACGAGGTGTTTGCGGTCGATGACGTGTCGCTGGATATTGAGCAAGGTGAAATTTTTGCGCTGCTGGGCTCGTCGGGCAGCGGCAAATCAACGCTGCTGCGCATGCTGGCCGGCTTTGAATCGCCCACCGCCGGCCAGATTGTGCTGGCTGGCAAGGACATCGTCGCTCTGGCGCCCTACGAGCGCCCGATCAATATGATGTTCCAGAGCTATGCGCTGTTTCCGCACCTCAACGTGTGGGACAACATCGCCTTTGGCCTGCGCCGAGACGGTCTGCCCAAGCCAGAGATCGAGGAGCGCGTCTCGCAAATGCTCGATCTGGTGCAACTCAAGGGTTACGCCAAACGCAAACCGCACCAGTTGTCTGGTGGGCAGCAGCAGCGCGTGGCGCTGGCGCGCAGCCTGGCCAAGCGGCCAAAACTGCTGCTACTTGATGAACCGCTGGGTGCCCTTGATGCCAAGCTGCGCGAACGCACGCAACTGGAGTTGGTCGGCATCATTGAACGAGTGGGCGTTACCTGCGTGTTGGTGACGCATGACCAGGAAGAAGCCATGGTCATGGCCACCCGAATCGGCGTCATGAGCGAAGGCAAGATTCTGCAAATTGGCAAACCGTCTGAAATTTACGAGACACCCAATTGCCGCTTTGTGGCTGACTTTATTGGCAGTGTCAACCTGTTCAAGGGCGTGGTCGAGGTCGATGAGGCGGATCATGTGGTGGTTGCCACGCCTGAGTGTCGTCACTACGTCAGCCACGGCATTACCGGCACCAGTGGCATGACGGTGCACGTGGCAGTACGCCCCGAAAAAATTACCATTCAGAAAGGACCACCACTTGACGAGGAGCGCGAGTCACCGAACGAAATCGGCTTC
The DNA here is from genome assembly GCA_963750665.1 of uncultured beta proteobacterium. GTDB lineage: Bacteria > Pseudomonadota > Gammaproteobacteria > Burkholderiales > Burkholderiaceae_C > Rhodoferax. Next base: position 131,340 of record CAVVRQ010000023.1, read on the forward strand.
AACATGGCGCAGGGCGTCATCAAGGATCTGGCCTATCTGGGCAACCTGACCACATACCACGTCCTTATCGATGGTGGCGGCACCATCGTCAAGGTCACGCATACCAATGCGGCGCGGCATGAGGCTTCTCAGTTTACCTGGGACGATCACGTCTATGTCTGGTGGTATGGCAGCGATGTGGTGCTGTTGACGAGTTGAGTGCGCCATGAGTTCCAGCGCGGCGCAGGCCTCCTTCTTTTACGACAAGCTGACGGGCACCTGGGGCAAGCGCGCCTTGATCGGGTTCCCGATGGCATTCCTGCTGATTTTCTTTTTGCTGCCGTTCCTGGTGGTATTGAAGATCAGCGTGTCGGAAATGGACAATGTCGTTTTCAAGGATCTGCTGGTCTGGGCTGATGGCATATTGCAACTCAAGATCAGGCTGGCCAACTACCTGTTCATTGCGCAGGACGAGCTTTACTTCAAGACCTATATCACATCGCTCAAGTTCGCCGGCGTTACCACGCTGATTTGCCTGGTGATTGCTTATCCGTTTGCCTACTTTATGGCACGCAGTCCGGCGGAGCAGCGCCCAGCGCTGTTGATGCTGGTCATGCTGCCGTTCTGGACCTCATTTTTGCTGCGGGTTTATGCCTGGAAAATGCTCTTGGCCGACAGCGGCGTGTTCAACAACATGGCCATCGCAGCCGGTTTGATCGCCGAGCCGGTGAAAATGATGAATACGCCGTTTTCGCTGGTTTTGGGCATGGTCTATACCTACGTGCCATTCATGATTTTGCCGCTTTACGCCAATCTGGCCAAGATGGACCTGCGTCTGCTGGAGGCCGCGCTGGATCTGGGTGCCACTCCCTGGCAGGCGTTTCTGGCGCATCACCGTGCCCCTGTCCAAGAGCGGCATCATCGCCGGCTCGATGCTGGTTTTCATTCCCTGCGTCGGCGAGTTTGTCATTCCTGAATTGTTGGGCGGCCCGCAAACGCTGATGATCGGCCGCGTCTTGTGGGACGAGTTTTTCAGCAATAACGACTGGCCGATGGCGGCCAGCGTGGCGGTGATCCTGATCCTGCTCATCATTGTGCCGCTGGCCTGGTTCAACAAGTACCAGGCTGAAAGCACCGCCGGAGGTCGTGTATGAGGATGAACGGCGGTCGCATCACCGCCAAGGCCTGGATGGCAGCGGTGTTTTTCTTTCTTTATCTCCCAATCCTGACGCTGGTTCTGCTGAGCTTCAATGCCAGCCCGATGGTCACCAACTGGGGCGGCTGGTCCCTGCGCTGGTACACCGCTTTGGCACAGGACGTCGAGATCATTGCCGGCTTCAAGCTGTCGCTCGAGATTGCATTCTTGACCGCCTGTGCCTCGGTTGTTTTGGGTACGCTGGCGGCACTGGCACTGACGCGTTTCAAGCGCTTTCCAGGCCGCACATTCTTTGCCGGCATGGTCAATTCACCGCTGGTGATGCCTGAAGTGATCATTGGTTTGTCTTTGTTGCTAATGCTGGTTTCGGTGCAGCGCGCCTTTGGTTTTCCGGATCGGGGTCTGATGACCATCTGGTTTGGCCACACCCTGCTCGGCATGGCCTACGCCACTGTGGTGGTGCAGTCGCGCCTGCAGGAGATGAGCCCGCAACTCGAAGAGGCGGCGCAGGACTTGGGTTGTCGCCCCTGGCAGGTGTTCTTTCTGGTCACGCTGCCGCTGATTTCGCAGGCCATTGGCTCGGCCTGGCTGCTGGCCTTCACCTTGTCACTCGACGACGTGGTGTTGTCGGCCTTTCTGTCGGGGCCGGGTTCCACCACCATGCCGATCGTCATCTTCAGTCGCGCCCGGCTGGGCCTGAGCCCGAGCGTCAATACCGTCGCGACACTGACCGTGCTGGTGGTTGGCACGGGGGTGTTGCTGGGCAGCCTGTGGATGGCACGGGCCGAGCGAAAAAGAGCGTTAGAGACGGCCGCCGCCTATCGGGCTGCGGGCAACTGATATGTCAATCCAATCCCAACTGAAACGGAGAACCTGATGAAACTCAATCGAAAACTACTGATCGTTGCCATGGCCAGTGCCCTGCCCTGGATGAGCGCCTACGCGCAGTCGCCCGCCGACCTGCAGAAGGAGATTGAGGTGCTCAAGGGGCAACTCAAGATGTTGACCGAAAAGGTCGAGGCCATGAGTGCCCAGGCAGCAACAGCACCCACCGCACAGCAGGTGACACGGCTGGAGCAGAAGATCGAGTTGGCCGAAGAGGACTCGATCAAGGCCGGCTTCAAAGGGCTCAAGTTCAAGGGCTCGATGGAAGCGATTTACACCAACGACCAGATCTCAAACGCCACCGGTTTCGACAAAGCCAAGGGCAATGGTGGCTACGGCGCGGCCATGTTCGAAGTCAGCAAGGAGCCCGATGCCGGTATCGGCTGGACGCTGCGGCTCATTCCCTTGTCGGCAGCGGGCAGCATCGTGCACGAGGCCACGGTGTCGGTGCCGATTGGCGAACATGGCGCCAAGCTCAATGCCGGCTTGACGCCGGACTACTCAGGCTATGAGTATTCCATGGGCAACCTCAATCCGCTGGTCTCCAACAACCTCCTGTATGCCAACACGGCTGCTTCAAACTACGCCGGTGTGGGCATGTCCTACGACCTGGGTAGTGGCTGGACGGCCAAATGGATGCTAGGCCAGGTGGATGGTGTCATGAGCCGCAAGGCACCTGGGTTTGCCTACCGGGCCGACTACTCGATGAATGAGTACGATGGCCTGGGTTTTTCCGGTGTGCATATTCGCACCAATGATTCGGCCTCGGGTGCGAATGCGGATTTGATGGAAATCGACGCTTATCACACCCGTGGCGATCTCACGCTGCAGAGTCAGTTCAGCTTTGGCCGCATGATTGCCGGTGCGCTCGATGCCTCCGGTGCCGATGCCCGCTGGTGGGGCGTATCTGGCCTGGTCGGCTACAAGCTCACGCCGCGTCTGCAAGCGCTGGCACGCTTTGACTACATCGACAACCGGGCCAATGGCGGCGGCATTTACTACAACCCGGCCGATGTGTTGGGTGGCACCGTGTATGGCCCCGAGCGCGACAGTGCGGGGGTCATTAACGACCCCTCAAAAGGCGCCAACCGCTACGCGCTCACCACCGGCCTGAACTACGCCGTCAACGCCAACACGCAGTGGAAGACCGAGCTGCGCTTTGATCGCTCGTCGGGCTACAACTTCCTTGACAGCGACGGCGTCACGTACAAGCAAAGCAACACCACCATTGGAACCTCGCTGGTCGTGTCGTTCTAAGGTCTAATTGGACATCCTGCTTGGTCGACCTGCCTGGCCAAGCCGTTGATTGGTCTCGTTCCAGCGACCACCCAGCCGTCATTGCGGGCTCGACCCGCAATCCAGAGTGCCGATGACACTGGATGCCGGATCAAGTCCGGCATGACAGCCGGTGCGGTCCCACTCTTATTCACCCCATCAATCCAATGAGGATTTCCTATGACGAGCGCAAGTACCGCGTCTGAGCTTCAATTTGACGGGCGCGCCCTGATCGACGGCAAGCGCGCCGCGTCGATCAGCGGCGAGACATTTGACTGTATTTCTCCGGTTGATGGGCGCGTCCTGACCCCAGTCGCGCGCTGCGCGGAGGCCGACATCAATGCCGCCGTCAGGTCCGCCCGCGCCGCTTTTGAAGACAAGCGCTGGTCCGGCCTGGCCCCGGCGCAACGCAAGCGCGTCCTGATCCGCTTTGCCGATTTGCTGCTGGCGCACGCCGACGAACTGGCGCTGACCGAGACGCTCGACATGGGCAAACCAATCAAGTACGCGCGTGCCGTCGATGTCAACAGCGCCGCCAACTGCATCCGCTGGTACGGCGAAGCCGTAGACAAGATTTACGACGAAATTGCACCCACGCCACGCACTGCGCTGGCGCTCATCACACGCGAGCCGGTCGGCGTGGTGGGTGTCATCGTGCCCTGGAATTACCCGATGATCATGGCCGCCTGGAAGATTGCCCCGGCGCTGGCGGCTGGCAATTCGGTCGTGCTCAAGCCCAGCGAAAAGTCCCCCTTGACGGCTTTGCGCATGGCTGATCTGGCCCTGGAGGCCGGTATTCCCGCTGGTGTTTTCAACGTCGTCACCGGCTATGGTGCTGAGGCCGGGGCACCGCTGGCCTTGCACATGGATGTCGACTGCATCGCCTTCACCGGCTCGACCCGTGTTGGTAAACAGATTCACATCATGGCGGCGCAAAGCAACCTCAAGCGCGCCTGGACCGAGCTGGGTGGCAAATCACCCAACATCGTCTTTGCCGATTGCCCGGATCTGGACCAGGCGGTGCAAGCCGCCGTGGGCAGCATTTTCTTCAACCAGGGCGAGAGCTGCAACGCGCCCTCGCGCCTGTTGGTGCAAGACAGCATCAAAGCGCAGTTTCTGGAAAAAGCGCTGGCGCTGGTGCCTGGTTACGCACCCGGCAACCCGCTGGACCAGGCCACCGTCATGGGTGCCATTGTGGACAAGACGCAGATGGACTCGGTCCTGCGCTACATCGAGACGGGCAAACGCGAGGGTGCCGAGTTGCTCGCGGGCGGCGAACAGGCGCGGATTGAATCCGGCGGCTGCTACGTGCAACCCACCATTTTTGATGGCGTCAATAACGACATGACGATCGCACGTGAAGAGATCTTTGGGCCGGTGCTGTCGGTGCTCTCGTTTACCGACGCCGCCGATGCAGTGCGTCAGGCCAATCAGAGCATTTACGGTTTGCAAGCCGCCGTCTGGACCCGCGACATCAATCAGGCGCATGGCCTGGCGCGGGCCTTGCGCGCCGGCACGGTGCACGTGAACCAGTATGACGAAGACGACATCACGGTGCCCTTTGGCGGCTTCAAGCAAAGCGGCATCGGGCGCGACAAATCGCTGCACGCTTTTGACAAATACAGCGAGACCAAGACCACCTGGATCCGCATCGACTCGCCTGTTTGAGACTGCGTCACGGGCCCAAAATACTGCTATATTTATAGCTACTTGCGCATATTCGACGGGCGCTAGAAGGCTAAATGACTATGCATAATTACCAGCAAGTGAGCACCGACCTGCAGGCGCTTGGGATTCACTCGATCCTGACCCAGTTCACCGACCTGCATGGCGTGGCCAAGGGCAAGCTGGTGCCCCTGCAATATCTGCGCGAGTGGGTGGAGACCGGTGCCGGTTTTGCTGGTCCCAGCATTTGGGGCACGGGTCTGGCGCGCTTTGGCCAGCGCAGCGAATACTATGGCCGCTTGCAGTTGGCCTCGCTGCGACCGCTGCCTTTCATGCCCGGCGTGGCGCACGCGGTGTGTGACGGTTATGCGGGGGGTGAGCCCCTGCAGACCTGTTCGCGCCAACTGCTCAAGCGCCAGTTGCAAAGCCTGACGCAGCGCGGCTGGACTTTGTGGGTGGGCATTGAGCCGGAGTTTTTCCTGCTGCGCCAAACTGCGCAGGGTGGCTGGCAGGGTGCCGACGAGCAGGACCAGCTTGGCAAGCCTTCTTACGATTTGAAAGCAATTCATCGCCACCAGGGTTTTTTGGACGACATGCGGCAAACGCTGACCGACCTCGGTTTTGATTTGCAGCAAATGGATCATGAGGACGCTTGCAACCAGTACGAGATCAATTACCGCTTCGACGAAGCACTGGCGGCAGCAGACCGCTTCATGCTCTTCAAGTTAAGCGCCCACGCCGTGGCCGAAAAGCACGGTGCCGTCTTCAGTTGCATGCCCAAACCGTTCGCCCATGCGCCCGGTAGCGGCCTGCATTTCCATTTGAGTCTGACCGATGCTGCGGGCAAAGCCATCTTTAGCGACAGCGCGGATGCGCTCGAATGGAGCACGCCAGCCTACCAATTCGTGGCCGGTTTGCTGCACCACGCCGATGCCCTGTGTGCCCTGTGCGCACCGACGGTGAACAGCTACAAGCGTCTGGCCAGCAGCAGCAGTGCCTCCGGTACCACCTGGTCGCCGGTCTGGAAGAGCTATGGCGACAACAACCGCACCTGTCTGGTGCGCAGCGTCGCCGGTCGCATTGAGTGGCGTCTGCCCGATCCATCCTGCAACGTCTATGCCGCGATCGCTGCTACTGTGGCGGCCGGCTTGAACGGCATCGATCAAGCCATGACGCCACCACTGCCCTGCACAGGTGATCTTTACCAGCAACAAGCCGCTGGCGCGCCCATGCCGGAGCGGCTGCCACATGACCTGGGCGCCGCGCTTGCCGCCTTGCGCTCGGACGCGGTGCTAAGGGCCGTTGTGGGCGAGGCTTTCTGCCAGCAGTTCATTGATTTGAAAACCCAGGAATGGGACGCCTACAACCAGCAGGTGAGCGACTGGGAATTGCAGCGCTACGCCGCTGCGTTTTGAGCTCAAACTCACGTGTCGCCCACATAGGGGTTGGTCAGCCGCTCGTGTCCGAAGGTGCTCTCCGGGCCGTGTCCCGGAATAAATACGGTGTCATCGCCCATCGGCCACAGACGTTGCCGGATGCTGGCGATTAGGGTGTCATGGTCGCCTTGCGGAAGATCCGTGCGGCCGATTGAACCCGCAAACAACACGTCCCCGACAAAGGCGCGATGCGCTTGGCTTGAATAAAACACGACGTGACCCGGTGTGTGGCCTGGGCAGTGGCGCACATTCAGGCTGCTGTTGCCAACACGGACGGTGTCTCCGTCGCTCAACCAGCGCGTGGGCGTGAAGCTTTCAACCTGGGCAAAACCGAACATCTTGCCCTGTTGCACCAAGGCATCGATCCAGAACTGATCGGCTTGCTGCGGACCGACGATCGGCAATTTCAAGCGCGCCGCCAGCTCTGCCACGCCGCCAGCGTGGTCGATGTGGCCATGCGTCAGCCAAATCTGCTCCAGCATCAGGCCCAGCCGGGCGACCTCAGCCAGCACCCGTTCCAGGTCGCCGCCGGGATCAATCACGGCCGCCTTCATGCTTTCGTCGCACCACACCAGCGAGCAGTTTTGCTGCAAGGGCGTGACAGGAATGGTGAGGTAGTTCAACATGGACAATGGTTTCTCGTTATCGAAATCGAGGTGCAGCATAGCAGTGCGCCGCCGTCGAGTGCTTTTATCTTCTATTTCCCCAGTATCGGGAACAGCTTTGTCAGGCCATCCGACATGACTTCGACCGCGAGCGCGGCCAGAATCAAACCCATCAAGCGCGTCATGACGTTGATGCCGGTCTTGCCCAATACGCGGGCAATCGGGCGCGCCAGCGAAAAACACAGCGCCGTGGCCAAAGCGATGACGACGCCGTAGCCGACCAGCGTGGCGAGTTGCCAGAAGGTCTTGGCCTTGTCGGCATAAATCACGACCGTGGACATGGTGGCCGGGCCGGTCAACAGGGGAATCGTCAGCGGCACCACGGCAATGCTGGCACGGGCGGCGGCATCGTGCATTTCCTCTGCATTGGATTTGGCTTCAGCCGGCTGCGCATTGAGCATGGCCAAGGCCGAGGTGAGCAGCAACATGCCGCCACCAACCTGAAAGCTGGCCAGCGAAATGCCAAAGAAATTCAGGATGTGCAGGCCCATCAGGGCGCTGACGGCAATCACCACAAAGGCGCTGAATGATGCGATCCAAATTGTGCGTCGCCGCTGCGCGTGATTGAAGTCTTGCGTGTAGTGGATGAAGAAGGGCACGATCGCCAGCGGGTTGACAATGGCCAGCAGCGTGACGAGCGGTTTCATGTCCATAAAAATGAGCTCGGCAGGCAGGACTGAGGTCAGCGCGTGCTGCGGTCCAGATAGCGCTTTCTGGAAAATACAAGCACCAGCGTGACGGCAATCAGCAACATCGCACCCATGGCAAACCAGAAACCGTTGGATTGGTGCAGAAACGGGATGAATTCGAAGTTCATGCCAAATATGCCGGCGATCAGGTTCAAGGGCAAGAAGATCGCCGTCAATACGGTGAGGGTGCGCATGATTTCATTGGCGCGGTGGCTTTGCGCATTGAAGTGCATTTGCACCGCCGTCTCGGCACTTTGCTCCAGGCGCTGCACATGATGCACCACGCGCTCAATGTGCTCCAGCACGTCGCGGCTGCGCACTTGCAACAAGTCGCGCTCGCGCTGGCTCGCCGCTGTGTCGGCCTGCGGCCAGGCTTTGATCGATTCGCTCCAGTCCAGTACGGCGGCGCGCTGGTCCTCGCACAGCTCGTCGAGCTGGTGCAGGGACAGCCGGGCATTGAGCAACGCGCCCCAGTTATTGAATCTGGTTTTGGGGTCGATCAGCTCGGCCTGCCAGTGGTCCAGCTGATGGCTCAGCTCGCGGCGCAGCGCCAGGTAGCCATCAACCATCTGGTTAACGATGCGCAGCATCATGTCGGCCGGACTGGCAGGCACGCCGCGCGCGCCGGCGGAACGAGCGTCGGGCGTGCCCAAACCCGGATGACTGGGTGCATCAGCACCACCGGTGGCCAGCAGCCGCGCGGCGTAGCTGTCGCGCACGCCGCAGTCGCCCGGATGCACACTCAGCAGAATGCGATCAAACACCACAAAACCGACCGGGCTGGTGTCAATGCGGCGCAGGATCGGCAGCCCCCCGCGTGGCGGCAAATCACTCAAAGGCTGGACCGGCGGCAACGCTTTGGCCTCCATCTCGGCGGCGTTGGCGGCCAGGCGGCGGAACACCAGCAAATCGTATTGCGAGGTGTAGTCATAGCGCGAAGGCAGTTGCTGATTGAGCAAATCCGAGATATGCAAATCAAGCAGTTGCACGCCGCACAGGCTTTGCAATGCGGCCTGAATCGGGGCATGCAGCAGCGCCAGGTGTTCGCGCTCGCAGGCGATCCACAAGTAGCCCGGGACCGGCAAGCTCAGCCCGACCAGGGGGTCCGGGCCCGGCTTCTCTGTGACTCGCGTGCCGTTGATGGTGAAAACTCGCATACCCTATGATTCTCACCCGTCCATATAAAAAATGTGGTTCTAGTACCCGTCCAGCCTGCGCAAGCAGCTACTATTTTCTTAGTAATCTGGCCGCTTCCAGAGAGAAATAGGTGAGCACACCATCGGCCCCGGCGCGCTTGAAGGCGAGCAAACTCTCCATCATCACCGCGTCATGGTCGAGCCAGCCGTTCTGGGCGGCGGCCTTGAGCATGGCGTACTCGCCCGACACCTGGTAGGCAAAGGTGGGCACCTTGAATTCATCCTTGACGCGGCGCAACACGTCGAGATACGGCATGCCGGGTTTGACCATCACCATGTCGGCGCCTTCAGCGAGGTCGAGCGCCACTTCGCGCAGCGCTTCGTCGGAGTTGCCGGGGTCCATCTGATAGACCTTTTTGTTGCTGCGCCCCAGGTTCGCGGCCGAGCCGACGGCCTCACGAAACGGGCCATAAAAGGCGCTCGCGTACTTGGCGCTGTAGGCCATGATGCGGGTGTGGATAAAGTGGTTGGCTTCCAGCGCCTGGCGAATCGCGCCAATGCGGCCGTCCATCATGTCGCTGGGCGCCACCATGTCGACGCCGGCAGCGGCTTGCGAGAGGGCTTGCTTGACCAGCACTTCGACCGTTTCGTCGTTCAGTATGTAGCCGTCTTCAGCCGGATCCGGGCTCGGCAGGCCGTCCTGGCCGTGGCTCGTGAACGGGTCGAGCGCGACGTCGGTCATGACGCCGAGCTCTGGAAATTCCTTCTTCAGGGCGCGCACGACACGCGGCACCAACCCGTCCGGATTGAAGGCCTCGCGTCCGTCGGGCGTCTTGAGCGATTGGTCAATAACCGGAAACAGGGCCAGCACCGGAATCCCCAGCTTGACGCATTCTTCGGCCACCGGTAGCAGCAGGTCCAGGCTCAGACGCTCCACGCCTGGCATGGATGTGACGATTTGACGTTGTTGTTTTCCGTCAACAACAAAAACCGGATAAATCAGGTCATGTGGGGTCAGCACATTTTCACGAACCAGGTTGCGGGTGAAAGTGTCGCGGCGCAGGCGGCGTGGGCGACCCAGCGGGTAGGGGGCGTAAACAGTCATGATGGCCAGTGTAAAGTTTGAACAAGAAAGCGCGTTACCAAAAATATTTTGCCAATTAATTGAAATGAAGAGGCAATTTTGCTATATTTCAGTCAGGCAGTTTACTGCCTCCCGCTTTTCCTCCCTGAGCGGGGCCTTGATGTGTGACAGCAAATAGGCTTATCACCCCAGCCCCGTGCTGGGGTTTTTTTTGGCTGAAAAATTTGACCGGGACCGCTCGCATGGCTTGGATTGCATCGTTTCAACTTGCGTTGGGACCAGGATGGCGCTGATGCACAAGACCTCAGCCTGGCCGCTCGCGCTGGTTTATGTCGGGCTCATTGTCTATGCCAGTCTTTACCCGTTTTCTGACTGGCGGTCCCAAGGCATTGTGCCGTGGGCCTTTTTGGGCGCCTCGTGGCCCAAGTACTGGACTGGCTTTGACGTCGCGACCAATGTGCTGGGCTACATGCCACTTGGATTTCTGCTCGCCTTGAGTGCGCTGCGCACCGGTCGCGGTCGCTCCGCCGTCGCTTTGGCCACCTTGGCGGCATTCGTTTTGTCAATGGCGATGGAGTCCCTGCAGAGCTATTTGCCGGTGCGCGTTCCCTCCAATGTTGATCTGGCGCTCAACGGTCTGGGTGGCTGGCTCGGCGCGTTGATCGCGTCGGGCCTGGAGAGACTGGGCGTGCTTGATCGCTGGAGCAATTTCAGGGCGCGCTGGTTTGTGGCGGACGCACGCGGTGGCCTGGTGTTGCTGGCCCTGTGGCCCTGGGCGCTTCTGTTTCCACCGGTAGTACCGTTTGGATTGGGTCAGGTGCTGGAGCGAATTGAGAACGCCTTGGCTGATCTGCTGATCAATACACCATTTCTGGCTTGGCTGCCGGTGCGCGACATCGAACTGCAACCGCTGGTGCCTGGTGCCGAATTGATTTGTGTCATGCTGGGCATGTTGATCCCGAGTCTGCTCGGCTTTTGCGTCATCCGTGCTGTGAGCCGACGCAGCGTCTTCCTGGCGCTGCTGTTCCCGCTGGGCATGGGCGCGACGGCGCTTTCGGCGGCGTTGAGTTATGGGCCCGAGCATGCCTGGGTGTGGTTTAGTTTGCCAGTCAAGGCGGGCTTGTTGGCTGGGCTGGTGCTGGCACTGCTGCTGTTATGGGTGCCAGCACGGGCCAGTGCGGCATTGGTGGTGCTGGCGCTGGGCAGCTACCTCAGTCTGCTCAATCTGGCACCTGCCAGTCCGTATTTTGCGCAAACCTTGTCGATCTGGGAGCAGGGGCGGTTTATCCGGTTTCATGGATTGGCACAGTGGCTTGGTTGGGTTTGGCCCTATGCTGCGCTGCTGTATGTGCTGACACAGGCCTGGGCGCGCGAGTCGAAAAACTAGAATCGCGGCATGATTGAAAAATTACCTGACTCGAGCGTTGCCGTCGCAAACGATGATCGATCCGCTCCGGCGTATTACCAGCGACACATCTTTTTTTGTCTCAATGAGCGAAAAGAGGGTGAAGAATGCTGCGCTGGGCATCAGGCGCTGGAGGCGTTTGAGCATTGCAAAGTTCAGGTCAGGGCAGCGGGCCTGGCCGGCGCTGGCAAAGTCCGGGTCAACAAGGCCGGCTGTCTGGACCGCTGCGCTCTTGGGCCGGTGGCCGTGGTCTACCCAGAAGGAGTCTGGTACACCTACGTCGATAATGCCGACATAGATGAGATTGTCGAGTCGCACTTGAAGCACGGTACCGTGGTGCAGCGCCTGCGTCTGCCGGACCTGCCGGAAGCCGCCTGAACATGCGCCATTGTTGGCTCTAGCGCTCGTCTTTACTGCGTAGTAAGCTATTGTTTACATAGCATTTTAGTCACCGCCAGCGTGCTGCCAAAGCAGATTGGCCAACTCATAAACCGATGAAAAAATTACTTTTGTGTCTCGCAGCCGGGCTTTCTGTTGCCGTCGCTGCCCAAGTGCCACAGGCGCCCGAGATTGCGGCACGCTCCTTTTTGTTGCTCGATGTGACGGCCAACCAACTGTTGACCCAGAAAGACATTGACACACCGGTCGAGCCCGCGTCCCTGACCAAACTGATGACTGCCTATCTGGTCTTTGACGCGCTGCGCAACAAAAAGATCGAACTCAAGCAGACTTTCCCCGTGAGTGAGCGCGCCTGGAAAATGCCGGGTTCACGCATGTTCATTGATCCCAAAATGCTGGTGCCGGTGGAAGACCTGCTTAAAGGCATGATCGTTCAAAGTGGCAACGATGCCACCATGGCGCTGGCCGAAGGGGTAGCCGGCAGCAGTGAGCGCTTTGTGCAACTCATGAATGATCAAGCCAAAGTGCTTGGCATGAAAACGACGACCTACAAAAATCCGGAAGGACTGACCGAGGCTGGTCACACCACAACGGCGCGCGACCTCAGCATCCTGGCGACCCGGCTGATCCACGATTTCCCCGATTACGTGACTTACTATGCCATCAAGAAGTACCGCTATGCGGGAACGCCAGCGGCGAATGACAGCAATCGCAACCTGTTGTTGTTTCGCGACCCGTCCGTGGACGGCTTGAAAACCGGGCACACCGAAGCGGCCGGCTATTGCCTGATCGCCACCGCCAGGCGCGAAGTCACCGGCCTGGGCACAGTGGGGGCGGCAGTCGGCACGCCCAGCGCCCGCGGCAGTCGGCGCCTGCTCTCGATTGTGCTGGGTGCGTCGAGCGAGAATTCGCGCGCCAATGAGTCGCAGAAGCTATTGAATTGGGGCTACACGGCGTTTGAGGCGGTCAAATTATTTGATGCCAACCAGGTTGTCGTGTCGCCAGCAGTGTGGAAAGGCAAAGAGGCCAGCGTCAAGCTTGGCCAGCCGCAGGCCATCGTGGTGGCCGTCCCTGCCGGAACAGCTGGCAAGATAACAACCCAGGTGTTGCGCTCCGATCCTCTGGTAGCCCCGTTTGCCAAAGGCCAGCAGCTTGGAACGCTCAAGGTCAGCAGCGGGGAGCAGGTTTTGACCGAGCTCCCACTGGTGGCGCTGGAGGCGGTCGAGCAGGCGGGGCTGTTCGGTCGCGCGTGGGACGCAGTACGGCTGTGGATCAAATAGTCATGGATTGCGCCGCAAGCTTGGGGCGTGTGAGCACCAGCCAGTCGCGGTTTGACGCAAAAAAGCTGGCAAAACCGTTGCGATCATGTCTTTGACCTGCTATAGTCGAAGGCTTTTCGGAATTGCCGAAGGGATTCACGTTTTCAAGTTTATTCATCAACGTTTAGGGACGTTAGTCATCAGGAGGCTCAATTGCCAACCATTAACCAGCTAGTGCGTCAAGGGCGGGAGGTCGAAACGATCAAATCCAAAAGCCCTGCGATGCAAAATTCCCCGCAGCGTCGCGGCGTTTGCACCCGTGTCTATACCACCACGCCAAAAAAGCCAAACTCGGCCTTGCGTAAAGTCGCCAAAGTGCGCCTGACCAATGGCTTTGAAGTGATTTCCTACATTGGCGGCGAAGGTCACAACCTGCAGGAGCACTCAGTCGTGCTGGTGCGCGGTGGCCGCGTCAAGGATTTGCCCGGTGTGCGTTACCACATCGTGCGCGGTTCGCTTGACTTGCAAGGCGTGAAAGACCGCAAGCAGTCACGTTCCAAATACGGCGCCAAGAAGCCCAAGGTCAAATAAAGCAAGCATCAATTGAAACATCATGGTGTTGTATCCCGCGTGGCGCGGTGATGCAACGGAGTGACCCGCTGTTGGGTCGAGTAAGTGAAGACCAGCATGGTTTTCGCGGTGGTCCAAAGACCATCAACTGAAGCAATAAAGGAAGATAAAAATGCCACGTCGTCGCGAAGTCCCTAAACGAGAAATCCTGCCGGATCCAAAATTCGGCAATGTCGAGTTGTCCAAATTCATGAACGTGATCATGGAAGGCGGCAAAAAAGCGGTTGCCGAGCGCATCATTTATGGTGCCTTGGAGCAGATCGAGAAGAAAAACCCAGGCAAGGACCCGGTTGAAGCCTTCACCATGGCGATCAACAACGTCAAGCCGATGGTTGAAGTGAAGTCCCGCCGGGTTGGGGGTTCAAATTACCAGGTGCCAGTTGAAGTGCGCCCGATACGCCGATTGGCCTTGTCCATGCGCTGGATCAAGGAAGCGGCCCGCAAACGCGGCGAAAAATCGATGGCGCTGCGTTTGGCCAATGAGCTCATGGAAGCCACGGAAGGCCGCGGCGGCGCCATGAAGAAGCGGGACGAAGTTCACCGCATGGCGGAGGCGAACAAAGCCTTCTCGCATTTCCGCTTCTAAACCCATTCGTGTGGCTTTCGGCTGGTCCGAAAGCTGTGCATCCAGGCCGCCATGAGGGTGGCCTTTCGTCTAAATAGCTGCAGATCACCTAAGGATCCATCATGGCTCGCCATACCCCCATTGAGCGCTACCGCAACATCGGTATTTCGGCTCACATTGACGCCGGCAAAACCACTGCCACCGAGCGTATTCTTTTCTATACCGGCATCAACCACAAGATTGGTGAGGTGCATGACGGCGCGGCCACCATGGACTGGATGGAACAGGAACAGGAACGTGGTATCACGATCACATCTGCTGCCACCACCTGCTTCTGGAAAGGCATGGAACACAATTTTGCCGAGCACCGCATCAACATCATTGACACCCCAGGCCACGTTGATTTCACGATTGAAGTTGAGCGTTCGATGCGTGTGCTCGATGGTGCCTGCATGGTCTATTGCGCCGTCGGTGGCGTGCAGCCGCAGTCAGAGACAGTCTGGCGCCAGGCCAACAAATACAAGGTGCCACGTTTGGGCTTTGTCAACAAGATGGACCGCACCGGTGCCAACTTTTTCAAGGTCGTCGATCAGATGAAGGTGCGCCTCAAGGGCAATCCGGTGCCAATCGTGATTCCGATTGGCGCCGAAGAAAGCTTTGTCGGCGTGGTCGACCTGATCATGATGAAGGCCATCGTTTGGGATGAAGCCTCGCAAGGCATGAAGTTTGAATACAAGGAAATTCCTCCCGAGTTGTTGGCTCAGGCCAAGGAGTGGCGCGAGAAGATGGTCGAGGCTGCGGCGGAAGCGTCAGAAGAACTGATGAATAAGTACCTTGAAGGCGGCGATTTGACACCCGACGAGATCAGGCTGGGCATTCGCACGCGCACCATCGCAAGTGAAATTCAGCCGATGTTGTGCGGCACGGCATTCAAGAACAAGGGTGTGCAACGCATGCTTGATGCCATTATCGAGTTCATGCCGTCACCGGTTGACATTCCCCCGGTCAAAGGCATGGATGAAGATGAGCAACCGACCTCGCGCAAGGCCGACGATAGTGAGAAGTTTTCGGCGCTGGCTTTCAAGTTGATGACGGACCCCTTTGTCGGACAGTTGACTTTTGTGCGCGTTTATTCCGGTGTGTTGAACAAGGGCGACAGCGTCTATAACCCGATCCGGGGCAAAAAGGAACGTATCGGCCGGATTGTGCAGATGCACGCCAACAACCGCCAGGAAGTAAGCGAAATCGTGGCAGGCGATATTGCCGCTTGCGTCGGTTTGAAGGATGTCACCACCGGTGAAACCTTGTGCGACCCGAGCGCCATCATCATGCTCGAACGCATGGTGTTCCCCGAGCCGGTGATTACCCAGGCGGTGGAACCCAAGACCAAGGTTGACCAGGAAAAAATGGGCATTGCCTTGCAGCGGCTGGCGCAAGAAGACCCCTCGTTCCGCGTCAAGACGGATGAAGAATCAGGCCAGACCTTGATCGCCGGCATGGGCGAGTTGCACCTGGAAATTATTGTTGACCGCATGCGCCGTGAATTTGGCGTTGAAGCCAATGTCGGCAAGCCGCAGGTAGCCTACCGGGAAACCATTCGCAAGACGGTGGAAGACTCCGAAGGCAAATTTGTTCGCCAGTCCGGCGGCAAGGGTCAGTACGGCCACGTGGTGCTCAAGATCGAACCCAATGAAGCGGGCAAAGGTGTTGAGTTTATTGATGCCATCAAGGGTGGCGTGGTGCCGCGCGAGTTTATTCCGGCCGTCGAAAAAGGCATTCGCGAGGCGGTCACTTCGGGCGTGCTGGCAGGCTACCCCGTGGTGGATGTCAAGGTCACTTTGCACTTTGGCTCCTATCACGATGTGGACTCAAATGAAAACGCCTTCAAGATGGCGGCCATTTTTGGTTTCAAGGACGGTTGCCGCAAGGCGGGCCCCGTCATTCTGGAGCCCATGATGTCGGTGGAAGTGGAAACGCCGGAAGATTACGCAGGCAACGTGATGGGCGATTTGTCGTCACGGCGCGGCATGGTGCAAGGCATGGAAGACATGGTCGGTGGTGGCAAGGTTATCAAGGCTGAGGTGCCGCTGTCAGAGATGTTTGGTTACTCGACCACGCTGCGTTCCATGTCGCAAGGCCGCGCCACTTACACGATGGAATTCAAGCATTACACGGAAGCCCCGCGTAACGTCTCCGAAGCCATTATGGCTGCGAGGGCGAAGTAAGAAGACCTTGTGGGTCAGATCAAGAAATTGCGCAGCAATTTTTGCTCTGACCCCAACGAATTGGAGGATGTTGGGGACTGACCAAGATCGCGAAGCGATTTGCTCTGTTCCCAACTGATTAAGAACCTGTCTGCGATTTCGCACCCCCATCTGCCCGTGGTTGGGGACCAAGTGACGAAATGCAAACATTAAACCAATCCACGGGCGTTGCTCTTTGAAGGAATTGAAATGGGAAAAGAAAAATTTGCGCGAACCAAGCCGCACGTCAACGTCGGCACCATCGGTCACGTCGATCACGGCAAGACCACGCTGACAGCGGCCATCACAATGGTGATGGCGGCCAAATTTGGCGGCACCGTCAAGGCCTACGACCAGATTGACGCCGCGCCGGAAGAAAAAGCGCGCGGCATCACCATCAACACCGCGCACGTCGAGTACGAGACCGAAAAGCGTCACTACGCCCACGTGGACTGCCCCGGCCACGCCGACTACGTCAAGAACATGATCACCGGTGCAGCGCAGATGGACGGTGCCATCCTGGTCGTCTCCGCCGCTGACGGCCCGATGCCGCAAACGCGCGAACACATCCTGCTGGCGCGCCAGGTGGGCGTACCCTACATCATCGTCTACCTGAACAAATGCGACATGGTCGATGACGCCGAACTGCTCGAACTCGTCGAAATGGAAGTGCGCGAGCTCTTGGACAAATACGAATTTCCGGGTGACACCACCCCGATCATCCACGGCTCGGCCAAACTCGCCATGGAAGGCGACAAGAGCGAAATGGGCGAAGGCTCCATCCTCAAGCTCGCCGACGCCCTGGACAGCTACATCCCGCTGCCCGTGCGCGCCATCGACGGCGCCTTCCTGATGCCCGTCGAAGACGTCTTCTCGATCTCCGGTCGCGGCACGGTGGTCACCGGCCGGGTTGAGCGCGGCGTCGTCAAAGTCGGCGAAGAAATCGAAATTGTCGGCATTCACGACACCCAGAAAACCATCTGCACCGGCGTTGAAATGTTCAGGAAACTGCTCGACCAGGGCCAGGCCGGCGACAACATCGGCGTACTGCTGCGCGGCACCAAACGCGAAGAAGTTGAGCGCGGCCAAGTGCTGTGCAAACCCGGCTCGATCAAGCCGCACACCCAGTTTGTCGGCGAAATCTACGTCCTCTCCAAAGACGAAGGCGGCCGCCACACCCCGTTCTTCAACAACTACCGCCCGCAATTCTACTTCCGCACCACCGACGTGACCGGTGCCATCGAACTGCCAGAAGGCAAGGAAATGGTCATGCCCGGCGACAACGTCTCCATCACGGTCAAGCTGATCAACCCGATCGCGATGGAAGAAGGCCTGCGATTTGCTATCCGTGAAGGTGGCAAGACGGTCGGTGCCGGTGTGGTGGCCAAGGTGATTGCATAACCAATATTTTTGCGGGACAGACCGCAGCCACACGCAGTGGACCAGCTCTGTCCTCAACTGATTAAGGAAAACCATGGCTACCAAGCAAAAAATTCGCATTCGCCTGAAAGCATTTGATTACAAACTCATCGACCAATCGGCCGCCGAGATTGTTGATACAGCCAAGCGCACAGGCGCCATTGTCCGGGGGCCCGTGCCCTTGCCAACGCGCATGAAGCGTTTTGACATCCTGCGCTCGCCGCACGTCAACAAAACCAGCCGCGATCAGTTTGAAATTCGCACCCACCAGCGCTTGATGGACATCGTGGATCCGACGGACAAGACCGTCGATGCCCTGATGAAACTCGATCTGCCGGCGGGCGTGGATGTAGAGATCAAGCTACAGTAAAAATATACGGCGCGTGCTACCCGGCTCGGCGCATAGCAAGCTATAATTTGCAGCTTCGCCTGAAATGGGGTGAAGGTTTATTAACAGTCTTTCACGCAAAAACGTTGCCACCAATTGAAGTTGCAGCGGTGAGAGTTACGGAGAAAACAATGAGTCTTAGCAATCGCTTAGGGTTGCTGGGGCGCAAGGTGGGCATGATGCGCCTATTCACCGATGAGGGGGATTCGATTCCCGTCACGGTGGTGGATGTGTCTAACAACCGTGTGACCCAGGTCAAAACCCAGGAGAATGATGGCTACGTTGCCTTACAGGTGACTTTTGGCGCGCGAAAAGCTTCGCGCGTCACGAAGCCAGCCGCCGGTCACCTCGCCAAAGCGGGTGTTGAAGCCGGTGAAATTACGCAAGAGTTCCGCCTGACACCTGAAGTAGCAGCCCAGTACAAGGCAGGCTCGGTGGTGCCTGTGGCGGCGGTATTTGCTGCCGGTCAAAAGGTTGATGTGCAGGGCACCACCATTGGCAAGGGCTTTGCCGGAACGATCAAACGTCACCACATGAAGTCGCAGCGGGCATCGCACGGCAACAGTCGTTCACACAATGTTCCTGGCTCGATTGGTATGGCGCAGGATCCGGGTCGCGTTTTCCCGGGAAAACGCATGACCGGCCATCTGGGCGATGACACCGTCACCACACAAAACCTGGACGTGATCCGGGTTGATGAAGTGCGTCAGCTTTTGATGATCAAGGGTGCCGTTCCTGGTTCGGCCGGTGGCTTTGTCACCGTGCGTCCCGCCGTTAAGGCCAAGGCACAAAGTACCGCAGCGAAGGGAGGGAACTGATGCAGATCGAACTCCTCAACGACCAAGGTCAGGCGACGTCAAAATTTGACGTACCTGAAACCGTGTTTGGTCGCGCGTACAACGAAGACTTGGTGCACCAGGTTGTGGTTGCCTTTCAGGCCAATGCCCGTCAGGGCACACGCGCCCAGAAAGACCGCGAGCAGGTCAGGCACTCGACCAAAAAGCCGTTCAAGCAAAAAGGCACCGGGCGCGCTCGCGCCGGCATGACTTCTTCGCCCTTGTGGCGCGGTGGCGGACGCATATTCCCGAATATGCCCGACGAGAACTTCGCGCAAAAGATCAACAAGAAGATGTACCGCGCCGGCATGGTCTCTATCCTGTCGCAGTTGGCGCGCGAAGGTCGTCTCGCGGTGGTTGACTCGCTCAAGGTTGAGTCGCCCAAGACCAAGCCACTGGCTGCCAAGTTCAAAGCCATGAATCTTGCGTCGGTGATGGTGATTGCCGATGAGGTCGAGATGGACGAAAACATGTACCTGGCATCGAGAAACCTGGCAAATGTCCTGGTGGTTGAGCCACGCTACGCGGACCCGCTTTCTTTGGTTCACTACCGAAAAGTGCTGGTCACCAAGGCGGCCATGGACACACTCAAGGAGATGTTCGCATGAGCCACGGCAAAAATATTTCCAAATTCGAAGAAGGTCGTCTGATGCAGGTGCTGGTGGCGCCGATCGTGTCTGAAAAGGCCACGATGATCGCCGAAAAAAGCAATTCGGTGACTTTCAAGGTATTGCAGGATGCCACCAAGTACGAAATCAAGGCCGCTGTGGAATTGATGTTCAAAGTTGAAGTCAAGGGCGTCTCGGTGGTCAACACCAGGGGCAAAAACAAGCGCTTTGGCAAGTCGGTTGGACGGCGTGACAACATTCGCAAGGCTTATGTGACTTTGAAGCCGGGTCAAGAGTTGAATCTTGGTGGGGAGGCTGCTTAAATCATGGCTGTTATCAAAATGAAACCAACTTCACCAGGCCGTCGTGGCGTGGTGAAGATATCGCGTGACCATCTGCACAAGGGTGAGCCCTTTGCGCCGCTGCTGGAACCCCAGTTCCAACACGCCGGTCGCAACAACAATGGCCATATTACCACCCGGCATAAGGGCGGTGGCAACAAGCACCACTATCGGGTAGTCGATTTTCTGCGCGCCAAGGACGGCATTGCGGCCAAGGTTGAGCGGATTGAATACGACCCCAATCGCTCGGCCCACATCGCGCTGGTGTGTTATGCCGACGGTGAGCGTCGTTACATCATTGCACCGCGCGGACTCGAAGTCGGTGCGTCGATCATGAGTGGGGCCGAAGCGCCGATTCGCGTTGGCAACACCTTGCCGATCCGCAACATTCCGGTCGGCTCAATCGTGCACTGTGTTGAGTTGCAAATTGGCAAGGGCGCGCAGATTGTTCGTTCTGCCGGCACCTCAGCGACGCTGCTGGCGCGCGAGGGCATCTACGCTCAAGTGCGCATGCGCTCCGGCGAAGTGCGCAAGGTTCACATTGAGTGCCGTGCCACGCTGGGACAGGTGGCCAATGAGGAACACAGTTTGCGTCAACTCGGCAAGGCCGGCGCGACGCGCTGGAAGGGCATTCGTCCGACCGTTCGCGGCGTCGTCATGAACCCGGTCGATCACCCGCACGGTGGTGGCGAAGGCCGCACCGGTGCCGGTCGTCATCCAGTCGATCCTTGGGGTAATCTGACCAAGGGTTACCGTACCCGTAACAACAAGCGCACGCAGGTCATGATCGTGTCGCGTCGCAAGAAGTAAGGGGCAGGTAAATGACTCGTTCTCTCAAAAAAGGTCCGTTTGTCGACCATCACTTGGTAGCCAAAGCCGACAAGGCGGTCACTACCAAAGACAAAAAGCCGATCAAGACCTGGTCGCGCCGCTCCATGATCCTGCCCGAATTCATCGGGCTGACCATCGCGGTGCACAACGGCAAGCAGCACGTGCCGGTCTATATCACCGATCAAATGGTGGGCCATAAGTTAGGTGAGTTTGCACTCACCCGGACTTTCAAGGGCCATCCCGGCGACAAAAAAGTCGTCAAGAAATAAGGAGGAGACCATGGAAACACGTGCAACCCTTCGTGGCGTTCGACTGTCGGTCGATAAAGGCCGTCTGGTGGCGGATCTGATTCGCGGCAAGAAGGTCGATCAAGCCCTGAACATTTTGCAGTTCACGCAGAAAAAGGCTGCTGTGATCATCCGCAAGGTGCTCGAGTCTGCTATTGCCAACGCTGAGCACAATGACGGTGCCGACATCGACGAACTAAAGGTGAAAACCATTTTTGTCGAGCAAGGTGCTTCGCTCAGGCGCTTCACGGCCCGCGCTAAAGGTCGTGGCAACCAGATCAGAAAACCCACGTGCCATGTGTACGTGACGGTTGGTAACTGAAAGAGGCACGGATCAATATGGGACAAAAAATCCACCCAACCGGCTTTCGCCTGTCGGTCAGCCGTAACTGGGCATCACGCTGGTACGCAAATGACCGTGACTTCGCCGGTATGCTGGCTGAAGACATCAAGGTGCGCGAGTACCTGAAAACCAAATTGAAAAATGCATCGGTGTCGCGTGTGCTGATTGAGCGCCCGGCCAAGAATGCGCGCATCACCATTTTCTCGGCACGTCCGGGCGTGGTGATTGGCAAAAAAGGCGAGGACATCGAAAACTTGAAACGTGAGCTGGGACGACAGTTGGGCGTGCCGGTCGCGGTCAACATCGAAGAAGTGCGCAAGCCAGAAATTGATGCCAAGCTGATCGCTGACTCCATCACGCAGCAGTTGGAGAAGCGCATCATGTTCCGCCGTGCCATGAAGCGCGCCATGCAAAATGCCATGCGTCTGGGCGCCTTGGGCATCAAGATCATGTCTTCAGGCCGCTTGAACGGCATCGAAATCGCGCGTTGCGAGTGGTATCGCGAAGGTCGCGTGCCGCTTCATACCTTGCGCGCCGATATCGATTACGGTACCTCCGAGGCGCAGACAACCTACGGCATCATCGGTGTCAAGGTCTGGGTCTATAAGGGCGATACCCTGGGCCGCAACGACCTGCCAGCGGTTGAAACGCCGCGTCCGGATGATGAACGTCGTCCCCGCGGACCGCGTCGGGATGACCGTGGTGGTGCCCGTCCCGGTGCCGACCGGCCCGCCCCGCGCGGTGCCCGTCGTCCCGCGTTGGGCAGCAATGCAGCGCCAGCCGATGGCAGTGACAAACCCGCCGAGGCCCTTGGGGCCGACGCTTCTAAACCGACCGTTCAGCGCGTCCGCAAGGTTGCCGCGCCAGTGATTGCCAATAGCACGAGCGCTGTGGCACCTGACGGTAAAGGAGAATAAACATGTTGCAACCCGCTCGTCGTAAATATCGTAAAGAGCAAAAGGGCCGTAACACCGGTATTGCTACCCGGGGTAGCTCGGTCGCATTCGGTGACTATGGTCTGAAATGTATTGACCGCGGTCGTTTGACGGCACGTCAGATCGAAGCGGCACGTCGTGCCGTGTCGCGCCACGTCAAACGCGGTGGCCGGATTTGGATTCGTGTCTTTCCCGACAAGCCCATTTCCCAAAAGCCGGCTGAAGTGCGCATGGGTAACGGCAAAGGGAACCCTGAGTACTACGTGGCTGAAATCCAGCCCGGCAAGATCGTTTTTGAAATTGTTGGCGTGACTGAAGAGTTGGCACGCGAAGCGTTTCGTTTGGCGGCTGCCAAACTGCCCTTGCGCACCACCTTTGTGGCGCGCATGATTGGCCAGTAATCGGGAAAACACGCAATGAAAACAACTGAATTACGCAAAAAAGACGTGGCCGGATTGAAAGCTGAGGTCAAGGAGTTGCAAAAAGCTCACTTTGGTCTGCGCATGCAAAAAGCCACGCAGCAACTCAATAATACCGCTACGCTGCGCGCCACGCGCCGCGATATTGCTCGCGCCAAGACGATTCTTGTCGAGAAGCAAAGCGCCAAACCATCCGCCAACTAAGGAGCGATTTATGACGGAAGCTAAACAATCCCTCAAGCGCACTTTGACTGGCAAGGTTGTCAGCGCCAAACGCGCCAAGACCGTGACGGTGCTGATTGAGCGCCGAGTCCGGCACGATCTCTACGGCAAAATCGTCGGCAAGTCCAGCAAGTATCACGCCCATGATGAAAAGGGTGAATACCAGTTGGGTGATGTGATCGAAATCACCGAGAGTCGGCCAATCTCTAAAACCAAAAACTGGGTGGCAACCCGCCTGGTCGAAAAGGCTGCCATCGTTTAGGTCTTTGCTGGGTCCGCTCAGCAGATAGCGGCAAAACGGCTCACAATGTGGGCCGTTTTCATTGGTTTTTTCAACCAAGGGCTGGTTCGTCAACGAGCCCCAATTTACTCAGGAGTGTTTCAATGATTAAAGTAGGCGATCAGCTTCCAGCGGCGACCTTGATGGAATTTTCAGAAGTGGAAGGTGGCGGCTGCAGTCTTGGGCCGAACCCGGTTGATGTGGCCAAGGCGAGCGCGGGAAAGACCGTCGCCGTTTTCGGTCTGCCCGGTGCCTTCACCCCGACTTGCTCGGCCAAGCATGTGCCGGGTTACGTTGAAAATTTTGCCGCTCTGAGAGCTGCTGGCGTGGATGAAATCTGGTGTGTCAGCGTCAACGATGCGTTTGTGATGGGTGCCTGGGCGCGCGACCAGAAGACCAGCGGCAAGGTGCGTATGCTGGCCGATGGCGACGCTGCTTTCGCGAAAGCCACCGGCCTGACGCTCGACCTCACCGGCAAAGGGATGGGCCTGCGCAGCAACCGCTATTCGATGCTCGTCAAAGACGGTAAAGTGGCTGCGCTCAACATCGAAGGCCCGGGTAAATTCGAGGTCAGTGACGCAGCGACCTTGCTGGCACAAGCCAGAGCCTGATCAGGCAGGTGGCGCGGGGCGCATCTTCAGGGTGGCGCTACGGCGCTAGTTATAGATCGACCTTGAGATAGTGCGCGCCTTCAATCGGATTGTGGTAGTAGGGCGGAATTTCTTCAAACCCCAACTCCTGATAGAGTGCACGCGCGCTCTCCATCTCGTCGAGGGTGTCCAGCAGCACGCAGGCATAGCCGGCAAGTCGAGCGTAATCAAGTATCGCTTCGGCCAGTTGGCGACCCAAGCCGGTTCTTCGAAAGCGCTCGCGCACGTAGAGTCGTTTCATCTCGCAGGCGTTGGGGTAGTCCACCGCGTCGAGCGGTCGCAAGGCGCAGCAACCGGCCGGTTCAACATCGATCCGTGCCAACAACAGGGTTCCACGCGGTGGCGCATATTCACCCGGCAGTCCGGCCAGCTCCTGGGAAAAATTCTGGAAACACAAATCAACGTCCAATTCTGCGGCGTATTCGGTAAACAATAGGCACGCAGCGGCGACGTCGCTGGCCGTCTCGGCCGGGCTGAGCTTGAACGTTGCAGGGGAGGTGGGCATGTGACAGGATTTCAGAGGCGCTGAGATAGCAGCAAGGATACATGCAAAAAGCGCCAGCCGTGCGGTGGGCACGCGTTAAGATGCAAGCTGTTATGACCCTTTTGTCCCGACGCGCGGCCGTCCTCGTCTTCCTGGCCTTTGCGTTCGCCTATTTCCTTTCGGCTTTGATTCGCGCGATCACGGCCACGCTGTCACCGTTGCTGACGCAAGAGTTCATGTTGAATGCGGGCGATCTGGGTCTGCTCGCGGGGGGCTATTTTCTGGGTTTTGCGGCGACCCAACTGCCCCTGGGCGGCTGGCTCGACCGCTTTGGCCCGAAAAGGGTGATCCTCTACTTGTTGTTGATTGCCGTCTTCGGTTGCGGGGCTTTTGCTTTGGCAAGCAGTTTCCAGGGTCTGCTCGTGGGACGCATTCTGAGCGGTATTGGTGTGAGCGCCTGTCTGATGGCTCCCCTGACCGGCTATCGGCGCTGGTTTGACGCGGCCATGCTGATGCGGGCCAATTCATGGATGCTCATGACCGGGTCATTTGGCATGGTGGCCTCGACGCTGCCAGTTCAATGGCTGCTCCCCCTGCTCGGTTGGCGCGCGCTGTTCTGGTTGCTGGCCTTGCTGGTGTTGGCCTCTATGGCACTGATCGCCTGGCAGGTGCCCAAATGGACGCTGCTCAAACTTGGCGAGGCGAGCAGCGCAAGCCCCCGGCTCAGCACGGCTGAGGTCTGGCGGCATCCCTATTTCCGGAAAATGGCGCCGATGGGATTCTTTTGTTACGGCGGCCTGATCGCCATGCAGACGCTGTGGGTCGCGCCCTGGATGATCAAGGTGGCCGGCTACACGCCGATGCAAGCCGCCAGTGGCTTGTTCTGGATAAATGTTTCCATGCTGGTGGCTTTCTGGGCCTGGGGCATGGCCAACCCCTGGTTGACCCGGCGTGGCCTGCACGCTGATCAACTGATCACCCGTGGTTTGCCCCTCAGCTTTGTTCTACTTGCTATTATTATAATAGCTGGTCCCGCTTTATCAACGGGTGCTGGCGCACTATGGGCCATTTATTGCGTGAGTTGCACCTTCGTTGCATTGGCCCAACCAGCGGTGGCCCTGGCGTTTCCGCCGAGTTTGGCCGGGCGCGCCTTTTCTGCCTACAACCTGCTGCTGTTTGCGGGTGCCTTTAGTGTGCAGTGGGGCATTGGCCTGGCGGTGGACGGTTTCAAAAGGCTGGGATTGACGGAAGCGCTAGCGTTTCAGTTCGCTATGTGTCTTTTTTTGGTGTCTTGTATCGCTGCTTATGTCTATTTTGTGACCGCAAAAAGCCATAATCGGTCCCTTCCTCATTGAGGTCTGACTCGTAGCCAATGAAATAATGAACAATCGTCTACTCATCATTGCCCATGCGCCGCTGGCCAGCGCCTTGCGTCAATGTGTTTTGCATGTGTTCCCGGATCAGGCACCGGGTGTCGCCGCCTTCGATGTGCAGCCCAATCTCCCGCCGGAAGAAACACTGGTGGCAGTCAGACAGGCCATGGCCGGCCTAAACGCTCCCCAGATTCTGGTGCTAACCGACGTGTTTGGCGCCACGCCTTGCAATCTGGCGCAAAAGCTGGTGGACGGTATTAATTCGAAACTCATCTCGGGCGTCAATTTGCCGATGTTGTTGCGAACGATTACCTATCGGCATGAGTCGCTGGATGCCCTGGTGGCACGTGCCCTGGCTGGTGGTACGCAAGGAGTTATGCAGGTTGCCTCGACGGCGCCGCAAAACCAGACGAAAAAAAATGATCAAAGCCACCGCGATCATCAACAATAAGCTGGGCTTGCATGCACGGGCCTCGGCCAAGCTGACCAAGCTGGCAGGCAGCTTCCCATGCGAAGTCTGGATTGAGAAAGGTGGGCGGCGAGTCAATGCCAAGAGCATCATGGGCGTCATGATGTTGGCGGCCGGAATAGGCAGCGCGGTGACTATTGATGCCGAGGGCGAACGCGAGCAAGAAGCCATCGATGCCTTGCGAGTGCTCATCGCCGACAAATTTGGAGAAGGCGAATGACCTTCTCCATTCACGGTCTGGCGGTGGCGCGCGGCATTGCCATCGGGCGCGCGGTGCTGGTGGCCTCCAGCCGGGTCGATGTGGCGCACTACTTCATCGCGCCGTCACAGGTGAGCGCCGAAATCGAGCGCGTGCGTGCCGGACGCGATGCGGTGGTGGAGGAAATCCAGCGCCTGCAGGCCAGCGTGGCGCACATGGGGCCCAAGGAGGCGCCCCATGAGTTGACGGCGCTGCTCGATGTGCACCTGATGCTGCTGCAGGACGGCGAGTTGTCCAACGGTGTGCGGCATTGGATTCAGGATCGCCTGTACAACGCCGAATGGGCGCTGACGACCCAACTGGAAGTGATCGCCCGCCAATTTGACGAGATGGAGGACGAGTACCTGCGCGGACGCAAGGCCGACCTCGAACAAATTGCCGAAAAGGTCTTGCGGGCCATGCATGGCGTGGCTTCACCGGTGACGCTGGTGCCGAGTCGCACGCTGCGCAAAGTCTCGCAGCAAGACCTGTTGCTCGACGACACGGTCGATGTACCGCTGATTCTGGTGGCGCACGACCTCTCGCCGGCTGACATGCTGCAGTTCAAGCAAAGCGTGTTTGCCGGCTTTGTGACTGATGTGGGGGGCAAGACCTCGCACACCGCGATCGTGGCGCGCAGTCTGGATATACCGGCGGTGGTGGGGGCACGGCTATCGAGCCAGTTGGTGCGACAGGACGACTGGGTCATCATCGATGGAGATGCCGGTGTGATGGTGGTGGACCCGTCACCGATCGTGCTGGCCGAGTATGGCTTCAAGCAGCGCCAGGGGGAACTTGAGCGCGGACGCTTAAGCCGTTTGCGCAATACTCCGGCAGTCACCATGGATGGTCAGAAAATTGAATTGCTGGCAAATATTGAAATGCCCGACGACGCACCCGGGGCGGTTCAGGCCGGTGCCGTGGGCGTTGGCTTGTTCCGCAGCGAATTTCTGTTCATGGGTCGCCACGGCCACTTGCCCAACGAAGAAGAACAATACCAGGCCTACTGCCGCGCCCTGGACGGGATGCAAGGCTTGCCAGTCACCATTCGCACCATCGATGGCGGTGCCGACAAGCCGTTGACTGAATCCTCGCCCGATACGGCACACCTGAACCCGGCGCTGGGCCTGCGCGCCATTCGCTGGAGCCTTGCCGACCCGGCCATGTTTCTGACCCAGTTGCGCGCCATCCTGCGGGCCGCCGCGCACGGGCAGGTCAAAATGTTGATTCCGATGCTGGTCCATGGCAGCGAAATCCGCCAGGTCTTTTCCCTGATTGACCATGCGCGCGTCCAGCTTGACAACCAGGGTGTCGCCTATGGCCCGGTCCAGATCGGTGCCATGATTGAAGTGCCCGCCGCGGCGCTGACGCTCAACGTGTTTCTCAAGTATTTCGATTTCCTGTCGATTGGGACCAACGATTTGATCCAGTACACGCTGGCGATTGATCGCACCGATGAGTCGGTGGCCCACCTGTACGATCCGCTGCATCCGGCGGTGCTGCGTCTGGTCGCGCTGACCATCGCTGAATGCAAGGCGCAAGCCAAACCGGTCAGCCTGTGTGGCGAGATGGCGGGCGACCCCAGCCTGACGCGCTTGTTGCTGGGCATGGGCCTGCGCAGTTTTTCCATGCATCCGGCGCAGATTCTGGCAGTCAAGCAGGAAGTGCTGCGCGCCGACGCGGCCAAGCTGACCAAATGGGCCGCCCAGGTGATGGCCGATGACGAGCCCGGCCTGCGGATGACCCGGCAATAGCTTCAAGCCCTCTCACGCCGGAATGACCCGATTCAAGTGGAGTATCATGAATCAAGGTAGCAACCTCAGTCTTTGGGAGCGTTCATGATGGTCTTAAGGCGCGCGACTTTCATCCGCATTCGGCTGGCAGGTCTGACGCTAATTGAGCTCATGCTCGTGGTGGCGCTGATTGGCGTACTGGCGGCGATTGCGATGCCGATCTATGGCAACTACCGTGACCGGATCAATCGCTCCACAGCGATCCAGGACGTCAGAATCCTTCAGCTACTGATCAAGGACTATGCAGCAAGCGAGGGATCCTTCCCGGCGTCGTTGGCGGATGTCGGCAATGGCGGCAAGCTCGATCCCTGGGGCCACGCCTACCAGTATGTCGATCTGACCGGGGTTGGTGGGAAAGGGAAAGCGCGCAAGGATCACAAGCTCAATCCGATCAATTCCGACTTTGATCTATTCAGCATGGGCAAGGACGGTGTTTCCAAGACGCAATTGACGCAGAAGGACAGCCTTGACGACATCGTGCGTGCGCGTGATGGCGCCTTCGTCGGACTGGCTTCGGACTTCTCTCCGTAATGACGTTCCCCCTTGACGTGGTGTCCCCGTGGCCATGACGATGCGCATCGAGGGGACGTTTCTGCGCAGTGCCGTCGCACGCCGCGTGTTTTTCCTGTTTGTGTTGTCGGCCTTTGTCCCTGCGGCTATGCTGGCGGTGCTGTCCTACGACCACGTTCGCGGCGTGGTCAGCGACTACGCGCAACGCCAGCTGGCGCAGGCGAGCAGCGGCCACAGCAGAGCACTCTACGACCGTCTGCTCGGTGCTCATTTCATCCTGAACGCGAACGCCGCAGAAATCCGTAGCGGCCTTGAGGCGGCAAACACAAAACAATTCGCTTTGCAGCGGGTGTTCCGGCGTACGTATTTTGTCGCCCACGACCGTGCCGCACTGCGGTCTGGTCCGCCCTTGGGCGACGAACCACCCCGGATCGATGCCCGCGCGGCGTCGCATCTTGCCAAGGGTGAGGTCGCGTTGCTGCTGCCGCTGCTGCAGCCAGGGTCGTCCGTGGGTTACCCCTGGCTGGCAGTCGCCATCGATCCCGCCCAAGCTGCAGGCGGGGTTCTGGTTGCTGAACTCGACCCAGCCTATCTGTGGGGTGATCGCGAGGAAATGTCCTACCAGACGGACATTTGTGTCCTGGCCGAAGGCGCCGTGGTGCTGTACTGCTCGAACGACAAGGTCAGTTCGACTGCAACCAGCGTCGCTTTGCACAGGGCCGATGGCCATACTGACAGCGCCGATGGCTGGTTGTCCGCCCCCAGCGGGCTGTTCCTCAAGGCAAAATTCGGCGCTGCTGACTGGACAATTGTTGCGCTACGACCCGGCGGGTTGGCCATTGCCTCGCTCACCCAGTTGGCCCAGACGTATCTCGGCGTCACGCTGCTGACGCTGTTGCTGGTGGCGCTGCTGAGCGTGGTGCAAATTCGTCGCACGTTGGTGCCGCTTGAACGTCTGATTGAAGGCACTCAACGCATCGCCCGCGCGGACTTTGAGCAGCCGGTGAGGGTCGAGCGCGATGACGAGTTTGGCCAACTGGCGCGCTCGCTCAACGGCATGGCCCTTCGTGTCGGCCAGCAGATTGGCGCGCTGCGCGCGCTGTCCGAGATCGACCAGGAAATCCTGTCACACCTTGACATTGAGCAGATCATCGCGCTTGTACAGGTGCGCCTGCTGGCACTTTTGCCAAAGGCCATGGTTGGTGTGGTCGTGGTCGATCAGCGGTCGACCGATTTAGGCACGGCGTATGTGCAGCAGGCCAACGACGCGCAGCCGACCAAGGTTCAACTGCAATTCCAAACACCGCACCTGGCCGACTGCGTGCGCTACCGTGATGGGGTGTGGCTGGCGGTTGATGGGCCGGATGTCCCGCGCTTCGTGGAATTGCTGGCCGGCTTGGGTGCAGCACACTGCTTTGTCATCCCCATTTTTTGGCGCAATGAAGTCTGCGGCGCGCTGGCAATCGGTGTGGCCAATCAGCAGGAGGTCAGCGATGAGTTGATCGAACAGGCCCGGGATCTCGGTAAACGGGTCGGGGTGGCTTTTGCTGCGCATGCGCGCGAGGCCGAACTGATCTTGCGTGCGCACCATGATGACCTGACGGGTTTGCCCAACCGGGCGCTTCTGAGTGAGCGCCTACGGCAGGAACTGGCGCGCGCGCGCCGCACCGGCAACCAGCTGGCGCTGCTGTTTCTCGACCTCGACCGATTCAAGAGCGTGAATGACACCTTGGGGCACGATGGCGGCGACCAGCTACTGCGGGTGGCCGCCAAGCGGTTGAGCGCTTGCGTTCGCGAATCCGATACCGTGGCGCGGCTTGGTGGAGACGAGTTCGTCGTGCTGCTGACCGGCCTGAACAACCCATTGCAGGCGGCCGCACTGGCCGGACAGATACTGGACTTGCTGTCCGAGCCGTTCACGATCAGCGGGAGCGAGTGCTTCCTTGGCGCGAGCATTGGCGTATCCGTGTTCCCGTCCGACGGCACGACGGCCGAAGAGTTGCTCAAGCAGGCCGACATTGCCATGTACCGTGCCAAGGCCGCCGGGCGAGGCCGTTTCGTTTTCTTTGAAGAGAGCATGAACGTTGAGCGACGTGACCGTGCCTTGATGGAGCGTGAGTTGCATCTGGCGAATCACGCGCAATCAATTCTCTGTGTACTACCAGCCGCGGATCGACCTGCGTGATGATCGCTTGCTCGGCGCCGAAGCCTTGTTGCGCTGGGATCACCCGGAGCTGGGTTCGGTATCGCCTGCAATGTTCATTCCATTGGCGGAGGATGTTGGTCTGATTGACACCATCGGTCCCTGGTGCTGCGCCATGTGTGCGCGCAGTTGGCCGCGTGGCAAGCCGCCGGCTACGTTGTCGGCACCGTGGCGGTCAACGTTTCCGGCCGACAGTTAAAGTTTAGCGATTTGGTCGCTCAGGTACAGCAGGCGCTCGAATCCAGCGGTTTGGCGCCACACACACTGGAGCTTGAAGTGACCGAAGGTGTCCTGATCGACGATGTCGAGTCCGTGATTGACTTGCTGGGCCGACTCAAGCAGATCGGCGTGTCCGTTGCGCTCGACGATTTTGGTACCGGTTATTCATCGATAGCTTATCTCAGACGCTTACCGATAGACGTATTGAAAATTGATCAATCCTTCGTCCGGGACCTGGCTCACGATGAAGACGCCCGCAGTATCGTGCAGGCCGATCATCGCCATGGCACATGCGCTGCACAAATCCGTTGTGGCCGAGGGGGTGGGAGACCGGCGGCAGGCAGAACCTGCTGCGCACCTGGGGCTTAACGAAGCGCAGGGTTACTACTTCAGCCGCCCGGTCACAGCCGCCGCACTGGAAGCCTTGATGGACAAGACCACGCACCTGATACTGGCAAATGACACAATGGCCATCGTCAAGGCGTGAAACCCTGCTCCGCGCGCGCTGCCGCCCCCCTCTTTCAAAACAACCGAAACGCCAGCGGGATCAGCAGCGAGGCCAACACCACCTGTAGCCCCAGCGCGAGCCCGGCGTAAGCACCGGCATCGGCATTGACCTGCAGTTGCCCTAGCTGCGCCGATGCCGTGCGCGGCGGTGCCGAGGGAAAAACCACGGGCCATCCAGCCCCACCCAAGTCGGTGGGGA
>CAVVRQ010000024.1:0-8441 GCA_963750665.1 uncultured beta proteobacterium
GTCCAACACCCAAGCGCACAGCGCCACCGCCAGCAGCACCAGCGCCGCAGTCGGCAGCGCCGGCAGGCCCGAACCCAGCACCAGCTCGGCAATCCAGCGATCGGTGCCCAGCAGCCGGAACACCAGGCTGAATGTGGTCGCGCCAACCAGCAGGGCAAACAGCGCGCCGCTCAGGGCCATCGTGTCGGCCAGCACACCTTGCCACTGCTGCCAACTGAGAGCGCGCGCCAGCACGGCCACGCAAAACAGCAGCACGCCGCCGCTAGCCGCAGCCTCCACGGCAAACATCTTGCCACTGAAAACTGCTCCCAGCAGCAGCATAATCACCGAAACAGCTATCAAAGCAATAGCTGCATGCGCCCATTTGGCGGGCTCTGGCGGCTCATCTGACTCAAACTGCCGGCCCTCCCACCAGGCCACGGCAATCCACAGCAGCAGCACCGCCACAGCGGGCAGCAAAGCGGCATGAAACACATCCTGCGTGTTCACGATGTGCCCGGCCCCGAGCACAAAACCCGGCAAATTGCTCGCTTCGGTATGCGCGCGCAGCATCGCATCCCCGAGCAAAATCAGAACCAGCGAGAGTGGTATCACGACGCCGATGGTTGCTGCCACGCTGATCAACGCGGTGGACGCCGCGGCGTTCATGCCACCCAGCCGTGGCGCCACCAGCCGCGCCAGCAACGACGAGCTCGACGCCACCGAGCCATTCATCGGTGCGATCAGCGCCCCCACACCAAGCGCGGCCAGACTGTCCCCTGCCCC
Source organism: uncultured beta proteobacterium (assembly GCA_963750665.1). Classification (GTDB taxonomy): domain Bacteria; phylum Pseudomonadota; class Gammaproteobacteria; order Burkholderiales; family Burkholderiaceae_C; genus Rhodoferax. The sequence continues at coordinate 766 of CAVVRQ010000024.1, forward strand.
ACTGCGCCGAAACAGTCGCTCGAAGCTGGAGAACAGAGCGTCGGCCAGCGTCAGGTGTTGCAGCAGCACACCGATAAATACATACAGTGGCAAGGCTTGCAGCAAGTCGTGCTCCAGCAGCCCGATCAGCCGCGCCGGCAGCGCCGCCAGTATCGCCACGTCCAGCGCGCCGCCAAGCAACGCAGCACCGGCAAAGGCGCTGGCCACGCCGATCAGCAGCGCCCACACCGGCAAGCCGGTGAGCACAATCAGCAAGCCCAGCGCCACCAGCATCCACAAGCCGGCCGCGCTGCCCATCGCCATCATGGCTTGAGCCGCATGGCGCCGAACCAGCCGACGAGCGCGTCAGCCAACGCCAGCAGCAGCAACAGGCCAAGCACCAGTTTGATCAGGAAATAGCCGGGCGACATCGTTTCTGAAAAGCGTTCGAACCCGATTACCGAGCCGGCGATCAGCGGCCACGCCGACCACAAGGTGAACAGCGCCCACGGCGCAATACAGCACAGCAACAAGGTCGCGCGCCAACGTGCGCCAGGTGCCGAGCCGCGCAGCCCGATGCTTGCCGCCAGGTGCACCTTGGCGCGCGACGCGGCGGTGATTGCCACCGCCACATACACCGCGAACAGAATCTGCGCCGTATCGTTGGCCAGCCTGGAGCCGGCCTGCACCCACTCGCGCAGCGGCCACTGCAAAAACAGCAGCCACGCAAGCGGCAGCACCAAGCAGCTTGCCAGCAACAACAAGCGGTTCATCAGCCACCGGCCCAACGCTGCGTCGAACATTACAAGGCCAGTGCCAGCCGCCGGATTCCCTCTTCGATCCGCTCCAACCCGACGGTGGCAAAACTCAGGCGCAAAGAGGCCTGGTCGGGGTCGTGCGCATAGAACGGCGCACCCGGCACAAAGGCCACACCGCGCTCGATGGCGCACTTGGCAAAGTCTCCGGCATGGGCCGCCTTGCCGTTTGTGCCGGTCAGCCTGGCCCAGAAGAACATGCCGCCACGCGGCCGGTTGAATTCAATCGCGTCACCCAGTTCGCGCGCCAACGCCTGCGCCATCACCTGAGCGCGCTCGGCATAGGTCTTGCGCACCTTTTGCAGCGTGGCGCCGAGCCGATCCAGCGTCAGGTAGTGCGCTGCGGTCGCCTGCGTCAGGTTGCTTGTATGGGCGTCACTGAACTGCTTGCACATGGTCGCCTTGGCCAGCAGCTCGGGCGGCGCAATCAACCAGCCGACGCGCAGCCCCGGCGACAAAATCTTGCTGAAGCTGCCGCAGTGCGCCAGCCAGTCACGGCTGCCCGGCACATCGGCGCTCAAAGCCAGCAGGCTCGGTGGTGGTGGCTGGTCGAAATACAGCTCGCCATATGGATCATCCTCGACGATTAGCGTGCGCGTGCGCGCGGCGATCTCCAGAATACGCTGGCGCCGCGCCAGGCTGAGCGTAGCGCCGCTCGGGTTGCCAAAGGTTGGAATCAGATAGACCAGCCTGGGTTTGTGCCGGGCAATGAGTTGTTCCAGTTTGTCCACATCGACACCATCGGCGTCGATCGGGGCGCCGATCAGCTCGGCGCCGTAGAGGCGAAAACACTGGATCGTGGCCAGGAATGTCGGCGCCTCGACGATCACCTTGTCACCGGGCGAGATCATGGTCTTGCCGATCAGGTCCAGCGCCTGCTGGCTGCCGGTGGTGACGATCAGGCCATCGGCCCCGACCACCGCGCCTTTGACCGCCATGAAGCCGCTGATCGCCTCGCGCAACGGCTGATAGCCCTCGGTCGCGCCATACTGCAGCACCGGGCCGGCGTTGCTGGAAAGGACGGCGTTGCACGACTGCTGGATGCCTTCGACATCGAACAGCGCCGGGTCCGGGAAGCCCCCGGCAAAGCTGATGATGCCGGGCTTGCCGAGCAGCTTGAACAGCTCGCGGATGGCAGAGGTTTCGATCTTGTTCAGGCGCTCGGCGAATTGCATGAAAATCTTTCGGTGGGTGTTGCTTGCAACATGGTGCCATTATTATTCAGACCGACACGACTACAGATCGCATGAAACCCGGCACCATTGAAAACTTCTTCGCCACGCTCCAGGCGGCAAATCCGAGTCCGGTGACCGAGCTCGAATACACCTCGGTGTTTGAACTGCTGTGCGCCGTGCTGCTGTCGGCGCAGGCCACGGACGTGAGCGTGAACAAGGCGACGCGCCGGCTGTTCCCGCTGGCCGGCACACCGCAAGCCATGCTCGACTTGGGCCTGGAGCGGCTGGAGGGCCATATCAAGACCATCGGGCTGTACCACAGCAAGGCGCGCCATCTGCTGCAGACCTGCCGCATGCTGGTGGACCTGTACGCAGGCGAAGTGCCGCGCTCGCGTGCGGCGCTGCAGGGGTTGCCCGGCGTCGGGCGCAAGACAGCCAACGTGGTGCTCAACGTGGCTTTTGGCGAGCCGACCATCGCGGTCGATACACACATCTTTCGCGTCGCCAACCGCACCGGTCTGGCGGCTGGCAAGACACCGCAGGAGGTGGAAATGCAATTGCTCAAACGCGTTCCGCCGGCCTATCTGACCGATGCGCATCACTGGCTGGTGCTGCACGGGCGCTACGTGTGCCAGGCGCGCAAGCCCTTGTGCTGGCAATGCGCCATCGCGCCGTACTGCGAGTTCCAACCGAAAACACCGGCACCGGTGCGCTGAGCGCTGTGACACATGGATTGCAGTGGTGGCAGCGTCGGCGCGCAAAACAATGGCTGGCCGCACGCGGTCGTGTTGCAGCGTATCAACCACACCGCAGCCGCCAACGGTGCAATCTTGCGCTGATTTGCCGGCGCCAAACCCTACAATGCTGGCCTATGCCGACACAGTCCCAAATTGACCAAATCGCTGAACGGGTAGATCGTTTGCTGGTCCGTTATGAAGAATTGCAACGCACCAACGTCTTGCTCGGCGCGCAGGTCGAGGCCGTTACGCAGGAGCGGGACTCGCTCAAGTCCCGGCTCGGCGCCGCGCGCGCGCGGGTCGATGCGCTGTTGGCGCGCCTGCCCGAAGCGTCAGCCGCCGGCAAGCAAAGGGGTGCGGCATGAAGCAGATGGAAGTACAGATCATGGGCCAGAGCTATGTTCTGGCCTGCCCGGAGGGCGGGCAAGCCCGCTTGCTGGAAGCGGTGGAACGCGTTGACGGCGCCATGTGCAAGATTCGCGACGGCGGAAAAGTCAAGGCACGCGATCGCATCGCGGTGCTGGCGGCGCTCAACCTGGCGTTCGATCTGGCCGATCAGCCTGCCGGCGCAAGCCAGCACGGCACCCCGGCCGCGCCGGGGGAAGCGTCGCAATTGCTGGCCTCGCTGCTGGAACGCCTTGACGGCGCACTGGGCGACGACGGCCGACTGATCTGAACTGTCGGCGCGGGGATCGCGCTGCGGCCCTACAATCTGCATCGTCTGCGGTGCTCGCCGGGCTTTATAGTTCCTTGAACCAATGCTCTTAGAGCCCGGGCCTGGAATATCGCCAGTCAGGCGTGATCATCTCGCGTCAGATGAACCCAATGTCTGGCTGACCTCGCCCACCTGAACCCCGGTTCAGGATGCCGGTCCGGTGGCACTTGCAGACACCTTCACGTCAGCGCCACCGCACCAAATGTATTTGGCCGCCGCCGGCTGACGATCATGCCGGCACGCCGCACATTCCTTGGCACAGTACCGAAATACAAAGGGATGCCGGCCTCATTCGCAAGTACTACTTTCTCTCCGGGGACGGTGCAAGGGGCGGCGGAATCTATTTTGATCCCGAGTGAGATATTTGTAGGGGTCTAGGCGCGATATTTGGGTATTTAATGGGACTGGGTGGGACTTTTCTGGACGAGGTTATGAAAATTTGTTTCCTGACACGAAATAGCCAGATTCATCCCAAAAAAGACTGGGATTTGAATATTTTGGCCGCTTCAAGAATCACCGATCAATCGCCAGAAAGTCGTTCAGGGCCTTCAGAATTTCGGCCTGTTCTTGCGGGTACAGGGTGTCGTCCTGGTGGATGGGTAGGAACGGGCGGGCCGGGATGGTGACTTTGTGGCCGCGACCGGCTTTGCCACCGAACTGCTGGATGGCGGCATAGTCGGCGGTGGCCACGCCGGTTGAAACGGTCAGGGTGTTGCCTGACACCTGCAGGAAGATCTTCTCTTTGAGGGTTCCGGTGTCAATCAGCGGTTTTTTGTTGGCGTATTCGCGCAAGCCCTTGGCGTTGAGACTGCCGTCCTTTTTGCGCTTGCTCTTGGAGCTGCCGATGCGATCGCTCAACATGCGCAGCGTGGCGGCGCTGTTTTTCACCCAGGGTACACCGTCAGGGCCTGTGCTGGTTTCGAAACGGCGCTGGGTGCGCTCGATGATTGCGACGCCTATGGTTTCCAGCATGGCTGGCACGTTGTTGACTCGCGCGGCCAGCGCCTTGAGGGCGGCTTGAACGGCCTGATCCTGGACGGTGATGGTGAAGGCGGTCATGGATTTATGCCAGGTTGCGTTTTCATGGGTGGTTCTTATAATTGGCGTGTCCCTGATGTGGTGTACCCCGATGGGTAAGGGGGCGTCGGGCCTTATGGTCACCGTTGATGCCGGTTCGAATCCGGCCCCGCATCAGAGACTCCCCTCAATCAAATCGTACCCATGACCGATCATGGCCCGAACCCCGGAAATATCCACTTTTCGGCCTGTTTCTACGATGTTGGCCAAGCCCGTCTTCTTGATACGGTAGTTCACACGAACCACCAACTTTTCAGCGCGATCGCCCGTGTCGAAAAAGAGCAGAAACGCAGGCTCGTTTACGTGCGTTGAGTCAAGTATTACCGCACCAGGCTGATCCAGTAATGAAGGCAGTCCCTTGTACCACTGAACATCCAGCGGGTCGCGCTTTCCATCCCGAAACGTGTGCCAAACATCGGCATCGCGAACAATGATTTCTGCTGTGACTGGCTTGATATCAAGCCCGGTGGCTGCGGTAATCCAGGCCGGTTTCAATGAACCGGCAACAAACATGTTTCCGCGTGGCGGACCGGACAAAGTGGCCTCCACGAAATCGACGAACGCGGCAGACTTTTCGGTGAGCAACACCGGTTTTAACGCATCCCACATCGCCGCTCCGATAGGTGCGTCGAGGTTGATCAGCTTGTTGTCGATGAACTCCTGCATCGGCTTCATGACATTGGCACCTGGCGCATAGCCAAAGCTCTTGTCGATGCCGGTTTGCTCACCCGTCTTGGGGTTGATCGCATCCCAGCCAGCCGGTGGCTCACCCAGACCGGCGCGGGCGCTGGCTTCTCCCTCGGAGCGGGTGACGCTGGTCACCCGGCAGTGGCACATCCAGCCGTTGGGCGGGAAGTGGGTTTGCCAGAACGGGTCGCTGGCCAGCAGCGTCAGACCGTGCCAGGCCAGATGCAGCGGGCGCGGGTGCAGGATGCCGTCGGCGTGGATGTAGCGCCAGTAGGGATGCAGCTTGAGCACCTCGGGGTCGCTCATCTGCTTGTAGCGCCCGGCCCAGTAGCTGGTGCTCATGTTGGTCTGGTAGATGATGCGGGTGCGCCAGGCTTCGCCAGCGGCGCTGCCCTCGCCGGTCCAACCCGTCCAGCCGTGTTTGGCGACGATTGCCTTGAAGTCTTTCTGAAAACCTTGCAAGCCGCGCCCATCAGTAGCTGCTTGCGTCACTGCCTGGTGCAGGTCGGCCAGCAGGTCAGCCTTGGCAGCGCCGGCGACGATGAAGGCGCGGTCGTGCGCGCTGCGCTGAATGTCATCCCATCGCGCGCTTGCCATCAAAGGCCTGTTGGTTCACACGCTGTCGATAAGCGACGCGGTGAATTGGGACAGTCTCAAGCGCAGAGAAAAGTTTTCTCAGCCAAAGCCAAAGCAGGCGAAGGTGGCCGAGCCAAATTACATTGTCATTCCACCCAAGCCAAACCGCTCAGACGAAAGTTTCAATGCCCGCCTGGTTGCGTCATCGAACCTGACACCTGTTCCGCAACAACCTTCTCCTAGCGACGCCGAATTTCGTCCTGCCTTGGGCTTCTTTGCGGGGCTGTTTACATCCGAAAAGCGCAAGCAGGAGATGGCCAACGCAGCTTGTCAGCTTGCTTTTCCGGCCTGGATCGCTCAGTGCGCAAAGGTCAATGATGAAAACGAGCAACTATTGCAAGCTCAGTTTGAACGAATGACGACATCATGGCTTGAAGCCAAACAAAAGGGTGATGAAGAAAATGCAAGTCTGAAGGCTCAACTGGATGCTGAAACTGAAAAGGTGAGACTGTCATTTGAGCAAGATTCAAATCGTTACCAGGCCGACAAGGCTGCTTTTGGAATTCAACAAGAGGAGCACAACCAAAGCGTCGATAAACACAAGGCGGATTATGAAGCGCTGGAACCCGGCGCTGTGTTTGATTATTTTGACCTGGTACTGAATGCCTCAGAGTATCCGGAACACTTTCCGCGCGAATGGGAGGTTGCCATACCCCACCATAGACCACATGCGCGCCGCCCTGGCGCAGGCCCAAGACCAGGCGCAAACCCGCGAGCAAGCCGACCGCACTGCCCAGGTCAACCTGCTGCTGCACCTGGCTGCGCTGAAAGAAGAGCACGCCAGCGACGCCGACCTGGCGCGCACGCTGGTGGACTGCTTTGACAGCGGCAAAGACGCCTACGACTACGTGCGCCAGGCCCGCCATGATCTGTGCTTCATGCTCGACGTGCTGGCGCTGCAGGTGGCGCTGGAAGGCAAGGCCCGCGCCCGGCGCCAGGCACCAGTGCAGCCCGCCTGAGCCGGAGCCCGCAGCATGGACCAACAAGACATTCATTACGCCCTGGCCAAGCAAGTGCCAGACATGCGCTCGCGCGGTTTCATCGTCACCGCGTTGAGTGACACCGAGGTTAAACAAGTGTTCAACGGCATATTCGGCGGCGCCAAGAAATGACCCGCAAGACCGACTACACCAACGCGGCCCAGCAGCGCATTTTGAAACTGGTGCTGGTGCTGTTTGGCGACGTGGTCAATGGCTACACGCCCAGCGTGCTGGCCAGGGCCATGAACTGCGCCGCCGGTGTCATTACCCGCGACCTGGACAACCTGGCCCAAGCCGGCATTGCCGAGCGTGACGACTCGGGCGCCTGGCGCCTGACGCCGCGCCTGCCGCAACAGGCCGTCAAGGTATGGGCCGCCATCGACCGCGCCGAGCGCCGGATTGCAGAGTCCAAGAACCGTTTTTCCCGTAACCCCGACTAAAGAGAGAACCCCATGACCGCAGGACGCAAACCCAAAAAAGCCGAAGTGATTGACATGATCGACCCCGTTCTTGACCAGCCCAAGATTGAAGGCGCCATGGTGCAGATGAGAGCGGATGGTGTCGCTGAGCAGGCCACTCGCGACCAGCGTGTGGCACGCTTTTCTGAGCAAGTTGGCATTGCCAAATATGCCGGGTTTCAGGCTGAAATGTGCGCCGCAGCGCAGATCAAAGTCTTCCTTGAAATCAAAGAATCCAATGATTTCAAAGACTTACCGATTTTGCGTGCGGACGGCAATGTGCGCCCGGCGCAGACTCTCGATGAACTTTGCCCCGTGATTTTCGGTAAGAGCTACAGAGTCATGGCCGAACAAGCGCAAAACTTTGGCGTATTGGGCGAGGGTGCTTTTGAGGCGGTGCAGCGCTTGGGCCTCACC
>CAVVRQ010000025.1:0-3116 GCA_963750665.1 uncultured beta proteobacterium
CTGTCCACGCTCAAAAAACTTGTCTAGTTGTGTTGCAGAGAGTTTGGACACCTACTTCAGCTTGTAACGTCCATTCCGTGAACTTCCAGCACCCGGCTATCCAGATCCGAAGCGATGATCCTGACTTGATGCCCGTAACCACCCAATGCCGACCGCCGTCATCGCCATCGAATAGGCTTCCTCGCCGGAGGAACACGCAGCACACCACAATACGGCAGGCCGGTTGGCGGCAGACTGGCGCAGATATTCGGCCAGCATGGGAACGCCCACCCGGCCCCACATGCCGAGTTCGATGGCACCCGTCAGGCTGTTGCTCGGCCCGCTGCTGCTGCCCAGGTCTTGCATGCACCCCATCACGCGGTACGGCGTGTGGTTGTCGGCGTGAACGTGGTAGAACTGCGTGATCGGCAGCGGCGGGCGTACCAGCCAGTTGCCGCCGTCGGTGGAGATGTTCACCCCTCCGTCTGCCGAGTGAGACGGCGTCACTGTGCAGCTTGTAGTCGATGCACTCGTCAAAACCGAGTTCATCCACGGCGTATTTGCATTTGTCGGGGCCACCGGCAATGCCCACGGTGCGGCAGCCGCGTGCCTTGCTCAGCGCCGCAAAGGCGCTGCCAACGGCGCCAGTGGCCGCACTCACCACCATGGTTTCACCGGCCTTTGGCGCAATGATCTTGACCAGCCCGTACCAGGCCGTCACCCCCGGCATGCCAACGGCGCCGAGGTAAGCGCTGAGCGCAATATGCGTGGTGTCCACCTTGCGCAGCGCACCTGGCTGCTCCGCATCGACCACACTGTATTGCTGCCAGCCACCCATGCCGACCACCTTGTCGCCAACGGCAAACTTGGCATTTCTGGACTCGACCACCACGCCCACCGTGCCACCGCCCATGGTCTGGTTCAGCGCCTGCGGCTGGGCATAACTCTTGGCGTCGTTCATGCGGCCGCGCATATACGGGTCCAGACTCAGAAAGTGATGGAGCACCAGCACCTGGCCGTCCTGCAGCGCTGGTGTATCGCTGGCAACCAACTGGAAATTGCTGACGCTGGCTTCGCCGCTCGGGCGGTTGACCAGATGAATCTGTTTGTTGAGTGGCATGAAAAACTCCTCGGTGAAAAAATGCTGTGAGCAGACCCTAATCGGTCGAGATGACGCCGGGTGGCGCGTTCAGCGCGTTGGCGCTCTTTGGTCCGGTTGGCAACCGCCTAACGTACTTGAAAGTGCCGGTCGAATGGGCGCAGGCGCGCCCGTCTGCATCGAACGCCGTCGCCTCGACAAACGCCATGGTGGCGGTTCGATGCATCAGCCGGCCCTTGCCGCTCAATGCGCCACGGGCTGCCTGCATGAACGTCGTCTTCATCTCGATGGTGACCACGCCCATGTCTTTTTGCACGCTGCGCGCCGCCACCGCCATCGTCACGTCCAGCAGCGTCATCAACGCGCCGCCATGCGTGACGCTGAAAGAATTGAGGTGCTCGGGCTTGGGTGTGTAGGCCAGTTCGGAATAGCCACCGTCGAACAGCAGCATCTCGAAGCCGAGATGATCGACAAACGGGATCGCAACCCCGAAGCCCAGGCCAAAGTTCGGTTCAGCCACCGAGCACCGCGCTAACGCCGCCATCAACCGCCAGCCACTGACCGGTAATGTGCTTGCCAGCGTCCGATGCATAGAGCAGGCACAGGCCCTTCAGGTCTTCGTCGTCGCCCAGGCGCTTCAATGGCGCACCGGCCGCCAGCTTTTCCTCGCCCAGCGCCTTGAGCGTGCCGGCCGTCATCCTGCTCGGGAAAAAGCCCGGGCAAATTGCATTCACGTTGATGTTGTGCCTGCCCCATTCGGCGCCCAGTGCGCGCGTGAAGTTGATCACCGCGCCTTTCGAGGTGTTGTACGCAATCATGCCCATGCCGTGCGGGTTGCCGCCCAGCCCGGCAATCGACGCCACGTTGATAATGCGCCCGGCGCGACGCGCAATCATGCTCTTCTTGGCGATCTGCTGGCTCAAAATGAAGTAGCCGCGCATGTTGAGGTTCATCACCTTGTCCCAGGCGTCCAGCGGATGGTCTTCCGCCGGCGCGCCCCAGGTAGCACCCGCGTTGTTGACCAGAATGTCCACGTCGCCCATGCGCTGCAGTGTCTCATCCGCCAGGCGCACGATCTCGCTTTCCTTGGCGCAATCAGCGGCAATCCAGCGTGCATCAATGCCCCCCGCCTGCAGCTCGGCCACAGCCCGTTCCAGATCGTCGGCCTTGCGCGAACTGAGCATGACCCTGGCCCCCGCCTCGCCCAGCGCATGCGCCATCTGCAAGCCCAGCCCGCGCGAGCCGCCAGTCACCAGCGCGGTCTTCCCGGTAAGGTCAAAAAGTTGTTGAATGGTTCGGGTCATGAGTGGAACCTCATATGAGTCTGTTGACGATGTGTGTGATCATGGTCGATGTTTCGTTAAAACGCGTCTTCCGGCAAGGCAGCGCAGGTCAGGTCACGTGCGGCCACCACCTGCAGCCAGGCACCGATCTTGGGCAACTCGTAGTGATAGAAGTAACGGGCCGCACCCAGCTTGCCAACACTGGCCGGCTGCCGCTGATCCGGATCGGCAGCCAGTGCTGCCAGCACCACGTCGAGCCAGATCCAGGCCAGCACGGTGTGGCCAAAGGCCTGCATGTAGGGCACGGCATTGGCCAGTGCTTCCTCTGGCTGAGCGCTGGCCCAGGCCGCCTGCGTTGCTGCGCTCACATCCTGCAGGGCTTGCAACAAGGCTTTGGCGTGGGCGGCCAGCGCCGGCACGGCAGCGGCACGCCCGGCCGTGGCCTGCACGCGAGCGGCCAACAGAGTCAGACCACGCCCTTGTTCCATCAGCACCTTGCGGCCCAGCAAATCCATTGCCTGCACGCCGTGCGTGCCTTCGTGGATCATGTTCAGGCGGTTGTCGCGCCAGTATTGCTCGACCGGAAAATCGCGCGTGTAACCGTAGCCGCCATGAATCTGAATTGCCAGCGAGTTAGCTTCCAGACACCATTCGCTGGGCCAGCTTTTGGTGATCGGGGTCAGCACCTCCAGCAACAGGCGTGCGTCGTCAGCGGCTTCGGCGTCGCCCGTGTGTTGCTCGTCGACCAGCCGGCA
>CAVVRQ010000026.1:0-18150 GCA_963750665.1 uncultured beta proteobacterium
CATTCACGTTAAGGGAGATCCACATCCGGTCCCGGCTGCGCATATCAACCCTTATTTAGTTGACTATGCAGATGTACTTCTGCAACGAGTCTCACGTCCAATGTGCAAGGCCCCGCCACTCGTTGAGGGCATCACGCCGTTGGACGACGGAATACTGTCCTTCACCGAAGAAGAACGTCAAGCATTTTTAGCCAAAGAACCACTTGCAGCAAAGTGGTTTCGGCCTTGGCTAACAGGCAACGACTTCATCAACGGGCATACCAATTACTGCCTCTGGCTTTCTGATGCAACTCCAGCTGAATTGCGCGCCATGCCACATGTGATGGAACTTGTGGCGCAGGTGAAGCACTTTCGAGAAACCAGCAAGTCCTCTCAAAAGTTTGCAGCTACGCCCTGGCTTTTCCGTGAAACAACCATTCCATCGCGCTACATATTGATTCCTAAGACCAGTTCGGAACGGCGGAACTTCTTCCCATTAGGATTCGTACAGGATGTCGTCGTCACCAATTCAACTCTGTACATGAACGGCGGTGGCTTGTATGAGTTCGGTGTACTTTCCAGCACAATGCAAAACGCATGGGTACGCTTTGTCGGTGGAAGATTGAAAAGCGATATTCGCTACTCCAAAGACATCGTCTACAACAACTTCCCCTGGCCCGATTTCTCGCAAAGTTCCAAGCCAAATCAGCCTGTAGCCCCCGTCCACCCTGTGCAAGTCGCTATCGAGACTGCAGCACAATCCGTGCTCGACGCACGCGCCAAGTTCCAGTCTGGCGACCACCCCGCCACACTGGCGGACCTCTACGACCCACTGACCATGCCGCCGGAACTGCTCAAGGCCCACCAGAAATTGGACGCCGCAGTAGACAAGGCCTACGAAGCCAGCGGCGGCAAGAAAAGCTACAAGAGCGACGCCGAGCGCGTGGCCTTTCTGTTTGAGCTGTACCAGCGCTACACCAGTCTGTTGCCCGCTGTAGCCGCTAAAACAAAACGCAAAACCTCCACAACCAAATAATTCAATCAGGGCACACAACAAATGGCGAAGTTTCTAACCACCACGGGAACCAACTACCACCTCGAAGAGTTGATCAAGGGCGCGTCAGACCGCCTGATTCTGATCAGCCCCTTCCTCAAGCTCAACGACCGCATGAAGGAACTTCTGGCGGACAAGAACCGGCTGAAGATCGACGTGCGCATCGTCTACGGCAAGAGCGAGTTGCAGCCGCAGGAAATCGAGTGGCTGCGCGGCCTGACCTACATCCGCACCAGCTTCTGCAAGAACCTGCACGCCAAGTGCTACATGAACGAAGAGCTGTGCATCATCACCAGCCTGAACCTCTACGAGTTCAGCCAGGTGAACAACAACGAGATGGGCATCCTGATCCAGCGCAGTGAAGACAGCCAGCTCTACAAAGACGCCTACGAAGAAGCGCAGCGCATCATCCGCATCAGCGACGAAGTGCGCATTTCGCTGGAGCGCGTAGCGAACGAGCCCAATACCGTGAATGCGACTGCCGAGTCGGGTGAGGAGTCCGACGCTGCGAGCGACAAGCTGCCATCGGGCAAGTTGGCGCAAAAGCTGGGCATGAAGACAGCCGACCTTTTAAGTCGGGCCACAGAACAAGGCTATTTGATGTTCAGCGCCGACAAGCATGTGCTGACGCCCAAGGGGGATAAGGCGGGTGTCGAGTTTGTGGCGAAGGGGCGCTTCGGTCCATATTTTTTGTGGCCCCAGGATTTCCATCCAGTTTGATTGACACCGATGCCCAGCCCCGTCAAACCACCCCCACGTGTTGTCATCTTTGCTGGCCCCAACGGTGCAGGCAAATCCACGCACGCCGATGCCATTCTTGCTGCGCTGGGCATTGAGACCTTTGTTAACGCCGACTACATCGCGCGCGGCTTGTCGGGTCGCCATACGGACGTCGTGGCATTTGAGGCGGGGCGCATCATGCTTACGCGCTTGCGGCAATTGGGCGACGCACAGGCCGATTTCGCCTTTGAATCAACCCTTTCAAGCCGCACCTTTGCTGCGTTTCTACACGCACTCAGGCAGCAGGGCTACGCCGTCGCGATTTATTACTTTTCGTTGGCCAATGCGCAATTGGCCGTTCGACGAGTCAAGCTGCGCGTGGCGCAGGGTGGACACGATGTGCCTGCCGACATCGTGCGGCGACGGTTCGGGCGCAGCCTCAACAATTTCTTCGACCTATACATGCCGTTGGCAGACGAGTGGACATTGTTCGATAATTCCACCATCCCCCATGCTCGCGCCATAGCGGCGAAGTTCGCCAACCAACTCACAGTGATGGAGCCTACAACATGGCACAAATTAAAAAGACTCACCAAAATCGTCTGACGCCCACGCCTAAAGCGCTGCAAAAAGCGTTGGAACAATCCGCCAAGCAAGCGCAAAGAATGGCTGATGCGTTTGGCCTGGTCGTGCCGTACATCAAACCCAAGGCAGCCAACCGCACGCACACGGCGAGCTGAGGCGCGTTTCCGGTACAACTCAGGGCTATCGCATCTAAATTTGTAGCCCCAAAGGACGTAGCGTCCCAAAGAAGATAGGCAGTTAACGGGCAAACTACGGAGCATCCCAACAATCAGTAGTCCCCTGCATGAGCAAACCCGCGCGCCTGAGCCTGATAGAGCACCTAAGCGGTGTACCCGACCCACGCATGGTGCGCACGCAACGCCACGAACTGTTGGACATACTGGTCATCGCGCTGTGCGCCGTCATAGGCGGTGCTGACCACTGGACCGAAGTGGTCGAATTTGGTCAAGCCAAGCAGCAATGGTTTGCGGGTTTCCTGAAGCTGCCCAACGGAATCCCCTCTCACGACACCTTCGCGCGGGTGTTTCGCTTGATCAACACTGAAGCGCTGGAGCAAACCTGCCACCGGTGGCTGCGCAATGTGGCTGGGCGCGTGCAAGGGGTGGTGGCCATTGATGGCAAAAGCGTGCGTGGCGCACGCGACGGCAAGAAACACCCTTTGCATATCGTCAGCGCCTGGTCCAGCCACAACAGCATGCTGCTGGGACAGGTGAGGACGGCCGAGAAATCCAACGAAATCACCGCCATCCCTGAACTCCTCAAACTCCTGGACATTGAAGGTTGCATCGTCACCATCGATGCCATGGGTTGCCAGAAGGCGATTGCCAAGGACATCATCGGGTCAGGAGCCGACTACGTGCTGGGCCTCAAAACCAACCACCGACACCTGTGTCTGAATGTGGCCTCCTGGTTTGACAAGAGTTTGGCCAATGGCTTTGCCAGACAGGCCTACAGCCACCATCTGGACGCAGCAGGCCCCAACAGCCACGGGCGCATCGAGAGGCGCGAACACTGGGTGGTGGAGGTGCCTGCGTACCTCAAAAGAGCAGCAGCTCCTTGGACGGGACTCAAGACGGTGGCCATGGTGCGTAGAACGCGCCAGGTGGGCGACAAAATCAGCACCGAAGACAGCTACTACCTCAGCAGTCTGAGTTTGAGTGCCGGTGCTCAAGTCTTGGCCAAGGCAGTGCGCAGCCACTGGGCGGTGGAAAACGAATTGCACTGGTCACTGGACGTGGGTTTCAGGGAGGATGCGTGTCAGGTGCGCAAGGACAACGCGCCTGCAAACCTGGCGTGCATCAGGCGCATTGCGCTGACCCAGCTCAAGCAGGAGCCGAGCAAGAAGCTGGGCATTCAAGGCAAGCGCAGGCGGGCCGGCTGGGATTCAAGGTATTTGGAGTCGGTGCTCGGAATGGGGGAGATTTAGATGCGATAGCCCTGCGGTACAACTTGGTTTGCTACGCTTTTGGTAGCTGCTTGCGCATATTCCACGGGGGCTAGAGACTCATTTGAAACACAATCGTGTGTACTTGGCTGACAGCGATGGTTTTGATGCCAAAACCCTGCGTGAGCTGCGCGACACAGTAGTCGCCAATCAAGAGCTGATTGAAAGGACCTGGAATGAGCACTTCGCCTAAAGCCGTTCGTTTCGACGACGACACTTTGTGGGTCAGCCTGACGGATGGCCGCACCATTGCCGCGCCTTTGACATGGTTTCCGCGTCTGCTGGAGGCCGCTCCCGCGCAGCGTGCCCAGGTCGAACTGAGCAAGGGTGGCCTGCATTGGGAAGCCCTGGACGAGGACATTTCCGTGGCAGGTCTGTTGGCTGGCCAGCCTGACCTGACGCGACGGGATACGCATCAGGCTGCATAAGCCCCCTGCGAGTCAAACGCTTTGAGCCGCTGGATCGCATTCAAGGAGCTGGCCGTGATTAAAGTACTGAACGCCCGCCTGACCGCCCCTTTCATGCTGGAGATTGACTTCTCGGATCACACACAAGGGGTGTTTGACGCGAACGCCTATCTGGCAAATCGCGCGGGGCCGCTGCTTGAAAGACTGCGCGACGCCGCGTACTTTCAACGCTTTTTTATCGACGCTGGCGCATTGTGCTGGCCCAATGGACTGGAGATTTTTCCGGCCAAAATTCACGAACTATCAGTTGTCCATCTTGCAGCCTGAGACCGCAGATTTGGCAGAAGATTGCTACGCTTTTGGTAGCTGCTTGCGCATATTCCACGGGGACCAGAGGCATATTTCCCGACATAGACTGTAACTACTCAGCTCCCAATGAGGCCCAATAAGCGTTTGCTATGAAATAGTGAGCGACAATTGGTTTTGATGCAAAACCTGCCCGACCTCAACCAACTCAGTCACGCACAAAAGGATGAGTTGATCAGGATGCTGTGGCCCTTGCAGCAGCAGGTACAAGACCTCATGGCGCAAATGCTGGTGATGCAGGAACGCATCAAGCAGCTCGAAGGCCGTCTGACGCTCAACAGCCGCAACTCCAGCAAGCCTCCATCAAGCGACGGGTTGGGCAAACCGGCACCGAAATCTCTGCGACCAACTGGCAAAAAGCCCAATGGCGGACAACAAGGTCACAGCGGAAACACTCTGCGCCAGAGTGCGCATGTCGATGAGACCATCGTGCACCAGGCTGCTACCCATTGCAGCGTCTGCCACTTGGAACTGCGCGAACACACTATCGCCGAGACCCGCCAGGTCTTTGAGCTGCCAAAGCTGGCCCTGCGCACCGTGGCCCACCAACAGATGCGCTCAAGCTGCACCTGCGGGGCCTCTCACCTGGGAGTCTGGCCGGTGGGCGTCAATGCAGCGGCGCAATACGGCGCCAGTGTCAAAGCCATGGCCGTGCACCTGAATCAATACCACCTGGTGCCCTTGGCGCGCACAGCGGCCCTGCTGCAAGACTTCCACGGCGCGCATCTGTCCCAAGCCAGCATCCAAAGCTTTGCCCAGGAAGCGGCCTTTACCTTGCGCCCCACGGTGGCGGCCATCGGGCAAGCAGTACAAGGTTCAGCCGTTGTGCACGCCGATGAAACCGGTATTCGCATCAAAGGCAAGCTGCACTGGTTGCACTGCGCCGTCACTCGCCACTTGACCTGGCTGGCCCCGCACGCCAAGCGTGGGACACAGGCCTTTGAGGCGCTGGGCTTGCTCCAGGGTATCAAGGGCGTACTGGTGCACGACGGGCTGATCAGCTACAAAGGGCTGGACTGCACGCACAGCCTGTGCAACGCCCACCACATCCGCGAGCTGGTGTATGTGCACGAGCAGGAGAACGAGAAGATATGGGACTCCTGGGCGCAGGAGATGATCGACCTGCTGTTGCAGGCGCTGGCAGAGGTCGATCTGGCAGGTGGCCCATTGACTGAACCGCGCCAGGCCTGGTTTGAGGTTCAGTGGAGCCGGCTGCTGGAGCGCGGTGAAGAATACAACCCGCTGAACCAACGCACGGGAACTTCACAGGACGCGGGCCTAGGCACCAGAGGCAGGCTCAAGCAATCCAAGGCGGCCAACTTGCTCAAGCGCTTGCGAGAGCATCGCCAGGATGTGTGGCGCTTCATGCGTGAGGACGGGGTGCCGTTCACCAACAATCTGGCCGAGCAGGCACTGCGCATGTCCAAGGTGAAACAAAAGATATCGGGCTGCTTTAGGACCGAGCACGGCGCTGATACGTTCTTTACGATCCGCTCGTACTTGGCAACCATGCACAAGCAAAAGGCCAATCTGTTTGATTGCCTGATCAGCGTCTTTAACCGCCAGACCGTTCAGCCTTGCTTTGCTGGGTGAGCTGAGTAGTTACACATTTCAGGGCTGCAACCCAGCCCCGGCAAGCCAGAAGAAGCGGATGCATGACCGGTTGATAAATGTCATGGTAATCGGGAAACCCCGGACCATAGTCTGCAAGCAGAAACGCCTTTCAACATCTGCCAACAGGAGGACACCATGCGATCCCGTTTTGCCAGTCTTTTCAAGTGGCTTATCTGGCTGCCACTCTTGCTGGGAGCCGCGCTGGCGCAAGCCACCATCAGCGTGGTCATAACGCCTTCCGGAACGGTTGTTAACAACAACATTACGGTGCGCATCACGGTCACCAGCAGCAATCCGGGAACGCCGGTCGTCACGGCCCGGGTCAGCGGTGAGGACGTCAGCGCCGCGCTCAACCAGGGCGGCACCTTCAGCACGGTGGCGGGTGTGACAACGATCACCGCCCCCTACCTGTTTGGCGCGGGCACCTACTCGCTGTCGGTCACCGCCACCCTGGGTGGCGAAACCGCAACCGGTACGTCCACCCTGACCGTCACGGGCGACCCGCAGGAGAGTTACAAGAACACCATCCTGGCCAAGATTTCGGAATTCCAGCACCAGTGGGATAGCCAGCAGTTCAGCCGCTGGATCAATACCGGCAATGCATCGGCCTTTGCCACGCGGGCGTTCCAGCCCGCGTTCCAGGTCTACATAGACCCGGGCTACCTCAGCGCCTCCAACGCCGTGGCGGCCTATGTGGAAAAGTACATCATCAAATACGTGTGGACCTACTACGACCAGGATCTGATCCTGGCCGCCGATCCCGCTGTTTTTACCAATGGCGGCGTCAACGATGAAGAAACGCTGTGGCACGAAATGATCCACGCGGTCAGCCATGGCCTGCAGGTGGCGGGCAGTTCGCCCCGGCTCACCACCGACGACCACCTGTACATCGAGTGGGCGGAGTCCTGCATACGCGGATTTTCCTGGCTGCGGTCGTTTGAAACCTATGCCCAGCAAAACGGCATGGCCAGCACCGACGCCGCCATCGCCTCCGGCGCGCGCCAACGCTGGAAGAAATTTGTCGACAGCTGCAACTACTCCACCTTTGGCACCCTGCCCTCCGCGGCCCAGAAGGCCGAGTTCAAGAGCGTGATCGGCTTTGACGTGGACCCCAACACCATCAAGAGCGGCTACCTGGGACTGGGCTATGCCCCGACCTACTTCGCCGACATCACCGTCACCATCACCAGTCCGGCCAGCGGCACCCAGACCACCGACAACCAGACCCCGGTGGCGGCCAGCGTGGTCAACAACGAGCCCACCGTCACCCTGAACCGCGCCGGCTTTGCGGTCAACGGGGTGATCCAGGAAACGGCCCTGTCGGGCAGCACCTTCAGCACCACGGCCGTGCTGAAGACCGGTGACAACAGCATCGTCGCCGGCGTGATGGACACCACCGGACAGATTTACCAGAGCCTGCCCATCACGGTCAAGAGCACGGCCATCAACAACACCTACCACGCCCGCATCTCCTGGGACAAGAACGACACCGACGTGGACCTGCACTTCTCCTGGAGCGGCGGCGCCGAGTGCTACTACTCCAACAAGACGCCCACCTGGGGAACAGCAGCCACCTCGCCGCGGCTGGACGTGGACAACACCCACGGCTACGGTCCCGAAAACATCACCATCGGGGGGCTGCCCGGCGCGGGAACCTACCGGGTCTTTGTGCGGTATTACTCCGACCACGGCAACGGACCGACCAATGTGTCGGCGGCCGTCTATGAAAACGGCGTCGCCATATTCACTGGCGCACGGACCATCAGCAACGGCGAGAACTGGACCTTGATGGAGTTGACCATCCAGTAGCGCGCTGGAGGGGCGCCGCCCCTCAGTAGACTACCCGGATGGCATCGTCTTCCATCACCCCCCATTCCGACCGACCGCGATTCGGCTGGGCATCGGCCTGGGGCCGCTATCTGTGGCTGACGCCACTGCTGCTGTCCATGGCCTTTACGGCGCTGGTGGTGGCATGGGCGCAGGACAACGACAGGCTGGAACGCGAGACCCTGCGCCGCACGGTGATGGCCGACACGCTGAGCCTGGAGGCACAGCTGGCCAGCCGCCTGGAAACCGAGACGGTCAAGCTGCGCGCGGCGGCCACCCGCCTGCCGGCACCGGGGCCGGACGCCAACCGCCAACTCGCCACCCTGCCCGAGATCGCGGCCGGGCCTGGACCGGCGCTGGCTGAGCGTGATGTGGCTGGACGCCGAATAACCGCATCGTGGCCGAAGCGCGTCGCGACCAGCGCCCCGGCGTGCAGCGCCTGCCACCCGGCGCAGGGCATTACCCTGCACCTGGTTGCGCCCACCAGCGACGATCGCATGTCCGCAGACCGGGCAGCTGATCGCACGCTATGACCCCGCCGACTGATCCAGAGCAAGGACTTCTGGTGGCTGGCCGCGCAGTACGAGGTCCAGCTGCGTGTCCGGCCTGGACGAGGTGATTGTTGTCCACGGAAAGCCCGGGCCGCGTGGCCGCCGGCGAGACCTACGAGACTACCGTTCACAGGCCATTCCGGATGCACGGCTGCGGCTGACCCAGCGCGTGCGCCAGCCGCACTGGTTCACCACCTTGCCGGTGGTGCTGATGGTCGGTTTTCTGGCGCTGATCGCGGTCGCCACGGTGCTGCTGCGCCGCCAGATGAACCAGGTGGCCAAGGCGCGAGACGGCGTGGCGCACCGAGGCCGCGTGGCGCCAGTCGCTGGAAGAGTCGGCACTGGTGGGTTTGCGCGCCCGCGATCTGCGATGGCCGGCTGCTGTTTGCCAACCGCACCTTCTGCGAGATGGTGGGCTACTCGTTGGAGGAACTGCTGGCACAGGACCCCGCATCGGTCGATGCGCAAGTGCCGAAGCGCAGCCGTTGCGCACCCCACCCAGCGGGTCGGCCACGAGGCCCGCTGGCGCCACCGCGACGGTCGCATCGTGGATGTCATGGTGTTCGAGTCGCCGCTGGTCGACGGCGCGGGCGAGCAGGTGGGCTGGATGGGCTCCATCGTCGACGTCACCGAGCGCAAGCGGCTCGAAGAGCTGGAGCGCCGCCAGCGCGAGGTGCTGGCCAACCATGCGCGGCTCGTCCACGCTGGGCGAAGTGGCGTCCACGCTGGCCCATGAATTGAACCAGCCGCTGACCAGCATCGTCAGCTACAGCGCCGGCATCGCCAAGGCGCTGGAGAAACACGCCCGGACGCCGAGCCCGAACTGCTGGCCGCCGCGCAGCGCCCTGTCGCGCCATGCCGCGCAGGCCGGCGGCATCGTGCACCGCATTCGCACGCGCCTGGCGCGGCGCGAACTGGTGCTGGAGCCCTGCGACATCAACCCCATGGTGGCCGACGCCGTGACCCTGCTGCAGCGCGAATTCAAGCGTGTGGGCGCGCAGGTGTCACTGGAGCTGCAAGCCGACCTGCCGCCGGCGCGGCTGGACCGCATTGGCATCGAACAGGTGGTCACCAATCTGCTGCGCAATGCCTGCGACGCCATGGCCGGCACGCCGTATTCCCAGACCATCACCATCCGAAGCTATCGCAGCTTCGCGCCGCCCCTGGGCGACGCGCAGGGCTGGGTGACCGTCGAGGTCACCGACCAGGGACCCGGCCTGGGCGGACGCGATATCGAAACCCTGACCGAACCCTTCTTTTCCACCAAAAAGGACGGCACCGGACTGGGGCTGGCGATTTGCCGGTCCATACTGGAGTCGCATGGCGGCGTCCTGCACGCGCAGGATGCGCCCGCCGGTGGCGCCCGCTTCAGCTTCTCACTGCCACCGGAACACATCCAACACGGAGACGAGCCCGCCATGACGGAACCAACCATTTATCTGTGTGATGACGATGAAGGCGTGCGCTCGTCGCATTGCCTTCTTGCTGCGCCAGCACGACCTGAAGGTGGTCACCTACGCCAGCGGCCCGGAATTGCTGGCCGCGCTGGACGCCGCCACCGCGCCGTTGCGTGGCATCTTCGTGCTGGATGTGCGCATGGAGCCGCTGTCAGGGCTGCACGTCCACGAGGCGCTGATCAGCCCGGGGCTGGCCAGACGCATGCCGGTGCTGTTTCTGAGCGGCCACGGCGACATTCCCATGGCCGTGGGCGCCATGGCCAAGGGGGCCTTCAGCTTTGTCGAGAAGCCCTATGCCGACGATGCACTGGTCCAGTTGATGCGGCGCGCGCTGGAACTGGAAGTGCAGTGGCATGTGCGCATGGCCCGCCACGACGCCCTGCGCGCAGCTGATGTGCAGCCTGTCACGCCAGCAGGTGCGGCTGATGCCGCTGGTGGCCGCCGGCGAGTTGAACAAGACCATCGCCTGGAAAATGGAACTCAGCGTGCGCACGGTGGAAGAGCACCGGCGCAA
This sequence comes from uncultured beta proteobacterium, assembly GCA_963750665.1. GTDB lineage: Bacteria > Pseudomonadota > Gammaproteobacteria > Burkholderiales > Burkholderiaceae_C > Rhodoferax. Next base: position 10,519 of record CAVVRQ010000026.1, read on the forward strand.
GATCTTCGAGCGGCTGAATGTGCACTCGGCCGCCGAACTCGCCACCCTGCTGGCGGAGGCGCGCGCCGCGGGCGTGGACCTGTCACCGGGCGCCACTCCCACGCGCGATTGACGCGTGGACGTGATTGAAAGGCCTATCCGCTTGGTATATAAAGGCCTCTTTCGTCAGTGAGACAAGTGACCATGAGTCGTACCCACGCAGAGTTGAGCCGCCTGAGCGAATTGATTGGTTTGATCTACGAAGGGGCGACTGACCCAAGCCGTTGGACCACGGACATTCTGCCTGCCCTCTCCAGCCACATGCGGTCCCCAAAGAGCTGGCTCTTTACCACTTTGCACACCCCGCAGACGGGCGGTTATTTATTCAATCACGGGACCAACCATGACCAGTTGGAGCTCTATATCAACAAATACCAGCAGCATGACGTGTATATACACGCGGGTCTGGAACAGCGTGTTTTCTTCGAAGGCAATGTTGTGATCGGCGACGAACTGGTGCCTCGGCAGCAGTTTCTTGAATCGAAGATTTACAAGGAATGGATCGCAAAAGACGACGATGATGGGCAGATGATGGGGGGCATCATATTCGGTCTGGACTCGACAAACTCGATGCCTGCCGTTTGGGTGGTAAGACGCGGATTTAATGTGCCTGACTACGATCAGGATGATCGCGCCAAAATGCGACTGGTGTTGCCGCACATTTCCCGCTCACTGGGGGTGATGCAGCGGCTGCGCTCAGCGGAACTCACAGTGGCCACCACTTTGGCGGCGCTGGATCGCTTGACGCACGGACTGCTGCTGTTGGATGGTTCGGGCGCCGTCGCATTTGCCAACCGTGCCGCGCAACGCATGCTGGAAGATGGCGACGGACTGCGTTTGCGCAAGCTCACCCGCCATGCAGGACTGGGCGATCTGGTTGCAAGGGGTGTTGCCGCTACCAGGGCAATTAGCGATGCAATCAGTTCGACCTTAAGCCTCGATGCGCATGCGACACCGCATTTTTCTAGCTGTGTCACCGTGCCACGCACCTCCGGCGTGGCAAGTTATGCCTTGCAATTCTCAGCGCTGGGTGATCACAACGAATTTGGTGCAGGCATTAGTGCGTTCGCCGCCATCGTCTTCATAGCCGATGGCGCACAAGAGGTCTATATCAATCCGGCGCTACTGCAAAGCGCCTACGGACTGACACCCGCTGAAACAAGAGTGGCACTGACGCTGCTGGAATCCAGCTCCGCGCAGGAAGTGGCAGACAAGCTGGGCACCAGTCCGAACACGGTCAATACACAGATCAAGCAAATCTATGCCAAGCTGGGCGTAGATACGCGCACGCGGTTTGTCAAACTGCTGCTGGGTCTGGCTAGCCCCATGGATAGCCAGCCTGACCTGCCCCCCCAATGAACCCTTCCATGCGAAGCATCACACTTTGATGCGAAGGGAGGCGGTCTAAACAGGCTACATGCAGCGGGACTCTCTGGTTCGACTCTGATACCGTTCCTGCGCGGACATCCAACTTCAGCAAGTCTCCGCATGACACGCCAGGCCGAAATATTTCCTGCATCTGCGGATCACATCCCAAGGCACTACACGCGCCGTATTTGAGCAGCCCAATTTCTTTTTTATGGCCAACATGGCGCGGGTGTTGGCAAAGGCAAATTGTTGCTATCGAGCCACCAATTTCTCAAGAACTCAGCAATTTGGCCATTCGATCCTCGCCACATGAAGGGGGCCAGCGCTTGGAGCGTTATGCAAGCTCAAGAAGCTCTGGGAGTCTCAGGTTGTATATCCGGTGCTGCGGTTTTGTGGCGTATGTGTATGTATCACATGCCGCTTTGACGGCATGAAAACCCGTTTCATCACCCAAATGGGTGATGCGCCAAGGCTCGTCGCTGGCTATCTTTGCGCTGTCCTCGCCTGATGCAAATTAAAACGGAGCAAATCAATGAAACCGCAACTCAAAAAACTTTCTTTGGCCCTGATCAACGCAACCTTGCTTTCGATAGCCGGGTGCGGGGGGGCTCGTCTTCGGGCGACAGCAACAGCACAGTTACCCCCACTGCGGGAACAACAACCACCCTCACGGGCGCGGTGATGGTTAACCAGGCTGTGCGAAACGCGGTGGTCTGCATGGACCTCAATGCCAATAACCTCTGCGATGCCAATGAGCCCGCCTCGGCCAGGACCGGCGCTGACGGCACATACAGCCTCACCTACGATACGAATGTCGTGACGACGGCACAAGTAGCAGCCGCATCGCTGATCGCACCCATGGTGCCGAGCGCACCAGGCGACGCCAATACCACTTTCGATGCGGCGGCCCCCACCATTGGCAACACCGCGAAAGCTTATGTGCTCAAGCAGGTGCCGGGCCGGAGCGGTCAGATCAACCCGTTGACCACGCTGGTCGCTACCGGGGTGGCTGCGGGCATGACGGAAGCCTTGGCGCGAACCAACGTGGCGGCGCAACTGGCCATTGCAGCTACCAAGATCAACGACTACCAGGATGATCCCGCGTTCAATAGCGCCCAGATACAAGACAACGCCAGATTCATGGCCAAGGCCACTGCGGAAGCTTTGGAAGCCGGCTCCGCATTGCAGGTTGGCGACCAAAACGGTGCGGTGGATGCGTCGCCCGGCGACTTGGCAAGTCTGAACTTTACCGACATTTCCAATCACTTTTTCCGAACCCTCGACGCGCTGGCCAAACCGATCGGAACGTCGGGGGGGCTTATTGTGGATACGCGTGGCGGCAAGACAGGCGGCGCGACCACTGCGAAGAGTGTTCTCTACAACCAAGCCTACCTCACCTCCAGCGGCTGGGTGCGCTGTGATGACACGATTGTCATTCCCGGCACACGTGGCACGCCGAACCGCAGCACTTTCTGCAATGCCTCGAATTCGGTGGGCTATGTTGCGCCATCCGACATTGGCGGACAGTCCATGGGCAGTGTGGTCACCACCATGCAGGCCGACTCCGCCACCAACGTCATCAACAATGGGGTAGCTACCTCCGGCTTGCTGGCGGCGCTGGGCTCCGCCAGCTATCCGCCTGGCTCTGCCATTCGCACCCGCACGAGCTACAACCTGACCCAGCCAATTTTCATCAACAACGTCAACACCGACGCTCGTTCACAATCGGAGGCGACAACCCTGGAGCAGCTGATTGCGGCCAAACCCAGTTCGGGAGTCAATCTGGCCACTGCCGGCGGCACCCTGGGTTTGGGTCAGGGCAGTGGCAGCCTTAAAGCCTTGCGCGTGGCCTTTACCGGCACAAACAGCCCAACGGCAGGCTCGGTGCAGTTCTATGACTGCGACTTAAATAGCAATCAAACAGTGGTCTCCAATTGCGTACCTTCACAGACCGGAACCTACACCATCAGCACCATCAATGGCGTGCGGGTCATGCGCTTTGTAGGCCATGCCGAAACCGTCATGAACCAGACGCGTCTTTATGTGGAGGTCAAGGACGCACCGAGCGTGATCGGCGGCAACTGGGTGTTCCTGGCACGCGAAATCAAACCGGCTGTTGCGGTGAATCTGAGCAATTCGAAGCGGTTGAACGCCACTGCTTGGGCCGCCATGAAGACGCAGTTGGGTCTCTAAGAATCAACTTTCGGAGGATACCTCATGTTAAAGCAACTCGCTATCGTGGCCGCCTTGTGTTGCGGCGTCGCCCACGGTCAAACGCCCAACGCGTTTTCCGTCGATTTTCCTGATGGCACGCAGCCGCCCAATGCCGCCCAACTGACCGAGCGCCTGAGCGATCAGGTGTTCACTGCCAAGCTGGCCGGCGGTGTGACGTGGCGGATGGATTACAAGTCCTCGGGGTACGTATTTTTTGACGTCAGCACGGGCCAACACGACAGCGCTAAGTGGCGTGCCGAGGATGGACGTGTTTGCCTGGAGTTCCGGGGCAAGTTCCTCTCTGGTTGCACCGAATTCCGCATAAGCGGCGATACGCTCTATCTCAAAAGGATCTCCACGGGTGAGGTGGTCGCCTTACAGAAGCAATGATAATTGCTCCACCAACCGCGGAGAGTCAAGGTTCGGATTTCCCAATAATTCTGGTATGCGCAGGTTTCAAGGCAACATAGCTTCGACGGAATTGGCGGCGGGCAAATCACGCAGCACCCGACGCAGCCAGACATAGGGTTCCACTCCATTGGCCTTGCCCGTTTGCACCAAGGAATAAGTCACAGCGCTGGAGTGTGCCCCGACTGGGTATCACTGAACAACCACGCCTTGCGACCAATCACAAACGGATGAATCGCATTCTCACGGCGATTGTTATCAATGGGCAATCACCGCGCCGTTGAACGCATGCGCCTTGGAGGCCGCAGGCAGCCCGCAGGTTGCCCCCTTTCCGCTCACGGGGCGGATGACAGGGTCCTGGAATCGGCCTGGGACTCCAGCGGCACCAGAATCCACAGCAGCACGTAAAACACCAAACCGGTTCCACCCAGCATCAGCATCAGGCAAAACACCAGACGCCACAGCCAGGAATCCGCGCCGGTAAACGTAGCCAGCCCGCCGCAGACACCACCAATCCATTGGTCGGACGCCGAGCGGCGCAGACCGTTGAGCGCCGTGACCTTGGACAAGGGTGCAACCGGCGGCGCCTGCAGCAAGCGCGCCTTGGCCTGCGCAAACTCCGTCTCGCTCAGACTGCCACGGCTGCGCATCTGTTCGAGGCTTTCGAGGTCTTGGGCTAATGTCATATCAAACTCCGTCTCATCAAAGAGGCCGCACCAAAGCGCACCGGTCAAGGCCGGCGAGCAGAATGGTGGTGGGCCGGCACACCCTGCTGCTACAAAGAATAGGTTCCGGCGAGCCGTCCCGCCAGCCCCGCGCGACCAAAGGCACATTGCGCGGCACAGTCCGGCGCCACGGTGGATGGCCGGTTCTGCCAGAGAGAAGCAAGCGACCCCAATGGATTGGGGGCTAGTTTTGCCGATCTAAATGAGATACACTCTCATTTAGAAAGCCATTTCTGTCCAGTCACCCACCATTTTGACCACCATGCGATTGACCCATCTTCCCACCGGCGCGCACGCCACCGTGGCGCGCGTGAGCAGAGAATTCCAGCCATGCCGGCGACGCCACGCTGGAGCGCCTGGGCGAGCTGGGTTTCATCCCCGGTGAGCCGGTGCAGCTGCTGCGCCGCGGCCCCGGCGGGCGCGAGCCGCTGGCCGTGGTGGTGGGTGAAAGCATGTTTGCGCTGCGCTGGCTGGAAGCCGACTGCATCGAGGTCAGCCCGGCATGAACGCCGCCGCTGCAACACTGCCCGCCAGCCCCATGGAACGTGGCCCTGGTGGGCAACCCCAATTGCGGCAAGACCGCGCTGTTCAACCTGCTGACCGGCGCGCGCCAGAAGGTGGCCAACTACGCCGGCGTGACGGTGGAGCGCAAGATCGGCATGGTGCGCCTGGCCAGCGGTCGCAGCGGTGTCGGTCATCGACCTGCCGGGCATCTACAGCCTGCACCCGGCCACGCCCGACGAAGAGGTCACGCTCGAAGTGATTGAAGGCCGGCGCGCCGGCGAGGCGCCGTGGACGCCATCGTGGCCGTGGTCGACGCCACCAACCTGCGCATGAACCTGCGCCTGGTGCTGGAGCTGCAGCGCCTGGGGCGCCCGGTCATCGTGGCGCTGAACATGACCGACGTGGCGCGCGCGCGCGGCCTGGCCATCGACGTGGCCAAGCTGTCGGCCGAACTGGCTGCCCGGTGGTGGAAACCGTGGCGGTGCAGCACAACGGCCACGCCCAACTGCTGGCCCAGCTCGTGAACGCAGCCGACCCGTGCCGATCAGCCCGCCGGGCGCGACCTGCGACCAGCCCGCGCACCACGCGCCGCGCGACAGCGCCGACATGCAGCGCGAGGTGCGGCGCATCCTGGCCATCGCCGCGCCCAAGGCCGGGCAGTTCCAGCGCTTCCATCACCGGGTCGACGCCTGGGCCATGCACCCGGTGTGGGGCCTGGTGATTCTGGCGGCGCTGCTGTTCCTGGTGTTCCAGGCGGTGTTTTCCTGGGCCAACGTGCCCATGGACGCTATCAAGGCGGCCATGGCCTTCGTCGCCGAGTGGACCACCGCGCACATGGCCGACGGCCCGCTGCGCAGCCTGCTGGTGGACGGCGTGATTGCCGGCGTCGGCGGCGTGCTGGTGTTTTTGCCGCAGATCCTGATCCTGTTCTTCTTCATCCTGGTGCTGGAAGACTCGGGCTACCTGCCGCGCGCGGCCTTCCTGCTCGACACGCTGATGGGCAAGGTGGGCCTGTCGGGCCGCGCCTTCATTCCGCTGCTGTCCAGCTTTGCCTGCGCCGTGCCCGGCATCATGGCCACGCGCACCATTGCCAACTGGCAGGACCGGCTGGCCACCATCATGGTCGCGCCGCTGATGACCTGCTCGGCGCGGCTGCCGGTCTACGCGCTGCTGATTGGCGCCTTTGTGCCGGACCGCAGCGTGGGCATCTTCAACCTGCGCGGCCTGACGCTGTTTGGCTGTATGTGGCCGGCGTGCTGTCGGCCATGGCGCGTGGCCTGGGTGTTCAAGCGCATCTGGATGAAGAGCCGCTACCAGCCGCTGATGCTGGAGCTGCCGCCCTACCGCATGCCCGGGCCTGCGCAACCTGGTGCTGGGCCTGTGGGAGCGCGCCCGCATCTTCCTGCGCCGCGTGGGCACCATCATCTTTGCGCTGATGGTGGTGCTGTGGTTTCTGTCGACCTACCCGGCGCCACCGGACGGCGCGACCGGGCCGGCCATCCAGTACAGCGTGGCCGGCATGCTGGGCCACGCGCTGGAGCCGCTGTTTGCGCCCATTGGCTTCAACTGGCAGATCTCGATGGCGCTGGTGCCGGGCATGGCCGCGCGCGAAGTGGCGGTGGGCGCGCTGGGCACGGTGTATGCGCTGTCGGCCGCGGTGACTCGGTGGCCGAGCTCGCTGGCGCCGGTGATCGCCCAGGGCTGGTCGCTGGCCACCGCGTTTTCGCTGCTGGCCTGGTATGTGTTTGCGCCGCAGTGCATCTCCACGCTGGCGGTGGTCAAGCGCGAGACCAACTCCTGGCGCTACCCGCTGCTGATGGCGGCCTACATGTTCGCGCTGGCCTACCTGGCGTCTTTTGTGACCTACCGCGTCACGCTGTGGCTGGGGGGCTGAACCACATGACATGCACAAAATCTGATCGTTTTCGCTGTGGTGCTGGCCTGCAGCGTGTATGCGCTGTGGACGCTGATGCCGATCGCGGCACGCCGCTTCCTTGCCCCGCATCTGCTACGACTTCCACTGGGGCCGGCGTGGAAAACCGTGTTCCAGCACGCATCATCCGCGCCATCCGGCTGCGACTGCAGCGGCTGCGACAAGGTGGTGGACTTGACACGCCAAGGGCAAGGGCAGGTCATCCGCTTTCACACCAAAGCCAGGGACTGAAGCAAGGGGCCATGGTGCAAGCCCTACTTGCCGTGCCTCCGCAGCGCTCGCTTTTCCCGATGCTCAAACACCCATTTGACCCCTTCGAACCACAGCAGTCCCAGCAGCGCAAAACCCAGTCCGCCCAACAAGAACGCGGGCGCCGGCAACTCAAACGCAAACAGGCGATTGACCACGGGAATCGCCAGCACGCAGGCCAGCATGTTTGCG
>CAVVRQ010000027.1:0-33273 GCA_963750665.1 uncultured beta proteobacterium
TCCACATCCTTCAGCGGCCATAGTGAGGCCCCTCGCTAAAGGGCAGTCAATTAATGCCGCCTTTCTCGTTCTTGGCGCTGGTTGCATCATCCTTGGTGTCGCCATTTGGCGGAAGGCTCTTGGTGGCTCTGACTCGCCGCCTGCCTAACCCTTTACAGGGACTTCCAATTTAGTCAACAGCCGGTATTGGGCTTCTTTCTTGATAAACGGTATTCCTGCATTTCGGTGATTTGAAGCTGCGATCAAACTCGGAACAGACTGCACATCTACAGACGGGTTTATTGATTTCTAGTGGCTGAAATCGACCCCAGATACGAACCGCTCGGCAACGCCCCATTCCGTTCCCGTGGTCGCCACCAATCGGATGCCACAATGGGTTAGTCGGGCTTGGTTCGCGCAGGCGGTGGATGCACAGCATGCTTTGCTGCTCAATGGTTTTGATGGGGACGAAATGCATCTGGGGCCAACTGGCGGCTTCGCAGATGGCGGCGGCATCATTGGCGTCGTTCTTGCCACCCTTGCCTTGAAGACGGTATGGGGCCACCAGATGCGCGGCGAAGATGCGGGCATCCAGACCCAGGGCAACCAACTTGCGCGCCCAATGGTGGACACTGGAGCTGGCTTCCATGGCCACGATGCAACCCGCAGGCAACTGGGCACACCAGGTCATGAATTTGTCACGCGGCAATGGCCGATTGGTCACCACGCTCCCCATTGCATCGACGCCATGAACCTGAATGACGGCCTTTGCAAGATCGGCACCAACTCGTGTAATCTCTGTCATGGGACTTCTCCTTCGTTAAAGGTTTCAGATTGAATTCAACAACCCAATCTTGGCACTCGATGCCGTCGCCTGGAAGTGGGAAGTCCCTTCGTATTCAGCTCAACACGGACCCCGCCCGCGCTGGCTGCTTTCCTCTCTCTTCATTGGTCTTTCTCGGCTTCGTTCAACATTCGTCTGCGGGCGTGGCCGGTTAGCTCCATCCGTTGAGGCTGTAAAAAAACCTCGCCCAAGGGCAAATCCCGTCATCGTTTGTGACGCCAAAAACGTTTGCGATTTATCGCAATTGTTTGTCTCACAACATGGCCCGCTACAAACCCCAAGACCACAACAGCCTGCTGCTACCCGCAGTCTTGTCTGACCAAGTTGTCCCCGGCGGCTTCGCCTTCGCACTGAACTACCTGGTCGATCACGAACTCGACCTCAGCGCGCTGGATGCCCAGTTCAAGAACGATGAAGTGGGAGCCAGTGCCTACGATCCGCGCGTCATGGTCGAGGATTGTGTTGCTAGGGGTGCGGGTTTGATGGCTTTTTGCACAGCCTCGTTAGCCGACAAGAAAGCGGGCGGTAGTTGACTTGCTGCATACTTCGTCCTGTTGCGTCGCAAAAGGAGCGGAAGCATGGAAAACGTGAAGTCGATAGAGAATGCGGTGGAATCACTGCCCCCTCAGGAGTTAGCTGAATTCCGGAGGTGGTTTGCGGAATTCGATGGCGCTGCGTGGGATAGGCAAATCGAGCAAGATGTGGCATCTGGCAAGCTCGACCAGCTGGCAGCAGAGGCGCTTGCGGACTATCGCGCGGGTTCACTGAGACAACTTTGAAGTGAAGCACACCGCATCAAAGCGATTTTGGCAGTGCCTTGACGCTTTGCCTGCTGAAATTCAAACCGTTGCGCACCGAAATTTCGCGCAACTCAAGGTCGATCCAAACCATCCGTCGCTACATTTCAAGACCGTTGGAAACGGTCGGTTTCATAGCGTTCGAGTCGGCCTCTACTTCCGAGCGCTTGGCCTGCCCGTGCCAGGCGGCGTACATTGGTTCTGGATTGGTACGCATGGCGAGTATGACAAGCTCGTCGGTTGACAGGTTGCGCGTCGCGGACACGCAGCAGCAGGATGCCGCTTCGCGGCTCATGCTGTGTGCCGGACAGCGCCAACGTTTGGCGTCATCATTTACCACCGAGGAGTGTTCTTGAAAATCATCGGCCTGATCGGCGGTATGAGTTGGGAATCGACTGTTCCCTACTACCGGCTGATCAACGAGACGATCAAGAATCGCTTGGGCGGGCTACATTCGGCGAAAATCGTTTTGTACAGCGTCGACTTCCACGACATTGAGCGACTGCAGCACGCTGGTGATTGGGAAGCTGCCGGAGCCATGTTGGCCGAAGCTGCTCGTTCCCTTGAAGCGGCGGGCTCGGATTTCTTGGTCTTGTGCACGAACACCATGCACAAAGTGGCATCAACTATTGAGACGGCTGTCACAATTCCGCTGTTTCACATTGCTGATCCGACGGCTGTGGAGATCAAGCGGGCCGGGCACTCAACGGTAGGCCTGCTCGGCACGAAGTTCACGATGGAGCAGGCCTTCTACCGCGAACGCTTGAGTGAACATCACGGGCTTCAGGTGATCGTCCCTGGTGCGGAAGATCGCGATACTGTCCACCGCATCATTTACGAAGAACTGTGCCTCGGGGTTGTCCTGCCTGAGTCTCGTAGCGAGTATCGCCGAATCATGAACAATCTGGCATTACACGGCGCGGAGGCCATCATTCTTGGATGCACAGAGATATCGCTTCTTGTCAGCGCGCAAGACTCTGAGGTTCCGCTGTTTGATACTACAGCCATTCACGCTCGGGCCGCCGCCGAAGCGGCGCTCGCCAAGTGACGCCCAACCCGGCGTTGAACGCGGACGTGCCGTGGGCAGCGCTTGGCGCCGGCCCGCGGCCCGCCAGTTAACTGGTAGGTTGGGCTGCCGCACACTGGACTCGAAGTCGGCTTGCTCACGGGAAACACTGACAAACCTGATAGGGTTTTTCCCCATTGTGGCGCGCAGAAGGGGTGACTACAGTATGAAAACGATTTCATAGCAAGCCGGATTTTTTGGAGACCGCCGTGCAGAACACACCAACTCAAGCCTCGCGTCGAGGATTTTTTCTCTCTGCATCGGTCGCCGGTGCTGCCGTCGCGACTGCCACCTGGCTCAAGGCGCCGACACCTGCGCCGCTGTCCGAGGTGCTCAAACCGGCACCTGAAAAAGGCGGCGGCTACTCCCTGAGCGAGCACGTCAAGCAGTATTACCAGACCGCCAAAGTCTGATTTCAAATCTATTTGTCGTTTGGAGACTTCCATGTTGTTAACCAGAAAATCGGGTTCAGCGGGTGCGGCGCTGCGCGCACCGTTTGTTCACAGTCTGCGCCGGGGCTTGAGCCAGGCGCTGCCGACGATGGACCGGCGCGCTTTCCTGCGTCGCTCCGGCCTGGGCGTGGGCGTCGGGCTGGCGGCTTCGCAACTCACCTTGGTCAAGAAGGCTGGCGCCGCGCAAGGTGCGGCGGCTATCGGTGAGGGCAAAATCGAAATCAAGCGCACCGTCTGCACGCATTGTTCGGTCGGTTGCGCGGTGGATGCGGTGGTGGAGAACGGCGTCTGGGTGCGCCAGGAGCCGGTGTTTGATTCGCCCATCAACCTCGGCGCGCATTGTGCCAAGGGTGCTGCTCTGCGCGAGCACGGCCATGGCGAATACCGTCTGCGCTACCCGATGAAATTGGTGAACGGAAAGTACGAGCGCATCAGTTGGGATACCGCTTTGAACGAGATCAGCACGCGCATGCTGGAGCTCAAAAAAGCCAGTGGTCCCGACAGTGTCTATTTCATTGGCTCGTCCAAGCACAACAACGAGCAGTCGTATTTGATGCGCAAGTTCGTCAGCTTCTGGGGCACCAACAATTGCGACCACCAGGCGCGCATCTGCCACAGCACTACGGTGGCCGGCGTGGCCAACACCTGGGGTTATGGCGCCATGACCAATTCCTACAACGACATGCAAAACAGCAAGTGCGCGTTGTACATTGGCTCCAACGCAGCCGAGGCGCACCCGGTGAGCCTGCTGCACATGCTGCACGCCAAGGAGACCGGATGCAAGATGATCGTGGTCGATCCGCGCTTTACGCGTACAGCGGCCAAGGCCGACGAGTTCGTGCGCATCCGCTCGGGCTCGGATATCCCGTTCCTGTTTGGCGTGCTGTACCACGTCTTCAAGAACGGCTGGGAAGACAAGCAATACATCAACGACCGGGTCTATGGCATGGACAAGGTCAAGGCCGATGTGATGGCCAAGTGGACCCCCGACAAAGTCGAAGAAGCCTGTGGTGTGAAAGAAGAGCAGGTGCTGCGGGTGGCCAAGATGATGAGCGAGAACCGCCCCAGCACGCTGGTCTGGTGCATGGGACAAACCCAGCACACCATCGGCAACGCCATGGTGCGGGCTTCCTGCATTTTGCAGTTGGCCCTTGGCAATGTCGGTAAGTCGGGCGGGGGAACGAATATCTTCCGCGGCCATGACAATGTGCAGGGTGCCACCGATGTTGGCCCCAATCCAGATTCGTTGCCCGGTTATTACGGCATTGTGGAAGGTTCCTGGAAGCACTTTGCCAAAGTCTGGGGCGTTGATTTTGAGTGGATCAAGAAGCAGTTTGCATCGCCGGCCATGATGAGCAAACCCGGCATCACGGTGTCGCGCTGGATCGACGGCGTGCTCGAAAAAAATGAGTTGATCGACCAGGATTCCAACCTGCGCGGTGTCTTCTATTGGGGCCATGCACCCAATTCCCAGTCGCGCGGCCTGGAAATGAAGCGTGCCATGGACAAGCTCGACTTGCTTGTGGTGGTGGACCCTTATCCGTCGGCCACGGCCGCCATGGCCGCCATGCCAGGCAAACCCGAAGACCAAAATCCAAATCGAGTGGTCTATCTGTTGCCTGCGGCCACCCAGTTTGAAACCAGTGGTTCGGTGACGGCCTCCAACCGCTCCTTGCAGTGGCGGGAAAAAGTCATTGAACCCCTGTGGGAGAGCCGTAGCGACCACATGATCATGCAACAATTCGCCGAGAAATTGGGTTTTGGCAAAGAGTTGTCGAAGAACTACAAGATGCAGAAGGTGCATGGCATGGATGAGCCGATGCCCGAAGAGATCCTGCGCGAGATCAATGCCGGGGTCTGGACCATTGGCTACACCGGCCAAAGCCCGGAGCGCCTCAAAGCGCACATGCGCAACATGAATCTGTTTGACGTCAAAACGCTCAAGGCCAAGGGCGGCAAGGACAAGGAAACCGGCTACGACTTCACCGGTGACTACTTCGGCTTGCCCTGGCCGTGCTACGGCAATGCGGCACTCAAACATCCGGGCTCGCCCAACCTCTATGACACGTCCAAAAACGTGATGGACGGCGGCGGCAACTTCCGCGCGAACTTTGGCGTCGAGCGCGAAGGCGTCAACCTGTTGGCTGAAGACGGCTCGCATTCGTTGGGCGCAGACATCACCACCGGCTATCCCGAGTTCGATCATGTGCTGCTGAAAAAGCTGGGCTGGTGGGGCGACCTGACCGAGGTCGAGCAAAAAGCCGCTGAAGGCAAGAACTGGAAAACCGATCTGTCCGGCGGCATCCAGCGGGTGGTTTTGAAAGTGCATGGCTGCCACCCGTTTGGCAATGCCAAGGCGCGTGCCGTGGTCTGGAATTTCCCGGATGCCATTCCGCAGCACCGCGAACCCTTGTATGGCATTCGCCCCGATCTGGTGGCCAAGTACCCGACGCACGATGACAAGAAAGCGTTCTGGCGTCTGCCCACGCTGTACAAGACGATTCAGGATAAAAATATCGCTGACAAGGTCCATGAGAAGTTTCCGTTCATCATGACCTCGGGTCGCCTGGTTGAGTACGAAGGGGGTGGCGAAGAAACGCGTTCCAACGCCTGGCTGGCCGAATTGCAACAGGAGATGTTCATCGAGATCAACCCCAAGGTGGCGGCCGACAAAGGCATTCGCAACGGCGAGCGGGCCTGGGTTTCCACCCCCACGGGTGCGCGCCTGAATGTGCAGGCGCTGGTGACCGAGCGCGTCGGGCCGGACACCGTATTTCTGCCATTTCACTTTTCCGGTCGCTGGCAGGGCGCTGACATGCTGGCCTATTACCCGAATGGCGCGGCACCGATCGTGCGCGGCGAGGCCATCAATACGGCCACTACCTATGGCTACGACAGCGTAACCATGATGCAGGAAACGAAGACCACCGTCTGTAACGTTGAAAGAGCATGAGACATTGTGGGACAGACCAAGAGTTACACGCAGTGAACTTTGCTCTGTCCCCAACTAGCATGAAACTTTGGGGAAAGACCGTAGCGAAGCGAAGCTCTGTCCCCAACTGATTAGGAGTCAAGAATGGCACGAATGAAATTTGTTTGTGACGCCGAGCGTTGCATTGAGTGCAACGGTTGCGTCACCGCCTGCAAGAACGAGCACGAAGTGCCGTGGGGTGTCAATCGGCGTCGCGTGGTCACCTTGAATGACGGCGTGCCGGGCGAGAAGTCGATCTCGGTCGCCTGCATGCATTGCTCAGACGCGCCGTGCATGGCGGTTTGTCCGGTCAATTGTTTTTATCGCACCGACGAAGGTGTCGTGCTGCACGATAAAGATGTCTGCATTGGTTGCGGCTACTGTGCCTACGCCTGCCCGTTTGGTGCGCCGCAATTTCCCTCGCAAGGGACGTTTGGTGTGCGCGGAAAAATGGACAAATGCACCTTTTGCGCCGGTGGCCCGGAGGCCAACGGCAGCCAGGCCGAGTTTGACAAATATGGCCGCAACCGGCTGGCCGAGGGAAAACTGCCGATCTGCGCCGAAATGTGTTCGACCAAGGCACTCATCGCGGGAGATGGCGACGTGGTGGCGGACATTTTGCGCAACCGGGTGCTCAAGCGTGGCAAGGGGGCGGAGGTCTGGGGCTGGGGCACGGCCTATGGTTCCAGGCAAGCCGGGCAACCGGGCGTGACAGCACCTGAAGGAGCGAAATCATGAAGCGCTTATTGATTGCAATGTTGATGTTTGCGGTGCTGAGCGCCTGCGGCGAAAAACCACAGGCGCTGCAAACCAGCAAGCGCGATGCCTCCGCCTACACCGGTACCGGCAAAGCGTTTACCAACAAGGGTTGGACGCAAGGCGACAAAGCCAGTTGGGAGTCGCAGCTTAAAGCGCGCAACCAGTACGGCCAGAAACGACTACACCCGTATGAACTGAGCCGGAGGCTAAGATGAAAAGCGTGCCGTCTCTCTTCTGTGTTGTCTCGCTGACGCTGGTGTTGTGCTGCGGCAGTGTCTGGGCGCAAGGCAAGCCTGCTGCCGCGCCAGCGGCTACGGTGCCGACCACGCAAGCGCCACCGGCTGACGCGGGTGCCATCAAGAGCCAAAATATTTTTGAGGTCAGGCCCGACGCCAGCCAGGAGCCCGGTTATGCCGTGCAAAGCAATGGCGAACGTGCCAGAGTGCAGCCCGGCAACAACGCGCCGATGTGGCGCCAGGTTGGCTCCGGTGTGGCCGGCTACAGCAGCCTGCCAAAAAGCCAGGCACCCGAGGCCGGTGTGCTGATTCAGCCCTATGTGCAGTACCCCGGCTCGCGCCTGACCAATGCGGGGGAAGCCTGGCGCCAGGTGCGCAACCAATGGATCATTCCCTATGGTGGTTCGCTGGTCTTGATGGTGTTGGTGGCGATTGCGCTGTTTCATTGGCGCATTGGCCCCATGAAAGTCAAGGAGCCCTACACCGGCCGCAAGGTGGAGCGCTTTACACCGTTTGAGCGTTCGGCACATTGGGCCAACGCCATTGCGTTCAGTATTCTGGCGATTTCCGGCCTGGTCATGGCCTTTGGCAAGTTCTTTCTGCTGCCGGTGATGGGTATCACCTTGTTCGGTTGGCTGAGCTATGTGTTAAAGAATGCGCACAATTTTGCCGGTCCGCTGTTTACCGTGTCGCTGCTGGTGGTGATCTTTACCTTCATGCGCGACAACCTGCCGGCCAAGGGGGATTTGAACTGGTTTCTCAAGGGTGGTGGCTTGATTGGAGGCCAGGAAGTCGAATCCGGGCGCTTCAACGGCGGCGAAAAGGTGACGTATTGGGGCGGCGTGTTCGGCCTGGGCCTGATCGCCGTGTTGACCGGCCTGTTTCTGAACCATTTGTTGCCTGTATTCGCTTACGACCGAAGCAATATGCAGATCGCACTCATGGTGCACGCCGTCTCCAATGTAGCCATGATCTGCATGTTCCTGGGACACATCTACATGGGCACACTGGGAACCAAGGATGCCTATGAAGGCATGCGGACCGGCTATGTCGATGAAGGCTGGGCCAAAGAGCACCATTCGCTCTGGCTGGAAGACATCAAGAGCGGCAAGATGCCAGCCGAGCGATCCAAGCCTGCAGTTGCAGGGCAGCCGGTCCAAGTTTGAGAAAGTTTGTATGAATAAGCCTTTGAAACAATTTCTTGTAACCGGCAGCCTGCTGTTGATCGGCAGCGCAGTGATGGCCAAATTGCCGGCGCCATCGGACGAGGCCAAAGCCAAAGCGGCCGAGGCGGCGGCCAAGGCCGCGTGGAGTGGCAAGGTCGATGCCTACCTGAGTTGCAAGGCGCAGGACAAAGTGGCCGCCCATTACTACAGGACGGCCAAAGCCGCAAACAAGGAAACCAGGGCGGCGACCGCCATGCCGCCTTGTGCGGACCCGGGCGCGTTTTCCTACGTGCCGGCTGCGGCCGTCAAGCCGCTTGAAGCGTCGGGTGCACATTCGCCGCCCGCCACGGCCACCAGCCCACCCAGCAGCAAGACGCCGGCGGCAGACATTGCCCCCGCCAAAAGGCCCTGAATTCTTTGCTTCCGCATCTGACGCAAGCGCGCGCGCCACTGACGTGCGAGGTGGGCGCGGTCAATGAATTCGGTGACGCGGTCAGCGTCTCCATTCCTGCCGAGCGCGCGCTCACGGTGTATGTGGACAAGCGCGAACTGGTGACGCTGATGACGCTCGGTGCGCAACCCGAGTTGCTGGTGCTGGGCTTCTTGCGCAACCAGCGGCTGGTAGCCAGCGTCAATGAAGTCGAATCAATTACCGTTGATTGGGATGTCAGCGCCGCTGCCGTCAAGACGCGAGCGGGTATTTCCGATATTGAAGCGCGCACCGCCAAGCGCGTGGTGACCACCGGTTGCGGGCAGGGTAGCGTGTTCGGTGACCTGATGGCCGAGGTGGACAGCCTGGTGCTGCCTGCGGCGACCTTGACGCAACAGCAACTCTACGGCATTGTCAACGCCATCCGGCTGCAGGAGAGCACCTATAAATCAGCCGGTTCCGTGCACGGCTGCGCGCTGTTTCGCGGCGAACAAATGCTGGTTTTTGTCGAGGATGTGGGCCGCCACAACGCCATTGACACCATCGCCGGCTGGATGTGGCTGCAGTCAGAGAATGAAAGCTTGGGCCAGGACAAGGTTTTTTACACCACGGGTCGCCTGACCAGCGAGATGATCATCAAATCGGCGCAAATGGGCGTGCCGATTGTGGTCTCGCGCAGCGGCATGACGCAGATGGGCTACGAGTTGGCGCTGCGGCTTGGCCTGTGTGCCATTGGTCGCGCAACCAACAAGCGCTTTCTTTGTTACTCGGGCACCGCGCGCTTGCAACTGCAACCGCAATTGGCAGGAACCACGCTTGCGCGCGGCCCTGATGCCGCGCTGCCTGCCTCATCGTTGCCTGGCCGATAGTTCCCCACCATCAAGCCTGGCTTTTCTTGCCCAGGCGTGATTCTGTGCCCTTGATCAGGCGGCTGATATTTTCGATATGGCGGTAGATCAACAGCAGCGACATCAGCACCAGTGCCAGCAACACCCCTTTGTTCAGATACCAGGCCACGCCATCGCCAAAGATGTAATAGACCGGCGCAAACACGGCAGCGATAAGGGACGCCAGCGAGACGTAGCGAAAAAAATAGAGCACGATAAGCCAGGTCGCCCCGCTTGCCAGGGCCAGCAGCGGGTTCAGGCCGAGCAGCACGCCCAGGGCGGTGGCCACCCCCTTGCCACCGACAAATTTGAAGAACACCGGATACAGATGCCCGACAAAGGCGGCCAGCCCGACCATGGCCATCGTGCCCTCGCCCAGGCCATAGGGCGCGCCATACCACTTGACGCACAGCACCGGCAGGCAGCTTTTGGCCGTATCCAGCAGCAGCGTGGCAAGCGCCGCGCCCTTGTTGCCCGAGCGCAGCACGTTGGTGGCACCGGGGTTCTTGCTGCCAAAGGTGCGCGGGTCATGCAAGCCCATGGCGCGACTGACGATGACGGCGAACGAGAGTGAACCGATCAGGTAGCCGACGATGACGGCCATCACCGGGAAATATGGGTGCATTGATTCCAAACCATTCTCCTGCTGGAACGCCTGTGAACGCGTGAGAGTGACATTTTGCCAGTTCGCACCGGACCGGAAGATTCTTGTCGTCGCCTGTCCGTCTTGAGTTCATAATTCCAAAGCTATCTGACCAGTCCAAGAATCCCTCTCAAGAGCAAAGGAAGTATGTAATGACAAAGCTGCCAATGACCTGGACCGCCGATCTCAACGTCGGCATCGATGCCATCGATAACCAACACAGAGGTATCGTTCAATACATCAATCAGTTGCACGATGCCTGCCAGACGCAAAACAGGGACGCAGTAGGCCTCGTCATTGACCAGTTGATTGCTTATACGCAATCACATTTCAGCTTCGAAGAGGCGCTGATGGAAAAGGCGCATTACAACTTTTTTCCAGTGCACAAGAGGATCCATGATCTTTTCGAGCGCCGCATCCGCGGCTACCAGGACCGTTTTGCGAAGGGCGAGGATGTCTCAGCAGAATTGCTGGACACCCTGGTCAAATGGCTGGCCAACCACATCAAGCTGGAAGACAAGAACTACGTTTTTGCGGTGCTGGAATCGACTCGCCAGGGCGGCTGAAGTTCGACGAAAAGCGCCACAGCACCGTGGCGAAGGGCATTGAGCGCCGCCACTCGATCGTCAAGCTGGATTCGCTGTCATGGCGCACCCGATCCGCCATCCAGCGCGCACTGCACCGGCCTGGCCCCGAGCAAATCAACGCAGACCTGCGGCGCAATGCCCACCAGATAACCGCGCCGCCCGCCATTGATCAGGATCTTGGGCAATTCAAGAATCGAGGCTTCGATATACACCGGCATGGCGCGCCGTGTCGCAAACGGCGAGGTGCCGCCGACCAGATAACCGCTGTGTCGGTTGGCCACCTCCGGCAGGCACGGTGCGACCGACTTGGCCCCAATCTGTCGCGCCAGATTCTTGGTTGATACCTTGCAGTTGCCGTGCATCAGCACCACCAACGGTTTGGCGTCCTGGTCCTGCATGATCAGCGTCTTGACGACGGCGAACGGGTCCCAGCCCAAGGCCTCGGCGCTGTGCAGGGCACCGCCATGCTCCAGATAATCATAGGCATGCTCGGTGAAAGCGACCTGGCTCTTTTTCAGGGCCTGCGTGGCAGGCGTTTCAGAAACGTGTTTGCTCATCTGAGGTCATCATTGCCTGGCAGTGGCCTTAGCCGCCCAAGGTGCGGGCCCGCTCTTCTTCCTGCAGCCGCAGCACGCGGCGCTTGACCTTGCCGGTGGTGGTCATGGGCAGGGCATCGACAAACTCAATTTCCTTGGGGTATTCATAAGGCGCCAGCTTGCCTTTGACGTGGGCTTGCAGCTGTTTCCTGATATCTTCATGAAATTGGCCGATAGAGCTGGTCCAACTTGCCCGAGCAGCTATGTAATCAGGAGCAAGAACGACGTAGGCCTTGACCAGCGCGCCGCGCTCACGATCCGGTTTGGGCACGACGACCGCATTCGCCACGGCCGGGTGCTTGACCAGGCAGTTCTCGATCTCGCCGGGCCCGATGCGGTAGCCCGCCGCTTTGAACATGTCGTCGGCGCGGCCCCGGTACCAAAGATAGCCGTCTGCATCGCGCAGCGCCAGATCGCCGGTGCGGCACCAGTTGCCGCTGAATTTGGCCTGGGTCGCGGCCTGGTTCTTCCAGTAGCCCAGGAAGAAGATCGGGTCTGGATGGCCATGCACGTCAAACAGATTGAGTGCCACATCACCTGTTTCACCGACGGCACAGGGCTGGCCCTGGTCATTGATGACGGCTACGCGGTGGCCCGGGTAGCCCTTGCCCATGCTGCCTGGCCGGGCGGGCCATTGCACAGCGCAGTTGCCCACGATGTAGTTGATCTCGGTCTGTCCGAACATCTCGTTGACAGTGACACCAAGTTGACGCTGGCAGTAGTCAAACACCGCGTCGCCCACGGCCTCACCGGCGCTCATGATGGCTTGCAGCTTCAGCCCGAACTGTTGACGAACGCTGGCCGGCGCCGTGCCGGGATAGGCTTTCATCATGGCCTTGAGCGCAGTCGGAAACAGGAAGGTGTGCGTGACCCCGAACTGCCGCATCAACTCCAGTGCGGTTTGTGGGCTGAAACGGCCATTGAACGCGACGATGGGGCGACCAAAGTAAAGGGTGGGTAGCAGCGCGTCCATCAGGCCGCCGGTCCAGGCCCAGTCGGCGGGCGACCAGAAGACCGCCGCTGTGCCCGAGTTTTTCCGACCGTCGAAGCCAAACCAGTTCTGGCTGCAGACAAAGCCCGTCAGGTTGCCGAGCAGCGCACGGTGCGCAATCAAGGCACCTTTCGGGTTGCCGGTGGTGCCGCTGGTATAGATCAGCAGGGCGGGGTCGTCGGCCAGGGTCAGGACCGGGTCAAATGCGGCTGACGCCTGCGACAGGGCTGCGCTGTAGTCATGGTCGGCCTGGGCACCGGCCGCGCCAACGCCGACGATGCTGCGCAGGCCCGGACAGTTTTCACGCACCGACTGCAGGCTGGCAATTGAGCTCTCATCGCAGACAGCCACCACGGCCTCGCTGTCATGCAGCCGGAACTCGAGCGCGTCGGGCCCAAACAGCATGGATAAGGGCATGGCCACGGCGCCCATTTGCAGCACCGCCATGTAGGCCACGGCGGTCTCGAAACGCTGCGGCATGACGATGGCGACGCGGTCGCCGCGCTGCACGCCCAGCTCAAGCAGCACCCGAGACAGGCGGCTGGCTTCGGATTGCAACCGGGAATAGGTGTAAAAAGTGCTTCCAGCCCCCGTCTGATATGCGCAGATAGCTATTCGTTTTGTAGCGTCTGGCAGTCCCGCCCAGCGCGCGCAGCAGACCTGTGCGATATTGAAGTGCTCGGGCACCAGCCACTCAAAGCCCGCATGCAGCGCTGCGTAGTTGTCTGCCAGCGCTGGCGCTGGCTTGTCTCTGCTTTGACTGACGGTCATGGCAACACTCCTTATGATGACGTAAATGTACCAAGTCAAACGAATTTCTCAAAGCGAGCTTGTGCCCATTCGCAATCTGCAATACCACGTGCTGGTCTGGGGCACGCCGTCGCCGGACAAGATACCGCTGGTGTTGGTGCATGGCTGGATGGATGTGGCCGCGAGTTACCAGTTTGTGGTCGATGCGCTGGATCAGTCGCACTATGTGATTGCCCCGGACTGGCGTGGCTTTGGGCAGTCGAGCGCGGGGACTGCTGACAACTTCTGGTTCCCCGATTATCTGGCGGACCTGGACTTTTTGCTCGACCATTACGCACCGAGCGGCCAGGTCAACCTGGTGGGCCACAGCATGGGTGGCAATGTGGCGATGCTGTATGCCGGTGTGCGCCCGGCGCGCATTCGCCGGCTCGTCAACCTGGAAGGCTTTGGCATGCCCGCCACGACGCCCGACCGGGCTGCCGGGCGCTATGCCAAATGGATGGACGAACTGAAAAAACTGCAGCGCGGTGAGATGGCGCTCAAGGCGTACGACTCGGCCGCAGGCGTGGCACGGCGTCTGATGAAGACCAACCCGAGACTGGGCGCGGACAAGGCGAACTGGCTCGCGTTGCACTGGGCGCAGCCCAATGCGCAGGGGCAATGGCGCATCCTGGGTGATGCGGCGCACAAGGTGATTCATGCCGAGTTGTACCGCGTGGACCAGACGCTGGAAATCTACCGCCGCATCAGCGCGCCCGTGCTGGCCGTCGAAGCCTCGGATGACAGCATGAAGCAGTGGTGGAAAGGCGAGTTCACGCTGGCGCAGCATCACGAGCGCCTGAAAGTGGTACCGCAAGTCGAAATCACCCGTATCGACGACGCCGGGCACATGCTGCACCATGACCAGCCGCAAGTATTGGCAGACCTGATTGAGCGCTTTATTGCGTAAGGACGACGGCAATTGCAAATCACGCGCTTTTAGATTTTGTCATTGCGGACCTGATCCGCAATCCAGTGCTCGCGAACACTGGATGCCGGATCGGGTCCGGCATGACAGGCATGTTTCAGGTTTCCGGGCGGCTGTAGGCCCATGAAAGTTGGGCCCGAACTAAAATGCGGTCTTATTCGATATTAAATGTTTAGGACTGGCAGCATGGAAGCAGAACGCATCAACCTCATCGGCACCCAACTCTCTGATTTGAGTGCCCGCACGGCGGCGCTCAGGGGGTATCTTTGACTACGATGCCAAGGCGGAGCGCCTGAGAACTGTCAACGCCTCACTGGAAGACCCGAAGGTCTGGGATGATCCCAAGCGCGCCCAGGAGCTTGGGCGCGAGAAGAAGGCGCTCGACGGCGTGGTGCTTGCGCTCGACAAGCTCAGCGGCGAGCTGGCCGACAACAGCGAGCTCTACGACATGTCGAAAGAGGAGGGCGATGTTGCCGCTCTGCTGACGATTGAAGCCGACACCGCCACGCTGGCCGCCGCCATCGAAGGGCTGGAGTTTCGCCGCATGTTCAACAACCCGGCCGATCCGCTCAACGCCTTTCTGGATATTCAGGCGGGTGCCGGCGGCACCGAAGCCTGCGACTGGGCCAGCATGTTGCTGCGTCAATATCTGCGCTATGCCGAGCGCAAGGGCTTCAAGGCCACGCTGGAGGACGAGACGGCGGGCGACACTGCCGGCATCAAGGGTGCCACCATCAAGATCGAAGGCGAATACGCGTTTGGCCTGCTACGCACCGAGACCGGCGTGCACCGGCTGGTGCGCAAGAGCCCGTTTGACTCGGCGGGCGGTCGCCACACCAGTTTTGCCAGCGTGTTTGTCTATCCCGAGATTGACGACTCGATCGAGATCGACATCAACCCGGCTGATGTGCGGGTGGACACTTTTCGCGCCAGCGGTGCCGGTGGCCAGCACATCAACAAGACCGATTCTGCGGTGCGCCTGACGCACATTCCGACCAACATCGTGGTGCAATGCCAGGACGGACGCAGCCAGCACGGCAACCGCGAAATCGCCTGGAAACGCCTGCGCTCAAAGCTCTATGACTTTGAGTTGCGCAAGCAGCAGGAGGAACAGCAAAAGCTCGAAGACGGCAAAACCGATGTTGGCTGGGGCCACCAGATTCGCAGCTACGTGCTCGACAACAGCCGTATCAAGGACCTGCGCACCAACTACGAGACATCCGCCACCCAGAAGGTGCTCGATGGTGACCTGGATCAGTTTATTGAAGCCTCGCTCAAGCAGGGCGTTTGATGACCCCAACCGAATGAATTTTTTGGAGAACCTGCATGTTGCAAATTCGTGATGGACAAGCGCCGGCGCTGGTAACTCGGCGTGCCGATTACTCCGTGCCCGCCTATTGGATTGATACGGTCAACCTGACCTTTGACCTGGATCCGGCGAAAACCCGCGTGCTCAACAAGATGACTCTGCGGCGCAACCCGGACGTGGCGCAACAGCCCCTGAAGCTTGACGGCGAGGAGCTCAATCTGGCGCGCGTGCTGGTCAACGGCGTCGGGGCTTCATTCAAGATCGAGGACGAACAACTGGTGCTGGAAAACCTGCCGGCTGAAGGCGCGTTTGAGCTGGAGATTTTTACCACCTGCGCACCGATCAAGAACACCAGCCTGACCGGCTTGTATGTCAGCCATGACTCCTTCTTTACCCAGTGCGAAGCACAGGGCTTTCGGCGCATCACATACTATCTGGATCGCCCGGATGTGATGGCCAGCTTTACTGTCACGCTGCGCGCCGACCAGCAGAAATACCCGGTGCTGCTGTCCAACGGCAACCTGGTGGACGCCGGCGCGCTCGAAGGCGCTGGCAATGAAGGCCGCCACTTTGCCACCTGGGCCGACCCGCACAAGAAGCCGTGTTATCTGTTTGCGCTGGTGGCGGGCCAACTGGTGTGCCGCGAGCAGCGCATCAGCTCGCGCGCGGGCAAGGAGCATTTGCTGCAAGTCTATGTGCGCCCCGGCGATATGGACAAGACGGAACACGCCATGCACTGCCTGATGGCTTCGGTGGCCTGGGACGAGGCGCGCTTTGGATTGGCGCTGGATCTGGAGCGCTTCATGATTGTGGCCACCAGTGACTTCAACATGGGCGCGATGGAAAACAAGGGCCTCAACATCTTCAACACCAAATACGTGCTGGCCAATCAGGCGACCGCGACGGACGCTGATTTCTTCAACATCGAGAGTGTGGTCGGCCACGAGTATTTCCACAACTGGACCGGCAACCGCATCACCTGCCGCGACTGGTTCCAGCTCAGCCTGAAAGAGGGCTTGACGGTGTTCCGGGATCAGGAGTTTTCGCAGGACTTGTGCGCCGAGCCTTCGGCCCGTGCTGTCAAACGCATTGAAGATGTGCGCCTCTTGCGCACCATGCAGTTCCCCGAAGATGCAGGGCCGATGGCGCACCCGGTGCGGCCTGACAGCTACATTGAAATCAACAATTTCTATACGGTGACCATTTACGAAAAGGGCGCCGAAGTGGTGCGCATGATGCAAACCCTGGTCGGGCGCGCCGGGTTTGCCAAGGGCATCACGCTGTACTTTGCGCGCCATGATGGTCAAGCCGTCACCTGCGACGACTTTGTGCAGGCGATTGCCGATGCCAACCCCGAGTCCGCGCTGGCGCGCCTGATCGCGCCGTTCAAACGCTGGTACAGCCAGGCCGGCACGCCGCGCCTGAAGGCCAGCGGCGTCTATGACGCAGCGGCGCAAAGCTACACGCTGCACCTGAGCCAAAGCTGCGCCGCGACACCGGGGCAGGAGAGCAAGGAACCCTTCTTGATTCCGGTCAGCCTCGGTCTGGTGGGCAGCGATGGGGCGGCTTTGGCCTTGCAGGTGCAGGGCAGTGATGCAGCAGGCGGCGACAGCCACTTGTTTGTGATGACGCAAGCCAGCGAGTCGATCACCTTTGTCAATGTGGCACAGGAGCCGGTGCCCTCCATCCTGCGCGGCTTTAGCGCCCCGGTGCTGCTGGATTTTGACTACAGCGATGCGCAACTGCTGACACTGCTGGCTTATGACCCAGATCCTTTCAACCGCTGGGAAGCGGGGCAGCGTCTGGCACTTCGCAGTGCTATAGAATCAATAGCTAATTACGCAGATTCAACGGGGGCTAAGGGCCTAAATGATGCTTATGTTGAGGCCATGCGCCAGGTTTTGCGGCACCCCACGCTGGACGCTGCCTTCAAGGAGCTGGTGCTGACGCTGCCCTCTGAGACCTACATTGCCGAGCAGCTCGACGTGGTCGATCCGCAGCGCATTCATGCGGTGCGCGAAGTCATGCGTGCCCAACTTGCAACAGTGCTGCTGCCGGACTGGCAATGGGCTTATGAGACGCACAGCAACAATGGCGCCTATCGGCCCGATACCGTGTCGGCCGGCCGCCGCGCGCTGGCGGGCATGGCGCTGGGGCAACTCTGTCTGGCGGCGCGAGCCAGCGCAGACGCGGTCTGGCCCGGCAAGGCCTACCAGTGCGTCAAGGATGCTGGCAATATGACCGATCGTTTCAGCGCGCTGAGTGCCCTGGTCCACGCCGGTCATGCACTGGCCGCGCCCGCACTGACGCGCTTTTATGCGCAGTTCAAGGATGAAGAACTGGTGCTGGACAAATGGTTTGCGCTGCAGGCCGGCGCCTGTGATCGCGGCGGCCAGGTGTTGTCGGCGGTGCGCCAGTTGATGAGTCACAAGGACTTCAACCTGCGTAACCCGAACCGGGCACGCAGCCTGATCTTCAGCTATTGCAGTGCCAACCCGGCTGCCTTCCATCGAAGCGATGCCGCCGGCTATGTGTTCTGGAGCGAGCGCGTGCTTGAGCTCGACAGCGTCAACCCCCAGGTGGCCGCCCGCCTGGCGCGCGCGCTGGACCGCTGGAAGAAGCTGGCCGAGCCCTATCGCCACGCGGCGCACGAGGCCCTGTCACGCGTGGCCGCCAAGGCCGATCTGAGCAATGATGTACGCGAAGTTGTGACGCGCGCGCTGGCCGATTGAGCCAGAGGCGCGGGCTATAATTCGCCCTTTTCCAGCCGGTGTAGCTCAGTCGGTAGAGCAGCTCATTCGTAATGAGAAGGTCGGGTGTTCGATTCATCTCTCCGGCACCATAAACAAAGGAAAGCCTGCTACTTAAAACATAGCAGGCTTCTTTTTTATCAGGATGTAAGGGCGGATGTAAGACGATTTTGTCTATGTCCGATCGCACGCGAAATGACTCTTGAAGGCGGCACGAACGGCATTAACCATTGCTGCAAGGCTGAGGCAATACCGATTCCGATTTGCCCGTAGGTGAGCGCTTGGTCGAGGCCACCTCAGTCGCCATGCACTCCCGCTAACGCCGCCCGTCAACTGAGGTTGCGCCCGAGGATGCTGTAGAGCTCAAAGATTGATGCCTGCGGCGTGCCGAAAATCTTCTGCAGATTCTCGTCAGCGTTGACCCACTTGGCCTGAAAATACTTCAACTCTGAAGTGACGAATACAAACAGGAGCCCTCAAGATGCGGGCCAACACGTTCATGAAACCCTGCGATAATGCTCTTGGCGCCGCCCCCTATCCCCATCTTGGCGCAATGCCACCGTTTAATCGCTTCGTCGGCAAATCAGATTGTGACGCCAACGCGCTCATGTCATGCGCCGTCATACACTGGTTATTTCGCCGAAATGGAACCGGATTCCGATTTATTCGTCAACGCCGACGTGAGTAACGTTCTATCATGCCAATTTCAAATACACAGGAATCGCCCGAGCGCGAATTGACCGACGTCAGCCTGCGCGAGGAACGCGAAGAAGCTGATCGGGCGATGACTCGGAACCAAGTAGCCACAGAAAAGCGTGCTGACGCAGTCGTGGAACACGCCCGGGAACACGCCGACGCTGTTCTGGTCGCGGCCCGCGAAAAGGCAGACAACACGGCTGACGCCACTGCACCGCACGCCATTCAAAGCGTCATTGCTGAGGATCGGGAGGTCGAAGACTCAACCCTGCGTGATGAACGGGCTGCGGCCGATAAGGCCGTACGCCGCGAGCGCGACGCGAGGGCCCGCATACTGACGCGGCATTTGCCGCTTGAGCGCGACGCCACCGATCAATATCTGCTCACGGAGCGCGCCCGCTCCGACGACGCACTCGCCACCAGGGACGATTTCCTTGCCATGGTCTCCCACGACCTGCGCGATCTCCTGAACGGAATCGTGGTGAGTTCGCAGTTTCTTGCCCAAAAACTTGAGAAACACAGCGACCGCGAGCAGATGTTGCTCGAAACAACGCGTATCGAGCGCTACGGCGCGCGCATGAACCGCCTGATTGGTGATCTGGTTGATGTCGCCAGCATCGATGCCGGCAAACTCGCCATGCAAACGGTTCAGGGCGACGTTGCCTCTCTGGTGCTTGAGGCGGTAGAGGCCCTTCAGATCACGGCATCGGCAAGGGGTGTGTCCCTCGCGGTGCGGGATGCACAAGAACCTTTTCTGGCGGAATTCGATCACGATCGTATGCTGCAAGTACTCGCCAACCTGATCGCCAATTCGATCAAGTTCACTCCCAAGGGTGGCAGTATCCGCGTCCACTGCGAACGCGTGGGAGAGTCGCTTGAATTTTGCGTGGCCGACACCGGTGAAGGAATCCCCGCAGCGATGCTAGAGGCCATATTCGAGCGGTTCTGGCAGGTCGGCAAGAACGACCGGCGTGGACTGGGCTTGGGCCTGTACATCTCGCGGTGTATTGTGGAGGCCCATGGTGGCAATATCCGGGCGGAAAGCAGCCCGGGCCAGGGTACGCGGATGCATTTCACGCTACCCGTCAGCGCCAAAAGCAGCTCCTGAAGTATTTTCGCTTTTGCGGCCTGTCTGCAATTGGCGATGCGATCACCGAATTTTTGTTGCGCGGTTTTTTGGTGATCTCATGGCCAGCTTCATGACCTTGGCAGCGATGCGAACTGCCAATCCCGCATGGCATCGAGTGAGCGCTGGAGTGAACGGCTCAAAATTGCACCTTATCGATGCCTTGCAAATAGCGCGCGCCAGTTCCCGGGTTGAGGGGAATGAAAAGTAGCAAGTGGGCCCCCGGCAGCTTCTATCGGCAAGTATCTGGCCCGGCCCGCCTTGCCTCTATTTGATGGCGCACACACAGACCAATCCGGCGTATGCCAGGCCGCTCCCTGTCTCCAAAACACCGTATTGGCCTTCCCAGAAGCAGATACTGGTGGCCCTCAGCTACCGCCGCACAACCGAAGTACATTTCGCTCCACTGCTGACGCTCAATTTTGGCAGTCGGCGTCGGAAATAATTGATCGACTCCAAGAATCACACTCGGGTCACTCACCTCGCTCGATCGCTGCGGTTCAACGTTCGAGTTAGGCCGATTTCTTTCCTGTGGAAGGAGAAAGGTTGAACCACATGTGGACCTTGGAGACATATTCGGCACCGACCCGCACTGCAAATGGCTCATTGCCAAACGGCACGAAACCGCTCGATTCGTAGAGGCTCTGAGGCGGAGCGTTACCCGCGGTCACGGTGAGTTGGATAATCTTTGTACCTGGGCGAGTCCTGGCATGGCGAATGACTTCGCCGATCAGTTGCCGCCCGAGACCTTGTTTTCTAAATCGGTCGGGCACGTACATCCCGAAAAGTGTGCTCTTATGCTTGGCTTTCTCTCGAATATCGAAGCACAGACCGGCGACCCCTGCGAGCTTTTCCTCGATGAAAGCACCGAATACCACTTCGACTGCCGTTGCGTCCTCTGCGAGTCTTCCCGCCCACCAAGAAAGTGGCAAGTTGCTACGCTCGGCGATGCTCGAAGTGAAGGCGTCAGGGTGGAGCTCATACGCTTCAAGCATGAGTGCTCGGTAAGACTCGGCGTGACCTGGATTGAGGCGATTGACGAACATATTGTTGGAGTCCAGCCTGCGACTGCGGATAAACACTGAAGGACTGACCCACTTCAGTCTAGCTCACTGTGAGGATACGCTTAACATCTGCTCCCGCCGCAAATCGGTCAATCAATAGACCTTGGTCAGTCTTCGTGAATCGCCAGCCATAACGACCTATGATCGCGCCCGACTCGTCGTCGGAGTGCCAGCCATTGGGTGCCCTTTGATCAATCGTGGTCGCGAACCCGACAGCCGTTTGAACATCTTTGCAGACAACTGGAATATATTGCATCGCCAGTTACGCCAACTTATTCGCCCTACAGTAGGCCACCAACTGATCCAATCTCTGCCTTGACCATGACCACCGAACAAATGCCCGCAAGCGCCTATGAATTGCTGGAAAGCGGCCGCTACCACTCCAGCCTACTCACGCGCGGCCCCTGGCACCCCGCGCACCAACATGGTGGTCCACCCATCGCGCTGGTCTGCCGTGCCATTGAGCGGGCTGCCATGGAGCACGGATTGACCCATATCGCGCGGCTGACCGCCAACTTGTTTCGTCCAGTGCCAATCGGCGAGCTCGCCATCGAGCTTGCTACCGACTATGTTGGCCGAAACGCCGGTCATTTTTCAGCCGGGCTAATGGCTGGCGGAAAGCAAGTCGCGCGCTTTACGGCGCTGGTGCAACGAGAGAACGATGTACCCATTCCCGACGACCTGCCAGGTCACCCGCTGCCGATGGCATCGAAAGAGCCTGAAGAGTCAGTAGCGGGTGTCTTCCCATTCGCTGGCAAGCACGTAGGCTACGCCGACCTGGTTGAAACCCGCGTTGCGCGTGGGCGCTTGTTCGACGGCCCTACTGCCGTCTGGTTCCGCTTGCGTCACCCGCTGCTGGCCGGTGAGTTGCCAAGTGTTTACCAGCGCGTCGCGGTTGCTGCGGACTCCGGCAATGGCATCAGCGCCATTCTTGATTTCAAAACCTACAGCTTTGTCAATTCCGACCTGAACATCAATCTGTTACGCAAGCCGCAGGGTGAATGGATTTGCCTGGATGCACGAACCCACCTCGGCCCGGACGGTGGCGGTCTTTCTGAATCGGCGCTCTATGATATTCATGGTCTGGTCGGACGGGCCACACAAAGTCTCTCAGTCAGTCGGCGCGGATGATTGAAACTTGGGCTTGGCTGGCAATAGCAGCGACTGGCTAAAGCCGTTAGTAGCGGCATCGCCGACTCCTTGGAAGACTTCACTTCACCTGCAAATCTTCATTCCTGAAGCGGGGTCTTAAATATCGTTATAAATCATATACTTAGATGCGATTTCCGCATGCTAAGGGGAGTAACCCGCATGAAAATACAAGGTTTCAGGAAAAAATGCGCATGTGGGCGCACCCCCCGACGCATTGGCACGCCGGTGCGTACCTTGTCATAATCTTTAGGTTGAAGTGAAGGACCGTTTCATTTTGCCAATAGTAGGTTAAGCAGGGCTTCTCATCTGTGTGCGCCCGCACATCCAAGGAGGAAATTCATGCCTGGGCTTGGTCGGTCGATGGACATATCGTGCCGGTGCCGGGATTTGTCGTACCATCAACCTTGAGCGCAAGATGTGCTTGTGCTTATGGTCAAGCCACTACCGGAGCAACATCATGACAGTCATAAATTTCAAGCGCCGGATTGACGATTCGGTGGAGCACGCGATTGAGCGCGTCACCAAGGCGCTGGGTGAAGAGGGCTTTGGCATCCTTTCGCGCATTGACATGCACAGCAAGATCAAGGAGAAGACCGGCAAGGAGATCGTGCCGACCGTGATCCTGGGTGCCTGCAACCCCAACCTCGCATACGAGGCCTATTGCGCCAACAGCGATGTGGCCAGCCTGCTGCCGTGCAACGCAGTCATTCGCGAAGTCAAACCCGGAACCATCTCGGTTGAGCTGGCGGCACCATCAGGGTTGATGCGCATCCTCGGCGACGCCAAACTGACCGCTCTGGCGCGCGAGGCCGATGCACACATTGAGCGCGCGCTGGCCAAGATGTAGTCTTGCGTTCAGCGTGTCATGCCGCGGCGGTGGGGTCCGGCTGCGCTGCACCCGGGCTGAGCCTGTGGCTGGCCTTCTCAGCGGCGCTGGCAAATTTGCTGTACTTGCCCAGGATGCTGACAAGCTGGCCGTAGATCTTGGGGTTGCCGGCCATGCATTCTTTTTGTTCCAGGAAATCGGGCTCACCGGTGAAATTGCCGATCAGGCCGCCCGCCTCGGTGACCAGCAAAGAGCCTGCTGCCACGTCCCAGGGCTGCAGACCGCATTCAAAGAAACCATCGGTGTAGCCGGCCGCGACGTAGGCCAGGTCGAGCGCTGCCGCGCCTGGGCGACGCAGGCCGGCGCAGCGCGGCATCAGATCGGCCATCATGCGCAGGTACGTGTCGAAGTTGTCGCCGGGGCGAAACGGGAAGCCGGTGGCAAGTAGGCACTCGTGCAGGCGGATGCGTTTGGAAACGCGCAGGCGACGGTCGTTCAGGTAGGTGCCACGGCCTTTGGTGGCAGTAAAAAGATCGTTGCGGCTGGGATCGTAAACGACTGCTTGCTCGATCTTGCCCTTGACCGAGAGCGCGATGCTGACGCAATAGACCGGAAAACCATGGATGAAGTTGGTAGTGCCGTCCAGCGGGTCGATGATCCAGATAAATTCGGAGTCTTTGGCGCCATGCTCGCGGCCGGATTCTTCCGCCAGAATGCCGTGACCCGGGTAGGCCGTGAGCAGGGTCTCGATGATGGCCTGCTCGGCCGCCTGATCAACATCCGTGACAAAGTCATTGACCTGTTTCTGCGAGACCCGAACGGCTTCAACGTCGAGCGCCGCACGATTGATGAGGGCACCGGCGGTGCGGGCGGCCTTGACCGCCACGTTCATCATGGGATGCAGATTGGGGGAGGCCATAGCTTCTTTAAAATTATTTGATACGGGCGGCGACAATAGGGCGATTTTATCCGCCCCGGTGATGTTTCAATTTATCAGTCCATGCAAACCCGTTTTGTCCTGATCAACACCAGCCACGCCGGCAACGTGGGCGCGGTGGCCCGCGCCATGAAAACCATGGGCTTTGTTGACCTGGTGCTGGTGGCGCCGCGCTGGGCCAATGTGCTCAGGCGCGAAGAGACTATCCAGCGCGCCAGCGGGGCGCTCGATGTGCTACAGAACGCGCGCATCGTCGCCACGCTCGATGAGGCGCTGGACGGCATGACGCACCTGTGCGCCACCGCGATGACACCGCGCGACTTCGGGCCGCCCACAGAAACGCCACGCGAGCATTTTGAAACGCTGCTGAAAGTGCAACCAGCCTCTGTCACAGCAGCCTTTGGTTGTCATGCCGGACCTGATCCGGCATCCAGTGCGTGCGAGCATGGATTGCGGATCAATCCCGCAATGACAGACCCTTTATCTGCCATGGCGACACCTGTTGTTGCGGTCAAGGATCAGGGCCGCGACCCGCTGCCGGGCGTCGCGTTCTTGTTTGGCTCCGAGCGTTTCGGCATGCGCAATGAAGACGTGTACCGTTGCCATGTCTGTCTCAGCATCCCGAGTGACCCCCAGTTTGGCTCGCTCAACCTGGGCGCGGCGGTGCAGGTGATTGCTTATGAATGGCGGTTGGCGCTGGGTGCCTATGCAAGTAGCGTTGACGCTGAACCGCTCGAAGCCCGCACCGGTTTGCTGGCGGACGCACAACAAGTGGCCGGCATGCTGGCGCACCTGGAGCAGTCGTTGCAGGCGATTGGTTTTCTGGACCCGCTGGCACCAAAAAAGTTGATGCCGCGACTCAATCAATTGGTTAACCGGGCGCTCGTCACACAGGAAGAAGTCCACATTCTGCGCGGCATTGCCAAGGCGATTCTGCAGAGCGCGGCGGCCCATCGTGCAGTGCCCCCGACGCAGCCGCTGACAGCAAGCTAGACTTGACTCATGTTTTCCAGAATTCGCTCCGACATTCAATGCATTCTTGAGCGCGACCCGGCGGCGCGCAGCACCTGGGAGGTGCTGACCTGCTATCCGGGCTTGCACGCAGTGATTTTTCACCGCCTGGCGCATGGCTGTTGGCAGCATGGGTTCAAGTGGTTGGGGCGCTTTGTTTCGCACCTTGCCCGCTTTTTGACGGGCATCGAGATCCATCCGGGGGCCAAGATTGGCGAGCAGGTATTTTTCGACCACGCGATGGGCGTGGTGGTGGGTGAGACCGCTGAGATTGGCGACGGCTGCACCATCTATCAAGGCGTCACGCTGGGTGGCACTTCACTCTACAAGGGCGTCAAGCGTCATCCGACGCTGGGTCGCAATGTGGTCGTGGGGGCGGGTGCCCAGGTGTTGGGTGGCTTTACCGTCGGCGATGGTGCCAAAGTGGGGTCGAACGCGGTGGTGACCAAGCCGGTGCCCGCGGGTGCCACGGCGGTGGGCAACCCGGCGCGCATCATTGTGGCCGAACTCGACGTCAAGCGCGAGGAAGCCGCCTCCAAGATGGGTTTCTCGGCCTACGGCGTGACGCAAAATGATGACCCGCTGAGCCAGGCCATGCGCGGCCTGATCGACAACGCCGCCACGCAGGAGCACCAGATTGCGATGCTGTGGAAAGCCATTGAGATACTGCAGGCGCATCGCGCCGCCAGCGACCCCGATTGCGTGCCGGGCGACGCCGCCTTGCACGAGCACTTTGAGGCGGAAAAGCTCAATCAGTTGGTTGGAAAGTAGCCCTGGTTGCTATATATTAGATAGCTGCTTGAGCAATGTGGACGGGTGTTAGAAGGAGATTTTATCAAGAATATTGGCGGATGGCCGCCTTCGGCCGAAACGCCTTGCACACCGCTGCGTCGGTTTCCAGATACGGCCCGCCGATCAGATCAATGCAGTAGGGCACGGCCGCAAAAATGCCGGCCATGATGAGCCCGCCGTCCTGGCCGCGCAGACCTTCAAGGGTTTGCGCAATCGCCTTCGGTTGGCCCGGCAGGTTAATGATCAGGGTCTGATTGCGGATCACCGCCACTTGGCGCGACAAAATCGCGGTCGGCACGAATTGCAGGCTGATCTGGCGCATCTGCTCCCCAAACCCGGGCATGAGCTTGTGCGCCACTGCCAGCGTGGCCTCTGGCGTGACGTCGCGCAGGGCGGGGCCGGTGCCGCCGGTGGTCAACACCAGCGCGCAACCGGCATCGACCAGCTCAATCAAGCTCGCGCTGATGGCGCTTTGCTCATCCGGAATCAAACGCGGCTCAAACTGCAGCGGGTTTTTCAGGGCACGCGTTAGCCAGTCTTGCAAGGCAGGCAGGCCTTGATCGACATAGACACCGCTGGAGGCGCGGTCGCTGATCGACACGACGCCAATCTTGATCGGGTCGAACGGGGTGGTGCTCATGCTTGTTCTCCGGTAATGGGCTCTTCAGACGCGCCGAGCTGCTCGCGCACGATCTGAAAAATATCCCGATAGGCGCGACCGTGGCGCACTGCTTCACCGGGTTTCTCCGGCTTGGCATCCTTGCGTGCCTGGCGAATCAGTGCGCGCAACTGTTGGGCATCGGTCTGCGGGCGTTGGTCAAGCCATTCACCAAAGGCGCTTTCGTCGGCCACCAGCCGGTCACGCCAGGTCTCGGCGTGGTGCAGCGCCAGATTTTCCTGCGCCGAGCCATTGTTTTGCTCGTGCAGTGTGCTGCGCACGGTCTCCAGCGTGGCTGGATCGAGCAGCCGCATCAGTTTGCCGATATATTGCATCTGGCGGCGTTTACCCTCGAAGTTGGTAATGCGCTTGGCCTCGACCACAGCGTCCTTGAGCTTTTCGCTCAAGTCCAGCCGCGCCATCAGGTCGGCGCGCAGCGTCAACAGGTCTTCCCCCAATTTCTGCACTTCGGTGCTTTCGCGCTTGAGGTCGGTGCGGCTTTGCTCGTCCGTTCCTTTGAGCTCGCGCTTGAGCTCCAGATCGCGTTCGCTGCCTTCGGCGACAAATTCACCGCGCACGAAATAACCTTTTTTGAGTTTGCGTGACATAGCCAAGTATCATAGCCGTCCGTATGAAGAAACCAAACACCTCCAAGCCCGCAATGTCGGCTCAGTCCAGCACCGACAACGGCTTTAGCTATAGCCGTCCATTTTTCGAAGAGTTGGTGGACCGTTCCCTGGCGCACGCCAAAAGGATTGGTGCCACCGCTGCTGGTGCCGAAGCGTCCGAGGGCTGCGGCCTGAGCGTGTCGGTGCGCAAGGGCGAGCTGGAAAACGTCGAGCGCAACCGCGACAAATCGCTGGGTGTGACGGTTTACCTGGGACAGCGCCGTGGCAATGCCAGCACCTCGGATTTTTCGCAAGCGGCCATCGAGCAGACCGTGCAAGCGGCTTGTGACATTGCGCGTTTCACTGCCGAGGATCCGTTTGCGGCCTTGCCCGATGCGCAAGATATTGCCCAAGCCCACGAGCAGCGCACCGACCTTGATTTATTTTTTCCGTGGCTTATCGATAGTGAACAGGCCGCCAGCATGGCGCTGGCTGCCGAAGCGGCGGCGCTGCAAACCGACAAGCGCATCACGAACAGCGAAGGTGCTGCGGTGTCGGCGCAGCAATCGCATTTTTTTGCTGCCCACACGCACGGTTTTCGGGGCGGCTATGCCAGTTCGCGCCATTCCTTGTCGGTGTCGCCGATTGCGGGCAGCGGCAGCGACATGCAGCGTGATGCCTGGTACAGCTCACAGCGCGATGCGCAAGAATTGGCTTCGCCCGAAGCGGTTGGCCGCTATGCCGCTGAGCGCGCCTTGAGCCGCTTGCATGCGCGCAAGATTGCGACGACCGAATGCCCGGTTCTGTTTGAGTCACCGCTGGCGGCGGGCCTGCTGGGCGGTCTAGTGCAGGCCATCAGCGGCGGCGCGTTGTACCGCAAAAGTTCCTTTCTACTGGACTCATTGGGCAAACAGGTGTTGCCCAAACACATTGATATTCTGGAAGACCCGTTCGTCAAACGCGGCAAAGGCAGTTCACCCTTTGATGATGAGGGCGTGCGGGTCAAGGCGCGCCAAGTGGTCGAGGCCGGGCGTATTCAGGGCTATTTTCTGAGCAGCTATTCGGCGCGCAAGCTCGGCCTGAAGACCACCGGTAACGCGGGTGGTTCGCATAACCTGAGCTTCACATCGCGCCTGACGCGCGCCAGTGACGATCTGGATGCGATGCTGGAAAAACTCGGCACGGGCCTGTTTGCTACCGAGTTGATGGGCTCGGGCGTGAACTACGTGACCGGCGACTATTCGCGCGGCGCCAGTGGCTTCTGGGTTGAAAAAGGCCGCATCGCCTACCCGGTGCAGGAAATCACCATCGCCGGCAACATGAAAACCATGCTCAAAGGCATCGAGGCCGTGGGAGCGGACCGCTACAACTATGGTGCCAAGACGATTGGCTCGATGCTGGTCAACCGGATGAAAGTGGCGGGGAGCTAACCCGCCAGCGCGGCTTTGACGGCGGCGGACAACTGGCCCATTTCGGCTTTGCCGGCCAATTGGGCTTTTACCGCGCCCATCACCTTGCCCATGTCGCCCGGGCCTTTGGCACCGAGTTGGGTCACGATGGCCCTGACGGCGCTGGCCACTTCAGCAGCGCTCAGGCGTTGTGGCAAGTAGGCTTCGAGCACTTTGATCTCGGCCGCTTCCTTATCGGCCAGGTCCATGCGATTGGCCTGGGTGAAGGCGGCAATCGAGTCTTTGCGCTGCTTGATCAGCTTGTCAACGATTGCTACCACGGCCGCGTCGTCGAGCACGATGCGGTCATCGACTTCCCTTTGCTTGCAGGCCGCGAGTAACAACCGGATCGTGCCCAGGCGTGCGCTATCGTGCGCGCGCATGGCATTTTTCATGTCTTCGGTGACTTGATCTTTGAGTGACATGGGTGAACTCCTTTTTAAGCGTTGTCAAATGGATGCGATCTGACATAAAGAAAGCCCGCCTGAGTATCTCCGGCGGGCTTTTTTTCTAATCGAGTTGAGGACAGAGCTTGTTCACTTCGTGTAACTGCGGTCTGTCCCGCAAGGCTTCAGATTAGTACATCTTCTTGGGTAACTGCATGGCGCGAATGCGCTTGTAGTTGCGCTTGACGGCGGCGGCCTTCTTGCGCTTGCGCTCGGCGGTGGGCTTTTCGTAGAACTCGCGTGCGCGCAAGTCAGTCAAAAGGCCCAGCTTTTCAATGGTGCGCTTGAAGCGACGCAAGGCAACGTCAAATGGTTCGTTTTCTTTGATTCGAATAGTGGTCATTAATCAATGGTATCCAAAAGATGCAGATTGAGGCCAATGGAAGATCGGGCCATTGAACGGCTATCGTGCGTGTTTTCCCCGCTAAAAAATGATCAGGCAGCGGAGCTTTGCCAGAAAAACCTCGGATTATAGCGATGTTATTGTCAATTTAGCGCAGTGCGCTCACGTCAGCCACCGCCAGCGCGGTCATGTTGACGACCCGTCTGACAGTCGAAGAGGGTGTCAGGACGTGCGCTGTGGCGGCCGCTCCGAGCAGGATCGGTCCGACCGTGACACCGTTGCTGCCGGTGACTTTGAGCACGTTGAACAGAATGTTGGCCGCATCCAGATTCGGGCAAATAAGGATGTTGGCCTCACCCGTCAGGGTAGTTTCCAGCAGGTTAGCCGCTGCGGATGTCTTCCGACAGGGCCGCGTCGCCCTGCAACTCACCATCGCATTCGACCTCAGGCGCCATCGCCTTGAACAGGTCGCGCGCCAGGCGCATCTTGCGGGCTGAAGCGCGGCTCGACGAGCCATAGCTTGAGTGCGACAGAAACGCCACCTTGGGCGGCAGGCCAAAGCGGCGCACTTCGTGCGTGGCCATCAGCGCGATGCTGGCCAATTGCTCGGCGCTCGGATCTTCGTTGACGAAGGTGTCGGCGATGAACAGCGTGTGTCTTTCGAGCATCAGCGCATTCAGCGTGGCAAAGCCGGTGGCACCCGG
Organism: uncultured beta proteobacterium; assembly: GCA_963750665.1. Lineage (GTDB taxonomy): Bacteria > Pseudomonadota > Gammaproteobacteria > Burkholderiales > Burkholderiaceae_C > Rhodoferax. The sequence goes on from CAVVRQ010000027.1 coordinate 29,992, forward strand.
TTTGAGGCCAACGACATCACGGATGTGATCCAGGTGACTGTCAAAGCGTCCGTGCAGGCCGCACAGCAGGGCATCGGCATCGCCGAGCTTGAGCATCAGCGCGCCGATGGTGGTAGTGGATCGACGCACCGCCGCTTTGGCAGCTTCCGGGCTGACACCGCTGCGGCCTAGCAGGCTCGTGGTAGGTTTCCCAGTATTGGTGAAAACGTGGGTCATTTCGGGGTTGACACAGTCCACGTCCTTGCCCAATTGGAGTCGCAGGCCGGCCTTGGCAATGCGCGCCTCGATCACGGCCGGGCGGCCGATCAGGATCGGGTCGCGCCAGGCCGCCTTCAAGCAGGATCTGCGCTGCGCGCAGCACCCGCTCGTCTTCGCCCTCGGCATAGGCAACGCGCTTGGTACCGTGGGCGCGGACACGAGCCGCGTTGAACACCGGCTCCATCAGCATGCCGGTGGAATAGACAAAACGCGACAAGGTCTGGCGGTAGGCCGCCATGTCCTTGATCGGCGTTTGGCCACACCCGAGGCTTCGGCGGCGAGCGCCACGGCCGGCGCAATGCGCAGGATCAGACGCGAGTCGAAGGGCTTGGGAATGATGAAATCGGTGCCGAAGGCAAGCTCCTGACCGGCGTAGGCATTGGCCACTTCCTCGCTGATTTCGGCCTTGGCCAAATCGGCAATCTCACGCACACAGGCGAGCTTCATCTCCTCGGTAATCTTGGTGGCACCGCAGTCCAGCGCACCGCGAAAAATGTACGGGAAACAGAGCACGTTGTTGACCTGATTCGGATAGTCGGAGCGACCCGTGGCAATGATGCAGTCCGGCCGCACCGCTTTCGCCAGTTCGGGGCGAATTTCAGGCTCGGGGTTGGCCAGCGCCAGGATGATCGGCTTGGGTGCCATGCTCTTGACCATGTCTTGCGTCAGCACACCGGCCGCTGAACAACCCAAAAACACGTCTGCGCCGTTGACCGCGTCGGCCAGCGTGCGCAGCCCAGTCACCTGGGCGTGGCATGCCTGGACTTGTCATAACCGCCGGGGCGGCCTTCATAAACCACGCCTTTGGAGTCACACAGGTACACATTTTTGACTTGTAAACCCAGACCAACCATCACGTTCAGACAGGCCAGCGCTGCCGCCCCAGCGCCTGAGACGGCCACCTTGACATCGGCAATATTCTTGCCCACCAATTCCAGGCCGTTGAGCAGTGCCGCGCTGGAGATGATGGCGGTGCCATGCTGGTCGTCGTGAAAGACCGGAATACCCATGCGCTCCTTGAGCTTTTCCTCGATATAAAAGCACTCCGGTGCCTTGATGTCTTCCAGGTTGATGCCACCCAGCGTGGGCTCCAGCGCGGCGATGATCTCGATCAGTTTGTCCGGGTCGTGCTCGGCCAACTCAATGTCAAAGACATCGACGCCGGCAAACTTCTTGAACAGGCAGGCCTTGCCTTCCATCACGGGCTTGCCCGCGAGCGGGCCAATATCTCCAGCCCCAGTACCGCCGTGCCGTTGGTCACCACACCGACCAGGTTGCCGCGGCTGGTGTACTCATAAGCCAGATCCGGATTGGCCTGAATTTCCAGGCACGGGTAGGCGACGCCCGGCGAGTAGGCCAGTGCCAAATCACGCTGATTGGACAGGGGCTTGGTCGCGTTGACCGAGATCTTGCCGCGTGTGGGCAGACGGTGGTAGTCACGTGTGGCGTCGCGCAAGCTGGCTTCGGCTGCTGAAAGTTCTTTTGTAGTGAAGTCTCCTGGTTAGCTTTGAGTGGCGTGACTGTAGCGCGAAAGCGAGCCCTCCAACGCAACGACGGCTGTTTTTTATCTGTTCATTGCAGCAAGTCAAAGCGCTTGCCTGCCAGCACAGCGGCGTCCATTGCTGGAGCAGACTGAGCAAGCCGCAGATGGGCAAGGCACCCTTGACCGGCACCAGCCTGCGCCTTAGAGTTTGCCCCTGGGTCAGTGAATGCAGACTGAAACAGGCCGCTCTTGTGCCATAACCAGGTCTCGGTGAAAGTGACCCCGCCCCAACCGTGCCGGTGCCGGGTAGGGTGCTGTCAGACGGACCATTTTCTCGATCTCGGCGATCACTTCCGGCGCATGTTTGGGTGGCCTGAGCCAACGGGTGCGAGTGACGCCACCGTGTCGATCAATGTCAGTTTGCAGCACACCCACGGCGTAGAGCATGGGCGGCAACTTGCCGTGATAGATGCGGGCGGCATTTTTGCGGTACAAATGAGTGGCGGCATCAAGACGGTAGTCTTTCGCGCTGGTGGCCTCTGAAATTCCCAGGTCGGGAAGCGGTGTGGGTCGCGATGCGGGCGCAACCGGTATCGGGGCGCTGGGCGTGAACCGGGCCACCGGCGGTGGCAATGGGCTTGAAGTACATCCAGCCAGCACGACGGCTACTGCCAACTGCTGCAGTCTCGAGCGAATGCGCGGGCGTTGCTTGGGCCTGGATTGTCGCCTCATGAATGATCGTGCGCTGACCTGTCGAGCCAGCGGCAGATCGGTTGCCACTGTGCCAAGTCTTTTTCAACCCGGCTCGGCGTCACATCAAAGAGCGTGAGACCTCGCGCCGCCAGGTGAATATAGTTTTGCGTGTCGCGTAGGTAGCCCAGCACTGGCAAGCCTAAAGTATTCACAAATTCATGCAAATTGTCAGCCGCAATGGTCCTTGCATCGACCCGCATGCCGACTAGGCCAATCTGCAGTCTTTCGTGATGTTTGTACTGCCACAACTGGTCCAGAAAGGCCCGCGTGGCAAAAATATCAAAAACACTGGGTTGCAGCGGCACAACGACTTTATCAGCCATCTTCAGAACGGCGTTGAAGCGTCCGCCATGCAGCCCGGCGGGCGTATCGAGCACCACATGACTGGTGCCTTTGGGCACCTTGGCGATCAGGTCGGTACCCAGTTCCCAGGAGGTGATGGGGCGGGCCGCGCTGGGGCGCAACCCAAGCCAAAGGCGTGAAGACTGTTGGCGATCTGCGTCGCCCAGCATGACCGTGTGGCCGCGCGAGGCAAAATAACCCGCAATGTGGGTAGACAGCGTGGATTTGCCCACACCGCCTTTTCGATTGGCAACAACGACCACTGGCATGGCTGACTCCTGAGCATTCAATTTTGCACTATGCTAGCCTGAAGTTGTTCCAAAATAGTCTTGTATTTTTTCAATTAGATAAGGGTTAACCCTATTATGAGAAAAGTTGCACCTTACTTAAAATTAGTGCAAGGTATTTTTACAAAAGGTGCAACTATGGCTGCCGTCACACTGGGA